>DASPGH010000056.1:0-53780 GCA_035620735.1 Acidimicrobiia bacterium | reverse complement strand
TGGCGTTGAAGGCGTTGATCGGCTCGGTGATGAACATCAGCTTCAGCCATTTCAACCAGCTGACGAAGAAGGGGTCCCCCAACCCCAGAGCTTCCCGGATGCGCTCCCTGACCTCTACGGGAACATTCAACGGGAGTTGGGAAGTTGGATCCCCGGGGGCCAGGTCCAGAATGGCGAAAACGATCAGACTGATCACGATCAGCGTCGGTATGGCGAACAGGGTCCGCCGCACGATGTATCGGCCCATCTCGTTCCTGCCCAGGTATCTGAGTCAAGAGAGCCTCCCGGGCTGGGCCCGAAAGGCTCTCTTGGTCAATATCTGGAGTCTACGGCCTTTTAGCCGGTGAGACTCCAGTCTTCGATGTTCCAGTACTCGGTGTCCCAACCGTTGACTGCTCCATAACCTTCGAGCTCATTGGCGAAGGCGGAGACAGAACCGCGGTTGATGAGCGGGATCACGCAGTACTCGACGACCATGTCGTTGAGTTGGATGATCAGCTCATTTCGAGCCGGATCCTGGAGTGTCGTCTCTGACAGCTGCTGCCAGGTGGCATCGAAGTCCTCCCGGGCACACCGCTCGATGTTGCCACCGCCCCAGTCGTTGGAGGACTCGGGGATCTGGGAGATCCTGTAGTCGCCCATGTAGCCCTGAGCGTTGGCTCCAACGGCGGAGTTGGTGTACATCTGGATGTCCGTGAAGAACTTCCAAATGCCCAGGTCAGATGCGCCGTCGAAGAACACGCCGGCGTCCTCGTTGAGCATGTTGGCTTTGACGCCGATCTCGGCCCAGTAGCTCTCGACGAGAGCCTGAGTGTCCTGACGAACCTGGTTGGTGGACGTCTTGAAGTCCCAATCCAACGGGGTGCCGTCGGGCAGCTCACGGATCCCGTCGCCATCGCTGTCGACGTAACCGAGATCCTCTTCGAGGATGCGGTTGGCCTCTTCGATGTCCTGGGTCAGACACCAGTCGTTGTTGGTGGACAACGCTGGTCCCTCCACAGGCCAGACGTTGCAGGTGGGCACACCGGCAGCGCCATATGCCACCGCGGCGATCTCGTCACGGTTGATGGCCAGAGAGAGGGCACGGGCCAGATCCGCGTTCTCGAAGAAGAACGGGTTCGGGTTGGCGCCCTCCAGGTAGTCCGAAGGGTTATCGGGGTTGTCCGGGTTCGTCTGGTTGAGACGAATGGCCTCGACCGAGGTGTTGAAACCGACGTCGACGACACCGTTGCCCTCTGCCTCCATCTGGGCGAGGATGTCCGGTGCAACCTGAAGGTTCCACGCGTAGTGGGCCTCACCAGTGGAGAGGACCGAACGCGCCGTGTCGTCGGCGGTACCGCCACCTTTGAGCTGAACGGTGCCGAAGAACGGCTTGCCTTCGGCAACACCGCGGTAGTTCGGGTTCATCTCGTAGAGGACGGTGTCATCCACCCTCATGTCAGTGACCTGGTAGGGACCGGTCCCGATCGGGGTCAGGTTGGCCTCACAAGCGACGAACGCCTCACCGACACACGACTCGAACTGAGCCCGCTGCAACACCGGCTCGGTCGCACCAGAGTATGTCACGAACGGCCACGGCTTCGGAGCGTCGAACGTGATGGTCACGGTGGTGTCGTCAACGGCCTCGACGCTTGTCACGTCGGCCCAGGCTGCTGAAGCACAGCCCTCACTGCCGGTGCAGTACTCCCAGGTGAACACGACGTCGTCTGCCGTGAACGGTGTCCCGTCCGACCACGTGACGTCGGGCAGCAGGTTGTAGGTGATCTGGGTCAGATCCTCCGATATGCCGCCGTTCTCCACTGTCGGGATCTCGGTGACCAACGAGGGCACGATCTCACCGTCTGAGTTGTACTCCACCAGAGGCTCGATCACCAGGGATGCTCCCTGGATGTCCTTGGTGCCGGTACCCGTGTAGGGGTTGAGGTGTGTCACTGCCTGCCACTGAAGCAACAGGAGTTCACCGCCTGACCCGGCCTCACCGCCTGCAGGCGGCTCGGTCGGCTCTGTCGAGACAGATGTGGTGGTCGTACCACCATCATCGCCACTGTCGGCGGTGGTGGTCGTCTCACCTTCGCCGCCGCCACACGCCGCTACCAGCATGGCCAGTACGGCGAGGAGCGCCAGCAATCTGGTTCTCTTCATTGCTTATTTCCTCCATGTGCCGGAACGATCGTCCGACATTGGCATGGACGCTAACACCGTTCGGCTGCTTGTTGGGCTGGAAAGTGGGTTTTGCAGGGGTCTGTGTCGGCCGCCCCTGCACACCCGATCAGGTGGGTAGCGAGACCAGGTGCACGTTCTCGGCGAAATGGCACGCAACCCAATGCCCCGACTCGAGTTGGCGCCACTCCGGGACTTCGGTGACACATCTCTCTTGTGCCGCGGGGCAGCGCGTGTTGAACGGGCATCCGGGTGGGGGATTGGCAGGTGAGGGGATGTCCCCCTCCAGGATCACCCGTTCTCGCTTGGCCTCGATGACCGGGTCGGGGACGGGCACCGCCGAGAGCAGAGCCTGTGTGTAGGGGTGCTGTGGGTTGTTGTAGAGGGTGTCGACGTCTGCCAACTCCATGATCTTGCCCAGGTACATCACTGCCACGCGATCTGCGATGTGGCGGACCATCGACAGGTCGTGACTGATGAACAGGTAGGTCAGGCCGAGCACGTCCTGGAGGTCTTCGAGCAGATTCACCACCTGGGCCTGGATCGACACATCCAGGGCGGCGATCGGCTCGTCGGCCACGATGAAGTCGGGGTTGAGTGCGATGGCTCTTGCGATGCCGATCCGCTGTCTCTGGCCCCCGGAGAACTCATGTGGGTAGCGGTTGGCGTGTTTGGCCTGAAGCCCGACCAGGGAGAGCAGCTCTTCGATCCTTTTGCGCCTATCCTCGCCTTTCGATCGGTTGTGCTCGGTCAAGGGCTCACCGACGATGCGCGCCACAGTCATCCGAGGGTTCAAGGAGGCGTGCGGGTCCTGGAAGATCATCTGCATCCGGGGCCGCAACGATCTGAGTTTGTCCCCTGTCATCTTCGTGAGCTCGACACCCTCGAACTCGACATTGCCCTCGGTTGCAAGTTCGAGCTGGAGGATCACCCGACCGGTGGTCGACTTGCCCGAACCTGACTCACCTACGAGGCCCAGCGTCTCTCCCTTGTAGATGTCGAAGCTGACGCCGTCGACGGCGCGAACCGACCCGACCTGACGTCTGAACACGCCTTTCATGATCGGGAAATGCTTCTTCAGGTCCCGGACACTGACCAGGACCTCACCGTTTGGCGCCTTCGTCGGGGCCGGCGCCTCAGTTGCCATACCGGGGCCGATCGTTGTCCATGTCCCACCAACAGGCAGTCTTCCGCCCGTTGCCGATGTCGAGCAAGGGTGGATTCTCGGCGATGCATTTGTCCATGACGTAGGGGCATCTCGGAGCGAAAGGGCAACTGGTGGGGAACGCGTAGAGGCTGGGAGGTTGGCCCTTGATGTTGACCAGCTCCTGACCCTTTTGGTCGAGACGGGGCAGCGCGCCCAACAATCCCTCCGTGTAAGGGTGTTGCGGGTTGGCGTAGAGGTCGTTGACCGCGGCCTCTTCGACGATCTGGCCCCCGTACATGACGAGGACTCGTTCGGCGAGCCCGGCCACGACGGCGAGGTCGTGGGTGATCCAGATGACGGCGGTCCCCAGTTTCTCGCGCAAGTCCCGGACGATCTGGATGATCTGTGCCTGGATGGTGACGTCGAGGGCGGTGGTCGGCTCGTCGGCGATGAGGATCTCGGGATCGCAGGCGAGAGCCATCGCGATCATGGCCCGTTGCCGCATCCCACCCGAGAGCTCGTGGGGGTAGTTCCTCAGCCGGGATTCGGCATCGGGTATGCCGACGAGATGCAGGAGCTCCCGGGCCCGCGGCCGCCGCTCTTCCTCCGACAAATTGGTATGGAGACGGAGGGACTCGGCTATCTGAAAGCCGATGGTGAGGACCGGATTCAAGGAGGTCATCGGATCCTGGAAGATGAAGCCGATGCGACCACCCCGGATGTCACGCAGCTCCTCGTCATCGATGCTCAGGAGGTCCTCTCCGTCGAAGTCGGCCTCGCCGGAGACGATCTCGCCGGGTGGCATCGGGATGAGCCTGAGAAGCGACATCATCGTGACGCTCTTGCCCGAGCCTGACTCGCCGACCACCCCCAGGAACTCGCCCTTCTTCAGCTCGAAGCTGACCCCGTTCACCGCATGGACCATTCCGTCCTGGGTGTCGAATTGAGTCCTGAGGTCTTTCACCTCGAGAACGGTCTGCACCTGAGTCTGTGTCACACGCTGCCCATCGTGATGTTTGGGCAGCGTAGCCCTGAGTTTGGAATTGGGGGCCAAAAACCGATTAGAGACGAGCCCAGAGGTCTTGCTCGGCGAGATCGATGATGGTGTACGCCATGGCCAGGGCTCCGTCGCGAATGGCCTGATCCCCGCTCTCGGTGATGGTGGCCGCGGCGAACTCGGCCTGGTGGTTGACGGCGCCGTTTGTCTCGATCGCCAGCATCGGATGAATCGATGGCAGCACCTGGGAGACATTGCCCATGTCAGATGAGCCCCCGGATGCTCCGAGCTCGGCCTCGGTGGGAAGGGCGCGGCCCAACGAAGTCGAGTTGGCCTGATACAGCCCCGTCATCAGTTCGTTGTTGACCATGTTGAGATAGGGATGACCCAGTTGGTTGATCTCGACACGACATCCGGTTGCCGAGGCCGCCGCCGCGAAACAGGCATGGACCTTGGGTATGAGCTCGGAGAGGCGCTCCGAGCCGGCGGACCGTATGCCCCAGGTCGACTTGGTGTACTTGGGGATGATGTTGGTGGCGTCCCCACCGTGATCGATGATGCAGTGAACCCTGTCGGTGGGGAGGATCTGCTGGCGCAACGTCGCAACATTCATGTAGGCCTGAACGAATGCGTCGAGAGCGTTCACACCTTGCTGTGGTGCGAATGCGGCATGGGATTCCTTCCCGAAGTACTCCACGGTGAACGAAGTCCTCGCCTGAAACGAGGGGTCGAGCATGTCTCGAGTGCTGGGATGGATCATCATCGAGGCCGCGGCGTCCTCGAAAGCGCGGGCATCGATGAGATCGACCTTGCCACCGCCGCCTTCCTCGGCAGGCGTCCCGAGCACCGTCACTCGGATTCCGAGCTCGTCGACCAGACCGGCAACCGCGATCCCGGCGCCGACAGCTGCGGTGGCGATGATGTTGTGACCGCATGCCTGGCCTATCTCGGGCAGGGCGTCGTACTCGCAGCAGATGACGACTCTCGGTCCCGAAGAGCCCACTGTGGCCTCGAAAGCCGTGTCGAGACCGTGAGTCGGGTGGTTGACGGCAAAGCCATGAGTCGACAGGAAACCGGCGAGCCGAGCCGACGACTCGTGCTCCTGGTACTGGATCTCGGGGTTGTCATACAGCCACCGGGACAACCCTCGAAGGTCGTCCTCCACAGCAGCGAAGGCAGATTCAGCTGTTTCTTTGCGGGTCATGGTGAGGAAACCGTAACCGACCAGTCAGAGACGGTCCCACACGTCTCGCACGGCCATGTCGATGATGGTGTGAGCCATGGCCAGGGCTCCGTCGCGCATCGCCTTCTCGCCACTCAGGGTGATGGTTGCCGCGGCGAACTCGGGCTGGTGGTTGACGGCGGTGGTCTCGATGGATACTGACGGGTGGATCGTGGGGACGACGTGGCTCACGTTGCCCATGTCCGATGACGCCGAGGTCTCGAATCCGCTCTCGGCGTATGTGGGCATCGCCCTGCCCAGTGCGGTCGAGTTGGCTGCGAACAAGCCCACCATGAGCGGGTTGCTCACCAGGTCGATGTAGGGGTCGCCCTCATAGGAGATGTCCACCGAGCACCCCGTCGCGGTGGCGGCTGCCTCGAAGCAGTCCACGACCCGGGAGCGCAAGATCTCGAAGCGCTCTGCGGTGGCTGCACGCACGATCCATTGCGACACCGTCCGGTCCGGGATCACGTTTGGGGCGGCGCCGCCCTCGTGGACTACACCGTGAACCCGATCTGTCGGCTCGAACTGCTGGCGGAGCGTTGCGATGTTGTTGTAGGCCTGGACAAAGGCATCCAGCGCGTTGACACCTTTGTCGGGAGTCGCGGCAGCGTGGGCCGTCTTGCCGGTGTAGGTCACGGTCAGGCCCTGTGCGGCGAGGAGCCGGGGATCGGCGAGGTCGCGAGGGCTGGGGTGGATCAGCATGGAGGCGGCGGTGTCCTCGAAGGCTCCAGCGGCGAGAAGATCGATCTTCCCCCCACCACCCTCCTCGGCGGGGGTCCCGAGCACGGTCAAGCGGATCCCGAGCTCCCCCACCATGTCGGCGAGGGCGGCGGCGGCACCCAACGAGGAGGTGGCGATCACGTTGTGACCGCAGGCATGACCCACCTGGGGGAGAGCGTCGTACTCAGCGCAGATGACCACCTTGGGTCCGGTGGAGCCGAGCTGGGCCTCGAACGCTGTCTCCAAGCCGTATGCGGGATACGTCACCTCGAAGCCTCTTTCTCTGAGGAACTCGGTCAGCCGACCGGAAGCCTCGTGCTCCTCATAGCCCAGCTCCGGGTTCTCATACATCCATCTCGAGATGGCGCGGAGCTCGTCCTCGACCAGGTCGAATGCGGCGGTGGCCATTTCTTTGTGATCCATCGCCGGGACGCTATACCGTCAATCCGGTGACGACATTCGAGATCGCCGATCACATCGTCGAGGACCTGTGCTCGATCAGCCCGCTGCTCTCGACCCAACTCGGCGTACCTGGATCGGACCATCTCTGGGGAAACGACTTCGGTTTGGAAGGGATCGAGGAGTGGAGCGACGTGAGAGCTCGTCACCGGCCTCAGATCGTCGCGTTCCTCGACAGCGATTCGCCCCGGGAGGCACTAGCCGCCCGGGTGATCCTGGGTTTGTTCGACGAACTGGAGGCCGAGGTCGCAGCAGGGGACCAGTTCCGGGATCTTCGTCACATGGCTTCGTCGTTTCAGCGGATCAGGTCGATCTTCGACGTCATGCCGGTCTCGACTGAGGAGGCCAGAGACAACGTCATCGCCCGGCTCCGCAGCATCGATCGGCCCCTGAATCAATACCGCGAGCTCCTGGGGGAAGGCATCGGTCGGGGGATCGTCGTGTCCGAGCGTCAGGTCACATCAGTGATCGAGCAGGCGAAACACATGGCGGAGGACCCCTCTTCGTTCGACGCCATCGTGGCGAAGTTCGCCGATATGGGTCTCGACGACGACGCGCTCCACGATGCAGCTCGATCGGCGCGCTCGGAGATCGGCGAGTTCGGGGAATGGCTGGCGGTCGACTATCTGCCTCATGCCCGGGAAGACGACGCGGCCGGTTCCGAGGTCTATCAACGTGCCGCCGATCGCCTGGTGGGGCTGACGATCGATACCGACGAAGCGTACAGGTGGGGCTGGTTGGAGTTCTTCCGGCTGCGTGAGGAGATGCGACGTGTTGCCGAAGAGATCCGTTCCGGCGCCGGGATCGACGCGGTCAAGGAGTACCTCGAGACCGACCCCGAGGTCACCGCTTCCGGGACGGCCGAGCTCGTCGCATTCGTCGAGCGAATCCTGAGCCAAGCCGTGGACGATCTCAGCGGGGCCCACTTCGATGTGCCCGATGTCCTTCGCCAGGTGACGGTTTCCATCGCTCCGCCGGGGACGCCGCTGGGCGCCTATTACTTAAGGCCCTCGGAGGACTTCAGCCGGCCCGGAGGAGTCTGGTACTCGATCGGGGACCAGAGTGTCTTTCCCCTCTATCAGCATGTGTCCACCGCCTATCACGAGGGGTTCCCGGGACACCACCTCCAGGTAGGCACTGCCATGACGAGGACCGAGGAGATCAGCCGTTTTCAACGATCGCTGACCTGGTATCCCGGATACAGCGAGGGTTGGGCCATGTATGCCGAAGTGCTCATGGGCGAGCTCGGCTACCTGGACGATCCTCAGCACTACTTCGGGATGCTCGCCAAGCAGATGTACCGGGCGTCTCGTGTGGTCGTGGACATCGGTCTCCATCTGGGACTGGAAATCGACGACGACTCGCCCATCGACCCCGGAAGACCCTGGACGTTCGACAGCGCAGCCGAGTTCATCCGTGAATATGGCTTTCGCACGTCTGCGCAGGCTCGCGATGAGGTTCTGCGTTACCTGGGTTGGCCAGGTCAGGCCATTGCGTACAAGCTGGGCGAACGGGAGATACTTTCGATCCGTGAGGAGACCAGAGACCGTCTGGGCCCAGCGTTCGACCTTCGGGCATTCCACTCGACGGTGCTCAACAATGGCTCGATGCGCCTCGACCTGCTCCGCGAGGTCGTTCGAGAGCGTCTCCCGGGATGAGAGACCTCGCCGTCAGGCGGTGGTCCCGATTCCACGTGTGGTTGTATCGCCTCAGCCGGGGACGGATCGGTGATCGCCTGGTGGACAACGACATGTTGCTGCTGACGACTCGCGGTCATGTCACGGGCGAGCCCCACACGGTCCCATTGCTCTACCTGCGTGCCGGCGAGAGCCTGGTTGTCATCGCCTCGTACGGCGGACGTCCTCGCGATCCGACCTGGTATCTGAATCTCGTGGCGCAACCGAGAGTCGAGGTGCAGATCAAAGGAAAGAGGAGCGAGATGCTGGCGCGCACTGCCGGTGAGGCGGAACGGGCTCTGTGGTGGCCGCGGATCGAGGAGGCCTACGACGGCTACCGCGTGTATCAGTCCAGGACCGACCGGATCATCCCCATCATCTTCCTCGAGCCTCTCGCGGAGGGCTGAACGGAGCGGCTGGTCTTGGTAGCCCCGGCCTGGGACCCATTAAGGGTCTAAGGGCCTATCTGGCCCAAATACCGCTCCTCCGATGGGACTGAATGGGTAGTTGGTTGCCCGATCGCTCGCCGAGACGCCGGCGGACGGTCTTCTACGCGGTCGGCGCGGCGATCGTCGTGCTCTTGTTCGTTGCAGGGTTCGCGTTCGTCAACTCGGTGAGTGTCTCCCGGGTCACGAACAACGCACGTGCCCTCCACTGGAATAACTCTTCGCTCGGAGTATCTGCACTGACCCGCGCCGGATTGGCTCAAGCTGTCACGTTCTCACAGCTCGGAGACGGCGATCTCGTGACCGGCGACGACCTGGAGTTCGCCCTCGATCAGCTGGGCTCGGCCCTCGATGAGTTGGCTTTCCTGGTTGCTGTGGGTGACGAGATGGCGTCGCATCAGCAGCTCGCGGACTTCCTGACGGAGGTGCAAGTGGCGTTGGACTTGCTCGAAGCCGATCAGGTCGACACCGCCCGTGATCACATGCTGAGCTCGGTCGAGCCGGCCTACGTCGAACTGTCAGAAGCGCTTCGCGCAGAGCAGTCCGAGATCCAGACGGCCATAGCCGAGAACACAGCGGCCGGACAGACGGTGAATGGTTGGCTCGTCTTCATGTTCACTCTCGGTGTCCCGGGCGCCGCAGTTGTCACCTACTTCGTGATTGCTCGACGCCAGATCAGAGCCGTGGAGGAGCGCACCCGCATCGAGCTCAGCGCCGAGCGAGAGATCGGCCGTGCCAAGGACACCTTCATCGCCGGGCTCTCTCATGAGCTTCGCACCCCCCTGACATCGATATATGGCTTCGCCGAAATCCTCAGTGATGGGGAAGTGCAGGGATTTGAGGCCACCCGCGAGACGGCGCAGATCATCGCCAGCGAATCGGCCGAGATGACCCGGATGGTGGACGACCTGTTGGCGGCGTCCAGATTCGACAGCACCGGTCTCGAGATCGAAATGGCCCCGACCCGTCTCCAGGACGTGATCGAGAACGCCGTTGCGCCTTTCGAACGGGCAGGTGTGAACGTCTCACGTGAACCGACTGCGGCCGTGGTCAACACCGACCCGGCTCGTCTTCGACACGTTCTGGTCAACCTCATCTCCAATTCCGTCCGTCACGGTGGCCCGGAAATCACAGTGGAGGTGACCGTCGGGGAAGACGAGATCGATTTGGAGGTTGTCGACAACGGCCCGGGCGTTCCCGAAGACCGAATCGAGAGCCTCTACGACAGGTTCGCCCACGAAGGTTCGGAGCCCCTGCTCACCGGGAGCGTTGGGTTGGGGCTGGCGGTGGCCAGCAGGCTCACTCAGCTACTGGGTGGGTCGGTCCGGTACCAGCGCTACGGCGGGAAGACATATTTCGTCGTCTCGCTCCCCGCCGGGGGGCTCGAGGGCCCCGAGGAGGAGAGTTCGTCGGTGGCCGACACGATCAGGGCGTTGTCGGCGTGAGACGTGTCCTGGTGATCGTTGTCGCGTTCCTCGTTCCCGCATTGGCGGTTGCCGCTGGGAACGTCGGGGAATACCGCGACGACTTCGGCGACGTCTCCTATGCGGGAAGCGACGGAAACCTATCCTGGGCAGCCAAATGGGTCGAGTCCGGCGAGAGCGACGGCCCGGCTGAAGGCTCGATACACATCGGGCAGGAGAACTGTGCGAACAACAAGTGTCTCCATATCGAAGGTGACGGCCTGATCCCGAGCCTGGCGATCTCACGGAAGGCCGACCTGTCCCGATTCACGAGTGCGAGCCTCAGCTACGAGCTGATGCTCGACTCCGAGCTCGCATCGACGGGCACCTTCACTGTCGAAGCGCGCGGGGGTGGTTCAGGGTGGGCTCAGTTGGAGTCGTACCTGATACTGGCGGAAGGCGGAGTGCACTCCGACTTCTTCGATGTGACCAAATACCTGGGAGCCGATTTCGAGATCAGGTTTCGTCTCTCCGGCTTGATAGGGGGAGACGTGGTGACCGTGGATCGGGTTGTGATCGAGGGGCCACTCGAGACTCCCACGACCACCAGCTCGACCACGACGACCGTCAAGCCCACGACCACGACCACACGGCCCACGACGAGCACGATTTCCCCCACTCCGACGACCACAACCCCCCGGCCAACGACGACGTCCAACTCACCATCCGAGACGACCACGACGATTCTCTCGGGTGCTGTCCCGCCATCCTCCACATCCTCGTCAACATCAACGACCTCGACCACGTCGCCCGACTCCATCACTGGATCTCGGGTGGATGGTGGACCGGGGGGATCAGCAACCAACCGATCCGACGTCGGTGGGCTGCGGGCTCCCGGAGTGGGTCTCCTGGCCGATTACAGCGAAGGGATGATGGGCGAGATGATGATGGATGATGTGGAGGTGCTGGGAGTGGATCTCCCAGCTGAGTTCTCCATGGCGGTGGAGGTCTTCGAGCTCGCCCCGATCTGGCTTGCAGTGCTGGCTTTGATGGTTGCCGCGGCGGGCATCGCCGGAGTGGACCGGCGGCGCAGGTCTGACCCAGTCGGGCGCTAGAGGGTCTCAGGGCCTATTCGGGTGCCCAATCTCTCACCCGATATGAGCGTCGATGGCCATAGTGGTGCAAGACAGCTCCACGACGAGTCGACGCACCGTCGTGACCACGGTCGCGGGCGCACTCGTCGTGCTTCTCGTGGGCGGGTTTGCTTTCGTCAACTCTTCCACCATGGCGCGCGTCGCCAGCGATGCCCGGACTCTTCACTGGGTCGATACCGTCGAAGGCGTTGCCGACCTGGCGCTGGCTCTCGCCGATCAGGCCGCGAGCGAGGACTCCCCCGCAGTCTCGATGGTCCAACTGGAGGAGACACGCCACGAGCTCGTTGCCCTAATGAGCGGCGCCGACGATCTCGCCGCCTTTCCGGCGCTGGCCCGTTTCGTGGGACCGGTCGAATCGGTGATCGCCGATCTCGAGGACGGGAATGCCGCTGAGGCGAGAGTCCTGGTCGGTTCGACTCTTCTCGAAGCCCACCAAGAGTTGTCCTCAGTGATTGCCTCCGAGCGAGCCGCACTGCAGGCATCTGTCGACTCCGGCACCGGGACGGCGGCCGGCTGGATCGAGTTCGCTCTCGTGCTTGCGATACCGCTGTGTGTGGCCGGAGCCTTTTACATACTCTCCCGTCGGTGGGTCGCGGCCGTTGAATCCAGATCGGGTCGTGAGTTGGCCGAAGAGCGAGAGTTGACCCGGGCGAAGGGCCTATTCGTGACCGGGCTCTCGCGAGAGATACGCACCCCGCTGACGTCGGTCTATGGCTTCGCACAGATGATGGCCCGTGGGGAGATCAGCGGGATCGAGGCCATGCGGGAAACAGCTCTGGTCATCGCCGATCAGGCGGCGGAGATGATGAGGATCGTCGACGACGCATTGGCAGGGTCGAGTCTCGACACCACTGGCATCGAGGTGACGGTGGAGGAGATACGAGTCGGCGAGGTCGTCGAAGAAGCACTTGCCCCATTCGAGCAGGGCGGTCTGATCGTCCACCGCGAGGCCACCGCGGCCGTCGCGCGCACCGACCCGAAGCTGCTCCGACATGTGCTCACCAATCTCCTCGCCAATGCCGTGCGCCACGGTGGGCCCGACATCTCCGTCGATGTGACCATGGGTGAGGAGACAGTCGACATAGAGGTTGCCGACAACGGCCCGGGGCTGGCCGACACCGAGGCCGACACCGTCTTGCATCGGATGTCAGGGAGCACGTCGACGCTCGCCGAGGGCTCGGGGCTGGGCCTGTCGGTGGCGGGGCGGCTCGCCAGGTTGATGGGAGGGTCGCTTCGTTATCAGCGGTACTCAGCCAGGACCTACTTCGTGGTGACTCTTCCTGCCGGCTCGGGATCCGACCCCGGTGGCGACGAATTCTCGGTCGCCGAGATGATCAAGACGCTCTCCGGTTAGGGGTCATCCGGCGACCAACCTCTTGTCGTGGGGCGATCTGAACCTCGGGGTCACCACGGTGTCGCCGAGCCAGGCCTCGAGTCGGGCGGCACGAAGGGCGATGGCATCCGTTGCCTCTCTGCCCACGTCATCGAAGACCTCGAAGATCACCGAACCATCCCTCCGCTGAGCCCAGCCCCCGACCACCCGACCATTCACCCAAACCGTGGGACCGGCATTCCCGTTGCGATCGAAGAGGAGACCGGCGTGTCCACCCATGTACCAGTCTCGCTGCTTCCAACCCATGGGTGTCGGGTCGAGCGAAGGGAGCAGGGCGACCCATGGTGCAGGCTCGTCCACGGGCTCTTCGTCATCGGCGAGCACGAAGCCCACCCCGGTGTCGATCTCCACCTCGACGGCTCCGACATCTTCGAGAGCTCGGCGCACCTGACCGAGATTCCACCCGGTCCACCACTTCAGATCCGCTTCGCTGGCCGGGCCGAATACGTGTAGCCACCGGGTCACCAGACTGGCGGACGCCGTATCGACGCGCATCTCGGCGATGGGCCCGCCGAGCCATGAAGCCATATCGGCCCAGCGGTATTGCCCCGAGACCCAGGTGCCGGCCGGACGGGTCCGGATGACTCGAGATTCGAACGAGAGTTGGAGCACCGCCCTCGAGGTGAGGCCGAAGCTGCCCTGGAGTTTGCCCGTCTCGCTGTAGACCTCGATCCGTTCATCGAGGCCATCGAGGCGAGAAGTCAGGTCACGGGTGAGCAACTCGCCCGCTTGGCGGATTTCCCCGAGCACAACCGGCATGACGTCATCCAGCCAGGCAGCGCCGTCATCTGTGACCCCGGCTCGCTCGAGGAGACGGGCGGTCCTTCGTCGTTCTCGCTCGGCGATGGTCCTGGTCGAGGAGTTGTTCACCAAGGTGGCCGTCTCCCGATCGACCACCCACAGAGTCCGACGCATCCCCAAGAGGCGCAGGAGCGAACGGTCCTCATAAAGGGCCATTTCCAGATCGCCCACCTCGAACTCCGGCACCCGGGCCCACGTCGAGAAGAAGACGGTCGTCGGGTCGGACGAGTGGAGCGCCAGCACCGAGCGGGCGGCCGAAACCGCGTCGTCGACCGGGATGGCGAGACCCTGGCGTTTCCCCAAACGCGCTCTTCGCTCTGCGGTATCTACTTTGCGCATCTCCGTCCATGTTGGCCTACCTTTGCTCGATGCTGACTGACAACCCCAAGGTGATGGCCATCCTCGATCGTGATCTCATCGGCTTCCTGACCGCGGTCAACGAGTCGGGCCAACCACAGAGCGCACCGGTTTGGTTCTGGAGAGATCGCGATGACATCGTTGTCTACAATCGTCCCACCAGCCCCCGCCTCACCTCGATCGCGGCAAATCCCAAGGTTTCGTTCAGTGTTCGTGGTGACATACGCGCCGCCGGTGCCCTGATCCTGGAAGGGTCGGCCACAATCGGTGGTCTGCCTCCAGCAACCGATCTGCCCGATTACGTAACCAAGTACGAACGTGAGATCGAGAGACTCGGATGGACCCCTGCCACGTTTTCGGAGATGTACAGCGAGGGTCTGCGGATCACCGTGAGCCGGGTCTGGGCTTGGGGTCTCGACGCTCTCGGCGAGTGACGGAGTGGACGCTCACGCAAGTAGTGTCGACACGAAAGGCGAACAGAAAGGTCTGAAGTGGCACTCGAGAGCATCGGCCGCACTCACTGGGAGGGCGACCTCTTCGAAGGATCCGGCACGACCAGTTTCGATAGTGGGGCCGCCGGCCCGCTCCCGGTGACGTGGAAGGCGCGCGCCGAAGAGCATGGATCCGTCACCAGCCCCGAGGAGCTCATCGCGGCGGCACACTCCGCCTGTTACTCGATGGCCTTCTCGAACGGGTTGGCCAAGAACGAAACCCCACCGAGGAGTCTCGACGTCACCGCGACAGCGACATTCGTGCCCGGGACTGGAATCACCACCATGGTTCTCGACGTCGTCGGAAACGTGCCGGGGATCGATGAGGATAAGTTCCTCGAGCTAGCAGAAGCCGCCAAGACCGGTTGCCCGGTGTCGCAGGCGCTCGCCGGGAACGTGGAGATATCGCTGAACGCGACTCTGGCTTAGTCCGTCTTTCTCTTGCGATAGGCGGCGACGGCTTCGCGCGTCGAGCAGGTATTCGAGCAATGACGTCGGGAACGGTTCCGTGATGAGTCGACGTACACATCGATACAAGTAGTGGAGTCACATACACCGAATCGGTCGACTCCGTGTTCCACGATGACACTGGCCAGGCCCATGGCGGTGATGGCACCGAGCCAACACACGATGGAGGTCTCGGTGGGTTCGAAGTGGAGGTGGGGCGAGCCGCTGTGAATGGAGATCCTGGGGATCGCTCCATAGTTCTCCAGCAGAACGTTGACTTTCTTAGCCGCCGTGTTCTCGTCTTCTGACTCGATCACCTCACGCAGGGAGGAGCGGAGTTCTTGAATCGGAGTGAGATCTGACTCACGGGGCGGCTTGGCGACACCTTCCCAGAGGTCACGATATCCGTCGAGGAACTCAGACAGTTGGTCAAAGTTCTCCAGTTCGTCCTTGATGATTCCCTTCGTGTTGGTCAGGGATACGGCAAGCTCGACGGGTTTGGTTGTGTAATGAGAAAAATCCATTTGACTGGTTACGCCGATCTGTTACGGTAATGAGTGTAAGCGGTAATGCTTCTTACCGCAAGGTGAAGTGTCAGTAACGAAGTGGTGAACGCCATGTTGGATCTAGCAAAGAGTATTCAAGAAGACCGCCGGCATCAGGCCGACATCCAGCGAATCGTCTCCAGCCTGCCCAGGGAGCGGTCGTTGTCGGTGGGTCGCTACCGGGTCACCGTCAGTCGACGGGCCGGTAGGACCCTGCCGGCGGCCTAGGAAGTCGGGATCGGCCGGTAGGGTCCTTCCTCCATGCCTACCGGCCAACCCGATTCAGTCGAGACCCATGCCGATCGTCTCGTTCGCGAGGCGATGGAGGAGGGTAAGTTCGACGACCTTCCCGGCACAGGCGAGCCCATCCCCGGGGTCGGCACCAAGGACGACGCCGGATGGTGGATAAGGGGTTGGCTCGAGCGCAGCCGCGATCCCGGTGATCAGGAGCCAAGCAGATCGGAGTAGAGACGGTGGTTCGTCTCGTCGAAGCAGACGAACGTCAACTCTTCGATGATGTGGTTGGCCTCGATCCACTCTCTCACCGCAACCAAGGCGGTCTCAGCGGCGGCGTCCCTGGGGTAGCCGTACACACCTGTGGAGATGTTCGGAAAGGCTATCGATGAGATCGATTGCTGCGCCGCGACATCGAGGCTGTTTCGATAACAGTTGGCCAATAGCCGGGCAGCCTCTTCCGGGGTGTGATCGGCGAAGATAGGGCCCACGGTGTGAATCACATAGTGAGCAGGGAGATTCCCCGCCGTCGTGATCATCGCCTCGCCTGTGGGAAGAGGGCCATTACGGGCCACCCAGGCCCGGCACTCCTCGAGGATCGACGGTCCGCCTGCGGCGTGGATTGCTCCATCGACCCCGCCGCCTCCCGCCAGCAGGGAGTTGGCCGCGTTGACGACGGCATCGACCGCAAAGGTCGTTATGTCGCCGATGGATGTCGAGATGCGGGTCATCAGGTGAATCGACGTCGGGCATCCCCCATGATGCCCGACGTCGATTCGAACCTAGCCGGTCAACGAGGTGGCGCGCTCCGACGCCCGCTCGAATTGACTCCGGCTCGCCTTCCCTGACAGGCTGTTCAGGCCCCTGAAACTGACGTGACCACAGGTCTCACATACGGTGCGCTCGATGCCGCCGTTGCGAACGGTGACCGTGTCGAGGTGCTCGCAATCGGGACGAGCGAATTTGCCTCTTCTGGTTAACACTTTCGATGCCTCCCTGGCGAGAAAGATGAATTGCCCTTGGCCGAGATTCTCCCACCGACCGACCGGGCGCAACATGAGTCCGCCGACCTAGAAAGCAATGGACTAGTTCCGTTGGCACATGTGCGACTTTCCCGTGGCGCGCAGAGATGTCGGGGGCTAATTTGTGAGAGGGTCCCTGTTGGGAGGCAGCAGGTTGAACATGTGGCGGAACTTGGGATGGTGCCCGCACAGCGCCACCATCACCACTATCACAGCGGGACTCGCCCGTGAAGTCTGTGAGACATGCGGACGCGTCCGAATCCAGTACGTGGAGCGCGCGGTTCAGATCTACCCGACACCACCGCGGCCGATACTCGAGTCGTTCCGACAGGCCGAGGAGCTGCATTCGGCGGCGCGTCGACGCACGTGCATGCTGTGCAGCCAGTCCGCGGTCTTCATGATTCCCGACGGGGCGGTGTGCGACGAGCACGCCTGGCAGGCCGCGGCACGAACGAGTTGGGACGATGCCGAGGTCTGGGTCCCCATTCGCATCGACAAGTCCAACGCCTAGCGGCGTAGTCCCTCTAGGTGAATGTGAGCCAGCCGGCCAGCAGCGCGCCCAGGAGCAAGACCGGGGCGAAGAGCATCCGCTCCCAACGAGAGCCGGCAAACAGGCAGTAGAGGAAACCGACTCCGAGAAATGCTGAGGCGGCGAACGTCGCCGAACGGTCCCAACGCTGCGGAATAGGTGAATCGAGCACGCCGGTCGAGTAGAGAAGGACCAACGCCGAGGCAACCACGCCAAGACCGAAGAGGAGTGAGCGAACCCGTAATCCGGGCTCTAGGAGTCTTGGCTGTTGGCCTGACCACACCAGCTCACCGAGTCTCAAGCCGGAGGCCATGAGCAGGTGCACCAGGGCCACCCATCCGAGGAGTAGCGATACGATGAGGGCTGCTTCTTGGGCAGTCATCAAAGGGCAACTTACACCGGAGCTGTCTCGCTACGGTTCAGAGCATGAAAAACATCCACCACTGGGTAGATGGCTCCTTCACCGCCGGCTCTTCTACTCGTAGCGGTCCCGTCTTCAACCCGGCAACCGGTCAACAGACGGGTGAGGTGGCGTTTGCCTCGACCGAAGACGTCGACGTCGCGGTTCAGGTGGCGGCTTCCGCCTACGAGAGCTGGAGGTTCTCTTCGCTGACGCAACGTCAGAACATCATGTTCGCGTTTCGTGAACTGGTGGCAGCGCGCCGTCGCGAGATCGCCGAGGTCCTCACCTCCGAGCACGGGAAGACGATCGATGACGCTGTGGGCGAGGTCCAGCGTGGGCTCGAAGTCATCGAGTTCGCGTGCAACATCGCTCACCTGCTCAAGGGCGACTATTCCGAGCAGGTGTCCTCCGGTGTCGACACGTACACGATCCGCCAGCCGATAGGGGTGGTGGCCGGGATCACCCCCTTCAACTTCCCGGCGATGGTCCCCATGTGGATGTACCCCATCGCCATTGCCTGCGGCAACACCTTCATTCTCAAGCCGTCGGAGAAGGACCCGTCGACGTCGCAGTTGGCCGCCGAGCTGCTGGCGGAGGCCGGTCTTCCCGATGGCGTGTTCAACGTGGTCCACGGTGACAAAGAGGCCGTCGACGCATTGATCACCCATCCGGGTGTCGCCGCGGTCTCGTTCGTGGGGTCGACACCCATCGCCCGTCACATCTACGAGACGGGCACGAGGAGCGGGAAGAGGGTGCAGGCGCTGGGCGGCGCCAAGAACCACATGATCGTCCTCCCGGATGCCGACATGGACCTCGCCGCAGATGCCGCGGTCAGCGCCGGTTACGGGTCGGCGGGGGAGCGGTGCATGGCGATATCGGCGGTGGTCGCGGTCGGCGATGCCGGCGATCGTCTCATCGACGGTGTCCAGCAGCGCATCGAGAAGCTCAACGTCGGTCCCGGCGACCAGCCAGGGGTCGAGATGGGGCCGCTCGTGACGAGACAGCACCTAGACCGGGTTAGGGGATATGTGGATGCCGGGGAATCTGAGGGCGCCCTCCTCATAGCTGACGGCCGCGATTTCGTAGTCGACGGTTACGAGGAAGGGTTCTTTCTCGGGCCCACCCTCTTCGACAACGTCAGACCCGACATGTCGATCTACACCGACGAGATATTTGGGCCAGTCCTGTCGACGGTGCGCATGGAGCACTTCGAGGAGGCCATCCAACTCATCAACGACAACCCGTACGGCAACGGGACCGCGGTATTCACCAATGACGGTGGGGCGGCCCGCAAGTTCCAACAGGAGATCCAGGTGGGGATGGTCGGCATCAATGTCCCGATCCCGGTGCCTCTCTCGTTTTACAGCTTCGGCGGCTGGAAGAACTCGATCTTCGGCACACACGCCATATACGGGCCCGAAGGCGTCAGCTTCTATTCGCGTCAGAAGGTGGTCATCTCACGGTGGGCCGACCCCGTCCATCGCGGGGTGGATCTGGGTTTCCCCACCCACGGTTGATCGAGCCCCCCTAATCTCGCCGCGCCGATGGGATCAGACGAGACCCAGTCACGCTGGCAGCTGTTGTCGCCGCGCGCCCGCAGAGTCATCTCGGTCACAGGTGTCGTGCTGGCCCTCGTCGCCGCTTGGGAGATCTACAAGCTGATCTGGTCGGCTCTCGCATGGACCTGGCCGGTCCGGCCCGATGACATCGTCATGCCTCACGTCTGGGACATGGTCATCGAGCTGTTCCGCCCGGTGCGAAGGGGTGGCAACCTCCTCATCCTCGATCTGGTCGGGCGCTCAGTGTGGACCATGAGAGAAGCATTGGCGGGGTTCGTGATCGGTGGTCTGTTCGGATTCGGGATCGGGGTGTGGTTCGCCCGTTCCAGACTCGCCTCGCGGGCGTTCATGCCTTATGTGGTCGCCAGCCAGACGGTCCCCTTCCTCGCCATCGCCCCGATGGTGGTGGTCTGGGGACTCAACAACGGGATTCCCGCCTGGGCCTCGGTGTCGATCATCGCCGCGTATCTCACGTTCTTCCCGGTGGCGATCAACACACTGCGCGGCCTGTTGTCCCCGGACCCCAACAGTCTCGAGCTGATGCATTCGTTCGCGTCCTCGCCCCGAGATGTCCTCTGGAAGTTGCAGGTCCCCGCCGCCCTGCCCTACATCTTCACGGCTCTCAAGGTGACGGCTACCGCCAGCATCGTCGGGGCTCTCGTGGGAGAACTGCCGGTCGGGTTTCAGAACGGGTTGGGTCGGGCTTTGCTCACGTTCTCTCAGCAGTTTGCGGTCCAGTCGAAGAAGCTCTACGGGACGGTCATCATCTGTGCCCTCGTCGGTCTTCTTTTCGTCGGCCTGGTCTCCTGGGTGGAGCGAAAGGTCATCCCGCAGCGACGGGGAGAGGTAGAGGTAGTGGCTTGAGCGATCTCGTCGTCGACGCCCGACGTGTCGGCAAGGTCTTCGGCAAGGAGGAGGAGCGGGTCGAGGCGTTGCGCGACATCAGCCTCCAGATCGGCGCCGGGGAGTTCATCTCCCTGATCGGCCCCTCAGGCTGTGGGAAGAGCACCTTTCTCCGTCTCATCGGCGATCTGACCCCTCCCACCAGCGGCACTCTTTCGATCAACGGGAAACCTCCGTCCCGGGCGCGAACGGACCGGGACTACGGGATCGTCTTCCAGAAGGCCACGCTGCTCGACTGGCGGACCGTCACCAAGAACGTAGAGCTCCCCTTGGAGATCATGGCCATCGAGGGCCGGGAGGAGACTGCGGCGCGCATGCTCGACCTGGTTCAGTTGGAGGAGTTCGGGGGCCACTACCCATGGCAGCTGTCCGGCGGGATGCAGCAGCGGGTCGCCATCGCCCGGGCGCTGGCGTTCAACCCGTCCCTATTGCTCATGGATGAGCCGTTCGGTGCCCTTGACGAGATGACGAGGGAACTCATGCAGCAGGAGGTGTTGCGGATCTGGGCGGAGACCGACACCACCGTGGTCTTCGTCACCCACTCCATCCCAGAGGCCGTATTCCTCTCCACGAGGGTGATCGTGATGTCGCCCCGGCCGGGGAGGATCAGCGAAGTGATCGAGGTGGGGCTGGGTCACCCCCGCACCGTGGAGACACGGGAATCGCAGGAGTTCTACGACAAGGTGACCGAGGTACGCGAAGCACTGCGACGCCAGGAGCGTGGTCGATGAGCGACGTCGGCGACAGGGACTTCTATGCAGCCTTCGAAGACGATCTGCCTGTTGTCGAGGGGACTGCGGTCTCCTTCGGTGATCGTGTCCAGGAGTACCTGCCGGCGATTGTGGCGTTCGTTGCCGTCATCGCGCTGTGGGAGGGGGCGATCCGGGTCTTCGACGTCCAAGCGTTCGTGTTGCCCGCCCCCAGCGTGATCCTGTCCAGGTTCTTCGAGACAGGCGACGTCATCTGGCGGGCAGGCTTCAATACAGTGATCGAGGCCATCGGGGGACTCGTCGGCGGGTCGATCCTCGGGGTGATGGTGGCTTTCGTGACCGTGCGATGGGTGCCAGTTCGCGAGGGCCTCATGCCATTCGCGATCGCGGCCAACTCGATACCGATCATCGCCCTCGCCCCGATCGCCAACGGCATGTTCCCCCTGACCAGCCCGGTGCCCAAGATGGCCGTCGTCGGCGTGGTTGTGTTCTTCCCGGTGATGATCAACACGGCGAGGGGCCTTCTCGAGGTTGATCCCGATGAGCTGGAGCTGATGCGGTCTTATGCCGCCACGCCAAGGGAGGTCATGTGGCAGGTGCGAGTGCCTCACGCCTTGCCCTACTTCTTCTCGGCGATGAAGGTGGTCGCAGTTCTCTCGATCGTCTTCGCCATCGTCGCCGAGTACTTCGGTGGTTCCCAGGAGGTTCTCGGGCAGTACATATTGACCAAGGCCAGTCTCTTCGTCTATCCCGACGCCTGGGCCGGCATCCTCGTTGCTTCCATCCTGGGAGTCACCCTCTACGTCGTGACCGTGATAACCGAGCGGCTCATGATGCCCTGGCACGTGTCGTTCCGTTCTGAGTCTTCGTGAAGCCCGGCCCGCTGATGACCTGTAACCTCGTCCGCCCCGGGTAAGGAAGGAGAAGGGATGAAGGTCAGAAATCGTTGGCTGGTGACTCTCATGACAGGAGCCCTGCTGTTGGCGGCGTGCGGTGACGACACGGGTGGCGGTGATGGGACCGCGGCGCCCGTGGACTGTGAGACGCCGGACGACGTCCGTCTCCAGCTGCAGTGGGTGGCCCAGGCTCAGTTCGCCGGCTACTTCGTGGCAAAAGACCTCGGCTTCTATGACGAGCAGTGCCTCAATGTGGAGATACTGGAGGGAGCCGTCGAGATCGTCCCCCAGACGGTCCTGGCATCAGGTGGCGCCGAGTTCGGTCTCGCATGGGTACCCAAGGCTCTGGTCTCACGTGAGCAGGGTGCCGACATCATCAACATCGCTCAGATCTTCGAACGATCGGGCACGCTCGAGGTCTCCTTCGTCGATGCCGGGATCGAAAGCCCGGAAGACTGGGCAGGCAAGACTGTCGGCAACTGGGGCTTCGGCAACGAGTACGAACTGACCGCTGCCATCGAGAAGTTCGACGTTCCCGATGTCGAGCTGGTGGCCCAACAATTCGACATGCTGGCCCTGCTCAACGGTGATATCGACGCAGCCGAGGCAATGATCTACAACGAGTACGCCCAGGTTCTCGAGGCCGTCAATCCCGACACCGGTGAGCTCTACCAACCCGAAGATCTCAACGTCATCGACTTCAACGATCCCGACGTCGGCACTGCGATGCTGCAAGACGCGGTCTGGGTCAACGCCGAGTGGATCGCCGAAGAGGGCAACGAGGACATCGCCACCAGATTCCTGACCGCCTCGTTCCAGGGTTGGATCCACTGTCTCGACAACTTCGACGAGTGCGTTCAGGTGGTGCTGGACAATGGATCCACTCTCGGTGAGAGCCATCAGCAATGGCAGCTCAACGAGATCCTGGGTCTCATCTTCCCGGCAACGGATGGGATCGGCGTCATGAACGAGGACCTCTGGGACCAGACGGTCGAGGTGGCGACCAGCCAGATCCCCGAGCTCGAGGGTATCGAGATCTCGTCTGACTCCTACCGGACCGATCTCGCCGAGGCGGCGATCGCCAACCTCAGCGACATGGACACCAGCGGCGACTCCTACGAGCGCCGAGACATCGAACTGCGCCAGGGCGGCGAGTAGCGCCTGATGCAATCAGGGTCGAGTCCGATTGCATCGGACTCGACCCTCAACCGTCCTGTGCGGGTCTACTCGGACCAGGTCCGCACAAACCCGCACAGAACGGGTTGTCCCCCCGGCTAGTAGGTTTGGGGTCACGGATTTCGAGCTAGAGGAGGAATCGATGGCCAACACCGTGCGTGCCGCATTGGTGCAGACAGCTTGGACGGGCGACAAGGATTCGATGGTCGAAAAGAACATCAAGCTCGCCCGCGACGCCGCCGCCCAGGGCGCCCAGGTCCTTTGTTTCCAGGAGCTGTTCAACGCCCCCTATTTCTGTCAGGTGCAAGACGACGAGCACAAGGACACCGCCGAAGCCGTGCCGGACGGGCCGACCACCCAACAGATGATCGAGCTCGCCAGGGAGACGGGCATGGTGCTGGTGGTCCCCATCTACGAGAAGGAGGATGACGGTCTCCTCTACAACACCGCCGCCGTCATCGACGCTGATGGCACCTACTTGGGCAAATACCGCAAGACTCACATTCCCCATGTGAGCGGGTTCTGGGAGAAGTTCTACTTCCGTCCGGGCAACATGGGGTACCCGGTGTTCGACACCGCCGTGGGCCGGGTCGGTGTCTACATCTGCTACGACCGCCACTTCCCCGAGGGCTGGCGTGCTCTGGGGCTGGCGGGAGCCAAGATCGTCTTCAACCCGTCCGCCACCAGTCGCGGTTTGTCGATGTACCTGTGGAATCTCGAGCAGCCTGCCGCCGCGGTGGCCAACGAGTACTTCATCGGCGCCATCAACCGCGTGGGCAAAGAGGAGTTCGGGAACAACGACTTCTACGGCTCCTCGTATTTCGTCGACCCCAGAGGGCAGATGGTGGGAGATTCAGCCTCGGACACCGACGAGGAGGTGATCGTCCGCGACCTCGACCTCGACATGATCGACGACGTGCGCAAGACGTGGGCCTTCTACCGCGACCGTCGCCCCGACGCGTACGACAGCCTGGTCGCCCCGTAGGTCGGGGATGGGGAAGCACTCAGAGCTGCTGGCAAGACACAAAGAGGTCTTGCCGTCCTGGATGGCTCTGTACTACCAGGAGCCGATTGCGATCATCGACGGTGAGGGTCGTCGGGTAATCGACGCGGAAGGCAACGAGTATCTCGACTTCTTCGGAGGGATTCTCACGACGATGTCGGGTTACCGGGTGCCCGAGGTGGTGGCCGCGATCAAGGCCCAAGCCGATCGCATGCTGCACACGTCGACGCTCTACCTGATCGAGTCTCAGATCGAGCTGGCCGAGAAGATCGCCGGGCTGAGTGGGATCCCCGACGCCAAGGTCTTCTTCACCAACTCCGGCACAGAGGCCAACGATGCGGCGCTGATGCTGGCCACTCAGTTCCGAAAGTCGAACCAGGTCCTAGCGCTGAGGGGCAGTTATCACGGCAAATCACACTCGGCCGTGGCGATAACCGGGCAGAAGTCCTGGTCGGCAACCAGCTTCAGCCCCTTCAACGTGACTTACGTGCACGGCGGCTACAAGCTGCGCAGCCCCTTCGGTCATCTTCCGGACGACGAGTTCACGGCGGCGTGTGTGGCCGATCTCCGCGACTTGATCGACATCGCCACCGCCGGCGACGTTGCCGCCATGATCGCCGAGCCGATCCAGGGTGTGGGCGGGTTCGCCACTCCGCCGGACGGGTTCTTCGCCGCCATGAAGGAGGTTCTCGACGAGCACGGCATCCTGTTCATCACCGACGAGGTGCAGACGGGGTGGGGTCGCACCGGGGAGCACTTCTGGGGTTACCAGGCCCACGAGGTGACTCCGGACGTGCTCACGTTCGCCAAAGGCCTGGGCAACGGTCTGGCCATGGCCGGTGTGGTGGCCAGAGCCGAGATCATGGACTGTCTCCGGGCCAACTCGATCTCCACTTTCGGGGGCAATCCGCTGGCCACATCCGGCGCGCTGGCGAATCTCGATTACCTGTTGGAGAACGATCTCCAGACCAACGCCCTGAAGGTTGGAAATCAGCTCATGAACGGGATCCACCGCATCGCCGACGAGGTGCCCGAAATCGTCGAAGTGCGAGGCAAGGGCCTCATGATCGGTGTCGAGTTCGGTGACCCGGCCGACCTCACACCCGACACCGGTCTGACCGCGGCGGTCATGGAGGAGGCGAAAGCGGGAGGCCTCCTCATCGGCAAAGGCGGGCTCTATGGAAACACCCTTCGCATCGCCCCTCCGCTCTCCATCACCGAAGAGGAAGCGGACGAAGGGCTGGAGAAGCTGAAAGAGGCAGTCAACCGGGCACGCCACAGAGAGGAGCAGTCATGACCAAGACACTCATCAAGGGTGGAACAGTCGTCACCGCCATCGACCAGATGGAGGCCGATGTTCTCATCGACGGAGAGAAGGTGGTTGCCCTCCTCGGCCGGGAGCACACCGTCGAGCCCGACGAGGTGATCGATGCCAGCGGCAAGCTGGTGATACCGGGAGGGATCGACGTTCACACGCACATGGAGCTTCCGTTCGGTGGAACTTTTGCCGCCGACACGTTCGAGACCGGCACCAGGGCCGCGGCGTGGGGCGGAACTACCACCATCGTCGACTTCGCCGTGCAGACAGTGGGGCAGTCGGCCATGGATGGTTGGGAGGCATGGATGGAGAAGGCGCGGGGCAACTGTGCCATCGACTATGGCTTTCACATGATCACCGGGGACATCAACGACCAGACCCTCAAGGAGATGGAGCTGCTCAGCCGTGAGGGTGTGACCAGCTTCAAGATGTTCATGGCGTACCCGGGGGTCTTCTACTCCGACGACGGCCAGATCCTCCGCGCCATGCAGAAGGCCGCCGAGGACGGATCGACGATATGCATGCACGCCGAGAACGGGATCGCCATCGACGTCCTCGTGGAACAGGCCCTGGAGCGTGGCGAGACAGACCCCATCTATCACGGGATCGTGCGCAAGTCGATCCTCGAAGGTGAGGCAACCCATCGCGCCATCAAACTGGCCGAGTTGACCGGAGCTCAGCTCTACATCGTCCATCTCTCCGCGCAGGAGGCCCTCGACGAGGTCATCCAGTCACGCGATCAGGGTTTGAACGTCTATGCGGAGACCTGTCCGCAGTATCTGTTCTTGTCGCTCGACAACCTGGGCAACGGGTTCGACGGAGCCAAGTACGTCTGCTCACCACCGCTGCGCGACGAGACAGCCGGACACCAGGAGCGGCTCTGGCAGGGTCTGCGCACCAACGACCTCCAGATCGTCTCCACCGACCACTGCCCGTTCTGCATGGGCGATCACCACACGTTCGGCACCCAGAAACAGCTGGGTCACGGTGACTTTTCCAAGATCCCCAACGGCATGCCTGGAGTGGAGCCCCGGATGGTGCTGATGTACAACGGAGGTGTCGTCGAAGGGCGGATCAACCTCAACCGATTCGTGGAGATCACCGCCACCACCCCGGCCAAGATGTTCGGGATGTACCCGAAGAAGGGAACCATCGCCGTTGGCTCCGATGCCGACATCGTGGTCTTCGACCCGAAGGGCCGGCACGTCATCTCCGTCGACACCCACCACATGGACGTCGACTACTCCGCCTATGAAGGTTGGGAGATGACCGGCAAGGTCGACACCGTGATGTCGAAGGGCAAGGTCATCGTCGCCAACGACGAGTATCTCGGTTCGCCAGGCGACGGCGAGTACCTGGTCCGCGGTCAGAGCCAGTATGTGATCTAGCGCAAGCAGGTAAGCGTCTACACGTTCTCGGCGGTGAAGTCCGCCGGGTCGAACTGATCTGGATTCCACGCTTTGCTGGTGCCGATCCGGAGGTGGTTGCCGAACGGGTCGCGGAGACCACAGTCGACCCCGTAGGGCCGCTCGGTGGGTTCCTCGGTGAACTCGACACCCTTTGCCTTCCAGTCCTCGTAGGTGGCGTGGACATCATCGACTTCGATGATCGCCACCGCGCCCATGGCGCCCTTGGTGACCAGTTCTCGAACCTGCTCGGCGGTCCCTTCATCGTGGGCCGGTGGGCCCGGCTTCTCAAGAAGGATCTGATGCTCGGGCTGGCCCGGGAAGCTGACCGTCAGCCAGCGCATGAAACCGAGGTCGACATCCTGGTTGACTTCGAAGCCGAGCTTTCCTACGTAGAAGTCGAGTGCCTCGTCTTGATCGAGGACGAATACCTGTGAGTGGGTGACTTTGTTACTCATGGAGATGAACCTATTGGCCGCGGTCCGTCTTCGCTTCTCCAAAACTGCTCAGAGGTGGTCCGAAGCTGCTTGGTCTCGTCCACGCTTTGGTGAAGCAGCTCGGCACTTTGGTCAGATCGGCGGCACGCCAACGATATGTGGTCGGGGGCTCGCCGACGATGGCGGTGAAGGTGCGGCTGAAGGTGCCCAGACTTCCGAACCCGACCTCGAAGCAGATCTCTGTGACGCTGCGTTCGGTTTCACGAAGCAGGAACATGGCCCGCTCGACGCGTCGTCTTTGCAGGTAGCGGTGTGGTGTCTCCCCGAAAGTGCTCTTGAAAACCCTTATGAAATGAGCCTGAGACACGTGAGCGATCTCGGCGAGCATCGGGATTTCCAGGGACTCGGCGTAATCCCTATCGATGGCATCCCTCGCCCGCAACATGTGGCGGTTCGATATCTCCGTGGCACGACTCATGCGCCGATTATCGCGGAACATTGGATCCGCTCACGCGTCGAACACGCCGCGTTTAGCCCAAACCGAGAGACCAGCGACGACGGGGATCAGAAGCAGGGCTACCGCCGCACCCAGGGTGGCCTTGGCCCCCCAGTTGGTGAGACCGACCGCGAGAAAGAGGATCGAACTCATGAGGAGGGCGCGATCGGCGGTGCCATAGACCTCGGCGTTCTCTCTGCGCACTTCGAGGACGAGAGTCAGGACGATCACCGAGAGGACCACGACGGTGATCGACCCCACGAGGAGCCAGCGGACCTCGTCAGGCAGGTCCTCCCCGGCGTGCTCCACCGTGTTGAGGACCGCAGCCCCCGCGGCGGCCATGGCGATGACCAACGGCAGGTGCATGTAGAGCCAGAGTTGGGTGAATCTGGGTTGCGGGGCGCGGTGGGACACGAGGTCGAAGTAGGCCCACCAAAGCCCGATCGCGACCACCACGCCCAAGAGGCCGATGACCGTGCTGTTGAGGTCCAGCGGGCTGATATCAGCCATCCCGTTGATGGCTCCCACCACCACCTCGCCGAGCACGATGATCACGAAAAGCCCGAGCCGCTCGATCAACGACGGAGTGGTGGGGATGACCGCCTCGCCTCCACGTGTGGCCGGTGGGGCGAAGCGCCACATGGCTATGCCAAAACCCAGAAGCTCGATGAGCAAGGCAAGCGCCCACATCCAATAGGTGAGGGGAGAGTCGACGAGGATGCTGGCCGCGAACAGCATCGCCGACGTGAAATAGGCGATCGAATATGGCACCGAGGCCGGTCGATGGTGAGGGTCGTGCATCCCGGTGCGAAACCAGAGCAGTACGAGGATCAGCCCGTTCACCGCATACCCCAGGGCGAATCCGTTGGTTCCCTCACCAGGGACGTCTCCGGCGTGCACGGCCAGGAAGGCGATGGCGAGCATCTGTGCGAAGGTGAAGATCCTGATGCTCAGGTCGTTGGTGCTGTGGAGGTCGTGATAGAGGGTGCCGTTGATCCACGACGACCAGACGGCGTAGAAGAGGAAGACGAACCAACCGACGCTCTCCCACGACGGGTCCTCTGCGAGCCGGTGGGCGAGCTGGGCGATGACCGCAACGAAGACGAGGTCGAAGAACAGCTCGAGGAAACTGACGCTGCGATGAGTGTCCCGGTCCTCGAAGCGACCTGGTGGGCGCCACAAACGGCGGAAGATCGAGTTGGTGGTCATTCAGAGACGGACGCTAGTGAGGACGATCTTCCGCTAGTTTCACTGAAGATGAGCAGATTTGAGCCACATATGGCCCGAGCAACCCCGGGTTCGATCTGATGGACTTCGGCGTCGTTCTCCAAACCGATCCGCCGGCCCGCAAAGTCATTGAGCTGGCGAAGATGGCCGAAGGCCTCGGGTTCTCACACGGTTGGACGTTCGACAGCCACGTGCTCTGGCAGGAGCCGTTTGTGATCTTCTCCAGGATGCTCGCCGAGACAAGAGAAATGATCGTCGGCCCGATGGTGACCAATCCCGGCACCCGCGACTGGACGGTCCTCGCCTCACTCTTCGCCACCCTCAACGAGATGTACGGTGCCCGGACCATCTGTGGGATGGGACGGGGCGACTCGGCACTCCGTTACATAGGGAAACGGCCGAGGACCCTGGCGACCATGCTGGAGTCGATACGGGTCATCAAGGGCCTGGTCGCCGGTGAGAAGGTCGATTACGACGGTCAAACGGTCGAAATCCCGTGGATAGAGGAGGGGTGGGACCTCCCGATGTGGGTGGCCGGATATGGGCCCAAGGCGCTCGCCGCCATCGGTGCCCACGCCGACGGCTTCATCCTGCAGCTGGCCGATCCTCAGGTCCTGGAATGGACCATGGGGGCGGTCAAGGACGCCGCTCGTGAGGCCGGGCGGGACCCCGATTCGATATCCATCTGTGTGGTGGCCCCTGCCTATGTCGGTGACGACATCGAGCACCAACGCGAGCAGGTGCGCTGGTTCGGGGGGATGGTGGGCAATCACGTGGCCGACATGGTTATGCGTTACGGCGAGGACACTTCGAAGGTGCCACGTGTTCTCTCCGACTACATCAAGGCCCGGGAGGGGTACGACTACGACCACCACGGGAAGACCGGCAACCCATCGACCGAGTTCGTGCCCGACGAGATCGTCGATCGCTTCTGTGTCCTCGGCGATGCCGATGCCCACATCGAGAAACTGGCGCTGCTGAGAGACATGGGAGTCGACCATTTCGGCATCTACCTCATGCACGACGACCGGGAGGCCACCCTCCGGGCATACGGCGAAACGGTGATCCCGGCGATCAATGGTTGATCGCCGGTTCCGGCTGGTCGATGTCTTCGGCTCCCGGCCACTCGCCGGAAACCCGCTGGCCGTCGTGGTGGATACGGATGGGCTCACCTCCGACGACATGCTCGAGATCACTCGATGGCTCGGTTTCAGCGAGACGACATTCCTGGGCCCGCCCCAATCCCGAGATGCCGATTACAGCGTTCGGATCTTCACACTGGCCGGGGAGCTGCTCTTCGCCGGGCACCCGACGCTGGGGTCGTGCCACGTGTGGCAGACATTGGCCGACGAGTCTCGGGACGAGATAGTCCAGGAATGTGGTGCTGGTCTGGTGCGGTTGCGCCGCGAGGAAGACCGATACGCCTTCGCAGCCCCGCCTCTCATCCGCAGCGGCCCGGTCGATGAAGACCTCCTCGTCAACCTGGCTTCTGTTCTCGCCATCGACCCCGAAGACATCGTCGACAGTCGTTGGATCGACAACGGGCCGGGTTGGCTGGGGCTGATGCTGGGCGACGCCGGAAAAGTCCTCTCGCTCAGACCGCAGTTCTCACGTCGGGGCAACTACGACCAGCTCGACATCGGTGTCGTCGGCTTCCATCCGAAGGGGTCCGGGACGATCTACGAGGTGAGGGCCTTCTTCTCAGATCAGCATGGGGACATGGTCGAGGACCCCGTCACCGGCAGTCTCAACGCATCGGTCGCGCAGTGGATGTTGGAGACAGGTCGCGTCAGCGGGCCGTATGTCGCCTCGCAGGGGACCGCCATCGGCAGGTCGGGTCTGATCTATGTCACACCCGACGATGGAGAGGTCTGGATCGGGGGTCGAGTCTTCGACGTGGTGAGCGGCTTGCTCGCCGATCTCGATCAGACGTAAGCCAACCCGACTGCGCCGGCGTACGCCGCGATCAGCACCACGAGCATCGCATATCCGAGGATGCCCCGATCAGCAAAGTCCCTGTTGAGTTTGGCCGCGGTCAGCCCCACCGCGGCGAAAAAGAGGAGCGTCCCAATCCACTCTGGCATGAAAGTCTCGCCTCCTTCAGCTTCGACAATGGAACATACCCGATCCCGGAAGAAAGAAATCGCCCTGACCTGCTAGAACCGGCTGATGCGTCTCCACGGGAAGAAAATCGTCGTAACCGGGGCAAGCGGTATCGCGGCAGCCGGGGCCAGGGCAGCCACCCGGGAAGGCGCCGTTGTCTTCCTGATCTCCCTCGACCTCGAGGAGTGTCGCGATCTGTCCTCTGAGATAGGCGGCTCGGCCTTTGCCGTGGCCGACCTATCGGAGGAAGAGCAAGCCGAGGAGGCGTTCGAGTCGGCCCGATCGACACTGGGGGGCATCGACGGGCTGTTTGCCGTGGCCGGAGGTAGTGGCCGGCGATACGGCGACGGCCCGCTCGACGAGATGAGTCTCGAAGCCTGGGAGAGCACGATCAGGATCAATGGCCGGCCGGCCCTTGTCGCCACGCGCGAGGCGGTCCGTTCCATGCGTGACCGTGGTGGATCGGTGGTTCTCGTCAGCTCTGTGCTGGCGACCAGCCCCTCTCCGTCACATTTCTCCACTCACGCCTACGCCGCGGCGAAAGGAGCCTTGAATTCGCTCACCGTTTCGATCGCGGCCTATTACGCCCGAGATGGCATTCGGGTGAACGCCATCGCTCCCGGGCTCGTCGACACCCCGATGTCAGCCCGAGCGGCGAGCGATCCGAAGATCGTCGACTACGCGAGACGAAAACAGCCTCTCGCCGCTGGCCTGATCGCACCCGACGATGTGGCCGGGACGGCTGTGTTCCTCCTCTCCGATGAGAGTGCGATGCTGACCGGTCAGGTGATAGCGGTCGACGGTGGCTGGAGTGTCACCGAGGCATGAGACTGCCTGAGACGATCCTCGATCAGAAGGTGATACCCGTGGCCAGAGGGCTCGATGGCGCCACCGCACCCCGCATGGTGGAGGCGCTCGCCCGGGGTGGCATCAACTCGATCGAGATCACGATCGAGTCCGCAGGGAGTCTTGGGGCCGTCGACGCAGTTGCCGGCTCCGAGTTCGTGGTGGGCGTCGGAACGGTCATGTCCGTCCCCGACGCAGAGAGGGCGGTCTCCGCCGGGGCCGAGTTCCTGGTGTCGCCTCATCTCGACCCGGAGCTTTTGCAGTGGGCGACCGAAAACGACGTGGTCTATCTGCCTGGAGCACACAGCCCGACAGAAGTGGCCAAGGCCTGGAGCCTGCGGCCCGCCGCGGTGAAGCTATTTCCGGCGAGCCTGGGCGGACCCGGCTATCTGCGCGGTCTCTTCGGTCCCTTCCCCGATGTCAGCCTCGTTCCGACAGGCGGGATCGATGACGGGAACATCAGGCAGTTTCTCGACGCGGGCGCCATAGCCGTTGGCGTCGGGGGGTGGCTGACCTCACACGACGACCACGCAGTCGTCACCGAGCGGGCGGCAGCCCTCCGTTCCTTAGTTGTCTAGACAATTACCGGCCCACAGACCACACTTCGCGGATGGAGCCCATCGAACTGACCGTCGACGATGTGACCTATGAGCAACTAGCCGGGACCATCGACCACTCACTCTTGAAGCCGATGCTCACGACAGACGACGTCATCGCCGGATGCGAGCTTGCCGCCAGGTACGAGGTGGTGTCGGTTTGTGTCCGTCCCGCCGACGTCTCACTCGCCGCCTCGGAGCTGCAAGGCACCAGAGTGGCCGTGGGGACCGTCGTGTCGTTTCCCCATGGTGACTCCGCCACCCCGGTCAAGGTCGCCGAGGCGGAGCGAGCCATGGAGGACGGGGCGGTGGAGCTCGACATGGTGCTCAACATCGGATGGCTGCTCTCCGGACGCTATGACGAGGTTGGCGACGACATCGGGGCAGTGGTCGCCGCATCGGGCGACGCTCTGGTCAAGGTCATATTCGAGAACGCCTACCTGAGCCATGACGAGAAGATCAGGGCCTGCAAGCTCAGCGAGGCCGCCGGGGCCGACTATGTGAAGACCTCGACCGGGTACGCCCCCACCGGAGCCACGATCGAAGACATCGAGCTGATGCGTCAGAACGTGGGGCCCGGAGTCAAGGTAAAGGCGGCTCACGGAGTGCGGACCCTCGATGCTCTCCTTGCCGTCATCGAGGCCGGTGCCGAGCGTTGTGGCGCCACCGCCACCGCGGCGATGCTCGACGACTACCGGGCTCGCGTGGGAGCGTGACCCCTCACTGACGGGTAGCGCCGGCCAGTGCGGCGCCTACCGCACCGGCGAAACGACCGAACCGGGCGGGCACGATGTCGATGCGCTCCGTCGGGACCAGGGTCACTCTCGCCCGGACTGCCTCGGAGATCGGCCCCAGCACCAGATCACCGGCCTCGGCGATGCCGCCTCCGACGACGATGCAGTCGGGGCCGAACATGGTCACCACATTGGCGAGGCCGATGCCGAGATAGCTGGCCCACTTCGCAACTGCGGCTACACACTCTCCGTCGCCGTAGCGGGCGCCTTCGAAAACCGCAGAGGCCGTGGGTCTACCTGAGCTTGCTGCAAGGACGTCTGCTCTCACCAGCGTCTCCAAACACCCCCGATTGCCGCAACCGCACAACGGCCCGTCGGGCAGCACAGTCTGATGACCTATCTCGCCGGCGACCCCAAAGGCGCCGCGGTGGAGTCTCCCGTCGATCATCAGACCCCCACCGACGCCCGTGCCCAGGGTTATGCATGCCACAGTCCTGCGACCCTCGCCCGCACCCAGGATGCCCTCGGCGAGCGTGAATGCCCGGGCGTCGTTGATCATCCACGTGCCCAGACCGAGGCCGTCGCTCACTCTCTCTCGTAACGGGAACCCGTTCCAGTCCCCGGGCAGATTCGGAAATAAGAGGATCTGTCCAGAGTCGCGATCGAAGAGGCCGGGGACTCCGAGCCCGACGGTGTCGACCGGTCGATCGCCGATCACTTCGTTTCCCACGGTGATCAGGTTGGTGGTGACCGCTTCCGGGCCGTCACCCGCTCCGGTGTCAACCGATCCGGTCGAGCGGACCTCGAGGTTCTCACCCTCACCGCTCAAAACGGCCGTCTTGATGTGGGTTCCGCCGAGGTCGAGACCGACATGAAGGGTCACCGGCGTGTCCCTTTGTCGCGCAAGATTGCGCGAAAGCTGTACCTGGTCGCTGCGTAGTGAGTCTGAGTGCGTTCCAGGGGGGCACCGCCGGCGTCGTAGATCGTCCGGCGCTCGGTGATGATGATCCCGCCCCGAGGGAGCTCGAGCAGCTCTCGCTCCCGCTTGGTTGCCGCCCGCGCCGAGACCTCGGCGTGAGCTTCCGCGGGCTTACGTCCGCATTCCCGAAAGGCATCGTGCAGAGAGCCGCTCTGGAACCCCTCTCTGAGAGTGACGGCCAGCGAGCTAGGCATTACCACTCGCTCGATCGCCATCGGTTTCCCGTCGGCGAGGCGAAGACGCTCCAGCACGTGGGCTTTCTCATCCGGCTCGAGACCCAAAGCCTCCGACTCGTCGCGACTGGGAACCACCTCGCCCCATGCCAGGGTCTGACTCGACGTCTCCATCCCACGAGCCCGCATCGATCCCGTGAACGAAAGAGGTGAGCCCAGGTCACGGGGAACGGGATGATCACGCACGAAAGTGCCGGCTCCACGTCGCCGGTCGACCATCCCCTCGTTCGCCAACATCTGGACGGCCTGACGAGCCGTCATCCGGCTGACCCCGAACTGGTCACACAGCTCGGCTTCAGAGGGAAGCCGGTCACCGGGGGCCGACGCGGAGACCAGCCGACGGAGATGCATTGCGATCTCCTCATAGCGGGCGGGCTCCCTCTGGCTCATGGGTATTCGCTAGACATGACTCGAGAAATGTATATACATTTGGTGCCGCATGTGCGGAAGGCCGGAGGATAGGAATTGAGCAGTCTCGGGCTATGGACCGAGGCCGCCCGAAAACTCCTCGACCACATCGAGCAAACTCAGATGGAGTCGATCGAGACGGCGTCGCGGTGGTGCGCACGGGCCATCGAGTCGGGTGGGCTGGTGCATCTGTTCGGCTCCGGCCATTCCCGTATCCCTGTAGAGGAGATGTTCCCCAGGTATGGGTCGTTTCCCGGATTCCATCCCATGGTCGAGCTCTCGATGACCAATCACACCGAGGTGGTGGGCTCGAACGGTCAACGACAGGCGATGTTCATTGAGAGAATCGAGGGCCTGGCGGAGGTCATACTCTCCAACTTCGACTTCGGGCCCGAAGACGTGATGGTCGTGTTCAGCGCGTCGGGCCGGGCTGCGGTACCCATCGAGATGGCGTTGGGTGCCCGTGATCGAGAGATGAAAGTGGTTGCGGTCACATCGCTGGCCGAGAGTGACGCCTTGCCTGCGTCCCACAGCTCCGGACACCGGCTCCATGAAGTGGCCGATCTCGTCATCGACATCGGGACACCGCCGGGCGACGCCCTGGTGGATGTAGATGGGTTGGACACGCCGGTGGGGCCGGGCTCGACTCTCGCCAACGCAGCCGTGGTCAACGAGATCAAGGTTCGCACCGCAGAGCTGCTGGTCGAGGCCGGGTCGTCTCCAGTCGTCCTCAGTGCCGCATCGGTGGTGGGTGACGAGCGCTCCCGCGAACTGTTTCGAAACGCATACGCAGAGCACGGGCGTCTTCTCGGTCGTCTCCTCGGCCATCAGGAATGGCTCGATGACAGGTGAGCGCCGGTACCCAGCCTCTATCGCGTTCTCCGGGCCACAGACTTCGCTGGGCGAAGTCTGTAACCCTGGGTTCGAGCCGGCCAGCCCCGCCCCGGCCTTTCCCGCGTCCTCCGGGCTGCAGACTTCGCTGGGCGAAGTCCGTAACCCCTGGGTTTGCGCCAGTCGGCCGTTCGTCCCGGTTCGCTGACGCCAGGGAGAACCGGTGGACCCCCGCGAATGGACCCAGATGCAGGCACAAGTCCCGTACTTATGCTCTTGACGCCGACAAAAGTATCTGGCATTCTGGAAAAACTGTGACTGGTGAGGACCGAGGCAAGACCGGGGTGGAAACCCCCGGGGATCTTCTCTCCCTGATTCGCTCCGGTGAGGCCACCACCCGGGGCCAGTTGACCGAGGCCACCGGTCTGGCTCGCTCCACCGTGTCGCAACGGGTCGACGCCTTGATCAGTTCTGGTCTCGTCATCGAGGCAGGGGAGGCCGAATCGACCGGTGGCAGGCCCCCCACGATCCTCGGCTTCAACGACAACGCCGGCGTCGTCCTGTCCGCAGACTTCGGGGCGACCCACTCCCGCATCGCCGTCACCAATCTCGGGGCAGAGACCCTCGCCGATCGTGCGGTGGAAATCGACATCGATCGTGGACCAGAGGATGTTCTCGGCTGGCTCGAGATGACTTTCGACGAGCTCCTGACCGAGGCCGGTCGGTCACGAGCAGATGTCAAGGGGATTGGGGTGGGTCTTCCCGGCCCCGTCGATTTCGATCGCGGGATGGCCGTTCATCCGCCGATCATGGCGGGGTGGCACGAATACCCGGTGTCGGATCGTCTCGGAGAGAGCTACGGGGTTCCTGTCCTCGTCGACAACGACGTGAACATCATGGCCCTGGGCGAGCAGTGGGTCATGTCCCCCCGGATCGATGACTTCATCTACCTCAAGGTCGGTACCGGCATCGGCTCCGGTCTCGTCCTCGGAGGTCGTATCCATCGTGGGGCCCATGGGGCCGCTGGAGACATCGGGCACGTGCAGGCCACAAATCAGGACGTGATGTGTCGATGTGGGAACACCGGGTGCCTGGAAGCGGTCGCCGGCGGCGCCGCGCTCGCTGCACAGCTGGCGGCATCCCATGACGACGTTGCGGGAAGTCGCGACGTTGTTCGTCTGGTCCGCGAGGGGAGGAACGACGCTGCCCGCGCCGTGAGAGAGGCGGGACGACTCATCGGTCAGGTCCTCGCCAGCACGGTGAACCTCCTCAATCCGGCACTCATCATCGTGGGCGGCGACATGGCTGCCGCCGAACAGCAGCTTCTCGCCGGGATCCGGGAGGTGGTCTATCGCCGATCCACTGCGCTTTCGACAACAGATCTTCAGATAAAGACATCCAAACTTGGCGATCGGGCTGGTGTGACCGGGGCGGCGGCAATGGTGATCGACCATCTGCTGCAACCAGAGGCCATCGCGATGGCCATCGCCACCAGTGGCGGGCTGGCATGACCGGGAGCACCGGTCGACCCGCCTACGAGAAGACAAGCAGGCCGCGGGAGCGGCAGGCAAACAGAGGAGGAAAAATGACAAAGCGCAAGGGTCTGCAGTTCGCAGCCCTGCTGAGCGCGCTCGCCCTGATCGTGGCAGCCTGTGGCGGCGACGAGGGTGGCGGCGGTGGTGAAGGCGAGACCTACACCATCGGTGTGAGCAACACGCTGGTCGGCAACGGTTGGCGGGAGCAGATGATCTGCTCGATCAAGGCTCAGGCCACCGCCAGTGGTGTCGTCGACGAGGTCGTCGTCATCAACGAGAACGCTGACATGACCGGTCAGATCGGTCACATCGAGAACCTCATTTCACAGGGTGTCGATGCAATCATCATCAACCCCACCGATCGTGAGGGGCTCAACTCGGTGATCGAAGAGGCGATCAATCAAGGCATCGTCGTGGTGGCAGTCGACCAGGCCGTCACCGCCGAGGGCGCCTACGTCGCCACCAACGATCAGGTCGAGTACGGATACCTGGGCGCCAAGTGGCTCTTCGAACAGCTCGGCGGTGAGGGCGACGTCGTGTACATGCGTGGCATCGACGGTGTCCCCGCCGACAGCGACCGGGACGAGGGCTTCCAGCGTGCGCTCGAGGAGTTCCCCGGCATCAACGTGGTCCAGGAGACCTTCACCGGTTGGGACCCGTCGGTCGGAGCCGAGCAGGCACTGAACATCATCACGACTCAGGAAGTGGACGGCATCTGGACGTCCGGCATCGACTACACGGTGGTCGAGCAGTTCCAGTCGGCGGATGTTCCGTACGTGCCGATCGTGGGAGCCGACAACAACGGCTTCATCGAGCAGCTCATCGAACTGGAAGGCGACGGCCTCACCGGGGCCGCAGTCACCAACCCGCCGGCCATCGGCGCGGTCGGGACGGCGATCGCCATCGACGCCCTTCAGGGTGACAGCCCCGGGCAGAGCACCATTCTGACTCCGGAGGTTTTCGACTCGAGTGAGCAGGATCAGCTCGACGAGCTCTACGCCCCCGACGAGCAGGTCGGTTGGAGCACGTACACGAACATCGAGCCGTACACCACCTATGAGGCTGGTGCGGTCTCGGAGTGCACGGGCCCCGGCGAGTCCGGGAGCTAGACCGAAACACCGACGAGACGGGGCACCCGTCATGGGTGCCCCTGTCTCGACTACACATTCACTCACTTGACCGACACACTTCTCCTCGACGCGACCGGAATAGCCAAGAGCTTTGGCACCGTGGTCGCGCTGCGAAACGCAAGCCTCAGGGTCGAGTCAGGTGAGATCCACGCCCTGCTCGGTGCCAACGGGGCAGGGAAGAGCACTCTGGTCAAGATCCTCTCCGGGGTCCATCACCCGGACGCCGGTGAGATAGTGGTCCACGGTCAGGAATCGGAGATTCGCACCCCGAGAGCGGCGGCGGACACCGGGCTCGGGACGGTCTTTCAGGACCCCGCTCTGATCCCCGATCTGACGGTCCGGGAGAACCTCCGCCTCACCGACATCGCCGAAGAGGATGTCGAGGAGTGGCTCGAGCACATGGGGCTGCGTGGTGTCGATTTCGACGTCTTGATCAGAGAGTTGCCACTCCCGACGCTGCGTCTCCTCGACCTCGCCCGGGTCCTGGCACGAAACCCATCACTCCTCATGCTCGACGAGATCACTGCCGCGTTGACGGCAGACCAGGCCGAGCAGGTGTTCGCCGTCATGGAGGAATGGAAGACGAGGGGGAACTCGGTTCTCATAATCACCCATCGCCTCGGTGAGGTGATGCGGATGTGCGATCGGGCCACAGTCTTGCGTGATGGTCAGGACGTCGAGGTCTGCGTGCCACGCGAAGTCGGCGAGTCCGGGCTGGTCCAGGCGATGCTGGGCGAAGCGGTGGAGGCCATTCCGGAGACCAGGTCCGACTTGGAGAGTTTGACCGAGGCACCCATCGCCCTCGAGGTCGTCGACCTCCGATCGACCGACGAAGTGTCCGGCGTCTCATTCCAGCTACGGGCCGGTGAGGTCCTCGGGGTCGCCGCTCTGGAGGGCCAGGGCCAGGATCGGCTGTTCGAGCTGCTTTCGGGCTCGCGGCGCCCCGACGGGGGCCGAATAGTCCTCGCCGACGGAGATGAGCTCGACGCCGGCTCTCCCTACGATGCGGTGCGGAGAGGGGTCGTGCTGGTTCCCTCCGATCGTCTGCAGGCGCTCCTGCCGAAACGACCCATCAGAGAGAATCTGACCACCCCCCTGTACAACCGGCTCAGCATGTGGTTCGGCCTGGCCCGTGACGAGAAGACACGAGTCGACTCGGCGGTCGATCGGCTTTCCATCGACACCCGGGCCGGCAAGCAGGCCGGCCGGCTGTCGGGAGGCAACCAACAGAAGGTCGTCGTCGGCCGCTGGCTTGCTTCTGGATTCCGCGTGTTGCTCTGCTTCGACCCGACCAGGGGAATCGACGTGGGCACGAAGCGACAGATATACGAGCTCCTCCAGGAGCTGGCCGACGACGGGGCGGCAGTGCTGCTGTACACCAGCGAGCTCGCCGAGATCCCGCTGGTTTGCGACCGGGTCCTGGTCATGTACGACGGAGAGATAGTCGACGAGCTTCCTGCGTCCGATGCCACCGAGCAGGCCCTGCTGACGGCCGCTCACGGTCTCAGCGAGGAGATGGCGTGACTACCGCACCGGCCGAGCTGGATGGCGCCGGAGTCGACTGGAGCTCGCTCCTGCGGCGTTATGGCTGGACCACCGGGGTCTGGCTCCTCCTGATTGCCCTCATTGCCTTCTACGCCTCGACCATCCCCAACTTCGGCTCCTTCCAGATCGCATCGATCGCCAAGAACAGCTTGCCGCTGGTCTATCTGGCCATCGCCCAGGCGATCATCGTCATCGCCGGGGGCATCGACCTCGCCGTCGGTTCGATGCTCATCCTGGCCAACGCGGTGGCCGCACAACTGATGGATGGCCGGTCCCTGGGTGTCAGCCTCATGGTTGCGGTGCTCGTGATCCTGATGGGGGCAGTGATGAATGGCGGGGTCGGCTGGATCATCCATGTGTCGAAGGTCCCTGACATCGTGGTCACCCTGGCCACCCTCTTCATCATCTCCGGATTCGCCCTGATAGTCCTTCCTTCCCCGGGTGGAGGAACCAGTGACGGGTTTCGGGCCATCTTCACCGGATCCACGAGTGGGACCGGCTCCAACTTCTGGCCGGCCCTGGTGGTGATGTTCGTCCCGATGCTCGCAGCAGCCCGCTGGATGAAGCACTCACGTACCGGGCTCTCGCTCTATGCCACCGGATCGGACCCAACCGCCGCCTACCTCTCCGGTGTCAGCACCATGAAGGCGAAGGTGGTCTCCTATGCGGTTGGAGGTGCGTTCGCCGCACTCGGCGGTCTGGCCAGTTTGGCGATCACCGGATCGGGTGAGTCCCGTTTCGCCACGGCCTCCGGCTTCACCCTCCGATCGGTGGCGGCAATCGTCCTCGGTGGTGTCGCCCTCACCGGTGGTGTCGGATCGGTCGTGGGGGCGGCCGCAGCCGGGATCGTGCTGTTCATCCTCTCCCCGGTTCTCAGCGCCATGGGGGTCGACCCCAATACCGCCCAGGTGATACAGGGTGCGCTGATCGTGCTGGTGATGATGGTGGCCGGAGTCGTCGAGCTGCGACGGGAGCGTGCCGAATGACTGTGCACACCCGCGTGCCACGTCCCCCCGAGCTCGACCAGCCCCGGTGGGCGATCTGGCTGGCGGATCATCCCCTGGCGGTGCTCGGCGGTGTTCTGGTGGCTCTGGTTCTGGTGACATCCCTCATCCAGCCCTCCTACCTCTCGGTCGGCGGCCTTCGCAACACGGTGCTGCTCGCCGCACCGCTGGGGATCATGGCCGGGGCACAAACCATCCTCATGCTCACCGGTGGCATCGACCTCTCCGTCGGGATGATCGCCACGGCCGCGGCGTACGTGGCGGCGCATCAGTCACCAAATGGGTCTCTGATGGCGATCGCCCTGGGTCTCGCCGTCGGATTGCTGGCCGGAGCTGTCAATGGTGTCGGGGTTGGAGTCTTCCGGGTCAACCCGATAATCATGACTTTGGCGATGTCGGCGATCCTGGTGGGTCTGTTCACAGCACTCTCCTTCACGGTGCTCCAGGGCTCGACGACGGTGAGTGAGTTCATCTCCACCCTGGGAGGAGGCTCCTTTTTCGGAAATCGCATCCCCTACAACGCTCTGGTCTGGGCCGGGGTCTCCGTCCTCATCGTCTACACCCTGCGCAGGACCGGCTTTGGGAGACTCCTCTACGCGATCGGGGACAACCCGGTGGCGGCTCGGCTCTCCGGGGTTCGCAGTTGGCAGGTGCTGATCGCTGCGTATGCCATCGCCGGGCTGCTCGCCGCTCTGGCCGGCATCCTTCTCGCCGGGAGGACAGGTGCCGTCGACCTTCAGCTGGCGGTGAGCTTCCTTCTCCCCTCGGTGGCGGCGGCGGTCATCGGCGGCACCTCGATCTTCGGCGGCATCGGCTCATACAGCGGCACGATCCTCGGAGCATTGATCCTCGGTGTCCTGGCCACCATGCTCACCTTTCTCAACGCCGGCCAGGCAATCCAACAGATCGTCTACGGCTCGATAGTGCTGGCCCTGGCGTGGCTGTACGCCCGGGTCACCGGGGCGAGCTGAGTCAGGAGAAGGATGAGTTTCAACGACGTCAGGGCAGGTGTGGTCGGGATCGGTTTCATCGGCGTCGCCCACGTCGAGGCGCTTCGCCGGCTCGGGGTGAACGTGGTCGGGGTGGTGGGCTCCACACCCGAAAGAGCTCGTGCCAAGGCTGAAGCGCAAGGTCTGCCGACTGTGTACGAGACCGTCGATGATCTCGTCGCTGATGTCGATGTCGTGCACATCGCCAGCCCCAACTACGCCCATGCCGACCAGGTGCGGCGTGTCCTCGACTCAGATACCCATGTCGTGTGTGAGAAGCCTCTGGCGTTGAACTCCGACGACACCGCTGACCTGCTGACGCGAGCTCAGGCATCGGGTCTCGTGAATGCGGTCTGTTTCAACATCAGGTTCTATCCCGCCAACCATCAGGCCATGGCCATGGTCGCCGCCGGCGAGGTGGGAGAGCCCCGATTCATGACCGGGTCCTACCACCAGGACTGGCTGTTGCGCGACACGGACTGGAACTGGCGTCTCCAACCCGAGGAGGCCGGGGGTCTACGCGCCGTCGCCGACATCGGCTCCCACTGGCTCGATCTGACCCGTTTCATCTCCGGTCGACGGGTCGTCGAAGTCATGGCCGACCTTCACACCCTGGTCCCGGTGCGACGTCATCCGGAGGGCCCGGTGGAGACCTTCTCTACGGTCTCTGGCGACGAGGACCTGATCGAAGAGGAGATGACGAGTGACGACGCCGCCGGGATCCTGCTCCGATTCGAGGAAGGAGCCCGGGGAGCGGTGACCATATCCCAGGTGTCGGCAGGTCAGAAGAACTCGCTTCGCTACGAGATCGCAGGCAGCAGCTCGGCGTTGCGGTGGTTCTCCGGGGAGCCCGACGACCTGTTCATCGGACACAGGGGGCGTCCCAATGAGATCTCGAGTCGCGATCCCGCTACGTATGCCCCGGAGGCAGCTCGTCTCATCGCCTATCCGGGAGGGCATGTTGAAGGCTTCCCCGATACGTTCCGGGCGTTGTTCTCCCAGGTCTATCAGGACATTGTCAACGGCTCACCGTCGGCGCAGCCGACCTATCCCACATTCGCCGACGGGCACGATGCCGTCCTGGTCACCGATGCGATTGCAGTGAGCCATGACGAGCAACGATGGGTTTCCGTGAAACGATGAGGAGAAGCAAATGAAGCTCGGTCTGCTGACCGCACCGCTACCCGACCTTCCACTAGAGGAAGTGGCCGACTGGACCGCCGACAACGGGTTCACCACCATCGAGATCGCCTGCTGGCCGGTCTCGAGCGGGGACACCCGGCGCTACGCGGGAACCAGCCACATCGATGTCGACGGGATCTCCAACGACCGGGCCTCCGAGGTTGCCGACGGCGTGAACGCGAGGGGCCTCGAGATCTCAGGGCTGGGTTACTACCCGAACCCACTGCATCCCGACGATGAGCACGCCCGGATGGTCATAGACCATTTGAAGAAGGTCATAGTCGCCGCGGGGAAGATGGATGTGCCGGTGGTCAACACGTTCATCGGCGCCGACCGCGCCTTGACCCAGGACGAGAACTGGGAGAAAGCCACCTCGATTTGGCCCGAGATCCTCTCTCATGCCGAGGACAACGGGGTGAGGATCGCCATCGAGAACTGCCCGATGATCTTCTCCAGGGACGAGTGGCCCTCCGGGCACAACCTCGCCTACAACCCAAGGATCTGGCGACGGATGTTCGAGGAGTGGGGTGGGGTGATCGGGCTCAACTTCGACCCGTCACACCTCATCTGGCTGATGATCGACATCGAGAGTGCCATCTACGAGTTCGGCGAGCGCTTCTACCACTTCCAGGCCAAGGACGTGATGATCGATTACGAAGGGCTCTACGACAACGGGACCCTCTCATCCGGCATCGGCTGGCAGATCCCTCGTCTTCCTGGTTTGGGGCACGTCGACTGGGCGGTCGTGTTCTCTGCTCTCTATCGGGTGGGTTATGACGGGTCGATCATCATCGAGCACGAGGATCGGGACTTCGAGGAAACCGAGGAGTTGGTGAAACGAGGGTTCCTCATCGCCCGGGACGTCCTCCAGCCCTACATCCACTGAGATGACGGCGGAGAGCATCGGGTCGTACGACGTGGTTGTCGTCGGCTCCGGTGCCGCCGGCTCCAGCGCCGCCATCGCCGCCGCCCGGGGTGGCGCCGAGACTCTGCTCATCGAAAAGCTCCCGTTTCTCGGCGGCAACTCGACTGCGGTCCTCGACACCTTCTACGGCTTCTACACCCCGGGAGAGCGCTCCCTCAAGGTGGTGGCGGGCGTGGGTGACGACGTGGTTGCGGGTCTGCGACGGCTGGGGAGGGTGCTGGAGCGACCCAACACCTACGGCGCGGGCACGGGAGTCACCTATCTGGCCGAGCATCTCAAAGTGGTCTGGGAGACCCTGGTCGTCGATGCCGGCGCACGCGTCCTCCTTCATGCCTTCGTCCAGGACGCCGAGGTGAGCGACGGCCGGATCGTGTCGCTGCTTGTCGCCACCAAGGCCGGTCTGCGACGAGTCCGAGCCAAAGTCGTCATCGACACGTCCGGGGACGCCGACGTCTCCCATCACGCCGGCTTCTCCTACGAGCTGGCCGGTGAGATCGACCCGGCCCAGACCCTCACCACTACCTTCCGCATGGCAAATGTCGACCCCGAGCGTCGCAAGAGCATCAGCAAAGACGATCTACACGCCCTGATGGCTGCTGCAGCGGAGTCGGGCGAGTACGACCTGCCCCGCCGGGAGGGCAGTGATCACATCACACCGGTGGACGGTATGACGGCGACCGTCATGACCCGGCTCGACCATGTCTCCAGGCGTGGCGACGGAGCACTCGTCAACGCCACCGACCCCGATGTGCTGACTGCTGCGGAGATGGAAGGACGCCGTCAGGCGCTGGAGTACGCCAGGTTCCTCGTCGACCGGGTTCCCGGCTATGAGACCGCCTCGCTCATCGCAATGAGCAGCCAGATCGGAATGAGGGAGACCCGCCGCGTCTATGGGGACTATCGGGTGACCCGCGACGATGTCCTCACGGCACGTCAGTTCGACGATCAGATCGGTCTTTGCGGTGCCCCGATCGAGGACCACCTGCCCGGGACCGGGACCAGGTGGGAGTATCTGCCGGATGCAAGTGCGGTGGGAATCCCGCTGTCCTCGTTGATCCCCAGTGACGGGGTCAACACGTTGGTGGCAGGCAGGTGTTTCTCGGCGACCCACGACGCCCAGGCCTCGATCCGGTCCATGGCCCAGTGCATGGCCATGGGTCAGGCCGCGGGCACCGTTGCCACTATGGCCGCCGGAGGCGATGGTGCAGTCCGGGACGTCAGCTTCACCGACGTCCGCGATCGGCTGATCGGGGACGGGGCGATTCTCGAGCTCGGGTCGTGACCGAACCTCTGATCCGGACGATCGGCGCCGATCTGCCTGCTCGACTCGCCGGACCGACCTACGCGCACGAGCACCTCGTCATCGACAGCCCTCTGGTGGCCAGGGACATGCCCCACATCCATCTCCACTCGGTCGAGGAGGGACGGGCCGAGGTGCAGACATGCGTGGCCCGAGGAGTGCGGACGATGGTCGACGCCATGCCTGCCGGCTCCGGGCGCGACCCCGAGCGTCTCAGCCGCATCAGCATCCTCAGCGGAATGCGCATCGTGGCGGTGACAGGGCTCCACACCGAGAAGTACTACGCCGATGTCCCGTGGGCAGGCAGTGACTCGGCCTCTCAGCTCGCAGAGCGGTTCATCGCCGACATCGTCGAGGGAATCGACCTCCATGACTATCGGGGCGAACGGGTCGAGCGCAGCACTGTCCGAGCCGGTGCGGTGAAGGTGGCCACCATGGGTGTGAAGCTCAGCGAACGCGATCAGCGTCTGTTCGAGGCCGCGGCCATGACCGTCGACGTCACCGGGGTTCCGGTGCTCACCCACACAGAAGGCGGGATGGGCGGGCCCGCTCAAATCGAGACGCTCACCGGCCTGGGAGTCGAGCCGGGGCACATCGCCCTCTCCCACACCGACAAGATCGACGACGTGGGTTATCACCGATCCATGTTGGAGACCGGGGCGTTGCTCTGTTACGACCAGGGACTACGGGAGCCGGATCGCACTCTCGGGCTGATCGGAAAGATGGTGGAAGCCGGGTTCGCCGACAAGATCCTGGTAGGCACCGACGGGGCGAGACGGTCACTGTGGTCAACCCTGGGCGGCTCGCCGGGTCTTGCCTCTCTCTACGACCTGGTCACCCAGCGGTTCGACCCTGCGGTCGTCCAGCGGATCCTGGTGGCGAACCCGGCTCGATACCTGGCCCTAGCCCAGGGCTGATTCGTCGGCGACCAACGTCGCGTTGGGGTGATTTCTCAGGAAACTGGCGGGCACGTCGGGCCCGATCGGGTCGTCGAGTGTTCGTCTCAGGATCTCGCGCTTGTGCGACCCGGTCACCAGGAGCCACAGCTCTCGGGACCTCAGCAGTTCGGCCATCCCGACGGTGATCCCCCACGTCGGCTTGTCGGTGGCGCCGTATGTGGTGGCGGTCTCGGATGTGATCGGATCCAGGTCGACGACACGGGTGGTGAGATCGGGGGTGGACCCCGGCTCGTTCATCCCGATGTGCCCGTTCATGCCCAGACCCACGATGGCCAGATCGAGGCCGCCGTCGTCGATCAGGTCGCCATAGCGACCCGCCTCACGATGAGGGTCGGCTGCGTCGATGTCGGGCAGTCGGAATCGAGGCCGACCGGATGCCCTGGAGAGAAGGTCACGCCGAATCATCGTCTCGCAGCGACCGGGATCCCCCCCGGGCAGACCGCCGAACTCATCCAGGAGGAACAGGGTCACACCGCCGAGGCTGACTTTCTCTGCGACGGCCCGATAGAACGGTGCCACCGTCGACCCGGTGGCCAGACAAAGGCGGGCGCCCTTTCTCACCGTCTTGGCGAAGCGATCGGCGAGAGTGCCAGCCCATACGTCGTCGGGCTGTATCTCGACCTGGAGACTCAACCGGTGACGACGTCGAAGATCTCGCCGGTGTCTTTGTGGGACAGCATCAGTTTGGAGCGCCCGTCGGGCAGCACCTCCGACTTCACGATGGCGTGACCCTCGTGCATCGCCGCTTTCTTCTCGATGCGAGGTGTGGAGCCGTGACGCCATTCGATGTCGACGGATTCCCATCGTCCCGAGTCTGCCGACCTGTACGCCGCGTCCATGATCCCGTTGACGACATAGCCGTCATAGAACGTCTCCTGGGGATCGGTGCCGGTGTCCATCGCATCGAACATGTCGGTGAACATCTCGACGTAACCGAGCTCGGCCACCTCGTCTCCCACCGGGAACAGCCAGCCCTCGGTGGACTCCAGCTTCTCGGCCACGTACCCGTCGCCACCACCGGAGGTGTACATCTCGTAACCGGTGCGAAGGAAGTGGTTGAGCCAGATGGTGCCCTCGGTCCCGGCGACTTCGTCGCGCAGGTCCATGCCACCCCGAAACGTCCAGGAGACCTCGAACTGGCCCAAGGCTCCCGACTCGAACTTGATCAGGGCGACGGCGTTGTCTTCGGCCTTGATCGGGTGGACCAGGGTGTCGGCCCAGGCCATGACCTCGACGGGCCGGTTCTCCTTGCCGACGAAGTTGCGAATGATCTCGATGCAGTGACACCCGAGGTCGACGATGGCGCCACCTCCCGCCTTGTCCTTGTCCCAGAACCAGGCGGAGTGGGGCCCAGGGTGAGTTTCCCTCGATCGAACCCACGTGACGTCTCCGAGACTTCCCGCCTTGACCGCATCGATGGCCTTGAGCGTCTTCGGGGTGTAGCAGAGATCTTCGAGATACCCGGTGAAGACTCCGGCAGACTCGACCCTGTCGAGGATTCGCTTGGCCTCATCGGCATTGCGGGCCAGCGGTTTGGTGCAGAGAATGGCCTTCCCGGCGTCGGCTGCGGTTGCGATGACCTCCTCATGGAGGAAGTTGGGGAGCCCGATGACCACGGTGTCGACTCCATCGTGGTTGATCGCTTCTTCGACCGACGTGGTGGAGGCCGGTATGTCCCAACGCTCGCTGAACGCACGACCCCGCTCCTCGCTCCTCGAGTAGACGATATCCACCCGGTCCCGGCCTCGCTGCCCGTGGAGGGTCATGGTGTAGAAGTCGCCGATCAGGCCCGTGCCAAGCATCGCGACGTTGTGCGACTTCATCCGTTCCTCCTCTAATTCAGTGATTGTCTATACAACTTATCAGTCACGAATTCGGCATGTATCAGACGAGTCGCCCCGGCCTCTTTCCGGGAGGAGGGGAGCACACAACGAACCGAGGAGGTCCAGATGCTGCCGTACAGAACGATCGAAGCCATTCAGCATGAGCGGGCCGCCCGGTTCACACGGGAGAGCGAGCAGGCCGTTGCACGGAGGAAGGCAGCCAAGAACGAGCCGGGTGGTCTGAGCGAGCTCTTGGACTCACTGGCCCGGGGGCTGGCCAGCATCGGGCTCGCCGGCCGTGACGGTTCAGGTCGCCCGGCCAGTCCCGCCTACTGAGACCTCCCGACGCCGTGTCTCCAGCGACGACACGGCCCAGGGCAACAGAGAGACGCCCCGGTTCCGACCGGGGCGTCTCTCGTCTACGGAATCAGATTGGGCACGTCGCGGTACGTCACCGCACGGTCCGGCCACCACTGAATGTCGAGGTCCGGATCGGATGACAATGCGATCACATGCCCCGCGCTCACCACCGCGGTCGCATGGGAGCTTCCGCCCCACTCGATGACGTGGTTCGGGCTCTGGCCCGACAAACCGGGCAGGTCACACCCGGGCGCAGCGTCGGTGACCCAATCCCGGTGCGGTGCATCGACCGCTGAGCCGTCATCCCACACCTTCATCGCCCCCTCGCCTTCGACACCTTCACGAGCTGCCGCCACACCATGCACGAGCCCTTGGAAGTCGCCGTCAAGGCTGAAGGCCGCCGGGAAGAGTGGCTGCGGGCACAGGCTGTTCCCTGCGGCCGCGAATACGGGAGCCTGTTCCCCGAACCGATCGGTCCACAGCTGTATCGCTTTCCTGAAAGTCAAGAAGAGCTGAGACTCATCACCCGGACAGGCGTGGACCCCCAGGGAGAGATTGAGGGCCCGAACAAGATTTCCGTCGTCCTGGTGGCGACGAAGCAGACGCAACATTGCCCCGAGCACGTTGAGCTCGTCTGTAGGCGGTGGTGCGGCCTTGTGGTCCGGGTCATTGGTCACTAGGTAACCCGGGTCGGGCCTCGCTGACGCGATCGACACCCTCGCTTGAGGCGCAACCCTCCGAATGATGCTGGTCACGAAGGTGCCATGACCGACTGGGTGCTTGTGAGTGAGGATGTCGGTGTCGATTGGCCGGTCGCTCAGCACAGATGGAGACTTCATCCAGTCCGGGAGGTCTTCGTCCGGAGCGATACCGGAATCGACGACCGCGATGACCTCGTCGCCACCCACACCTGGGTCAGGTATCTCGGAGACAGCCTCGATCCAGGCGCTTCCTTGATACCCCTTGTGACCTAGGAAGCCGACTCCATGAACCGGTGAAGCCTCGATGCCAGGATTCAACGAATTGACGATTTCGTGCGGGTCCTCAGCCTCGATCCAGAGGACTCCCACGTTTTCGAGGATCTCACCCACGATCTCATGATCGAGCCCATCGAGGATCTGACAAGCTTCGCCGTTCTCGAGTTGTCGCCCTCCTGATGCACCAAGTGCGTCGTCCAATCGCTCGCGCGGCACCGCGATCAAGTGCGGTAGATAATGACACCAGCACTCCTCATTGGCGTTTGACGCGGCTTCCATAGCTTCCCCTCCTGTAGCCGGTTGCGAGCCGCTCGGCCCGATCTTTGCGAGTATATGGGAACGATGACGACCCGTGTAGAGGAGTTGATGAGCGAGGCTCTCGCAGATCCGAGAGCGGCTCTGACAAACGGGGAGGACCTTCTAGCCACCCTTCCAGAGTCCGATTATCGAGAGCGATCAGAAGTTCTTCGTGCCATGAGCATGGCCGCGCGGCACGCCAGGGAGGTCGATACGTCTGTCGAGTTGGCGCGGCAGGCGGCTGAGGTGGCCGAAATGGGAGGACACACGACTCTGCGCTTGATGGGTCTCTTGACTATGAGTGGGTCCCTAGATATCGCGGGCCGCACGACGGAGTCGCTGCTGGTGATAGACCAGGGCATCGCGGATGCGCCGGACGACCATCTCAAGGCGAGATTCGTGTTTCAGCGGGGAGCGGTATTGGACAACGCAGGCAAGCTCCAGGAGGCGCTGAACGCCTTCAATCAAGCTCTGCCCGTCTTCCGAGCTGCTAGTGACGAATTCTCGATCGGTCTTGCGCTGAACCGGATGGGATGGGCGTACATCGCACTAGGACGTTTGACCGAAGCTGAGGAATCTCTCAAGGAAGCCTTGGAGCTTGCCCTTGATCGCCAAGAGCGTGCGGCCGCGCACGGGATCATGCACAACCTCGGTCTTCTGGCCTCTTATCGGGGAGACATCCCCGAAGCTCTTGACTGGCTGGAGAAGAGCGACGACCTCTACATGGAGGTCTCGGGTGCCGACGCTCCTCAGCACGTGGCCCGTGCTGAAGTGCTGATCAGTGCCGGAAGGTTTGCAGAGGCCCTCGAGTCGGCCCGACAGATTGCCGAGTCCGCAGGCACCCGAGGCGACACTGAGCACGAGAGCAATGCTTTGCTCGTGGGGGCGCGGGCCGCTTTGATGTCCGGCAGGTATGACGAGGCTATCGAAAGAGCAGACGCCGCCGCTGCGATCTATGAGCGAGACTCGATAGCTGACCGCCGAGTGGAGGCTCGGGCTCTCGCAGTAGAGGCCAGATTCGCTGCCAAGGGCGGTTCAGCCCGGCTCCTCGATCAAGCAGAGGATGTAGTCGAACGCTTGAGTGCCGAGGGAGTGGTGGTTGGTACTGCGCAGGCACGGTTCACCTCAGCCAGGATCGCCGCGGCCGTCGGTAAACGAGATCTCGCCAGATCTCAACTACGACAAGTGGCTGCGGTCACGACGGGCCCAGTCGAATCCCAACTTCAGTCGGCTCTAGCCAGGGCGCTTCTTGCTGAGCTAGAGGGCAGATCGGGAGACGCAGCACGAGCAGCGGCCTACGGTCTCCGCCTGATAGATGAGTATCAAGCCACGCTGGCGGCGACCGAGTTGAGGCTCGGGATCGAGAGACACGGCGGTGAGCTTGCGGAAATCGGTCTCCGACACGCCCTGGAGTCCGGGCGGCCACGACGGGTTCTTCGCTGGTTAGACCGAACGAGGGCGCGTGCCTTGCGTGTGAGACCGGTAACGCCATCAGGAAGCGACGAAGTGTCCGAGTCGCTTGCTGACCTACGCCGCATCATGGCTGAACTCCGAAATCCGGAAAGCCGCAAGGATCCGGCCCTCATTCGGAGGCAGCTCCAACTGGAGAGGACCATTGCTCGCGCCGAACGTGTCCGCCGTCGAGAAGGGCGCGAGCCGGGTGACTTGCCGACCGATGACGTTGTCGAGGCTCTCGAAGACAGACAGCTCTACGAGATGGGTGTCGTCGACGGCCGGCTCATCGCCGTGTTGGCACGGAACGGTCGAGCCAAGGTGGTCGAGGTAGGAGACATGGAGCGGGTGGCTGGGGAGCTCAATCACCTCCGTTTCGCCATGAGGCGGGCCGCCCGCCGCCAAAGACCGCTCGACGCCTCGGCATTCGACTCGATCTCAGCTGGTCTGTTGGGGGGCTTGCGTCTCGGCGATGGACCTGTCCTGGTGGTTCCGCCACCTTCGTTGATGTCCGTTCCTTGGGCTGCGATTCCAGCTCTGCGAGGAAGGCAGTTGGTGGTCGCACCTTCCGCCCAGATGTGGTGGCGGGCAAGACGAAGTGTTCCTGCGACCGATGGTGTGGTTGTTGCGGGTGGACCCGATCTCGAAGTTGCCCGGCAAGAGGTCAGAAGGGTCGGACGGATCCACGAGGGGGCGACGGTCTTGCCTCCAGGTGTGGGAGTGGAGGTGGTGAAGAAGGACATCGAGGGCGCTGCCGTGGCGCACATCGCCTGCCATGCCACCTTTTCGGTGGAGAACCCGATGTTCTCATCTCTGCGGCTTGGCGATGGAGACTTGAACGTCTACGACATCGAGCGTCTTGGGCAACCGCCATCGCTGGTAGTCCTATCCGCGTGCGACTCCGGCTACACCGAGGCTCGTACCGGAGATGAGTTGGCCGGTCTGACGTCGGCGCTTCTCAGCATGGGCACCCGCACCGTTATCGCCAGTGTCGGTCTCGTCCCAGATTCGCCGGCGACTTCAGACCTCATGGTCGACTTCCACAAAGGGCTGGTAGCCGGTCTCGAGCCGGCCGCCGCACTGGCTGTCGCTCAGGAGAAGGCTTTCGAGGACCAGGAGCGATTCGTATCGGCGGCATCGTTCATCTGCGTCGGTGCTTGACGAGCCGCATCGGTGGTCACCGACGTTCTACGATCGGGTGATGGAGGCCGTTTCCCACGGGGATCTCTTGACGCTGGCCGCGACCGGCGATCGTGGCGCTTGGGACGCCCTGGTCGATCGTTTCGGGCAGATGGTGTGGTCGGTGGCGCGCGGCTTTCGTCTCGACGATGCCATGGCCAAGGACGTCAGCCAGACGGTGTGGCTCAAGTTGATCGAGAACATCGACCGGATCAAGGACCCCGAGCGGCTACCAGGATGGCTGGCGACCACGGCGCGTCGTGAGGCGTTGCGAGTCGCCAAGGCCAGGGACAAGGCGGTCGTGACCGATTTCGAGTACGACATCGAAGACCCGGCGCCATCTCTGGACGAGATGCTCATCGACGAGGAGGAGAACCGGGAAGTGGTCAGGGCCTTCGCCACGCTCGACGACATGTGCCGCCAACTGCTCCGCTTGATGATGATCGAGCCGGCCCTCTCCTATGAGGAGATCTCGGAGGCGACCGGGCGCCCGATCGGAAGTCTGGGCCCTACGAGGGCGAGATGCCTCGACAAGTTGAAGGGTGCGATTTCACGTATCAGGAGTGGCGCCAATGACTCTTAAGGGTGTCAGGAGGTGAGCAACAGGTGAATGACTTCGCGACATCCAAAGAGGACGACCAGATCCTTGGCCGGCTCCGTGAGGGCCTACGGCAGAGTGATCCTGTCCCGTCCGACGTAACCGAATTCGCCAAGGCCGCCTTCTCGTGGCGCAACATCGACGCCGAGCTGGCTGAGCTCGATTTCGACTCCATCGACGAGGATCTCCCGTCAGGGGTCCGTTCCGCCACCACCGCACGAATGGTTTCCTTCCAGGTAGGCAAGTGGATGCTGGACATCGAGTACGACGAGGCTTCGGGGCGTCTCATGGGACACATCTCTCCCGAATCTGCCCACACCGTCGAGCTCCACACCGCCGGGGCTCTCTTTTCTGTCGAATCCGACGAGGTCGGTCGGTTCGAAGCCGACGGGATCGCCAGAGGGCCACTCAGCATGGTCCTGCGTTTCCGGGACGGCGAGGTCATCAAGACCCAGTGGGTCGTTCTCTGACCGCTCTGTGAAGGAGTCGCCCGCCATGCAGGCGTTCCGAGCAGGGCGGTCTTTTCGCGCCTACGCGAACCCGGGGGACCTGGCGTCACATCTGACCCATATCCGCTCATCTTCGTAGGTACGTCCTTTTTCTCGAGCCATCGGGCGATGCGTACATGAGCGGATTTGAGCCGCATATGGCTCCAGCTACCCCGGGTTCGGGTTTGTGTATCAGGGGGGCGTTCAGTGTCTCTTTACGGGTGTTAGCCGTCGCTCACAGGCGACGGGCTGAGAGAGGAGAGCCGAATGCTCTACATGTCCCAAGCAGGGGTCTCTCGCCGAGCGAGACGATGGGCCTGGCAGAACCGCCCGGTCGAGTCGTTGGACAACCCGGTGAAGAGGTACCTGGGTAACCGATCCGTCGGCCCCGGCTTGTGGAAAAGAGCTTCTCGGTGGAGTCTGCGACGCCGGTACTTCCTGCGTCCTGCCTTCTGAGAGGTGGGCACTCCTTAGGGGAGGTCCTAAGCCATGAGAGGAACCCATTGGGCTCGAGGGCCCCACGTTGGGTGGGGGATTTGAGCAGACGGAAACGGAGAAGAGGTCGCC
>DASPGH010000055.1:0-5326 GCA_035620735.1 Acidimicrobiia bacterium | reverse complement strand
CCCCGTGACGGGCGAAGAGCCTCAGCATTGGGTCGTCTTCCCAATCTTCAGTGATCTCCTTCAAGGGTCCTTCAATGAGTGCCACATACGCGACCACGGGCCGCGACCCGCACTGCCATGTTTCCGCGACCTGGCGCAAGCTCAACGTACGGTAACGAGCCGAAGCTGGCTCGATTGCACGAAAGTTGGATCCACCCCGTCCAACTAGGCAAATCGTCCCCCCAACCCTCTCGATGGCACTCTGAAGCACGGTAAATAGGGAATTCGCCCGATGTGCCCCGCCGGCTCACGTCTTACGTTCGGCTGCATGCGCCCCCTGCGGCGGAACAGAGAGGAGAGAGACATTGCCACTATTCATGGACATCCACACCATCGAGGGAGGTGTAGCGGCAGTCGATGTGGCGACTGCACATGCTCGGGATCTGGCGACCCAGTCCCGGTATGGGGTGAAATATCTCCGGTATTGGGTCGATGAGGCGGCCGGCAAGGTTTTCTGTCTCGTCGAGGCGGAGACCGCTGACGCAGCCGACACGGTCCACAGGGAGGCTCATGGTCTAACCGCCGATGAGATCTACACGGTGAGCGAACACCATTGAGCGAAGTAGGACGGTTGGGAACACACCGTCGTCAAACTCGGCGACTACATGTGGCCACCACGATTCGACATCCTCTGCTACGGGGTGAACCTGACCCGTCTGTTCGTCAATACCGATGATCCACACAATGACATCGCCATTCGCCTGCTTCGACTCTCCTCGGTCCCGGACCTCGGAAGCCGGATAAGCGAGGAAGCCACCGGCGTCCCGAGCCGGAGCGATGGCGCAGACGCTGTCATCCACCGATGATTGCCTTTGATTTCCGGTTCTCTGGGTGATGCCGCCCGTGCAGGAGGGCGCGAGGCTGTAAGATGGTCCAAGAGCGCTTCCTATCCGTCTCGCCGTTCAGCCGATGCGGTGTCCTGTGAGAGGTTCCGTCTCGGGAATAGTCACGGCGAACCAGAACGGACCCCGACATGGCCACAAAGGCCGCGGATGCGATGGGTACGGAAACCTTGATCAGGGACCCTCCGGGCGCGGCCACACTCCTGCTGATCGCCATCGCCGGAGCTGGCGCCGCTGGGGTGCTGGTCCTCCTAGCTTTCGATAGCGATCACCTCGAAGATCCAGCGGTGAGAGCCATTCTGGGGATTTGGATCACCATCCCCTACATCGGAGCCGGGCTTCTGGCATGGTGGCGCCGACCCGACAGCCGATTCGGGTTGCTGATGATCTTCGCCGGATTCGGGATCTTCCTGTCAGTCTTCAGTTGGGCGAACTCCAATGCCCTATACACCGTGGGACAGGCATTCGACTTTCTGCCCGCAGCGCTCTTGATTCACCTGACCCTCGCTTTTCCCAGTGGTCGCCTGGAGCGACCGCCGGAGCAATTGGTAGTTGTCGCTGCCTATATCGTCGGTGGCGGCTTCGTCATAGCTCGAATGATGCTTGGCGGCGTCGATCCTCCGACAATGCTACAAGTCCTCTCCAGCCCGGACGCGGCCCTGATCGTCGAACGCGTAATACTCCTCGGCCTCAGCCTGATCTCACTGGCCGGTATCGTTGTCTTAGCGGTCCGGAGACGTGAACGAGGCCGTCCGCTCCGGCGGTGGGTGGCATTACTGATCGATTCCTTCGCTCTTGTGCTTCTGATGATCGCTCTGCTGTTCCTGGCAGGGACATTCGGCTGGCCGGCATTCGAGGCGATCCGTCGGATGACTTTCCTGATCATTGGAGCAGCGCCAATCGCTTTTCTCATTGGTCTCCTCCAGGCCCGTCTCGCCCGGTCCGCCGTCGGAGATCTCGTGGTCGAACTGCAGCAGGACCCGACGCCCGATCATGTCGGCAGCGCCTTGGCGCGGGCACTACGTGATCCATCCTTGACACTCGCCTTTTGGCTGCCGGAGTTCGGCCGCTACGTCGATCTCGATGGCAACGCTGTCGAGACATCAGATGGCGATGGCCGAGCCTCGACTCCGATCGACCGTGACGGGGCCCATGTGGCGGTGCTGCTGCACGACGCCGATCTTCATGATGAGCCCGAGCTGCTCGCCGCCGTCACGGCTGCGGCAGGTATGGCCCTAGACAATGCCCGGCTCCAAGCCGAGCTTCGGGCACGCGTCGACGAACTGCGAGGGTCCCGTGCGCGAATTCTCGAGGCCGGCCAACAGGAAAGGCAGAGACTGGAGAGGAACCTGCACGACGGCGCCCAACAGAGGCTCATTGCCCTCTCTCTCGATCTCGGTCTACTCGAGGAGGGCAGCGACTTCGACTCCGAAGCAAGGGCCCGTCTGGGCCGGGCGCGGGGAGAGATAGCGGCGTCCCTGGCCGAACTGCGCGACGTCTCTCGTGGTCTTCATCCCGCCGTGGTCAGCGGTCATGGATTGGCTGTCGCCCTCGAGTCGCTCGCCGCACGTGCTCCGGTGCCGGTTCACCTGGTTGTCACGGTCGACGGTCGAATGCCCGAAGCCATCGAGATCGCGGCCTACTACGTCGTAGCGGAGAGTCTCGCCAACGTGGCAAAACATGCCAACGCTTCGAGTGCGACCGTGGAAGTGAGGAGAACGGACGGGCAGGCGATGATCGAGGTTATCGACGACGGGATCGGCGGCGCCGACACCGAGATGGGCTCGGGTCTGCGTGGGTTGGCCGACCGTGTTGAGGCCCTCGACGGACGGCTTCGGATGTGGAGCCCTCTTGGAGGGGGCACTCGGTTGAAAGCGGAGATCCCATGCGAGTGATGATCGCCGAGGACAGCGTCCTGCTCCGAGAAGGCTTGTCTCGACTGCTGGTGGAGAACGGGATTGAGGTTGCGGCCATTTGCATCGATGCCGAAGACCTGCTGCGACGGGTGCGTGGATTCCTACCAGACGTGGCGATCGTCGACATCCGACTCCCGCCGACCTATAACGACGAAGGTCTGCAGGCGGCCCTCGAGATCCGCGCCAACCATCCATCGGTGGGGGTCCTCGTCCTCTCCCAGTATGTGGAGGTGGGTCTGGCCATGAAACTGCTCGCCGATTCCGCCGAGGGAGCCGGCTATCTACTCAAGGACCGCATCAGCGACGTCAAAGAGTTCATCAGTGCGGTGCAACGTGTTGCCGAAGGAGGCTCCGCCATCGATCCAATCATCGTTTCGACGCTTCTCTCCAAGAGGCGGAGCAGCGACCCGATGGCCCCCCTGACACCGCGAGAGCGCGAAGTGCTCGAGCTCATGGCTGAAGGCCAATCCAACCAGGGCATCGCGAACAAGTTGGTGATCAGTCTGCGCGCTGTCGAGAAATATGTATCGAGCATCTTCAGCAAGCTCGATCTTCCGTCGGGCACCACCGAGTCACGACGAGTCCTGGCCGTCTTGCTCTACTTGCACGTCTGAGGCTGTCGCCTCTCCATAGCAGGAATTCAAAACCCGACCCTCGTGACCGGCCGGCGACCTACCGACACACGCGTCATTCGGCGAGGGCTGCTATCCAATGGCCGTGTGGGGAGTAGTGGGGTATTCGCCGCGAAGTCAATCTCAGACCGGGCTTCGCTCTGGAAGTCGTCGACGGGTGGTGGCGAAAGACACCAGAAAACCGCCCCCTGAACATGCCTGTCCCCCGGCTTACCCCCCGCCCCATCCGATGACATGGTGGAGAGGTTCCACACGCCGGAGAATGCGATGAAAACACGGGTAATCCAGGACGAGCCCCCAGAGCCGAGACAGGCCGTCGAATCGATGACGACAGAGCCACCGGTGTCTCCGACGACCAACGGATCTGACTTGGGCAGACTCCGTGGTTTTGTTGCCGCCCACCAACTGGCGGTGTTCACGGTCCTGACCATCGTCATGTCGTGGTGGCGGTGGCCGTTGTGGGAGCCCGGTTCGAGCAATGGTCCTATCGAGCCGCTCGGTCCCGCAGTGGCCGCCTTCATCGTGGTAGCGCTCTCCGGGAAAGGCCAGCTACGGAGGTTCGCCCGAACAGTCGTGAACATCAAAGCCAACCCGGCATGGCTGGTGGCCGCGGTGGTCACACCAGTCTTCATGGTGGTCGCCGCCGTGACTGTGAACACCATGCTCGGTGCCCCGGCGCCGACAGGGGCGCAGCTGGCGGGTTGGACCGAGCTCCCAATCGTGTTCCTCGCCATGCTCTTCTTCGTCGGTCTAGGCGAGGAGATCGGGTGGACCGCGTTTGGGGCGCCGCGTGCTCTCGACCGGCGTCACTTCTTGATCGCAGCTGCGATCCTTACCGCTATCCGCTCGTTGTGGCACCTCCCAGTGCTCATTACGGGCGAGCTGAAATGGGTGATGATCGTCGGCACGGTTGCTGTCCAGATCCTCATCCTGTGGATGTACACGAAGAGCGGTGGGCGCTGGTTTCCCGCAGCCCTGTTCCATGCGGTTCTCAACACCGTCGGTGGCCCATTCTTTTTCGGGATGGTAGAAGGCCCGGACCTGGCGAGGCTGGCCACGATCTTCTCCATCGGATACGCGTTGCTGGCTATCGGCGTCCTTGTCAGTGACCGGGGTCTGCTCACTGCGTATCCCACCCGGAAGGAAGCCCAGACATGAACGGCGGAAGCAAGAGAACCGCTCGTCTCGACATCGACGCCAACCGGCAACCACCAGAAGGAGAACCAATGAGAACCCATATCGAGCCCAATCCGTCGACCGCGAGCATCGTCGACCGTGCTGATCTGGCGAGAGGTGGAACGTTCCTCAACCGGCACCCACTCACGACCTTCTTCGTCCTGGCATTCGTGATTTCTTGGCTACCCGCGATCCCGTATGCGCTCGAAGCGTTCCCTTCGCCCGTGCTTCCATTCGGGCCGTTCCTGGCCGCAGTAATCACCGCAGCGATCGTCGGAGGGAAGGCCGGGTTGCGTTCCTACGGTCGCCGCTTGATTCAATGGCGGGTGGGGATCGGTTGGTATGCACTGGCAATACTCGGTCCAGTGATCGGGTTGGCATTGGTGGCCTACCTGAACGTCCTTTTCGGTGCAACCGCTCCGTCGGCGGCCCAGCTCGCCGAATGGTCATTGATTGGTACCGCCACGTTGACCTTCGCTCTGCTTCCGTTATCGGGCGCGTGGGAAGAGCCCGGCTGGCGTGGATACGCCCTGCCCTCGATGCTTCAAAGTCAGTCGCCACTGCTGGCCAGCACCGGCCTGGGCCTCGTATGGACGCTGTGGCATGTGCCGCTGTTCGTCGCCGACATCATCCCTTGGCAGGATGCACCTGCGGTATTCGCTTTCAGCTTTGTATTCACGGCGATGTACCTCCGGACTCGAGGCAGTGTGCTGATCGCGTT
>DASPGH010000054.1:0-7781 GCA_035620735.1 Acidimicrobiia bacterium | reverse complement strand
AGCGTGGATTGGGTCTCTTCTTTGCGCTGACCTTTGCACTCACGTGGGGCATCGCAGCCATCCTGGTGCTTGCCCCGGACATGGTCGAGCGCATGTTCGGACCAATAGGTCTGGGCAACCCGCTATACCTGCTCGCGGTGTACGCACCAGCGATCTCTGGTGTCGTGGTGGCATGGCGCCGACTGGGCCGTAGCGGTCTCAAGGGCTACTTCGCACGGTTGAAGATGATCCAGATGCCGGTGTCGAACTGGCTTTTCCTTGTCATCGGAATCCCTGTCATCGTTTACGCCGGAGCCACCGTTTCCGGGACCTTGAGCACCACTCCGGTGTTCTCCCCCTGGTACACGATGATCCCCGCCCTCTTGGCGTCGATGTTCCTCGCCGGAACCTGGGAGGAGTTGGGGTGGCGCGGTGTCGCCCAGCCCCTGCTGCAGCGTCGGTTTACTCCCCTCACCTCAGGGCTGATCGTCGGAGTCGTCTGGGCCATCTGGCACCTGCCTGCCTTCGCCCTCTCCGGAACAGTCCAAAGCGCCTGGGCGGTCGGCCCCTACTTCATCGGCGTGGTGGCAGTGTCCGTCATCATGACCTGGTTCTTCAACGCCTCGAGGGGAAGCATCCTGGTGGCGTGGCTCATCCACTTCCAGCTCATGAACCCGCTATTCGCCGATGGCCAGCCATGGGACAGCTTGTTCTACGTGATCGCTGCGGTGACCATCGTGATCATCAACCACAGCACCATGCTTCACAAGGGCGGCGACGCCGTGGTCGCGCTGCAGCGTCCGGTTGCCAGCGACGAGGCCACCTCAGAAGACGAATCAGTACTCGTCCCCACTTAGCACACACCGACTGAGAGGACATTGGCCCCCGGCACAAAACCGGGGGCCTTTCCCTTGCCATCTCCGGGACGAGTGCGGTGAACGTCAACGGGCCGAGACCCGCGTGACCCCTGTCAGAAGCTGAGGGCTCACAGCACGAATCCTGTGGGCGGCCTGTGGAGCGCGAGCCTTCAGGATCGTTAGTCGAGAGGGGCGGCGAGGCGACACGAAATCGCCCTGACCGGGGAGTTTCGTGGAGCTGAGGGGATTTGAACCCGTGACCCCCTCGTTGCGAAAGATGTGGTCAAAACCCCTTGACCAGGGCAAACGGCAACCATATGCGGGTCTGTGGGGCGGTTGTGGGCCGAGCGACGTGAGACGGGGTGAGATGTTGTGAACTGCAGGCTTCGGCGACTGGTGCCGGGATCTCAAGTGACGGTCGCAGCAGCCTCAACCAGGACTCTCACGTCTGAAGCGGCAGCGAGTTGCAGAGCCTCCCGGGCGAGCCTTCGCATCTCCGTCTCACGCCAACGGCGCACCTCTTCTTTAATCCCGGCGATCGCGGGGGCGGAGACACTGAGCTCACGAACACCCAGTCCCGTCAGTATGGGCACCGCGGTCACGTCAGCTGCAGCCTCGCCACATACCGCCACCCGGGCACCAGTTGTCTCCGCGGCGCGACACACCATATCGATGAGTTTGAGGACGGCGGGGTCGAGCGGGTCGGCCATCCCGGCAACCGCTTCGTTGCCCCTCTCCGCCGCCAGCGTGTATTGGGTCAAGTCGTTCGTACCGATGCTGAAGAAGTCGACCAAGGGAGCGAGCGCAGAGGCATTCAGCGCCGCCGAGGGCACTTCCACCATGATCCCGATCTCGACATCGTCGGCCGCGACCCCGGCGTCTGCCGCTGCCTTACCTACGGCGGAGCGTGCCAAGACGACTTCCTCGAGGGTGCTCACCATCGGAAACATCACGGCTACCGGATGGTCGACGGCGACACGCATGATCGCCGCCAGCTGTGTGTCCAGAAGCTCACGGTTGACGAGAGACAGCCTGAGACCACGAATCCCGAGGAACGGATTGGCCTCGGCAGGGGTAGGCGCGTAGGGGAGGGGCTTATCGCCACCTACATCGAGGGTGCGAATGACCAGCCTTCGGCCGTCGAGAGTCTCGGCGATTTCCCGGTACACGCTTTCCTGCTCATCGGCATCGGGCGCGGTCTTGCGGTCGAGAAAGAGGAGCTCGGTGCGAAGCAGCCCCACCCCATCGGCCCCAGCGCCGACGGCGACTCTCGTGGCCGCGGCAGAAGCGACATTCGCCGCGACGTCGATGGACAAACCGTCTGCGGTCATCGCAGGCAGGTGGGCCTTGGACTCCCCATCTTTACGGCCGTCGTCATGTCCGGCAGCCACGCCCCGGAAACGGGCAAGCACATCATCCGGCGGGTCGGCGATTACCACCCCTTCCGACCCATCCACGATCATGGTGGTACCGTCGGTGATGTCGAGAACCCAACGACCGGTCCCGACCACCGACGGGATCCCCAGGGAACGGACGAGGATTGCACTGTGTGAAGTGGCGCTGCCATAGGCAGTGACCACCCCAAGCACTCTTGTCGGGTCGAGTTCGGCAGTCTCCGTCGGCGTGAGGTCCTCAGCCACCAGGATGCCCTCAGGGGTGTCTTTGATCACATTCACGCCGAGGATCGCCCGCAGAACCTGGTCACCGATCGCAGCTACGTCGGCGGCGCGGGCGTTCAGATAGTGGTCGTCCAGCGCAGCCCACTCCGCTTCGACACCATCGATCGTCTCTTTCCACGACGCGGCAGCCGAGGCCCCGCCATCGATGCCGGACCGGACGGTCGCGAGGACGTCACGGTCGTCGAGGAGCATCAGATGGGCGTCGAATATCGCTGCGTCGTCATCGCCCACGTCGTGGGAGACCCGCAGCTTCACCCGGGCGATCTCGGTCCGCACCGCGGCCAGCGCTTCTCTGAGACGCCGCCATTCGGCGGCTGGTTCGACCGAGGTCGTTTCCGGAATCTCGATCGGAATCGAGGCCAGCGTGAACTTGGGTCCGATGGCGATCCCGGGCGCGGAGGGTTGGGCCCCTTCGGTGGCAGGCGTGTCGGTCGCGGTAGACTCGACCGGTTTCGTCTCGTCGAACTGACGCTCTGCCAAGGCCGCCACCGCCCGCACCATCTCCGCGGCCTGGGGCCCGCCTGCCCGGACCTCGATCCGATGCCCTCGAACGGCTCCGAGCGCGGCCACCCGCGACAGGCTGGCGGCGTTCACCGGCCCCACCCCGTTGCTCAGGTTGGTCAGCGTGGCCCGGGCGTTGTAGCGGTTGACCTCCGCCACGAGGCGGGCCGCGGGCCGGGCGTGGAGACCGTGGGGGTTGGACACCTCGAAGAGTGCGGCCTCTTCCCATGGCGCGTCCGGGACTTTGTCGTCTGACTGGGATCCCTGACCGAGATGGGCGAGTTTCCCACTCAGCCCGGCAGCTGCCTCAGCGGCGACGTCGCTGCGGCTTCCCCCACCCGCCGCGCTGACCACCGCCGCCACCAGTCCTTCGACGAACGGGGCTGCGGTCACCTCGACCCTCGCCGCGGTTTCCGGTTCGAGCAGATCGAGGGCGAGATCGGTGCTCAGCACGGCACTGCCCAGATCCATGACCACTACTACCCCGTCGTCGGAGTCGACCGAACTGATCGCCTCCCTGACGGCCATGGCGTCGGTACCGTACGTCTCGGCATCGAGACCAGCCGCAATGGCGATCGCCGGGCGCTCCCCGTGAACCATCTCCGTTGCCAGGGCGACGGCCGCCTCGGCGAGGGCACGACTGTGAGAGACGGCGACGATTCCAACCATGTCCGTCACCGTTCAGCCGATGACCGACGCCGCGGAGCGCACCAGCATCGCTGTCGACGTAGCACCCGGGTCTTGATGACCGGCGCTGCGTTCTCCGAGGTAGCTTGCTCTGCCCTTGCGAGCAACGAGAGGGATGGTGGCGTCCCGGCCCAACTCCGCGGCCTGAGCGGCCTGCGCAAGCGCATCACCGAGACCCGCTCCACCGGAAAGGGCCGACTCGAGGGCTTCGACGGCGGGGTCGAGCGCATCGAACATGGTCTTGTCGCCGGGTTCGGCCTTGCCTCGGGCTACCACCCCTTCCAGTCCGGCCCGCATCGCCTTGGCGAAGTCGGCCGCCGAAAGGTCGACGCTGTCGCCGCCGACCATCCCGAATCTCAAGAAGAAGGTCCCGTAGAGCGGTCCGCTGGCGCCACCGACCGTGCTCACCAGCGTCATGCCGACGTTCTTGAACAGCTCGGCGGCTGTGGCTGCCTGGTCAGAGTCGAGCTTGGCGATGACGGCCTTCATTCCCCGGTCCATGTTGATGCCGTGGTCGGCGTCGCCGATTGCCGAGTCGAGCTCGGTCAGTTCCTCCCGCGCCTCGTTTATGCGACGGGCGAAGTCGCGAACCCAACTGCCCAGCTCGGCAATCGTGGCGACATCACCACTCATGACTCAGACCCCGAACCTCAGAGCCGAAGTGTCTACGGGGGCGTCCCACAGAGTTGTCAGCTCGTCATCGAGCTTGAGGAGCGTCACCGAACAGCCGGCCATCTCCAGCGAGGTTATATAAGAGCCGACGAGAGACCTGCCGATAGCGATTCCCTTGTCATCCAGCAGCCTGGCCACCTCGTTGTACATGACGTAGAGCTCGATGAGCGGCGTGCCACCCATGCCGTTGACGAAGGCGAGAACCGTGTCACCGCCCTTCAGCGGGAAGTCGGACACGATCGGATCGAGCAACAGCTCGGCGATCTCGGAAGCCGGCGCCAGGGGCACCCGGCTCCGGCCCGGCTCACCGTGGATGCCGATGCCAATCTCCATTTCGTCTTCTCCCAGCTCGAAGGTCGGCTTTCCAGCTGCGGGGACGGTGCATGATGTCAGCGCCATGCCCATCGATCTGCCGTTCTCGTTGACCTTCCTCGCCAGGTCTGTCACATCGGAGAGCGACCTGCCTTCCTCGGCGGCGGCGCCCACGATCTTCTCCAGGAGGACGGTGACCCCGACACCGCGTCGTCCGGCCGTGTAGAGACTGTCCTGGACGGCGACGTCGTCGTCGGTGATCACGGTGCCCACCTCGACTCCGGTCTCCGCGGCCGCCATCTCGGCGGCCCTCTCGAAGTTCATGACGTCGCCGGTGTAGTTCTTCACGATGTGGAGGACACCTGCTCCACCGTCGACGAGCTTGGTTGCGGCCTGCATCTGGTCAGGTGTGGGAGAGGTGAACACCTCGCCGGCACATGCGGCGTCCAGCATCCCCTTGCCCACGAAACCGCCGTGCAATGGCTCATGTCCCGAGCCACCGCCTGAGATCAGACCGACTTTCCCGGTCTGCGGGGCGTCGGCCCGGTAGACGATTCGGTGTTCTTGGTCGACGTTCAACGAGCTGTGGGCGGCCTCCATTCCGGCAAGGGCTTCGACGACCACGTCTTCGGGCTTGTTGATCAGTTTCTTCATCATCAACTCCTATGCCTGGACGGGCTCGACCTCTTCGACCAGCTGTGGCGCCGAAACACGGTCTACGTCGGTTCTCGAGATCGCCACGAAAACCAAACCCGCCACTGCGCCGGCGAGCAGCTCGGCGATCAGGTAGGTGGGTAGCTGGCTCCACTCCACGGTGCCTCCGGCGATCTGTTGGACCAGCATTGGACCAACGGTCCGTGCGGGGTTGATCGAGGCACCAGTGGCCGGGGCGACGGGGATGATCGCCGCGAACACGACCAGCCCGATGGCGACGCCGGCAAACCCTGCCGCTGCCTTGCGGTGGATCACTCCGAAGATGGTGAACACCAGGATGAACGTACCCACGAACTCGGCCGTGAACGCCTGCACGTGGCCCACACCCTCACCGAACGCGGCCACACCCAGACCGACGTCCGATGCCGTCTGGCCGAGGACCCCGATGATGGCCGCGGCTCCGATGATGGCGCCGATGGCCTGGGCGGTGATGTACTTCGGCACGTCTGCCCACGGGAACTTCCCGGTGACCGCAAGCCCAAGAGTCACCGCTGGGTTGATGTGGTTCCCCGACACGTGACCCAAGGCGTAAACCGTGGCGAGCACGATGGTGCCGAACGACAGGGAGATGATCCCCAGGTCGGCCATCGTGAAAGGGGCGTCCCCGTTGACCATGAGGGTGGCCGGGACCGAACCCACGCCTATAAACACCAGAAAGGCCGTACCGATCACCTCCGCGACCAGCTTCTGACCCATCCTCACTTCGTCCAATTTGTCCTCCTCTTCTCAGGTGAGTCCTCCGACACACCGTTGCCGTTGTCCCTGAAGGTGATTTCGCTGTGCAGACCTCCGTGTCCTGCTGGTTACAGTGTTTCGATATTATCGAAAACCTTTCGGACATTATTCTGTCAGGCGGCTAGAGTCAAGAGGGTCTTCGGCATAACCGCTAGCGTGTTTCCAGGGAGAAACCATGATCCAGTCCGTTGACCGGGCAATTCGCATCCTCGGGGTCCTTCAGGGGTCGCGTCGTCTCGGTCTCTCAGACATCGCCGCGCGACTTGACCTGCCGGTGTCGACTGTGCACGGCATCGTCAAGACACTGGTTTCCCATGGGATGGTCGAACAGGACCGCGGTTCGGGCCGCTACCAGCTCGGCCCGGCGACCTTGCTCCTTGGCAACGTCTATCTCGACACGCTCGAGATGAGAGGGCGAGCGTTCAAGTGGACCGAGGAGTTGGCGCGCCGAACCGGACTCGCCGTCCGGGTCGGTGTGTTGTTGATGGACGACGTGGTCATCGTCCAACATGAGCCTCGGCCGGACGGAACCCGGCAAATGCCCGAGGTGGGCATAGTCATCCCGGCCCACGCCTGCGCCCTGGGCAAGGCCCTCCTCGCCTACCGCCCCGAGGACCGTGCCCGGGTCACTTCGTATAGTTCGCTTAGGGCGATGACTGGGGAGACCCTCACCGAACCCGACCTACTCGAGAAGGAACTCAACGCCACCAGTGTCACCGCCATTGCCACCGAAAACGACGAAGCCGTGCTCGGCGATTCTGGCATAGCCGCACCCGTGTTCGACGGCGACCATCCCGCAATCGGTGCCATCGGCGTGGTCATCGCCTCCGGTGAATACCCCTCCACAGAAGGCGTGGTCGAAGCAGTGCGCGAGGCCGCTCGCAACCTATCGCGTGAGCTCGGCTCTTCACGATGGCCCGTCGCACAAGCCTGAGATGTGAAGATCTCGGATCGTCGACGTCGACGAAAAAGCAGACCTCGACCGGCAGTATGTGAAGCCGCTACCCGCCCCTCTAGAAACCGAGCGACAATGAGCGACCGAAAGCGATAGTTCACAGTGTTTCGAGCTCACGTCGGCCCTGTTGACCTCCTTGCGGCCTGCGAGGTGCTTCAGCTACCACGCGCCTGTGGGGCGTCTGTGGGCCGGCGAGGCTACGGACGAGGGCAACCGGCATACGCGCACCCCCCGACATCGCCCTGACCAGGGCGTTTTGTGGAGCTGGCGGGATTTGAACCCGCGACTTCCTCGTTGCGAAAGAATGAGGTCAAAACGCTGTGACCAGGGGAAACGGCTCCCGATTCGAGCCTTGTGGCGCGACTGTGGGCCGAGCGACGTGAGACCCCGTGAGGCATAGCGAGGCGTGGTGAGACGTGCCCAGCACCCTTTTCCATCCTCCGTGGGCGGCCTAGGCGCCCGATCGAACCACACCTGGCGCCGTATCCGCTAGTGCATATTGAATCTTCTATGTGTCAAGTGGCGGAGGGCTGGCCGCGGTGGGTGGCTGGGTTTTCAAGCTGCTTGGTGGGTGGTGGACACGACAGGGGGGGAGCCACACCGTGGGTGGGCACGCTTCTGATTAGGTCACACTCGAACCCGGTTGGGGGAAGTTGGTGGGCGGAGCCGACATGTCATTCTCAGTGCAGT
>DASPGH010000053.1:0-5407 GCA_035620735.1 Acidimicrobiia bacterium | reverse complement strand
GGGCCGGGGCGTTGTTCAATAACGACACGATGATGGTGACTGGTACCACGATCTCGGGGAGCCAGGGTGACGACGGGGGAGCTGTCTACAACGCGGCCGGGGACATGGTCATTCGTAGCGGCCAGTTCTCAAACAACGGGCCTCTCGATGTCGGACGCGGCGGGGCAATATACGTCGGCGGCGGCAGCGTCATGGTGGCTGGGAGCACGTTCCAGAGCAACACCAACGGGTTCGGCGGAAGTTTTGCCAATACTGGTGGAGAACTGACGATTCTGTCCAGCACGGTCCGAGATAGCGCGGGCTACATACAGGGTGGCGCCCTCTACAACGTTGGTGGTGGCTCTACGACCGTTGTCGGAAGCGACATCGGCGATATTCCTAATCAAGAGTCGCCCGACAGGGGGGGCATCCTCTACAGCCATGGGGGCAGTCTGACGGTCGTCGACACCGTTCTCTCCAACGCGTTCGCGTCATCCGAGGGTGGTGCCATCTACAGCGGCGGAAACGGAACTACATCGATCACGTCTGTCACCATCGACAACACCACCGCAAGCCACGGGGGTGCGATCTGGAATGACTCGGGCACAATGGCGATCTCGGACGTGACGGTCACATCACCACGCGCGGCGGGCAGCGCGGGTGCAATCTACAACGGTGGTGACATGACCATATCTGAGAGCACCATCTCAGGTGGCGTTGCTGATCAGGGAGGCAACATCTACCAGGGGGCGGGTTCTATGACCATTGATGCGAGCACGATCGAAAACGGCACAGGTGATGCCTTCTTCGAGGGTGGGGGGCTCTACATTGCGTCGGGCCAGGTGGATGTGTCGCGGTCGACGCTGACCGGCAATGCCGGTTTCACTGGTGCCGCTATCCACAACGCAAATGGCACTCTCGACGTCATCGGAAGCACGATAAGCGCCAACCTGAGTGCCGACGGTGGCAGTATCGTCTTCAATGGAGGGTCGGCGTCGTTGACGATCGCGGGCACGATTCTCGGAGACAACCCTGGCTCTCCAAATTGCAGTCTGGAAAGTCCTATCTCCAGCTGGGGATTCAACCTGAGCGACGACGACTCGTGTGGGTTCTCCGCATCGTCCGACATCGAGAACAGCACAGGCCTGGACCTAGGGGGCCTCGCCGACAACGGCGGGCCGACAGAGACGATGATGCCTCAAGCGAGCTCGGAGGCGATAGGTGTCGAGCAATGTTTCACGTTCTTCGACCAGCGAGGCGCAGCTCGCGCCTTCGATGGGTTTTGCGATATCGGTGCGGTCGACGCAGACGGGCAGGTCCCGGTCCGCGTCCCAACTTTCTATAACGCCAGCGGTCCGATAACGGAAGGTTCGGCCGCCACCCTGGTGACTTTGGCCTCTGGCCCAGCTCAGGCGTCCCTTCAATATCAATACGACTGCACTGGCGGGACACACTATTCGACACCGGGTGACGGGACCGGGAGGCGAGGTACGGGCACTTGCACCTTCGCTGACGAAGGCACGTATGACGTCAGTGTCTTGGTCTGCGATTCGACGTTCACGACCTGTGTCAGCGATGAAACGACGGTCGACGTCCTCAACGTCGCTCCGACCGTGGGCGCCCCGACCGTCACTCAGACCGGCATGGCAACAGTGAGTTTGGTCTCTCTGACAGCTGTCACCGGCCCCGAGACGGACGAGGGCGATACGGTCATCGCCACTGCGGTGTTCCACGACCCGGGGACCGCAGACACGCATACATGCACCGTCGACTACGGGGATGGTGATGGCCCACAGCCGGGGACAGTCGTTGACTCAACTTGCGTCGGTCCCGAGCACACCTACCTGGAAGACCACCCGGGTCATCCGATCACCGTGATGGTCACCGACAACAACGGCGCCAGCGGCCACGGTCGGGCCGGACATACCGTCCGCAACCGTTCTCCGATCCTTCACGAGTTTCTGGCTCCTCTCGATCCGGTCGTAGTCGGTGAAACGGTCCACGCCAGCCTCGAATTCAGCGACCCTGGTGTGCTCGACACCCACAGTGCTGAATGGGATTGGGGTGACGGCACCACCTCGGCGGCCACGATCACGGAAGCCAATGGAACAGGCGTCGCCACCGGAACCCATGTCTATTCGGCTCCCGGGCTGTACACGCTCACGGTGACCCTGGTCGACGACGACACCGGTTTCGCCACCACCAGCCACGAGCACATCAAGGTCCACGCGCCTGGTGTCGGCTTCGTCACCGGCGCCGGCACCTTCCAGTCACCTGCTGGTGCCTACTTGGCCGACCCATCGTTCATAGGCCGTGCCCAGTTCAACTTCGTGGGACGCCATGACGGACAAGCTGCGCCTGACGGCAGGTTTCGGTTCCGTCTAATGGGGGCAGACCTGCGCTTCGAGAGCTCGGGACACGACGCGCTCACGCTGGCGGGTCCTTGGGCCAGGATCGAAGGTACCGGAACAGTCAACGGTCAGGGTGTCTACGACTATCTGCTCACGATCGTCGACGGCAAACTGCTCGATGGCGAGGACGCCATCCGGATTCGGATCCGAGAACGTGCAGCCGACGGCAGCCCCGGCATTGTCATCTACGATAGCCAGCTGGTTGGCGACACCCACGACGCGGCAATGCCCACTGTCGAGCTGGCACACGGGTCCATCACCATCCACCGATGATCGATCGATAGGCCCGCCGCCACGATGATTCGGGAAGCGTGCAGGAGAAGTCTCGAGGTGGCTAAAGCCCCTGCTCACAGCGTTTGACCATATCTTTCGCAACGAGGGGGTCGGGGGTTCAAATCCCTCCAGCTGCACCAAACTACCTGGTGAGGGCGATTGCTGGTTGCACCCAGCTTTCCGAATTCGGCGATGTTCGGCGCGTCGCGCTCCACAGGCGGCCCACAAGGCACGTGCCGGGACCCGCCAATTTCCTGCGAGGTGCGTGTCCTTAAACGTATATCCAACAGACCTTGTCCAAAGATGGAGCTGCGGGCGCCTGAAACGTCAGCCCGAGGGCATGCCCAGGGCGTCAGCGATCACTGGCCAGATGGTTTGGGCCACCCAGGCCTGCCCTGCGCGTTCAAATGGTTGAGATCTCTTGACAACGCCCATGGCCGGATACGGGCGGACAGGAATACCACCCCCATCGAGTCGACCTCCAATCGGGAACCCAATCGTGATAGCCTTCATGATGGCGCTGATAGGGTTGAGCCTCCTATTTGGTCTGGGGCCAAGTGGAGAAGAGACCCCGGCACTCAGCGGCTTTGGGCCGATCCACCGTGTGCTCCTCGCTGTGCGGCCTGGCGAGTTGAGCGATGTGCCGGCGGAGGTCCGTGCACTGGAGGCGGCGGTGCTGGCCCATCTGGGCTCGGAGAGTCCGGCGGTGACCATGCTCGCAGTAGCTCCACTGGCGGGCAAGATGCGGGCCGAACGTTATCTCGACCAAATGGCTCAGCTGCTCCCGACCAGTATTGAAGTCACTGGGCGCGTGGCCCGCGGCAATCCTGCCCAAACCATCCTCGAGGAGGCGGCTGAAGGCTATGACCTCTTAGCCATGGGCGCTCCGCTACCCGAGGCAGGCTCCTCGTACTTGTTCGGCTCGCTTGTGGATGAGGTGGTCAGATTGGCTCCATGCCCCTCACTCGTCTTCACTGCGCGGAGCCCCCGTTGGCCTCCGCGCACCATTCTGGTCCCGATAGGCGGAAGCGAGCCCGCGTCGCGGGCCGCCGCACTCGCCTTCTCTGTCGCAGCTGACGAAACGGAAGTCCTTCTCTACCACGTGGTCGACCCGGAACTCGCTACCGAGACGGCTAATTTCGATGCCGGATCGGTGGCGACGCGTATGAGGATGGGAGAGGGCATGGTCAGCGAGCTGAAGCAAGTGGGACTACAGCTGGGGGCCAAAGTTGTCGCCGAGGTCAGTATGGAGGGGAGGACGGTGGACAACCTGGTCAACCGGGCCCACAGGAATGTCGACTTGATCATCCTCGGTACCGAGGTACGAGCCGACTCGACCCGACTCAATCTTGGCCCCAAGGTGGAGCGTCTGGTCATCGAGTCCCCGTGCTCGGTGATCGTTCTCAACGTCTGACCGGGTCCGAGGCTGACCATCGGTGGCTGACATCCCTCGCCTGTACTCCGTCTCTCACCTCTGCCCAGGGTTCAGTCGCCGCCCTGGTGCGCAACCAATCGCCCTCGGCGTTCGGTACGAGATGCCGTGTGTTCGAGCCTCAAACGAAACGCGACACAATCGGCAATCACAATGCGTGTCGGTGGAGGCCAGACGCCGCCCAGGAGGAACCCGGGTCACCACACCTTCGAGGTCAACCATTCTGGACCCATAGCGAACACCTCATTGGGTGCCGCGCGTCGGCACAAATGGGAGCTCCACGCCGCACAGAAGTCGCTCAGCGCCCGAGCTGACGGGCTTGGACTGCCGACAACGAAGCTCCGAACTGGAAGCCGCGTTAGGACAAGGGATTGCCGCTGAGACCACCGAGTAGGTGGAAACGGTCAGCCGGAACCGCAGCATTTGAGGTCGACGTTGGTGAGGGAGGTCTGGATGCGGTTCACTAGATCGTCGTCGCCCTCGATCACGTCCTCAACGAGGTGCTGGTCGTTCAGTATGAACGTGATCGGCACCCCTGACACATACCAGTCCGCTTGTGCCTGCTGCCAGGTGTAGTCAACGGTGGGCAGGATCAGCCTCACCGAGGCCACGAACGCCTCAGCAGACTCGAATCCTGGATCGCCTTCCATGTCCTCGTTGGTCATACCTACGGTGAGGATGTTGTATTTGTCCTCGAGGTCTTCCCACGCGTTCTGGATGGCGGGGACACTGTCCTGACAGTGAGGACACGTGTTGAGCCAGAACACCACAGCAGTTGGCTCGCCGATCAAGTCGGTTAGCTTGTCGACCCCAGTCCCCGTCAGATCGTTGCCCGTGAGTTCTGGCGCCTGGTCACCGACCATAGAAATCGGGTTCTGTTCCTCGTCCGAGCAGGATCCCAATGCCAGAAGCAGCAAACCGGCGACTGCGATTGCGGCCATAGATGATTCTCGTCTGCGGTACTTCAACATTCGATGCCTCTCAACTGGGCCCAACATGGGGCGGTCGCGAGGCACGGAGCCGCAGGTGTAGGAGAGGGGGCGACCAAGCCGTATCGTCTGGCCAAATTCTCTCGCCTCTAGAACATTGTAGCAGCCAAGGGGCGATCTACCGATCGAGGTGGTAGAAGAAGGTGGCGACATGCGCTAGCGCTGTCAGGTCCATGACCTGGGTCAGCCATCAAGTTCCGCTTCAGGCGTCGAGAAGCGCTCCGCGGACATCGGCCAGGCGGGCCATGGACGCCAGAGCCTCATCCTGTTGCTCGGTAATGTGGCGGACTTCGACCTCGTCGACACCGGCGTCAGCGAGGAGG
>DASPGH010000052.1:0-50714 GCA_035620735.1 Acidimicrobiia bacterium | reverse complement strand
CCCCCCCACTTCCAAATCGAACGAGTCGGCGCTACTCCGCCACCCGGTCCTTCAGGCCCTTGGATGCGCTGAAGTGGGCGTAGTTCTTCGCCGGAATGGTGATTGTCTCGCCTGTGGCCGGGTTGCGCCCCTGACGCTCCGACCGGCGCTTGAGTGCGAAGCTCCCAAAGCCTGTGATGTTGACTTTGCGGCCCGCGTCTAGCTCCACGGCAATGATCCCTTCTCCGTCCTTGGTGGAGAAGATGTAGTCGATGACCTCGGTGGCCTTGGCCTTCGAGATGTCCGCCTTGTCGGCGAGCTTGTCAGCCATCTCGGATTTGTTCACGACGCCTCCTTGTGGGTCGATGATTTCGCGGCTCTTTCTGCTGCGACGATGGCAGACACGTTAGGCGAGAGTGCAAGCACTACCGGACTTTTCTGACGTTTACGATTCGCGTGGTCGAGGAGGAACGAGAGATGGCGAGCAGATACGAGCTGAGGGGAGACGTGGCGGTCGTGACCCTCGATCGGCCCGAGCGGTACAACGCGATCGATGCCGAGCTCTCCGCTTCTGTGGTCGAGAGCATGTCCCGGGCGGGCGAGGAGGCGAGGGCCGTCATCCTCACCGGGGAGGGCAAGGCATTCTGCTCCGGAGCCGACCTCGCCGGATTCCAGAGCGAATACGACGATGGAGGTCCTGACCTCGCACGCCATCTCGATGACGAGTTCCACCCGATGGTCCATGCCATCGGCGGATGTGCCGTCCCGACCGTGGCCGCCGTCAACGGTGTCGCCGCCGGTGCCGGCATGGGTCTGGCCCTCGGATGTGATCTCAGAGTGATGGCTGACTCCGCCTATTTCACTTCAGCCTTCACCGCGATCGGTCTCACTCCTGACTCCGGTTCCACCTGGCTGCTCCCCCATCATGTCGGCACGTCGGTCGCACTCGATATGACCTTGACCAATCGCCGAATGGCCGCCGACGAGGCTCTGGCGAGGGGGCTGTGCGTCGAGGTCGTCGCCGACGGCGAGGTGGTCGAGAAGGCCTTGGAATATGCGAAGAAACTGGCCGACTTGTCAACTGACGCGTTGATCACCACTCGCCGGCTCATCCACAGTTCGAGACGGCTGACATTCCTCGAGGCCCTCGAAGCGGAGAAGAACGAGCAAGGACGTCTGGGGAAGACCCCGGAGCACGCCGAGGGGGTGCGGGCATTCCTGGAGAAGCGGAAGCCCGACTTCCGTAACCCGCAGTCTCCTGAGCCGAAGTGAGTGACGTCTCTCGGTGGACCATCGACGAACGATTCGATGACACCGAGCTCGATGAGTCGATCTGGGTGCCCTACTACCTGGCACATTGGAGCTCGCGCCAGGAGTCGGCTGCGACCTATGAGCTGAGTGACGCGGGCCTTCGTCTCAGCATCCCCCAGGGTCAAGGACTTTGGTGCCCCGACCTCCACGACGAGCCACTTCGCGTCTCATGTATCCAGAGCGCAAGCTTCTCGGGCCCATTGGGGACCACCCGTGGCCCACAGCCCTTTCGGGAGGGTCTCTTTGTCGCCGAAGAGCAGCCGACGTTGTGGGGGTACACCCCAACATACGCCCGGATCGCCGTGACGATGCGTGGCAATGTCACGGGGAGGTCGATGTTCGCCTTCTGGATGTCAGGCATCGAAGATGAACCCGAGAGGTCGGGTGAGATCTGTGTCGCCGAGATCTTCGGCTCCGACATCACCGATGAGGGCGCTCTCATCGGGTCTGGAGTCCGAGCCTTTCGCGACCCGATGCTCGAGGTTGACTTCTCAACGACTTTCGTCCCGATCGACGTGACCCAGGATCACACATATGGCATCGAGTGGAGCCCGCGTGGTCTCGTGTTCTCGATCGACTCAGATGTCGTGCGCACCTCTGCCCAATCACCCGATTATCCGATGCAACTCATGATCGGCGTCTTCGACTTCCCCGACCGAGATGGCCCCGAGGATCACGTCCCGGAGATGAATCTGTCCCACATACTGGGACGCCCAATCGACGCTAGGGCCTGATGACGTAGATCTCCAGAGTGATCTTCCCCCCGGCGCCGTGGCCGAAGGCGACACCGACCTCGTTGTTAAGCCAAGACAGGTCCTCGTTGCCGGTCTCGAAGACGATGAGCTCTTTGGGATCCGCAGACTGATCCTCGTTGGCGATGGAGACCCCAATCCCCTTGTATGCCACCTGATCCCTCTTCTCACCGATGGTCGCATTCAGATCGAGGGCCATGTTTCCATCGGAGCGGACCCTCACGTAGTCGACGCCCTTCACCGGCCGCTCCCCCTCCCAGTGCTCGCTGGTTGCCATGCCCTCGAATGGGAAGTCGATCCTCATGCCTCCCGGCGTTTTCCCGATCACGTTCATACCGAGGCTCCCCTCGACGGTGCAGAACTTCTCCAAAGTTGGCATCGGCATCCCTTTCTCTTCTCGTCGGCTCGCTGTAGATGAGCGGATTTGGGTCATATGTGGCTCCAGGAACCCCGGGTTCGGGTCTGGGCGACCGGACGTCACGCTAGCCGTGAGCGAGCGAGTAAGGCTCTGACCTCGTCGTTGGTGGTCTGGGCGAAGTCGCGGTACCACGAGCCCACGGCTCCGAACCCCCGTGGGCGATGCAGGATCACCAGCCGGTCGACGATCTCTTCCAACTGCCCCAACGGTGAGGCTGGTGCGACGGGCACCGCCAGCCAGACCGCATCGGCCCCCTGCTGATCGAGAACCGAGACAGCAGCCAGAGCGGTGGAACCCGTGGCCAGCCCGTCGTCGACCACAACAGCGGTATGTCCTATCGGGTCGATCTGATCGGTGTCGCCTCGAAAGAGGGCCACCCGATTTTCGAGCTCCAGACGTTCGTCCGCGGCCACCCTCTCGAAGTCGGAATTCGACACCCCGGCGACCTCGATCACCTCGTGATTCCTCACGATCACGCCTCCCTCGGCAATCGCCCCCATGGCCAGCTCCGGCTGAAAGGGGACGCCGACCTTGCGGACTATGAGGACGTCGAGTGGGCATCTCAGGGCTCGCGCCACCTCGAACCCCACCGGAACCCCGCCGCGAGGAAGGGCATAGACGACCGGGTCGTCAGGTTCGAGGTCGGCCACCGCCTGCCCGAGTTCCTCCCCGGCCCGGCGGCGATTCGCATACCTCACCTCATGCGTAGCGCTCGACGTATCGATCGAGCCAGGGCATGACCCGATCGAGGTAGTCGCTCGACTCCTCCAGGGGCAGGGTGCGGGCGGCGTAGTTCATGAGCATGACCTGACGTGCCGCATGAAACGCATCGAGTTGCCGCTCATCGACGATGGGCCAATCGGATATCGACTCGAAGCCCTTGCGAAATGCCTCGCGTATGTCGTCCTTGATCTCACTGCTACGTGAGGAGTAAAGCGCAATGGCGGCGTCCTGAGCGGGCAGGGCGATCATCACGTCCTCGAAGTCGAAGGCGTGGATTCTGCTGCCGGCCAGATGGACGTTCCACTCGTGGAGATCACCGTGGACTACCTGAGGCCGACCGGAGGCGTACGACTCGACGATCACGTCCTGTGAGAGTCTGATGGCTCGCTCGATGGTTCGGAGCCGGGCCATGTCGAAGAGATGACTGTATTTCGCCGTGTGCAGGATGACCGGGTCTTCCTCCCTGTAATAGAAGACTTCGTCCCAGATGCGCATGTGCGCTCCCTGCGGTGGGGACCACCTTCTCCCATGGTCCTGTAACGAAGCGCTCATCGCCCCGAGAAGGCGATAGGCGAATGTCCCCGCCCCGTCGCCCATGGGTTGGCCGGGGACCCAGGAGAAGAGCACACAGGCGCGCTCCTTGTCGAGTACCTCGTCGTACTCGTCGACGATGAGTGAACCCTCCCCCGATCTGATCGGTCTGACCACTTCCAGGTCGGTTTCCTCGCGTAGAGCGTCGAGCCAGGCGACCTCGACGCCGATGTTGGTCCTCGTGTTGGCATGCGGCGTCCCCACCCTCAGGACGAACTGCTCTCCGCTCTCGGTCACCACCCGAAACTGGACGTTGGAGTGGGTGGCGAGGTGGGTGATCTCGCGCACGTGGAAGGGATAACGTGCGAGCACTCGCTCCGCCAGAGGGAGCAAGCGCGTGGCCTCGGCTTGGGTGCGGGATACATCCATCTCGGGGGGCAGACCTGGTCGCCTGCCCCCGATTTTGGTCGATCGGTGACATTTTCAGCGTGGGTCGATCGACTCTTTCGGCCAGTCAGTCCTGAAGTGCCTCGTGAAGCGTCGTCTCGTCGATGGCAGACCCCCCGCGCCGGCGATGCCAGCCATCCCAGAGATACAGATAGCTTGGGAGGATGAGGACGGCGGCCGCCAAGGCAAGGAGAATCGTGTAAGCCGTGACGAATCCAAACTGCCGAAATGGGATCGTGGATGAGACCACGAGTATGCCGAACCCAGCGACCGTAGTCAGCGCCGAGCCGGCCAAGGCGCCCCCGGTGAAAGTGAGGGTGCTGTCGATCGCCTCCTCGGCAGTCTCGCATCGGGCCCGATCCTCCTCGTATCGATGCGTGATGTGGATCATGTACGGAATCCCGATGCCAATCGCCAATGCGGCGATCGTGGCGGTTACAGGGCCGAAGGGGATGCCCAACCAGGCCATGATCCCAAAGGCCAGCAGCACCACCAGCCCAACGGGCAATGTGGTGATGACCCCGAGCATGGGACGCCGCGCCTCGATCCAGAAGTTGATGATGAGAAGAAGAAGGGCGGCCCCCAAGGTCAACAGCAGTGAGCTGACCTGGGAGTCCCTCAACGTGGAGACGACCACGTCCCCGATGATCTCGTTGGATGTGACCACAGGACTCAGTCCCGCCTCGGCTACGGGGGAGAATGCATCATCGAGATCCTCGCTCAGGGCGGCCGCCTCGTCAGAGCCGGCCTGTGTGGAGATGCGAAACAGGGCTGCGTCGTAGGAGCCCGATTCGTCCTGGTGAAGCACCGCGCCCATGCGATCCGGAGCGATCGCAATCGCAGCTTCATACAGGGGAGTCACTGAATCGGCTTGAACCGCTAGGTCCGGCCCGAGCCCTACGGTCTGGGCGGCGGCGCCGACCTCGGGAGCGAAGGTCGGGGAATCCGGATTGGCGAGTTGCCCGATGACCGAGATCGGCGACTCGGCAAGTGGGAACCCGTCGACGACCACCACGTTGTCCACCGTCGCCATCTCCGAAGTGGTGAGAGCCATTGCATTCCAGGCCTCACCAGTCGAAACGTCGCCCTCGATCAGGGTGTTCGTCGACTCGGGGAAGTCGAAACGATCGGCCAGTGTCACAGCAGTCTGTCTGATCGGGGACGTCGTAGGCACGAAGTCGAGAAAGTCGAACTTCGCCTCCAACTGGGTGAAGGTGGCCCAACCGCCCAGGGCTCCCAGAGCCAGCGACACGATCACCACGGCGACGGCGGCCTTCTTGGCGAGAACAGCGGTAGAGCCGATGATCTTCGGCAGGAGACGAGCTGAGTTGCCGGCAAGTGACTCTCGATCGAGTCTTCCCGCTCTCTCCCCGGCGCGATCGAGCACCTCGCGAACGGCGGGCACAAATGTCAACGCCAACAAGAAGGAAGCGACGATGCCGACCGCGGCCAGTGCTCCGAACTCGCGAAGGGCCGGAATCTCGTTGAACACGTTCGTCAGGAACCCGATCGACGTGGTGACCGTGGCCAGGGCGAGGGCGATCCCGACCGTTCGAATGGAGCTGCGGATCCCGGCATCGACCGAAGAGCCAGTCGCCACGTCCTCGCGATAGCGGGACGTGAGGTGAATGGCGTAGTCGACCCCCAAGCCGATGAGCAGGATGGGAAGGATCTGGGTCATCGGGCCTTGATCGCCAAAGATCAGGTAGCCGATGCCGTTCATCCAGGATATGGCAAATCCAATGGTCACGATCGTCAGCACGGTGTCGGCGACAGTCCTCCGCAGACGCCCGGAAGCCACCGACCAGATCGCGAAAACGAGAACCACCGTACCGGCCCCGGCCAACGCGACCGGGCCGATCTCCCAGTTCGCGATGGACTCGGGTAGCGCATCCGGGAAGATCGCGGCCAGGGCGGGGAGGGTCACCAATACCACCGCACCCACCAACAGGACGAATCCGAAGATCGTGAGAGATCGCCCCAATGCTCCTGGGGAACGCAACAGGTACACGGCGGCGAGGACTGTGACGATGATGAACCCTGCTGCGAGGAACATGCGGAGAATCTCTGCTGAGAAGTCGTCCTGGTTGGCAAAGATCAACTCCTGGTTGAAGGGGTCGGCGGTTACCCCCGGGGCCAGCTGCGCTCTCTCGACTGCATCGGCTGCGAGCTGGGCCCGTCTGGCACCTTCGTCGAAGTCGGAGCTGGATTCGTAGCTGATCACGAGCACGCCGACGTCTGTCTGCGCGCTCGTGGGATCGGCATCGGCCGGAAGAAGCAGATCGACGAATCCGCGCTGCTGAGATGGGATTTGCCCGTACGACTCGGAGTAGGTCGCCTTCAACTCGGCATCGGACGTTGGGGCCGGTGCTCCCTCGGAGATGGCGAAGGCGACCGGTGCCATGAAGCTGGCGACGGCAGGTGACTCTGGGCTGTCGGCCAGGAACTCGCTCAGGTCACTCGATCGAACAGACTCCTCGATCGCCGTCGTCGCCGCCAGACCATCGAGGGTGATCACGTCGCCCGAGTCCGCCTCTATGAGAACTTGCAGCGCGGATTGCCCCGAGCCGAAGAGCTCCCCGATCGTCGCCTGGGCCTCCAGCTCGGGAGCCTCCGGGGCGAATGACTCGTTCTGATCCTCAGCAGGCGTGAAGTTCCCCGACAGCGCGCCGAGGGCCATCGAGAGAACGACGGTGGAGATGATCACAACCCAAGGTGCCTTGCGAACGGCGCCCGAGATGGCATTGACCAGTGTCTTCATGTTTGGGTCCTAATCCGTAAAAGCCGAGGGGCGCGTGCGGCCGCGCCGACCCGGCTATCCGATTTGCTTGGCTTGCGACGTGATGGAAGCGAATCGCGCCGCCGATTCAAATCCAATCGAACGTGATTCTCAAAAGGCGGCGTCCAACGCATCGAGAAAGCGACGGTTCTGGTCCTCGTCCCCGATCGTCACTCTCACCCATCCCCCTCCCATGCCCCGGATGAGCACTCCTCGGGTGGTCATGGTCTCGATGGTCTCCTCTGACCTATCGCCCAACTCGAAGTAGATGAAGTTGGTGTGACTCTGCGCCATTGGCAGACGGCGCTCGGCGAGGGCCCCGACGAGATGGTGACGACGAGCCTCGTTGAGCTTGCGGCGACGCTCCAGCTCCTCTGGCTGGCCGAGCGTCGCACGCGCTGCCGTCTGCGCCACCTGGTTGACAGTCAGCGGCGCCTGCGCCTTACGCAACTCGAGCAGCAGGTCGGACCGCGCCACGGCGTAGCCCACTCTGTGAGCTGCCAGGGCATAGATCTTGGAGAAAGTCCGCAGGACAACGACGTTGGGCCGCTCCAGGGCCAACGGGATCTCAGTGCGATATGAAGCGTCGGTGACGAACTCGTGATAGGCCTCATCCACGACCACCAGGACATGGTCGGGAACGCTGTCGATGAAAGCCTCGATCTCGTTCGCGGGCCTGATGGTCCCGGTCGGATTGTTCGGGTTGCACACGATCACCATCGTCGTGTCGTCGTCGATTGCGCTCTTCATGGCTGCGAGATCCAGCGAGTGGTCGTCGCCGAGCGGCACCTCACGACTCTCCGATCCCGCCCACAGGGCAACGAAGCGATACATGATGAAGCTCGGCCAGCCATAGACGAAGTTGGTTCCGGGCCCGCCCATGGCCGTCCCGATCTCGTCGAGTAGGGCGACGCTGCCGGCACCGAACATCAGGTTGGAGAAATCGACTCCGAGCTCGTCGGCCAGTTCGTGACCGAGATCCCAACAGTCGTTGTCGGGATAGCGATTGGAGTTGGCGAGAACGGCTGCCGCGGCTTCGACGACACCCGGAAACGGGCCCTCGGGGCCCTCGTTGGCGGTGAGCTTGACGATCTCGGAGGGGTCGAGACCGTGGGCGCGGGCGACATCGGCGAGCTGACGGCCGACCTGGTAGGGGCGGATCGCCGCGATATCTGCTCGGACCCTGGGCATGTACTCCGAAGATAGCCTCGAGCTCCGAATCAGGCACTCATGTGCCAGACTCAGCACATGGGCCACATCGAGACGTTGCGGATCATCGACGCCCAGGGAGAGCTGGTCGGGGACGACCCGGGCCTCGACCCGGAGCTCTACCAGACCATGTACCGCAACATGGTCCTGTCCCGGACCCTCGACCGCCGGATGCTGGCGTTGCAGAGACAGGGGCGGCTCGGGACCTATGCGATGTTGGAAGGCCAGGAAGCCGTGCAGATCGGGTCCGCTCTGGCTCTCGACACCAACGACTTCGTCTTCCCGAGCTACCGGGAACACGGCGTTCAGGTGACCAGAGGCCTCCCCATGGAAGTTCTCCTCGCTTATTGGAAAGGTCTCCCCAACGCCGCTTGGGACATAGAGAAATACCGCACAGGGATCGTCACCGTGCCCATCGCCAGCCAGCTCCCCCACGCGGTCGGCTACTCGTATATGACCAAGCTGCGTGGCGAGGACACCGTGACTGTCACCTATTTCGGCGACGGCGCCACCTCAGAGGTCGACTTTCACTCCGGCATGAACTTCGCCGGGGTTTGGAACACACCAACGGTCTTCGTCTGCGCCAACAACCTGTATGCCATCTCCGTGCCGTATGAAAAGCAGACCGCATCCGAGACGATCGCCCAGAAGGCCGCGGCTTACGGGTTCGATGGCATCCGGGTCGACGGCATGGACCCCATCGCCATGTATCTGGCAACGCGTGAGGCAGTGGAGCGGGCGAGGGACGGAAGGGGGCCGACACTCATCGAAGCGCTGACCTACCGCTACGGGCCGCATGCCACCGCAGACGACCCATCCCTGTACCGCTCCGATGCAGAAGTGCAGGAATGGAAGGACAGAGACGCCATCGAACGGTTGCGCCGCTTCCTGGAGAGCAGGGGTGAGTGGGACGAGCGGGTCGGTGAGAAGGTGGCGATGGAGATCACCGACTCCGTAGACGCCGCCGTGGCGTCGCTCGAGGCGGAACCAATGCCCGAACGGGACGATGCTGTGCGACACGGTTTCGCTCGAATCCCCCCCCATGTGGTGGAGCAGCTGCACGCCATGCAGCGCGCCCACGGTGAACCGGAGACGGACTTCGCCGAAGATGAGATCTGGCAGGTCGGCCATGACGCTGAGATCGAGGGGCCAACGAGGTCGATGACGATGGCAGAGGCGATAAATGCCGCTCTCGACGAGGCCATGGCCGGATCTGACGACGTCATCGTCCTCGGTGAGGACGTGGGACGCGCCGGTGGGGTCTTCCGGGTGACGGAGCACCTGCAGGAGCGATACGGCGAAGATCGCGTCATAGACACTCCGCTCAACGAGTCGGGGATCGTGGGAACGGCGATCGGCATGGCACTGGCAGGCGCCCGCCCGGTGGCCGAGATCCAGTTCGACGGATTCGTCTACCCGGCCTTCGACCAGATCGTCAGTCACCTCGGTCGGTTCCGGTTCCGGACGAGAGGGCTCTCTTCCACACCCGTCATCGTTCGTTTCCCCAATGGCGCGGGAATCGGCGCGCACGAGCACCACTGTGACTCGCCGGAGGCGTACTTCGTGCACGCCCCCGGCCTGGTGGTCGTTTGTCCTTCGACGGCTTTCGATGCCAAAGGTCTCATGGCGGCGGCAATCGCAGGCGACGATCCGGTCATATTCCTCGAGCCCAAGGTCCTCTACCGGGCGGGCAGAAACGACGTGCCGACCGACCATTTCACGCTTCCGATCGGGCGGGCCAGAATCCGACGAGAAGGGACAGATCTGACCCTGGTCACCTATGGCGGCATGGTGCCTGTCTCCCTCAAGGCGGCCGAGCAGTCGGATCACTCGATCGAGGTGATCGATCTGAGAACTCTCTTTCCGTGGGACCGGGACACCGTTCTCGGGTCGGTCGCCAGGACCGGCCGTCTGCTCTTGGTCCAGGAGCCCCAAGGCAGCGCTGGTGTTGCGGCCGATGTCGCCGCAGTGGTTTCGGAGCAGGCGATGTACGACCTGGCCGCCCCCATCGTGCGTGTCACCGGATTCGACATCCCGTGGCCCCAGTTCGCCATCGAGAAACACGCCCTGGTCGATGTGGCTCGCGTCAAAGCCGGCATCGGCAAGGCGATGGCAGGCTGACCGTGGACCGCGTCATCGCGGTATTTGGATCTTCGGCCGCGCAACCCGACAGCGACGAATGGGCGGAGGCCGAAGAAGTGGGAGGCCGTCTCGCCCGAGCCGGCCACGCCGTCGTCACCGGTGGCTATGGCGGTGTGATGGAGGCGGTCTCCCGAGGAGCGAACCTCGCCGGTGGGCGGGTCATCGGGGTGACTGCTCCAGACTTGTTCCCCGCCCGGCCCGGAGCAAATCCCTATGTGAACGACGATCGTCCAGCCGTGACTCTCGTCGACCGAATCGGGACGCTCATCGGTCTCGCATCAGGGGTCATCGCATTGCCGGGTTCCATAGGCACTGCAGCCGAGTTGGTGGTTGCCTGGAATCTGAACCACGTTTCCAGGATCAACGGCGGTAAGCGGATTCCCACGGTTGCCGTTGGTGCCGTTTGGCGGGAGATGTGGGAGTTTCTGACTGACCACATGGGCGCGTTTGGAGGAGACGTCCACGTCGTCGCAAGTGCTCGCGAGGCGGTCGACTGGGTGTTGCAACAACCAGAGATCCGTTGATCGGCCGAAACTGCCTCTAGCTTGTCTGCACTGTGAGCCATCTGAGACCGGAAGAACGCAAGCCCTCACGAGCGGCGTGTCGCATGGGTCGGCATCACTTTGGTGAGTCCCGGGGCATCGGCGGCGGAATCGAGCGTCGAGTCTGTCAGACCTGTGGGGAGGTGAGCATCGACCTGACCGGGGCCGATGAGCCCACCACACCGGTGCGGCGCGACACTCATCGGCTCGGGTCCATGTCCCCCAGGGATTCATAGAGACCGGACGACCACCTAATCTCCCGCCGGTGACTCGGGTCATCAAGGCAGCCGGGGGACTTGTCTTCCGTGAGACGGCAAAGGGAAAGCTAAAAGTCCTGATAGCCCACCGCCCCAGATATGACGACTGGGGACTCCCCAAGGGAAAAGCCGACAAGGGAGAGACACCCGAGGAGACGGCGATCCGCGAGGTCCTGGAGGAGACTGGTTACCACTGCCGGATCGTCGCCCCGATTGGCACCACTCGATATCGAATCGAAGGCGGGATCAAGGAGGTCAACTGGTACGCGATGCGTCCGCTGCCCGACAGTCCCGGGTTCAAGAAGAACAAAGAAGTCGACGAGATCCGATGGATCACGCGAAACAAGGCGAAGACCGCGCTCGACTATGAGAACGACCGCGATCTGGTCACATCACCCGGTCTGAAACGCCTCGCTCGGACCGGAACTTTGTTTCTGCTCCGTCACGCCGCCGCCGGCGACCGGAGCAAATGGTCGGGTGTGGATGCCGTTCGTCCGATAAACAAGAAGGGGAAGCGTCAGGCGGCTGCCCTGGCGGACTATCTGAGCGGGCGCGGTATCGAGCGGATCTACTCCAGCCCGTTCACGCGCTGCGTCCAAACCGTCGAGCCTCTCGCCGAGGCGATCGGCGCCAAGGTGGTCGAGCACGACGCCCTGGCGGAGGGACCGGACATCGATGCCGCCTACGGACTCGCCGACGAGTTGGTCGGGTACAACGCGGTGTTGTGCAGTCATGGAGACGTGATACCAGCAGTCATCAACCGAATGATGTGGGCTGGTCTCACCCTCGACTCGAGGTTTTACTGCTCCAAAGGCTCAATCTGGGAGATCGAGCTCGACGGAGGACGTTTCGGCACCGGCACCTATGTCCCTCCGCCCAAAGTCTGACCCCTACCAGGCGGATCTCCAGTCGGTACCTCCAACTCGATTCTGGGCGGTTTTTCGCCGGAAACCGGACAATCCACGCCCGGAACGGCCCACCGAATCGGCGTCTCAGACGCTCTTGGTTCCCGCCGCCCAATCCGCATAGAGAGCGGCGTAGGTGCCATCGCAAACGACCAGGTCACGGTGACGACCCCGTTCCACGAGCTCACCGTGGTCGAATACGAGCACTTCATCGGCGCCCTCCGCGGTGGAGAGCCGATGGGCGATGGTCACTGACGTCCGCCCTTCGGTGAGTTTGTCGATTGCATGACGGAGAGCAACGTCGAGCGCCGGGTCCACGGCCGAAGTGGCCTCGTCGAGAACGAGGAGGTCGGGTGTCCCGATCCAGGCTCGGACGAGAGCCACCAGCTGACGCTCGCCTGCGCTGAGACTCCCGCCCCGCTCACCTGCCATCGTCTGGAGCCCCCCGGCTAGCCCCTCGACCCACTCGCCGAGACCCAGCTCGTGGAACGCCGTCCACACCTCGGCGTCGCTGGCGTCGAGACGTCCGTATCTGACGTTGTGGGCGATGGTGGCGTCGAACAGGAATCCCTCCTGAGGGACGAACGCCACCCGTTCTCGAAGCTCGTCGAGACGGATCCTTTGCGCGGGGACTCCGCCGATGCGGATCGATCCCGAGGTCGGGTCGATGAGCCTCACCAGCAGTTTGGCAAACGTCGTCTTCCCAGAGCCGGTCTCACCGACCACCGCTATGCGGGAGCCCACGGCGATGTCGACCGTGACATCTCTCAACACTTCGGCGCCTCCGGGGTAGGCGTAGCCCACTTTGTCGAACCGCACACTGAGACCGCCGCCGCGCAGCGATTGCGGATCGGCCGGGTCGCGCACCTCGATCTCACCATCGAGGACGTCGACGACTCTGCGCAGGCCGGAGGCGGCGGACTGCGCGAACTCGAGGGTTTCGACGAGGATCTGCAAGGGCTCGATGAGCAGGTTTGCCAGCAGCAGGAACGCAATGAGCGTCCCCGATGAAGTACCGAGCTGAATTCCGATGAGGACGCCGGCGACGACCAGGATCGCCGTGAGCAGACCAGCGAAGATCTCTGCGGTCGAAAAGAGGATGTTCCCGAATCGGGCTGTCTTGAACTCGACCCGGAAGCGACGCTCTAAGGCCTCTGCCACCTTCGCTTTCGTGCTCTCCTCGGTGCCGTAGGCCCGAACCACAGGGATCGCCGTGATCGACTCGCTGAGAACCCCGAGAGAGGCTCCAACCTCACTACGAACGGCGTCGTAGTTCCTGGCCAGAACCCGTTGGAACCATCGCATCATGAGCAGATAGAGGATCACTCCGGCCAGCACGATCAGCGCCAGCCGCCACTCGTAGAACATCATGACTGCGGTGGCGAGGAGCACCTGGCTGGAGGCGATGATCATGCCCACCCCGCCCCACTCCATGAACTCCTGGAGTGTCGTTATGTCCGAGGTGACCCGGGACAACAAGTTGCCCCTGCGCTCGGACTGAACGTGCAGGACCGACTGATTCATGATGTGACCGAAGGTCTTGATCCGCAGGTCCGACAGGCCGGTCGACGATGTTTTCACCAGCCGTAGCAGTGAGATTCGCCCAACGATCACCCCGACCACCAGAGCCGTCAAGGCTATGGCGGCGAGTTGGAGGACACCAGCCATGGAAATCCCGTCGGGGTTGCCGATCTCCTCGTCGATGAGGACCTGGAGGACGATCGGGGTTATGACGGTCACCGCCTGGCCGAGCATCGCCAGTGCCAGAGTCAGCTTCAACCCTTCGCCCAGCGAAGGTGCCTCTGCGAAGGCTCGCCGGATGACGGTGCCCGTGGTGCGTGATGAACCACTCATGACGCCTCCCTCAGTCGCCGCGCCTCTTCTTCGTAGGCTTTGACCAAGCGGGCGTACCCGGGCTCCGACTCGACTAAATCGTCGTGCTCACCGTGAGCCAGGATCCGCTTCTGGTCGACATAGACCACCTCGTCGGCGAGACGGATCGAGGACGGCCTGTAAGCCACCACGACGATGGTCGAGGGCAGCTCCGCACTCTTCAAAGCTCTCAAGATCTCTGCCTCCACCGACGGGTCGACAGCCGAGGTTGCGTCGTCGAGGATCAGAAGTCGTGGCTTACGGATGAGAGCGCGAGCCAAGGCGAGACGCTGACGCTGCCCGCCTGACAGGGTGGTCCCCCGCTCGCCCAACTCGGTTTCGACACCCTCGGCCAGCTCCGAGACGAAGTCATCGGCGCCGGCTAGTCGAAGGGCGCGAGCCACCTCCTCATCGGAGAAGACACCGTCGAGGGTGATGTTCTCGCGCACGGAGGCGTCGAATAGAAACGCGTTCTGGGCGACGTATGCCACTTCCTTGGGCAGCTCTGATCGGGCGAACTGGCGCAGGTCCCGACCCTCGATGTGAATCGAACCGGAGTCGGGGTCCCAGAGTCTTGCCAACAAGAGCCCCAAAGTGGTCTTGCCGGAGGCGGTGGGACCGACGACGGCGAGTGTGGTGCCTGCCTCGAGATTGAGGTCGAGATCACTCAGCACCGGCTCGTCGTCGTATGCGAAGCCAACCGTTCGACCCGATACGGGCGCGGCTCCGGTTTCCGTGCTGGCGGTCCGCGAGCCCCAAACAACGTGATCGTCGGCGTCGAGCACCCGTTGCACCCGCCGCCAGCCCGCCAGAGACCCGGCCAGATCCCAGAGGACGAACCCGATCAGCTGAATTGGAAAGGCGAGAAGGGTCAGCAAGTAGGCGATCGTCACGATGTCTCCGGCCGAGACGGCCTGCGCCGTGACCCGGGCAGCCCCCACCACGAGGAGGACGATGATGAGCATCTGCGGCAGGGCGCGCATTATCACCTGGTACTTGGTCCAGGTGGAGTTGACCTCGATTATCCGGTCCCGGAGCTCGTCACTGGCGACTCCGAATTGCTCAGACACATATGACTCACGACCGAGAGATTTCACGGTGAGGGCACCATCGAAGTTCTCGTGGGCGATCGAGGAAACGATCCCGCGATGCTTTTGGACGTCCTCCCAGAGGCCGAAGGTGACCCAGCTCCCATGGACGTCGATGACGATCGCCACGGCGAGACCGATCACCGCTCCAACCCCGAGCCAGATGTCGATCGACGTGATCAGAACGACCGTCCCGACGAGAAGCAGCGACACACCGGTTGCGTACGGCAAAGGTCCGAGAACACCCGTCCCCTGGTCGGTGTCGGCGTCGGCGACAGCGAGCAGATCTCCGATGGCCTGTCGGTTGAACCACGACATCCTGAGCGTCAGCTGGTGGGCGAGGAGTCGGTTGCGGATGTCGCGACGGGTGGCTCCTGTCAGGTAGGCGGCCGCGGTGCGGCGCAGCACGATCCCGCCCGCCTTGAACACCGCGACGCCAAAGATCACCAGACCCGCCATGACCAGCAGATCTGGTTCCTCGCCCTCGTCGAGCACGGGGATGATCACGTTGTCGGTAGCCCAGCCGATGACCCATGAAGCGAAGAGGATGGCTCCGGCGTACGCGGCCGCCCCGAATACGGCGAGCGCGAACGCCATCGGGTGCATCTTCACGAAACGCCCGATGAGCTCGACGCCGTCGCGCAGGACGGCCGTTGGGGTCATGGCACGGTCAGACATCACAAACCAAGGTAGAACTTGAAGGTTGGTTTAAGTCAAGCCCGTCGCCGCATCGGGCCGAGACGACATGATACGGGCCGAGTCCAGCTCACGTCGCTGAATATTCCTAGTCGAGGGACCAAAAGGGCCCGGTCAGCCCATGCTTTTCGAATATCGCCCCGGCCTGTTCGGCAGTCGGCGGCTCCCAACCCTCATCCATACGTCCTGCATACCAGTCCCGTGACAGGTCGTACATGGTCTGAGCGGTCGCCAGGTAGCCCTGATCCGCACCCGTCGCATCTCGCCACTCCTCGAACTCTGCCTCCGACCGGAAGCCATGGATGTTCGCTCAGGTGAATCCGACGTCTTCCCAGAACGATCGTGCAGGCACGACCAGGTGGACGAGACCGTCGGGGTCGACCATTCCATCATCGGTTCTCCACAGCAGACCGGTCGGACCGGTCACGTCTCCATCGCCGAGCAACGAAAGGATTGCCAGGGCGTCCCATGCGCAGTTGGCGAACCACCAATCGTCCCCGACAGACGCCCGGTATGCAGTGGGAACGCCTGAGAATGGATGGGCCATCCCGACCAACCCGGCGGGAGTCAGCGAAAGCCTATGGGCCCCAGCGAGACTGCGCAACGACGTCTCCACGTCTTCTACTTCCCAACCCCCGTAGGCGGCGACAACCGCGGCGTCGACGTCGCGCACCTGATCGACGAACAGGCGGTAGATCGTTGACCGCACCTCACGATCGAACGGCGTCATGAGAGCAGGTATAGCGCATCGGCCCGACGTTGGTACCTTCGGGCGGATGGAGCTGAGTAAGGGTGATCTCTATCTGGGCCGGCAGACCGGCACCGGCGAGCCTGTTGTCTATGAGGCCGACGATCTCACGACTCACGGGGTGATCGTCGGTATGACCGGGTCCGGTAAGACCGGTCTCGGCATCGACTTGATCGAGGAAGCTCTCCTGAGCGGCATCTCCTGTCTGGTCATCGACCCCAAGGGCGACATGGGCAACCTGGCACTGAATTTCCCGGACCTCGAGGGGGCCGACTTCGAGCCCTGGATAGACGAGGCGACCGCCTCGAGAGAGAAGAAGACTCTTGCCGAGATGGCCGCTGACACCGCACGTCTCTGGCGTGACGGTCTGGCGAGTCACGGAATCGACTCCAGGCGGATGCGAGAGTTGAAGCAGAACGCCGACATAACCATCTACACCCCCGGGTCCGCCGCCGGGGTTGGTCTCAACGTGTTGGGCTCGATGAATGCGCCCGATCTCGACTGGTCGACAGAAGGCGAGGTGATCCGCGACGAGATCTCCTCCTTTGTGTCGTCGTTGCTCGTGCTGGCAGGCATCGAGTCGGATCCCGTTTCTGGCCAGGAGCACATCCTCCTCTCCACGATCATGGAGCATTTCTGGAAGGAAGGTCGAGACCTCGATCTCGCCACGCTGGTGGGACAGATCCCAAAGCCGCCGATTCGCAAGCTCGGAGTGTTCGAGCTCGACACCTTCTTCCCTGAGACCGACCGCATGGATCTCGCCATGAAGTTGAACGGTTTACTGGCCTCACCATCGTTCGCCACATGGCTCGAAGGCAGGCCCCTCGACATCGAAGACATGATCGGCGGGGATCGCCCCCAGGCGGCCATCGTCTACATGGCGCACCTGTCGGACGAGGAACGTCAGTTCCTCGTCACTCTGCTTCTGAGCAGGACCGTCACCTGGATTCGATCCCGCCCGGGAACTTCGGAGCTGCGCGCTCTGATATACATGGACGAGGTCTTTGGGTTCGCTCCTCCGACCAAGGAGCCACCATCGAAGACGCCCATCCTGACCATCCTCAAACAAGCGCGCGCCCACGGCGTCGGGATGGTTCTCTCCACTCAGAACCCGGTCGATCTCGACTACAAAGCCATGTCGAACGCGGGAACGTGGATGATCGGAAGGCTGCAGACCGAGAACGACAAGAGGCGTATCCTCGAGGGTCTCGCCTCCGCCACAGGCGAGATCGACATCGATCTCATCGACAAGCAGATCTCGAATTTGGAGAAACGTCAGTTCGTCCTGCATTCGACCAAGGAGCCGACCCCGATTCTCTTCGGAACCAGGTGGGCCATGTCCTATCTGGCCGGACCACTCACTAGAGACCAGATCACGAGCCTCATGGCCGACAAGGGCGTGTCTGAGGATGGGGCGATCGAAGAGGAGATAGAGGAATTCAACTCCCAGGCCGACATCGCCACAGGTGGCACCGTTCCTGTTGCGCCGCAGGTCGCCGCGGGGAGATCCATCGTGTTCCTCGACCCCGCAGCGCAATGGGCGAAGGACGTAGGGGCCGAACCCACAGGCACAGTGTTCGCCCCGGCGGCGGCAGCCACCGTCCAACTCCTGTACGACGAGGCCAAAGCCGACCTGAATCACAGTGAAGTCTATGAGGCAGTCATCTTTCCCCTCGACGGGGTAGTCGACGTCTCCGACGTGATCGCTGTCAACCATGACCAGCGTGACTTCCTCACCACTCAGCCAACCGAAGCGACGTTCGAGTTCTCCGATCAAAGATTCGATACAAAGACCTTTTGGAGTGGGATCGAGACGGACCTGGAGAATCACCTGGTGGCGAATCGCCCTTTGACCATCTGGCGTAACCAGGCCTTGAAGCTCTACTCGCGTGTGGGCGAGAGTGAGGCGGATTTCGAGCTGCGTTGCGCAAACGCCGCCGAGGACGCTGCCGACGCTGAGTTGGCCAAGCTGAGAGACCGCTACCGGACGCGGATCGATCGTGTGCGCGCGGAGATGGCGACCACTCAAGCTCGATATCAAGAAGCGGACGCCGTCGCCGCGGCCAAGAGCCAGGAGAGCGTCCTGGGCACCGCTGGCGACCTGCTCGGCGCCTTCCTCGGTGGTCGGTCGGGATCCACCGCACTCGGAAAGGCGGCGAAGCGACGAACCGCCACTGCAAAGGCAGAGGCCAAAGCCGAGTCTGAAGCCGACCGCTATCAGGCAAAAGCGGGCGAGCTAGCCGAGCTCGAGCAAGAGCTTGCTGACGAGGTCAACGAGATCGTCGCCAGGTACGACGAAATCGCAGCCGAGGTGGAGACCATGGACGTCTCCTTGGAGAAGACAGACATCCGGGTCGTCGACCTCAAACTGGTGTGGGTCCCGGTGCGATGATCCCACCTTCTCGAACCCGGGGTATGTGGAGCCGGATACGGCGCAGATCCGCTCACCTTGGAGACAGGTGCAGAACTGCCTGTCGAAGATGAGCGGATTCGGCCCAAGGCCGAGGAGTCCCAGGTTCGGGTTTGAGGACGACGTCTAGATGGTGTCGACGAGCGCCTTGAGCAGATCGCGGATCGAGACGACGCCCATCAGGGAGCCGTCGTCGCCAACGACGGGAAGATGGCGATAGCCGGACTCGGCGATCCAGGCGGCGGCGTCCCACACGTCGAGGTCGGGGTCGAAGGTGTCGGGCTCGTCGCTCATGAGAGTTGACACCGGGGTGTCGAGGTCGGTTCCCCGGGCCACGGCGCGTCGGATGTCTCGCTCGGTCACCAGACCAATGAGGTCCATGCCCTCCACCACGGCCAGTGAGCCCAGGTCTGACTCCTCCATGGCAGCGGCAGCCTCGAACAGGGTCGTGTCCGGCCCACAGACGTAGGGGGCCTTGCCCACAAGTTCACCGAGTCGCATGAATCAAGTACGAGGTATCAGGCATGGGGTACGAACACGTTTCGGATTGTCCCAGAACGCAATACCCCGTATCTGACACGTCCTTCCTAGACCAGGTCGGCCTCACGTATCCCGAACGACGGGTGGCGGAGACGGCACAGCGCCAGTTTCTCCAACTGACGGATCCGCTCGCGGGTCAGATTGAACTCGTCACCGATCTCCTCGAGGGTACGGGGCACACCGTCGAAGAAACCGTACCGCAGGGCGAGGATGCGACCCTCACGCTCAGGAAGACGATCGATCGACTGACGAAGCGAGTTGGCGACGTCCATCTCCTCGGTCATCTGGACCGGGTCGGCAGCGTCCTCGTCTTCGATGAAGTCGCCGAGTTGGGCACCGTCTTCTCCGATCGGCTGTTCCAATGAGACGGTGTCGGCCACCGAAAGTGCAAGCTCGACCTTGTCGACCGTCACACCTGCCTCCTCGGCGATCTCGTCGGGACGCGGGTCCCGGCCCAGCTCGGCCTTCAACGAGGCCTGAGCGGCACGGACCGCGGCCAGCGTGTCATGGAGGTGGACAGGGATCCGCACTGTGCGCGACTTGTCGGCGATAGCGCGGGTTATCGCCTGACGGATCCACCACGTCGCGTAAGTGGAGAACTTGAACCCCTTGCGCCAGTCGAACTTCTCGACGGCGCGGATCAGACCCAAGTTTCCCTCCTGGATCAGGTCGAGGAAATCGATGCCGGAAGTATTGGCGTAGCGACGGGCGTTGGCCACCACGAGACGGAGGTTGGCCGTGAGGAAGTCATCTTTGGCCTGGGCGCCGCGACGGGCGAGCCTCTTCAGCTCCATCTCCTCGCGCTTGCCCTTGAAGTCACCCTCTTCCAGCTTCTCGGCCGCCTCTTCGCCGGCTTCGATCTTCTGGGCCAACTCGACCTCCTGCTCCGCTGTGAGCAGGTCGTACTCGCCGATCGCCGTCAGATACTGCGAGACCAGGTCGGTGGTGAGCCGCCCCCGCTCGTCGGTCAGCTTCGACTGAAGCCGGGAGCGACGGGGCTTCTCTTTGGGTTCTTTACGCGTGTCAGTGGCCATTGATTTTCCGTGTCCTCCAGGGCAATCCAGGTCGTTGGGGAAGCCGACCCGAGCGTTCAACTATACGCAAGGTCAGGGGGATGTGAACCCCCCTCTTTTCCACAAGGATAAGACGAACGCTCGGCTTCATAGGTTCCCGGCCCTGGTACGTCCTCCTATACAACCAGGCTCGCTCTTGAGACATTCCGCGATCGCCGGATGGGAACGCGGCCGAGGGCCGTCCACCGGGCCAGCCTGGGGACAGACGGATCTCCGCCGACATGAGAGCCTGAGCGGAGATCCGTCGTGAAGGAAGAGCCCCATCACTACCCCCCGGCTCTCCTTTCCCGTTGCAACCACAAAGAGAGAACCGACGACGTCGTGATACGTCGGATGTGTGACCTAACCCACCTTCGCTGCGGAACCCGGCTGGTAGACACGCACTCCGTCGTCGGTGACGATCCTGCCTATACCCGGCATCGGGTAGTGACCGGCAACGAAAGTGATGTCGGTGTCCTTGATCGACTCGAAGACCCTGTCACGCGTCGTGCCGGCAAGTTCTTTGTCATTGTCCACCGGGAGACTCCAATGTGGATGCTCCACCTGGAACGGGTGGTTGCTCAGGTCGCCACCAATCAATGTGCGGGTCCCGTCCGAAATGATGCTCACGGTGAGATGTCCCGGGGTATGGCCGAACGACTCAACGGCAGTGATGCCAGGGAGAACATCGGTGTCCTCATCGATGAAGTCGACGAGGTCTGCGTCGAAGAGCGGAGTCATGATCTTTCGGGCGGCTGCTCCAAGTTCCGTGTCGGCACTCTTCCAATGGTCCCACTCCTTGGTGTGGAACACATGACGTGCGCCCGGAAAGACGATTCGGCCTTTCCTGCTGCTGCCTCCGATGTGGTCGTAGTGCATGTGGGAGTAGACGACCGTCTCCACCGAGTCCCTGGAGATGCCGATAGCGTCGACGGCCTGGGGCATGAGACCCGCGGTCATTCCCTCCTGGCTCACGTCCCCGATCCCGGCATCGATCATGATGGTGCGGTCACCGTTGGTGATCAGATAACAGCCGAAGTTTGCCCGTGCCTGACCCTCGTCGTTTCGGGGATGGAATCGCCAGTCGTGTTCGCTGGCCCGTTCGTCATAGGTGGTGATGTCCCGCCAGTAGTAACCGTCCTCTATGACGAAAAGCGTGTAGGAGCCGCAGTCGAGTTTCCAGGTCATGAACTCGATCTTGCCAGAACCGGTGCCAACTAGCGTTGGCGTCGAACCCACCAGGACACACATGCGCTACGTACGACTTGGAACAACCGGGCTCAAGGTCAGCCCGATCTGTCTCGGGATGATGAGTTATGGAGACCCCGGTTGGAGGGAATGGATCATCCCCGAGGCCGACGCCGAGGCGTTCGTCGAGCTCGCCGCAGACTTGGGAGTGAATTTCTTCGACACTGCCGACGTCTATTCGCAGGGGATGAGTGAGGAGGTCACCGGTCGTCTCCTCAAGAGAGCCTTTGCCAGACGCGAGGACTATGTCGTGGCAACGAAGGTCTTCTTTCCCGTCGGAGACTCCCCAAACGACGCAGGGCTGTCACGTGGGCACATACTCGACGCCGTGGATGCCTCGCTGCGCCGACTCGACGTGGATCACATCGATCTGTACCAGATACATCGATGGGACCCGGAGACACCGATCGAAGAGACGATGGAGGCCCTGAATCAGTGTGTTCAGTCGGGCAAGGTCCGCTACATCGGCGCCTCGTCCATGCCGGCATGGCAGTTCGCCAAAGCGCAGCACGTCGCAGAGGTCAACGGCTGGTCGCGATTCGTCACCATGCAGAATCACTACAACCTCCTCTACCGCGAGGAGGAGCGGGAGATGATCCCGCAGTGTGTGGACATGGGCATCGGGCTCATCCCCTGGAGCCCCCAGGCGCGGGGTCTGCTGACCCGGCCCCGAGCAACCAGTAGCGATACCTCCCGGGGAGAGAGCGATGCATTCACCAGCAGTTGGTACGCCGAGTCCAACCACGAGATCATCGACGTGGTGGAGGCCATCGCCGGGGAGAGGGGGGTCACGATGGCGCAGGTGGCGTTGGCCTGGGTGACGTCTCGGCCCGGAGTGACCGCACCGATCGTCGGCGCCACCAGACCGTCGCACATCGAGGACGCGGTGGCCGCTACCGATCTGGTGTTGAGCGAGGAAGAGACCCGACGTCTCGAAGAGCCGTACCGTCCCCGCTCTGTTGCCGGGCACTGACCGATTGCAGCGATTGGCACCAGCTCGAATGGATTACCGACCTATTCCAGATAGTGGCGTGGGTGGTAGACCTTCTCGACTTCGCCGGTGGCGCCAGGGAGATCGGACCAGGCTGATAGATCGAAAGCAATCACGGCCACTGTCGCCGTCTTCATCTCAACTCGATCACCGGTGAGCAGGGAGACCAGGACCGACCAGGTGGGTTGATGACCCACCAGCATCAGCCGGCCCACTTCTCTCGCCTGTGACGCCAACTCGACGACAGTGTCTGCGCCCGACCCGTAGAGACGCGAGTCGATGACGATCTCGCAGGCCCACCGCCCGGCTTCGACAGCCAGCTGAGCCGTGCTTCTGGCCCGGACCGCCGATGAACTGATCACGAGATCCGGAGTCTGGCTTTGCTCGGTCAGCACCTTCCCGATCGCCCGTGCACTGCGCACGCCGCGTTCGTTCAGAGGACGATCGTGATCCGTCGCATAGTCGGCCGACCAATCCGACTTGGCATGTCGCATGAGAAGCAGGTGCTTCATGCCAGGCGAGGCCCGACCAGACAGAGTGGGCTACAAGCCCAGCTCGGCTCGCAGCTCGTCGAGCTTGGCGTCGGCCTCGGCCACGTTGACCGCCTTGCGGATCTCGGCTTCCGCTCCTTCGGGAGTGGCCTCGTGCAGTTCTGCCTTGGCCATGGCCTCGGCTTTGCGCTGTTCGATCTTGTCCTCCACGGCACGCAGGTTCGGACCCTCGTCAGAGACCGACGCTGACATCGATTGCACAGCGTCGTTCACCGCCTCTTGCATCTTCGCCTGCTCGAGGCTGCCCAGCATCTCCAGCCGCTTGGCACTGAGCTCCTGCACCTTCATCGCGTTGGTTTGGACCGCTTCCTTGGCCTGGTCGGCCTGCACCTCTGCGGTGGCGAATTGCTCTTTGAGCGAACCCAGGTTGTTCTCGGCCGCTTGCAGCTTCATGGCCAAGCTCTGCGCCGCCTGCGTCCACTTGGTGACACCTGCGTCATCGCCGGCGGTCTTGGACTCCTCCGCTTTCATCAGCGCCTGCTTGGCCATCTCCTTCGCCTCACCGACATCGCTGGCGGCTCGCTCGATCTGAGACTGGAGTTGGGTCTTGTGGGCTATCACCTTGGCTGCCTGGTTGCGCAGGTCCTGGTCCTTGCGTTTGGCTTCGTCTATCGCCGACTGGATCTCGATCTCGGGATCCATGGCCTGTTCGGAAGCGCTCTTGAACCACGCCTTGATGTAGGCCCACCAGCGTCTCAACATTTCTCGAGTCTCCTTGTAGTACCGGATTGGCAAGTCTAGGAGGCAGTCCCGCTCTCAGCCGCGTCGGCTGCCGCCTCCGCGCGATCTGCCCCCACCGCCCATCGACCGGAAGCCACCACCACTGCTTCGTCCGCCGCCACCGAAACCACCACCGAAGCCGCCACCGAAACCACCACCGAACCCTCCTCCCCGCCCCATGCCGCGCATGGCCATCATGGTCAGCAGCATCGTCAGCATGTCGTTGGACCCGCCGCTCTGTCTCGTGGGACGGCGATCGAAATCGGACGGACCTGGTGGTACCTGGGTCGGCGACGGCGCTTCTTCCGGCGGCACGACCGGCTCTGGTTTGGGAGGCTCAGGCTTGGGTGGCTTCTCCTTGCCGTCGAGCAGGGCCTCGGCGCAGTCGAGCTCCCAGATGGCCAGGTCGAGCTCGCCTGAAACCTTCAACAATTCAGGGAGTGTGTCGGCTCGCTCGGTGTCCTCCATCGCTTTCGAGTACATGGCCGACGCGTTCTGATAATGCTGTTTGACCTCGGCGTTGTCGGATACGGCGACCTCATCCTCCATTTCCAGAATGTCGTTGGCCACCTCGTCCAGCTTCTGTTTCGCCAATGTCTTCACTTCGGCCATCCGACCGGCAGCCACCCGACGTGACCGGCTCTGGTTCGAGAAGAACCACCAGACCAGGAAGGCACCGCCCCCGAGCAGGAGGATCCAGCCGAAGGGAAATCCGCCTCCCGCGGAACCCCCACCTTCATCAATCGGCGCTGGCTCGGCACCTGGGTCGGTCGAACCGGTCAGGACGCCGATGAAGATCTCGACCACCTCGTCGTCGGAGCCACCTTCGAGCGAGGCTTCGACGGATTCGAGCATCTGATCTCGAGTCCAGAGGTCGCCGTTCTCGGCGAACCCCACGGTCTGCGGCGCCACAGTCACCACGTAGCTGTCCCCAGGAAGAAGGTCGAGAGTGGAGTCAGAGAACGTAGTTGCTCCGCCAGGTGGCTCCTCGGCGAGGACGACGATGTAGAGCCTGCCGCCGGCGTTGCGACCCTCGCTCACTGCGTCATTGACGATGTCCTCAGAGACGTTTGCGCCCGCCTCGATGAAGTAGCCACTTGCCTCGAGGTCGGAGATGGTCTCCTCCGGCGTGGCCGCAACGAGAACCACGAGGGTTACGAGAGCGGCTAGCACCTTCTTCATATGACCGAGGCTAATTGTGCTTCCGACACTGTCTCTCAGTCAGGTCGATGCGGCAGCTCTCGGACTCCACCAGAAAGGAGCCACTGTTCCGGTGCAGCTCGTCATCGAGGGGGCCATCGAAATGCCGAGTGACGACCTGGTCGTAGCTGCGACCTACCGTTGCAGAAGATGTCCAATCGTCTCGCGTCAGCCACATCTCCATATCTCCTCCAGCACAAGGAGAACCCGGTCGACTGGTGGGAGTGGGGCGACGACGCCTTCGCCGAGGCGAGGAGACGGGATATCCCAATTCTCCTGTCGGTCGGGTACGCAGCCTGTCACTGGTGCCACGTCATGGCGCACGAGTCCTTCGAAGACGACGCGATCGCCCGGGTCATGAACGACCGGTTCATCAATGTCAAGGTCGACCGGGAAGAGCGGCCCGACGTCGACTCGGTATACATGGAGGCAGTCCAGGCCATGACCGGTCAAGGGGGATGGCCGATGACGGTCTGGATCGATCACAACGGACGGCCCTTCTACGCCGGCACCTATTTTCCCCGCCAGCCTCACCACGGCATGCCCAGCTTCAGCCAGGTGATGGACGCCGTCTGGTCGGCATGGACCGAACGAAGAGACGATGTCTCCGAGCAGGCAAACCGACTCGTGGAAGCGATCTCCCGTGAGATCCCCGGGGGCGAGCTCCCCACCGAGGCCGAGCTCGCCGATGCGTACCGGAAGATCGAGTCGAGCTTCGACGCGGTCAACGGCGGCTTCGGTCAGGCACCGAAGTTCCCCCAGCAGCCGGTGCTGGAGTTTCTGCTCCGGGTCCATCGCGAGGAGTGGGCCCCCAATGCGGGAGCGATGCTGGTGAAGACACTCGACGAGATGGCCGCGGGGGGGATCCACGATCAGATAGGCGGTGGTTTCGCCCGTTACTCGGTCGACAGTCATTGGCTGGTGCCCCACTTCGAGAAGATGCTCTACGACAACGCGCAGCTCATCCGTCTCTACCTCTGGACCGGGATCGAGCTGAACAGACCGGATCTGATCGAAGTGGCCCGAAGAACTGTCGACTATCTCGAGCGGGATCTTCGACAGCCATCGGGCGGCTTCTTCTCCTCCGAGGACGCAGACTCGGAGGGTGTGGAGGGCAGGTTCTATGTCTGGAGCCCGGACGAGATCAGAGCGGTCCTCGGTGGAGCCGCCAACGAGGTGATCGACTACTACGGCGTCACGGACGAGGGCAACTTCGAAGGATCCAACATCCTCAACGTCGTCAGAGAAACGCAACCGGAAGGATTGGATCACGCCAGGACCAAGCTGCTCGAGGCGAGATCTCGTCGGATCAGGCCGGGTCTCGATGACAAGGTGATCACATCCTGGAACGGTCTCGCTCTCCGCGCCCTCGCCGAAGCAGGCGCTGCTCTAGGCGAGAAGCGCTACCTCGACCTCGCTCGTGATGCCGCCAGGTTCGTGCTGGGCGAGTTGGTGGTCGACGGGGCCCTCATGCGATCCTGGCGGGAGGGCCGTGCCACGGTGCCAGGCTTCCTCGAGGACCACGCGGCCATGGCGATCGGTCTGTTTACCCTGTTCGCGGCATCCGGCGAGGAGAGCTGGTATGAGGAAGCAATGGGGCTGGTCTCCTCGCTTGCGAGATTCTCCCGTGGCGACGGCGGGTTCTACGCCACCTCGGGGGATTCTGAGAGTCTGATAAAGCGGCCGACCGACACCACCGACAACCCGCTGCCATCGGGCAACGCCCTCGCCGCGGAGGCCCTCCTCCTGGCCCATCTGTACACAGGCGATCGGTCCTGGCGCGACTCGGCAATCGGGGCCATCGAGTCGGTAGCGTTGCTGGCGGACCGCTACCCCTCGATGGTCGGCCACCATCTCGCCGTCGCTCATTCCATACTCGATCCCCGCGAGCTGGCGATCGTGGGTGAAGGATGGGAAGAGCTGGCCTCGATCTATTGGCAGCGATATCGCCCCGGCGTGGCGATGGCACCGTCCGCCGGCGGAACCGCCGCGGTCCCATTGCTCGAAGGGCGAACGGCGCTCGATGGCGCCCGTGCGTTCGTATGTCGTGGTTTCGTGTGCGACCTGCCCACGAGCGACCCGGAGACACTCGCCGAGCAGCTGGCGAGCTGATCAGACGAGATCAGCGGCGAGGAGCGTCGCCCCTCGATGCGCTATGGAGGCGATGGACAGCATCGGGTTCACACCTGAGGAGGTCGGAAAGCACGAGCCATCCATGACATAGAGACCGGGGACGTCGTGAGCCTGGTTGTCGGGGCCGACCACCGAGTCGTCAGGGTCGGATCCCATCCGCGCCGAGCCCATCTGGTGGAACGTGAAGTAGGTGGTCTGATTCGACCCGTAGCCGATGGCATCGACTCCTGCGACGAACTCGTCGAGGTCGGATCCCGACCCTGGACGCCATCGCACCGGACGCGTGGTCGACGTCAGGATCTCCTCGGCCCCGGCAGCCGCATACATCTGCGCTGCCCGCTTCACCCCCTCTCTCGCATGACGTTGGTCGATCTTGGATAGGGCATATTTCCAGACAGGTGTCCCGTCCTTTCGAACCTCGACCCTGCCGTGACCCTTGTCCCGGAGGAGGATGCCTCCGACATCGAGATGAGCCAGACCGATGACGTCGCGCTTGAACGAGGCACCGTCCTCCCAGCCGATGAACGCCGCCGGGAACAGTGGGTGGATCGGCGCAGTCTCGAACTTGAACCCGTAACCCTCTCCGTCGAGATCGGCGAACTCGTCCGAGTATCTGGTTTGTAGGATTCCGGTCCACGGCTCGACCCGCTGGGCGAATCTGGCCCACACCGCGGTGACCGGGTGGAGTCGGAGGTAGCGACCTGTCGCCTTGCCCCCGAGCCCGCTGCGAAGAAGGATCGCAGGTGTGTGAAGTGCTCCAGCGGCGAGCACGACAGCCCTGGCTCTGACATTGAGCCGGGCTCCGTTGACAGTCGCCGTTACACCGGTGGCGCGCCCGTTCTCGGTGAGGACACTATCGACCCGGGCCCCGGTGACGATCCTCGCCCCGACGTCTGCAGCGTCCCGGAGATAGGTCAGCAGCGTCGACTGCTTGGCCCCGATCCGACAACCCATCGTGCAGTAGCCACAGTCCTTCTCGGTACAACCTCTGGCGTTCCTTGGCATCTCATGGACATGCCAACCCAGGTCACGCAGACCCTTCTCCATGAGTTGGGCCCGGGTTGACGCCCAACCGTGATCTGTGTTTACTCCGAACCGGCTGGACACGGCTTCCACCGATGCCGCGTAGTCGTCACCCGTGAAGACATCGTCGAAACCCGAGACTCGGTCCCATTCCTCCCGTATAGAGGTCGGCGTCGGGAAGGATGTGGTGTAGTTGATGACCGTGCCACCTCCCAGCGTCGACCCGGCCAGCACGATGACACCGCCATCGGCGGTGCTATTGAGGGCGCCGTCCAGATACATCCGAGCGTACGCGTCAGCCTCGAGGTGGGTGAAGTCCGCGTCGTTGAGGTAGCTGCCGGCCTCGAGAACGACCACATCGAGACCGGCCGCGGCGAGCACGCCGGCTGCGGTGCCGCCGCCGGCCCCGCTCCCCACTATCACGACATCGCAGGTCAAATCGGTGTCGCTGGTGACCGGTGACACCTCGATTGGCTTGGGCACAGGAGGGGCCGGGCCATCCGGTCCCGGGTACCCCATCGCCTCCCAAACAGGTGGTGGCATGGCCGGGTCGCGCGTCGTGACCCATAGGAGTGCAACGAGCGTCTTGAGGGCGCGAATCCCCCCACGCATCAGCGAGACGGGATGGCCTTCGATGCGTCGGATGGCATCGGCGCGCTGGTGAGGAGGAAGACGATCGAACCCGGTTGGCCGCCCGTACAGAGAAATCGCCCCGGCCCGCGTGCGCAGCAGCCTCAGGAAGAGTCTGAGATCCTTCTGGTCCTGCACATGCGGGAGACGCTCGAAGACCTCCGGCAAGCGATCGGTGAGGCCCAGTTGCGAGCCCGGCACGGTCCAAGCCGGACCGTCACCGGCGACAGCCGGGAGCAGCGTGTCGACCAGCGCATCGAACGTGGCCAGGTCCTTGCTACTGAGCGTCGGGGGCACGTCTCGACAGGATATTCGACCCTCCCGAATCTGTCAGAAGGGCCAGTTACTTTCGGGGCATGGGGAAGGAGTGCCGGGTCTTCGATTGTCCCCGCAACCTGTACGGGGGAACCGGCTACTGCGAGATGCACGACAGACGCGTCCTCCGTGGCGGTGACCCGGGTCCTCCCGGACCGCTACGCGTTCGCGGTGTCCGCGCGGCACCGGATTGTGACGAACCGGTCGACGCCAAAGACCTCTGCCATGGTCATTACCAGCGTCTCGACCGCCACGGCGCGATCGATCTCAGCCCGCTCAGGAAAGGAAAGTCGATGTGCAAGGCGAAACGTGCGACCGTGACGCCGTCACCAAGGGATTCTGTCGGGCCCATTACAGACGGGTGCTGAAGCACGGTCACCCTCAGGCCGATATCCCGATTCGGGAAGTCGCAGGCGACGGATACCTCCACCATGGGTACGTCGTAATTCCAGTACCACCAGACTTCCGCCACCTGACCAACGGGAATTCGTCAACTGCCGAGCATCGCTTGGTGATGGCGCGGCACCTCGGACGGCCGCTCCGCGATGACGAGAACGTCCATCACATCAATGGTGACCGGACCGACAATCGTCTCGAGAATCTCGAGCTCTGGTCGACGTCACAGCCGAGTGGGAAGCGGGTGGCCGACTTGTTGGAGTACGCGCAAGTACTCATCGATCGTTATGAGGACGAGTTCGGTCTGGTCTCAGGGTGGGATTGAGAGGTTCCTGTCCTGAACATGCAGAAACCCCCGCTGAGCAGGGGTTTCTTTGCAGTCCCGAGGAGATTTGAACTCCCGTTTCCGGCTTGAGAGGCCGGCGTCCTAGACCCCTAGACGACGGGACCATGTTGAGAGGTTGGTGTCCCAACCTCTGGCTCGGGGGGAAGGACTCGAACCCTCAATAACAGGGCCAGAACCTGTCGTGTTACCTATTACACCACCCCCGAACGCGCACACTCATCAGAGGTGCGGGGTTGCAGCACAGAATAATCGGGCTGCAGTCGATCTGTGAAGTCGCCGGCTCATGCCTTGCGACCGGCGATCCCACGCAACCAGTTGCGATAGATCACCTTCCCCTGCTCGTTCCAGACATGGGGCCCTTTTGGTGTCAGCTCGGGTTCGACCAGGAGAGGGGGTTGGGTGCGATCCGCTTTCGCATTCTCCAGGACGGGTCGGTACTCCTCCAGCCGGGCAATGGCATCCGCGTCGAAGTAGTGCGCGGGCATCGGGGGATAGTCGTCCCGCTCCCCCCGCCAGAACCGCCCCAGCTCGCGGCGGTACTCCTTCAACAGACTCACCAGGTCGTACTCGGGGTGACCCTGGAAGAACACGTAGAAATCTTCCTCGTCCACCGCCATGTGGACACCGGCCTCGTCACTTTCGATCAACACCCTGAGCCCGACTGCTTCCATCTCTTTCCGGGTGACGTCGTACCAATGGGAGTGAGGTGCTTCCACAGGCTCGCTCAAGCCCTCGAGCAAGGGGTGACCTTCGACGATCTCGTGCTGATAGACCCCCCACATCTTCTCCGGCAGACGTGTGCGCACGGTGTCCCGGTACTTCTGCAGGACGGCATGGGTGGCCAGGCAACTGCACAGGATCGATTTGGTCTCTTTCTGAGCCCAGTCGAGGACCTCCCCGAGCTCAGCCCAGAAGGCTTCCCGCTCCAACTCATGCTGGGCCGGATTGGCTCCGGTAACGATCAAGGCATCCAGCCCTGTCTCCTGGATGTCGTCGAACCTCGAGTAGAAGGCGGACACATGACGTCGGGCGCTCTCTCCCCGGGAGAAAGCGGCGACCGTGAACGGGTAGACCCACAGCTCGAGCTCGTCAGCCGCGGCGGCGACCAGTCGGATGAATTGACGGTCGGTGGCCCTGATGGCGGCATCAGGCATCAGATTGAGGAGACCCACCGAGAGATGGTTCGGGCCCGGAGCGGAGACGTCGCCACGTCGGGCCAGGGTGACGCCCTCCTCCCGCATCGTGCGAAACGCGGGGTGATCGGAGTGGGCGACGAGTCCCATAGCGCTACCCGGTCTTGACCGACAGCGCGTCGAGGTATCCGGCGAGGTGGTCCGTCAGGTCGTTTGCATCGTCTTCGGCGCCATGGATGAAGCTCGACTTGCGACGTCGGAGGAAGTTGAGCCCAATCCTGTACAAGCCGGGTGAGTCCGTGACCACCCCGCCGTCGTGTCTCATCTCACCTTTGCGATCGAAGATCGGGATGTCGACCCATGAGTAGTCCGATTTGTACCCGGTTGCCCAGAGCACCGTCTCGATCGTGCCATCGGTCAGGTCGAGAGAAAGGGCAGGGTCCTCGTCGACGGTTGTGTCGCTGAAACGCTCTGGCTCGGGCACGTCACCATCCAACCCGTTCTCGGTGATCCACTCGTCGATTAGATCGAGGAGACGGATCTGCTTCAGGTCGGCGAGCGAGCAGACATTCCGCAGCGACCCTGAGAAGTAGGCCGTGTCGTCGTTGATGGCGCTGATCCTTCCCACCAACCGGACCCCCTGGCCGGTGAGGGCGTTGAGGTCTGCCGTCCTGCGCTCCGGTGTGCCCACCAGTTGAGGAGAAGGCACATGCCGGGCCCGGACGAGATCGTCCACCTCGTCGTATCGTTCGTCGAGTCGGCCGATCCTATCCATCCACCACTGGATGTCTCGTCCCCGGTAGGTGCGTGGCATGCGGACATGCTCTCCTACGGACAGCGTCACGGGGCGACCGGAACGATGTATCTCCTCCGCGAGCTGAACTCCAGTGGCTGACGCACCCACCACGAGTACTCCACCGTCACGCAGCTGGTCCGGGCGCTTGTAATCGAACGCAGTGACCGAGTCGACGCCAGCCGGAAGATCTGATGCGATGGCAGGGACCTTGGCCTGGTTGTAGGCACCCGAGGCGACCACGACCGATCTCGCCTCCCAGGATCGATCCCGGGAGGCCAGAACATATCGGTCGCCATCCTTTCGGAGTGACTCGACGGCCGTGTTCGTCTCGACGGGGGCGTCGATGTACCCGGCGTAGCCGTCGATGAACTCGACTACTTCGGGCATCGTCATGAAGCCGTCGGGATTGTCGCCCTGGTACGAAAAGCCAGGGAGTCGGGCTTGCCAGTTCGGCGTCAGAAGACGCAGGGAATCCCATCGTTCGGTCCGCCAGGTGTTGGCGACATCGCCCCGCTCCAACACGACATGGTCGATGCCGCGCTGGCCGAGGAGATAGCTGACTGCGAGGCCGGCATGCCCGGCCCCGATGACCACTGTCGGTATGGGGATCACGGGGCTGGGCATTGGCTCAGCTGTTGACGGTTACCGCGACGTTGGTCGGGTTGGTGATGACGTCGAATACGGCAGATCGCTTCTGCGACTGGGCGACGAGGGCCTCGATCTCCTGGTCGGTGGCGTCGGCATCGATCTCGTAGTTGACCCGGATGTTGTTGAAGCCATTGCGGACTTCGGGGTCACCACCCAGGATCCCCAGAATGTCCATGTCACCCTCGATAGTTGCTTTCACCGAGTGGAGTTGGATGTCGCGGTTCTGGGCGACTGCGGCCACACCGGCGGTCAGGCAGCTGGCTAGACCGACGAGTACGAACTCGACAGGGGTAGCCCCCTTGTCCTCGGCTGCGAAGACCTCGGGATGGTCGGCAGAGAAGGTGAAGGTCGACTTGTGGGTCTGATCGCCACCGAGACCGAAGAATTCCTCGACCCTCGACTCGCTGTGGGTGCCCACCTTCCACTCGTTGGTCGCCCGCCAGGTGAATTTCGCTCCTTCGGGGGCCTCGGTGAGGGCATTGCGAGCACCGAGCAGGTGATCGACATTGACTCCGTTGTTGGCTGACTTCTCTTGCACTGTCGTCATGGGTTTCTCCTCATGCTTGTTGGGATCTCGAAACACCCGATGTGGGTACTTCACAGGGGAACGCCGGTGGCGGGCCTTGGCCCCGTGGGGCTCCCTGGGCGGTTGGCGTCTAAACGGTCAGGGACTCGAATGAACCGCCCGGGAGCAGAGACAGGCGCACATCACGGGGGTCGCTGGAGTGTTGTCGATTGGCGGTTGCATATTCAGGCTCCTTCTCGTCTACGCGCTCGTTGAGCGCTGCGAGCGGAACACCGCCTACAGCTGGCTCATCGGCAGGCATTGGCACCGATCTGACCCGGTTGCCGCGGCTTCAAAGGGCCTGTCCCTCCACCGCTCTAGATGAACGCGTTGTACCGGCGATAGTAGAGCAGTCCCCGCAAAAGCGGTCAAGGTGAGACCGCGCCAGGATTACAGGATCCGCCAACGCGGTACCTTCAGACCATGACATTGACCAACGAACAACTCGCCCTGATCGACCGGACACGAGAGGTCCGTGTCGAGACCTTCTCGACCTCCGGCTCGGTGAAGACCGTCATCTGGATCGTGGTCGTCGACGGCACCGTCTATGTCCGATCTGTTCGCGGCGACGATGGGCACTGGTATCAGCGGGCGCTGGCCAATCCGCTGCTGGCGATCCACGTCGGAGACGAACGCATCGAATTCCGCGCCATCCACGTCTCCGATCCCGACGAGATCGTTGCCGTCTCCAACGCTCTCCGCGAGAAGTACCCGGCGGGTGGGTCCCTCGACCGGATGACCCGGGCAGGTGTGCTCGACAACACCCTTCGCCTGGAGCCGATGGAGCCCTCCGACGAAGAGGAGTGACCGCCCCATTCTTGACGAGTGAGTTCAGAATTGCTCTACTGAGCGATCACAAGAACGCGCTCATCAAGAGCGGCGGAGGGACAGGCCCTGTGAAGCCGCGGCAACCGTAGACACGGTGCCAATGCCTGATCGATGAGTAGCCGAGACGGGTTCTCCCGCTCGCGGCGCCTCGAAAGAGCGCGTAGGAAGGAGTTCCGAGGGGAACTCCCACTCTCGGGCTCACCCGAGGGGCAGCGAGTGAGAAAGGAGAAACGAAGTGGAGCAGACGATCCTCAGATCCATTGGCCTCTACGTTCACGCCCGTCGATGTCGAATGTCCAGCTGAGACCCCACCGCTCAAAGGCGGGTCGACACAGAGACTCATTTTGCGCTTCAACGCGCGCTCAGAAAGGGACACGACATGACAACGACCATCAACAAACTCAACTCCGTAGACATCGCCGCCGTGGGCGAGCTGGTGTCAGCGATCAAGGACGAGCCGACCAACGCCAGCACGATCTGGAAGTCGACCGTCGACTGGAAGGGCGGATTCCGCTCCGAGGCGAGAAGCCGGGACTTCGATCCGGTGCCGTCGGATGAGCCGCCGGCGCTCGGAGGTGACGACACCGCCCCCAACCCAGTGGAACAGCTACTCGGGGCGCTCGGCAACTGCTTGGCCGTGGGTTACGCGGCAAACGCGACCGCAGCCGGCATCGAGTTGAAGAGCCTCCGGATCGAGCTCGAGGGTGACCTCGACCTGCACACGTTCCTCGGTCTCTCCGACGGCCACGCCGGCTTTGAGACCATCAACGCGACCGTGTCGATCGACTCCGACGCCACCGACAGTCAGATCGAGGACCTGCACCGCAAGGTCGTCTCCACCTCCCCGGTGGGTCACACCCTGCAGACATCGATCCCGGTGTCGGTGCATCTCGTCTGAGTGAATAACGTCGGCCCTGTGTCGGTTGCCTCCGACACAGGGCTCGACGAGATCGGAACCCGAGATGACCACAGAGGACAAATACGGCTTCGACACACGGGCCGTCCATGCCGGCCAGCGGCCCGATCCGGAGACCGGGGCAAGGGCCCAGCCCATCTACGCGACCACGTCATTCGTGTTCGAAGACGTCCAGCACGCCGCCGACCTGTTCTCGCTACAGAACTTCGGGAACATCTACACCCGGCTATCCAACCCGACCTCGGCCGCTTTCGAGGAGAGGGTGGCGTCTTTGGAAGGGGCGCTCGGTGGGCTAGCGACTGCGTCCGGCAAGTCGGCGCAGCTGGTGGCCCTGTTAACGCTGGCTCAGGAGGGAGATCACATCGTCTCCTCAAAGGCTTTGTACGGCGGGACGTTCACTCAATTCAACGTGACGGTGCGTCGCATGGGCATCGACGTGACCTTCGTCGACTTTGGCGACCCGGATCAGGTCAAGGCAGCCATCACCCCGCAGACCAAGGCTCTCTTCGGGGAGACCATCGGGAATCCAGGCTGTGACATCCTCGACATCGAGCACTACGCGAACCTCGCCCATGAGCACGGGATCCCACTCATCGTCGACAACACATTCGCCACCCCGTATCTATGCCGACCGATTGAGTGGGGCGCCGATATCGTCGTCCACTCGGCGACCAAGTTCATCGGCGGTCATGGGACGGTGATCGCCGGCGTCGTCGTCGAGTCAGGGGTCTTCCCATACGACAACGGCAACTTCCCGATCATCAGCGAACCGTCACCGTCGTATCACGACCTCAACTTCTGGGAGAACTTCCGGGAATACGGGTTTCTCATGAGGGCGCGCACCGAGGTGATGCGCGACGTGGGAGCCGCCATATCTCCGTTCAACTCGTACCTCCTGCTGCTCGGGCTGGAGACACTCTCTCTACGGATGCAGCGACATGTCGAGAACGCTGCTCGAGTTGCTCGTCATCTGGTCGAGCACCCCGACATCGCCTGGGTGCGCTACCCGATCTTCGAGGACAATCGATGGACCGATCTGGCCAAGAAGTACACGCCGGAGGGGCCGGGAGCGGTGTTCAGCTTCGGTCTGAAGGGTGGGTACGACGCCGGCGTCAAGTTCATCGAGAACGTCGAGATCGCATCTCATCTGGCCAACGTCGGCGACGCCAAGACCCTTGTGATCCACCCCGCTTCTACCACCCATCAGCAAGTCCCTCCGGACGACCGTGAGGCGATGGGTGTCGGCAACGACATGATCCGGATCTCGGTCGGCATCGAGACGGTCGACGACATCATCGATGACCTCGATCACGCGCTGGAGGCAGCACATTGACCACGGCGACAAGAGTTCCCGATGCCACGGCGCTCGAGCGGCTGCAGATCATTCAGAGTGCCGAGTCGGTGGCCATGGTCGGCGTGTCATCAAACCCGATTCGCTCCTCCAACTTCGTAGCTTCCTACCTGGTGCGCACCCCGTTCCGCACCTATCCGGTCAACCCTGCTTACGACGAGGTCCTCGGGTTGAAGACCTACGACACCCTGTTCGACCTGCCGGAGGTACCTGACATCGTCGACGTCTTCCGGCGCCATGAGGCGATTCCGGAAGTGGTCGACCAGGCGATCGAGGTCGGTGCCAAGGTGGTCTGGCTCCAACTCGGCCTTCGCCACGACGAGGCAGCTCAAAAGGCGGTCGATGCCGGGCTACTGGTGGTCCAGGACCGATGCCTGAAGATCGAGCACGCCCGGTTTTCGGGACGTCTCCATCTTGCCGGCTTCAACACAGGCGTCATCTCGTCGAAGAGGAGACGGCCGATCTAACCCACGTTGAGGGCAACCACCATGAGAGTGGTCATGGCGCCGATGATCGTGACGGCCAATGCGAGAACCCAGGTGGTCGTGCTCTTGCGAAGAGCATCGATCTTGTCGGACACGTCGACACGGAGTTCGGCGATGTCACCCTCGAGCTCGCCGCGCAGTTCGGCGATGTCACGCTTGGTTGCTACCTCGTCTAGATCGTGGAGGGGAATGGCGCTCATGAGAGTCTCGGCCCGTTCTGGTCCCAGGACGTCGCGAAGACCAGTAGAGATCGCTGCGGGCCGCCTCCGAGATTGCCATGCGTCAGAAGATGCCTGACCTTCGAGACCGTTTCACGGGTTACGTCGGGAGTCTCAGACACCGATAATGGAGACATGCTCGAGTTCGTTCTGGGATACTCCGCAGGCTCGAAGACCGCTGGTCGGGCTGCTTCGCTAGCGCGCAGCGCTGCAGTCGGTGACGCCACGATCCACACCAATCGTATCGAGGACATCAATGAGCGCATCGACATGATGGCCATGCTCGTGCGCGGTATGTGGGCCCTGCTCGAGGAGCAGGGTTTCACCGCCGAGCAACTGATGGCGAAGCTCGAAGAGCTCGACCAGGCGGATGGAACTCCTGACGGCCGCATCAAGAGCGCCCCGGTCCCCTGTTCGTCGTGCGACTCGTTGGTCCCGGCCGGCATGGCCAAGTGCCAGTACTGCGGTGAGACTGTCAGGGAAGTAGACGACCACCCGATGGGTCAGCTCTAGAACGTTCCGTGCCGGCCCGGGCTTTCCCCGAGGGATTCGGATAGATCGGTCAGGGCACCAGGACCGGGACGGCCGTCGCCGCACCTCGCACGGTCAGGGGCTCGTCCTGGTCGACGAACACGCCGAGGAGACCGAGTTCCACGACACCGGTGAGCGTGACACTCACCGAATCCGAGTCCACGACCACATCAGTCGAGACAACCTCGGTTCCCTGCCATGAGACAGCCGCGTCGACCAGTCTCCGAGCGCGATCTGGTTCCAGCACCAAGTCACCGGTTGCTCGGTAGGTCTCCTCATCGATTCCCGAGGCGGCGGCGATAGCCGCAGAATCGGCAACCGACGCCAGCTCGCGCTGCAACGCCAGAGCCCGCCAATAGTCGAGAGCAAGACCCCCGAAGACCAGAAGGAGAATCGACAGCCCGAGAACCCAGATAGTCACCGACCCCTCATCAGAAGACCTCACTCCAGACTCCGGTAGAGGTCGATGGGCTCGGTGTGGTCGGCCGACGCCCACAACCCGCCCACCGCTCCCCATGGAGTGGTGATCAATGGTGTCCAAAGCTCGATCGTGACGGCGACGACGGATCCACGTGTGAACTGACAGACACCGCCGGGGCGATTCATCGGGGCGGGATCGGCGCCACACCAACCCACTCTGACCAGGGACGGGTCGATGCCCAGCCCTGCGGCATCGGCGATCACCTGTGTGTGACCGGCGGACTGATCGAGCTGAAGGACCGCGGCCCGAGAGGCCTCGGAGGCCATGGCTTCCGCCGCGACCCTCCGCTCGGACCAGGGACCAAACGCCGTGATCACCAGGGCGACCGGGAAGAGGAGAACGCCGACGGCGAGGGCGAGCTCGACGCCGGCATGACCGCGATCCCTCACGGCTCGGCCACCGCTCGACTGGTGAGAGTGAAACCGAAATCAGGGGTCAGTGGAGTCCAGGACTCAAATGTCACGGTCGCGGCGGCGACCATCGCCGAGCCGTCGATATTGCACGTCAGCGACAGATCGTCCGACATCCGACCACCGAGAAGGTCTTCGACCACGGTGAGTGCCGTGTTCTCGCAGACCGACACACCACCGACGCTCCCGGCCCGCGCACCCTGCTCCAGTGCCGATCGAATCGCCCCTCGCCCATATTGGACTACGACGACATTGGCCAGGGCGACGAACAGGAACAATGCGAGCGCTGAAGCCAGCACGAATTGGACTGAACTGACCCCGCGGTCCCTCAGCCGCCGAGGAGCTGAGACCTGATCCACCCGACGACATCTACGCCCAGGGCCTGAAGCGCACCCCAGATCACCACGAGTGCAGCGATGGCCAGGGCGGCGTTGCCCATGAGCTCGGCTGTGTTTAGTCCCCGGTCGTCGTTCCGCATGGCGTATGACCATGCCCTCAAAGCCGGCAGCATCTTGCCTCCTTTATCGCCAGCCAGTTATCAAGTACGGGAGTGGAGCGGCCACGAACAGGATGAGCACCGGAGCGAGGATGGCGATGGTTGGAACCAACATCGCCGCCCGCCGCTTGGTGGCCGTCCTCTTTATCGATTCGCGTCTCGTCTCACGTACATCCTCGGAAAGCGACAGAAGAGCACCGGCCAGATCTGCTCCTCGCTCCTCGGCTGAGGCGAGCAGCCGGTAGGTCCTCGAGCAGAAGGGCTCGGGGGTCAGCTCGGCGATGCGGCGAAAGGCATCAGGTCCCCTCCACCCGGAACGGTGGAGTCGTAGCGCCTCGGCGAGCTCGGCGACCACCTCGCCGTGACCTCGATCGACGGTCGCCTTCACCGCCTGGATGACGCCTCCACCCGCACGAACCCGCATGGCGAGGAGTTGATTGACGGTGTAGACCTCGATCTTCATTCGCTCCCGACGTGCATCTATCGCCTTCTCGAGACGTCCCTTCACCCGTGTTGCGCCGACCAGCAATCCGAGGGAGAGGAGCACGAGCCGGAGCGTCATCGACAGGTCGAGTGCCTGACCGAGAATCAGGGCTACAAGCACGCCGACGGTGAGGCTCCTCAGTTGGGCGAGTCTGTAGGCGGTGACCATCCGGTCTTCAGCCACGCCCCTATACCAACCCGCCTGCCTCAGTTTGAGCAGCGTCACCTCGGATCCCGCTCGGTCGAGTCTCGTGCCGACCCAGTCGGCGACATCGCGAATGATGGGACCGAAGACGGAGCTGATCGGTCCGGCGCTTCCGTTGCGCCCCATCGCGGCGAGGGTTGGAGACAAGTACGGCCCCACACGGGTGCGGAGCCGGCGGGGAGGTGGCGCCACGAGACGAAGGATCAGCCCAGCCGCAAGGGCTGTGAGCGATGCGGCAAGAGCCGCCATCGGGGTCATGTCTCTCTACTCCCGAACACTCTCGGCTCTGTGGGTTGTGCGCCCAGGCGCGATGAGATTGCCACGCCTATCAGGCTCATCACGCCTCCGAACACGACAACGAGCAGCCCGGCCGGTGTCGAATAGAAGTCACGAAACGCGCCCGATCGCGCCGTCATCGCCACCAGCACCAGCCACGGCAGGACGAACACCACCCTCGAGTTGATCTTCTGCTCGAGTGCCTCGGTCCTTACTTGCTCGAGGGTCCAGAGATCTCTGGTCGTCGCCTCGGCCAGATCCTCCAGTATGTCTGGAACCACACTCCCGCCGCGCTCATAGGCGAGGATCAGGACTTCGATGATCCGATCCGCCGTCGGATCCGCGATGTCGTCCTTGACTAGCTCTAGCGCCTTCACGACTCCGAGACTCCTTGAATAGACGTCGAACCCACCGAATGCCTCTCGAAGTGGCTCGGGGCCGAAGGTGGCCAGGTTTTCGATGGCAGTTGGCAAGGACGCACCGGATCTCACCGAAGAGAGAAGGTCGCGAAGACCGTCAGGCCAAGCCTCCTGGATGCGCGCCAGCCGCTGCGATCTCGCACGGGCGAAGTAGGCCTTGGGAAGTGTCGCCACCACCAAGGCCGGGACGAGCGAGACCACCACGAGCTCGGTCACCGCAAAGACGACCAGGTATGACACGACGCCCGCACCGATGACCGTTGCCCAGAATTGGTAGGTGGACACGTCCAGACCGGGAAGCGACTCGCGGCTTGTTCGGCCGGGACGTCGTACCCGATTCGCCATCGCGTGCGCCAGAAGGCCGGCGGCGAGGGAACTGGCGACGCAAGCAGCGACGACTACCACGACGAGAAGCCCCGTTCGAGAACATTTGAAACTGACATCCCCGGAGGAAGCACAAGCTCGATTCGCTCGGCGATGTCTCCGGGTGGCATGGCTCCCGTCCACTCCATCGGTGCACCCACCCTTGCTCGCACGAAGATGGGCTCTGAAGTGAAGTCGTCGTGGAGTGCCGGGACCAGGGCACGGATCTCGAGAGTCTGTCGTTGAATGCTGCTGTCCGTTGGGTCGGGACTGCGATCGAGGTGGATCAGAAAGTCGATCGACGAGGAGAACACTTTGCGTACCACCCGCTCGGGAACGTTCTCCCCGGCCATCAGGGCCGCATTCACCAAGGCCTCGAGGGCGTCGGGAGCCGAATTGGCATGGACTGTGCAGGCGAGGCCGCAACCTGCGTTCACCGCGCGCGTCAGTTCGAAAGCCTCAGCGCCTCTCACCTCGCCGACCACGATCAGATCGGGTCGCATCGCCAGGGTCACCTTCACCAGATCGCGGAGACTCACCTCACCCGACCCATCGAGGGCAGGTGGGCGCGCTTCGTAATAGGACCCGTGAACAAGGGGGACGTGTAGCTCGCGCACCTCCTCGCAGGCGCGAATGCAGTGGTCGATTGGCACGGCGCTCATCAGCGCCGAGAGGAAGGATGTCTTTCCCGCACCGGGCGGACCGGAGACGATCACCGAGGCGCTAGCTCGCATCGCAGCCCCCAGGAAGTCCGCTGCGGGAGCTGTCAGGGAATCGAGGGCCACCAGCGATTCCAGGGTCTGGCGTCGTAACGCGTATCGACGCACTGTTGCCGAGAGGTGGTCGGCAATGGGGGGAATCACGGCGCTGAGACGTGCGGAACCATCGAGTATGCGGGCCTGTGCCACGGGGTTGGAGGCGTCGAGACGGCGATCTGTGGAAGCGATCAGCTGCTCGATGGTCTGTCGGTTCTCCGCCTCCGAGGTTGGAACCGGCGATGACCGCAAGACACCACCTGCCTCGAGGTACGTCACCTTGTCACCCTCAATGAAGATCTCCTCGACATCCTCACGTTCGAGTAGATCTCGCAGCGGGCTCCGTCCCATCACGGATCGAATCAGACGCTCGACCGTCGCCTTTGGATCAATGAGCGAGCGGCCGTCTCCGAGATGGGCTTTCTGTTGATATTCCTCCACCGTTGCATCGAGGAGAACCCGAACCTGGTCGGGATCACGCTCGGGGTCGAGACCAGTGCCGTCCAGGCGGGCAAGCGCCTCCCGTCGCAGGCTTTCGTAGACGTCTGTAGTCATGCCAGGACCCTCACCACGACATCAGCCATAGATTCCATGGCTCGTCTGAATGCGCGACCTGACGCCAACTCGCCATCCCAGGCCGCCTCGACGATCCTCTGATCGAAAGGAAGAGTGACGACGGGCAGGCCGGGGAATGCATTCGCAATCTCGCTCATCGTCTCGGATAGGCGGAACGACCCCCGTCCGGGCTGGTTGACGACCGCCAGCACCGGGTGATCGGCGGCAATGGCCGTTACATCGGCCAAGGTTCGGATCAGGCGGGCAACACCGACGGGTCCGCCCGACCCAACGACGATCACGCTGTCGAACTCTCGGACGAGCCCACCCTCGAGTCGCCTGACCGGCCCTAGATCTGCAACAACGACATCGGCAACGGATCCCAGTGCATCGATCAAGGACTTGGACTCATGTCGGCTGACCGGCGAACCACTCCCCCCGTCCGCTCGGCCGCCCACGACGCTCAGCCCACCTATCTCATGAATCCCTTCGCCCAATCGATCCGGGTTGTGGAGCGAATGATCGATAGCCGTCCGTATGTTCGGATGCAGACCCAGATCGAGACGTTGTGCCACCGAAGGCCAAACAGGATCCATGTCGACGAGAGCTGTGGACACCCTGGTCGACAACGCCGATGCCAGGGCGATGCCCACCTCGGTCATTCCAACGCCTTCCGATGGACCCGTTATCCCGATGCTGACTGTGGACGGAGCGGGTCCGCTGTCAATGTCTGTGACCGGACGATGAGCCAACGTCTGACCCACCTTCTCGATGAACTCTTCGGGCGATGCATCGGTTTCGATGACATCCGAGATGCCGCATTCCAACAGTCTTCGCTTTGCATCAGAGCCGTCCTCCGGTGCGAAGACGCCGATGACCTCGCTGCCGCCCAACTTGACCTCACGTACCAACCGAGGGGAGAGAAATGAGCAGACATCGTCGATCAGCAGGACGTCGAACCTCGACTCCCCGGCTTGTTCGGCGCTCATCACGCGGTCGACGATTCGCCCGCCACCGTGGTCGAGAAGGAAACGGTGGAGCCGGTCCGGCCACTCCCGGGCGGAGGCGGCGAGCGCGATCTCAGGCGTCATCGGACTCCGATCGCGCTACGTCAATTGTCTCGGCACCTGTCGACCGAACGATCTCCAGTGAGCCGGAGTCGAGCGCTCCGGCCAGCGCCAACGCCTGGTCGGCGTTCACAGAGAGAACAACGTGGTATGCGGCGACCGCCCCTATGCCACCAGAAGACTCTGCTGCGACACCCGTGACCTCGAGGTCGGTGGCGACGAATGTCGGCACTCCATCGGTCACGGAGATCACATCGACCCGGTCTCCCGCGACGAGTGAACCGCCTGCGGCGTGCTCACGATCGATCGGGATACTCATCGTTCGCAGACCCGAGCCATCGCCCGGCGGGACGAGTGCGCTCGCGTCCAGGATCCCCCCCTCGGGGATCGCCCTGTCGAGTGTCCAGCCTTCGTACGAATTGAGAGCGTCCTCTGAGATCAGATGATCGAGAGCTTCGAAGTCCGCGTCGACCGGGATGAACTCGACTCCGTCGAGAGTCAAGACCGATCCGGTCGAGAGCGGTTGGCGAGCGACAGCAATCAGAGTCGTGGAACTGCGGTCGCGCAGGACCAGCAGGTTGAGGACAAATGCCAGAATGACGACAACAGCGATGAGAATGTGACTGGCCGATGGCCGTCGTTGAAATCGCCGGCGAGCCGACGATGGGGAGCCCGCTTCCCTGAGTGGCGTCGTTGGGTGCGACGTCATTTGACGGTCAACCTATCTGGTCACTGAGAGTGTTTGTCGAGAGCGCGAAAACATGGAGAACCGACCCGACCCAGATCCAGATCTCGCCTCCGAGCTGCGCCAGGGCGCAGGGCGGGAATGGAGCGAGGAGGCTGCTGAGGACGAGCGTCTCACCGAGCTCCATCGTCAGAGACGTCTCACCCTCGCCGATCGGGCGAAGGAATTCGTGAATCGCGGCAACAGAGTCTCGGTTGAGTTCAGCGGCCACACCTTTGGCGGCGCCGTCGTGGCGGCCGGCGAGGACTACGTCACCATCGAGGGCCCGGGCCAAACCGCCGACATTCGTTTGGCCGCAGCCCGCTGGTCCATCCTCCCCGGTGACCGATCGGAAGCTACCGGAGTCGCCGGAGCGGAGTCGTTCCGGGCGCTGCTCCACGAGCACTCCGCCTCCCGACACACGGTCCGCCTCGCCCTCCCCGGCGGCGACATGGTGATCGGAGCCCTGGCCGTCATCGCCGAAGACCACGTCGAGGTCGACGACGTCGACCATCGACGCCTCATAGTTCCCTATGAGATGATTCTCGGTGTGGTCAGGTCGTCCGACCTTCACTGATCTCATCCTGTTCTTGCACCGCAGGATGAGACTTCAAGAACTCGTATATCTCGTCCCTGAAGAACTTGAAAGTGCGACCTCCGGGGAGCTTGTACGCGGGTAGTCGATTCTCCCGCGCGTAACGCCGAACCATTTGCACGTTCATACCCAGCAGTTCCGCTACTTGCGCCGCGTCTAGGATCGGGGGGTATTCCTCAGCCAAACGTCGTCCTCATGTCCACGGCGCGATCGTAAGACATCGCGGTAGTCACTTGAAGGGGGTTGCGGTCAGCGAATGAGCGAGACTCCACGAATGGGAATCAGGGTGCTGGTCTCTGGATCCGGCTCCATTCGAACCTCGGTGAACCCTGTCACCTCGAGCTTCCTCGTGAGGAACTGAGCACTTGTCTGCAATTGCCCGGCCTGTCCTTTGAGGACGAAAGGATTCGCGTAGGGCGTGAAGAAGGTTCCCGTCAGTATGTTGCCCGCCTGTCCGCCAAGCTCGTGGGCACTCGAAGACTCTGACCAAAGGGCGAGATCCTCGAACACGCTGGCCGGGTCTGTTGGTGCTGTCCACACAAGTCCACCGGCGCCGCCGACGAGGTCTATGAAGCCCTCCTCGAGAAGGACGAACGTGCGGTTGAACTCGATTGTTGCTTGCGCAACTTTCAAGATGTCTCCTCCATCACGCACGAACAAGAACCGATCGTTCGAACTGCTCTGATTCATCACAAAAGTGCCGTTCGACCTCATGTCCAGGTCTCCGTCCATTACTGCGTCTGCGCCATCGATCACCACGGAGCCGCCGTTGATCACCAGCCGTGGCGAGCAATCGAACCAAACATCATCGGTGATCACATAGGACTCGCCGGATCCGACCGTGCAGTCTCCGTCGCCGGGGACCTCCGTGGTGAAACGGTCGAACGCGGCTGGACGCACACCGGCAGGCTCGCCATAGGCCACGATGTGCTGGTCTATGTAATCGCTAGACGACGTGTCGGTGCAGGGGTCGATCGTGACACCGAGGTAGTCCGGGTACGTGGCCTGGCAGTTGTAGCGGTGATCGATCGGCGCTCGGGTAACGCGCTGAGACCTGAACGACGGAGTGGGGTATAGCTGGAACCTGGAGTCCACCGGGTCGGCGGGATCCACGAGCGAAGGATCCACGGGCGTCGTAAGGTCGGCCTGGTTGTAGGCCCTCGTTGCCACGGCCCCTGGCTGTCCCGACAAGGCATACGCGAGGATGGCCGAACGCGCACCTTCGGCCCCAGGAACCGGGAGGGCACGAATCCATCGTTGGTTTCCCACTGCTTGGACCTCGATGATGTAGGGCGCGGAAGAGCCGCAGGCTCCTGAGCCGTCGGAATCGGTGACTATGACGCCGGGTGAGTCCTCGAAGTGAGCCACTGTGATCTTGCCTTGTCCGTCGGCCGTGAGCGCATCGCAGTCGTACGGCTCCAACAGGACTAGAGGAACAACGTCACCTTCCCCCACGTCCGGTCTGATCCGGGCAACGCTTCGGACATCCGTCGTCCCCGTATTGAACCCGAGGACTTTGGCAAAGGTGAAGTCGCGGAGTCGTTGGACACGTACACCGATCCGCTGGCACGCCACACCATCGACGATGTCGTTGATTCCTTGACTCCCCATCATCTCGTGGTCATCGGGAATCGGGTGATAGATCTCGACGGTATAGGGAGGTGCCGTCGCGGTCGTCATTCGCACAGCAGAGGGAGTGCACGCCGAAGCGAAGGTCGAACAGTTCGGTGCAGTCCCGACTCCCTCGTCCTCGATGTTCGCCTTGAAATACTCCCACGCAAGTTGACAACCTGCCTGCGCGTTGCTGCCGGTGAAGGGCTCGATTGCGCTAGCCCCTGCGACCGAGGCTGCATCAGAGGCCAGCCTGTCGGCTCTCATGTCGTACCTGAGTGTGGCTAGATCTACCGCTACGGCGGCGGCCCCCATCAACAAGACCATGGCACCGGCTATCAGAAGCAGACTTGCACCCCGATCGTCCCAAGGCTTTTCGCCGAACAATCGGCGAATCACTGCGCCGCCTCGAACTTGCTCACAGCTTTCTCGTCGAGAGTGAGGGTTGTGGAAAAGAAGACGACACTGAAGTCGGACTCACGTTCAACCACCACTTGGACGCGGCGCTCGTCATCAGGTCGACCGTCCGCAAAGCAGGGTGCACTTCCATCTGAGGTCGAACCGTCGGCCATCAGTTCTCTGCTTGCCGTCGAATCGTTGGCAGAGATGCCAGCCGGGTGAACGAATGCCACGCAGACGTACCGACCGGGCACGCCGTCGTCCAAGGCACCGGTCGCATCCTGGACCGTCTGCGCGACGACGATGTCGAGCCAATCGCTCATCGACTCGACGGGAAGGGTGGCGCCGTAACGCCCTCCCTCTCGCGCTGCGTGAGTCAATGCGAGCTGGTGGTTGTAGGCGATACCAGCGCTGACAATCCCCACCAACAGCATGACCAGAATTGGCAAAGCGAGAGCCATTTCGATAAGAGCGGCTCCCCGATCCGTCCTTCGTGAACAGCACGGAGCGACGTCCGTTATCGCTGCCTCAGCCTCTGATGGTTTCCCTGACCACAAGTTGCGTATCGTGGTCGCCTCCCGTTCCAGCCAGAGGAGATTCTCGCGCCACCCTCCGTGAGGGTCAACCGCAGATCTGTGAACGGTCCAAAAAGGGATCGCGAAACTCGCCGCAGCCGGATCGTTGATGCGAGGTGGGTTGTGACTTGAGAGTTCACCCGTTGCGAGAGCTCGACTCAGACCGATGATCGTCCGAATACATCCATGACAAGATGCAATACACGGCTACCTGAATGTTCAGCGCGATGATCGGTCGCTTCGCAAACGTTGCATGGAAACCAGCCAAACGGGTCGCAAGTGATCAGTTAGTTATCGACCGCGCCTCCACCCACCAGGCCACAGCGATACCCACAGTGGCACCCACCCCATTCGCCACGAGGTCGAAGGCGTTGTTGGCGTAGTCGCCCACGCTCACATCGCTGAGCACCGACCCGATCAACTCAGCGATCTCGACAACGGCTCCCCCGCCCATGACCACGAGCCAGGTGAGTAACAGCTGGCCACCCAGGTGATGGACGCCGTCGGACCAGCGCTTCATCGCCTCCCAGGCGATCACGACCATCGCCGCCCCGGCCACTGCATGGAAGATCTTGTCGTACCTGACTGGCCCCAACACCTGGGCCATATAGAGAGCGTCGCCCTCGACCAGCAACACACCCCCGAGCATGTTGCCCAACCCCACCAGTGAGACTGCCCACAACGCATGGACCGGCCATCTCGCCCAAATGTGGAGGATCCCGAACAGGATGAAGAGACCGATGTTGATCCCGGTGTAGAGCAGGGTCAGAGGGCTGCCGACCCACAACCCATACGCGAGTAGCACCAGCGTGTAGACCAGTGTGAACACGACGACGGCTCGCATCGCCAGGCAAGGTAGGCATTTGCCTGCGATCGACCGGGTAATAGGCTCATCGAGGATGGAAGACACATTGAAGTCAGACGTTGTCGAGGCCGAGGTGGCTCAGATCGATGAGGACGCCGCGCCCGACGTCTCCGAGCCCACCAAACTGATACGGATAGCCTCGATGACCCGGGCCATGCTCGACGAAGCCCGTCAGGCGCCCCTCGACGACGGGGGACGGAAACGGATGGCGAAGGTCCATGAACAATCGGTGGAAGCGCTTCGTGACATCCTCTCCCCCGAGCTGCAGGACGAGTTCGGGGAGATAATGATCCCGCTGACCGACGAGAACGCCTCCGAATCAGAGCTGAGGGTGGCTCAGGCTCAGCTCATCGGGTGGCTCGAGGGCCTCTTCCACGGGATACAGGCGTCGTTGTGGAGTCAGCAGATGGCGGCGCAAACCCAACTCGCCGAAATGCAGAAGCGGGCCCTGACCCCTTCCAAGAAGCGGGACCAAGACGACTCTTCCGGTCTCTACCTCTGATCGAGTCAGACTTGGAAGTTCGCTGGCCGTGCACGGCATCTCGGAAACCGCTACACCATGCTATCGCAACGCCATCGTCGTCCCCTAGCTGACCCGACGCTGCGCGACCTGACGCTCACGACGCACACGACGTCGTTCCCGTTCGCTCAGACCGCCCCAGATGCCGAACTTCTCGCCCATCTCGATGGCGTAGTCCAGACACTCGCCTTTGACCTCACATGCCCCGCAGATGGACTTCGCCTTGCGGGTGGATGCTCCCCGCTCGGGGAAGAAGAGGTCGGCGTCGGCGCCACGGCAATTGGCGTAGTCCTGCCAGGAAAGCTCTCCCACCGCGAGGGCTTCGATGAGCTTGCTCTGCATTCAGGATCTCCTCACAACCGTGTAATTACATGTTTGACATTATGGCATGACGCGCGCGGCGTCAACCCCGAGTTATCAACAGGGACGGGCCAAATCCCGGGATCGACTCCGACGCAATGCGGACGATCCGCCGTCTGGCGAACAATTCAGCGCCGGGAAAGCAAGTGGTGCATAATGCGAGGGAAGTGACCTCGAGAGCGATGTGACCACCACGACGGAGAAGAAGCGGGCACCGTTCCCGGTCGAGTTCTACAGGTCGGCGGTCGGCAAGAAATGGGTGATGGCCATCACCGGGCTCGGCATCATCGGCTTCGCCATCGCCCACATGATCGGGAACCTCAAGATGTTCCTGCCCCCCATCGACGGCCAGCCCGACATCGACATCTACGGAGAGGCGTTGCGGGCCCTGTTCACGCCAATCCTCCCCGAGCACATCTTCCTATGGATTTTGAGGACGGGTCTGATTGTGATGTTCGCCCTCCACGTCCACGCCGCCTATTCGCTGACCGTGATGAACCACCGGGCACGTCAAACCGAGTATGAGGGGCCCCGCAGCTACGTCGCCGCCAACTACGCCAGCCGGACGATGCGTTGGAGCGGGACCATCTTCCTCGCATTCCTCCTCTTCCATCTCGCCGACTTCACCTGGGGCATCCAGCCGGCGGCTCCCGAGGCGTGGGAACGGGGCGAGGTGTACGCCAACTTCATCGAGACCTTCAACCGCTGGCCGGTGACGGTCCTCTACGTGGTGGCGATGGTCCTCCTCGGCATCCACCTCTACCACGGAGCCTGGTCGATGTTCCAGAGCCTGGGTATCAACAACCCGCGCTTCAACACCTGGCGCCGTTATGTCGCATCCACCATCGCCGTGGTGCTCACCCTCGGATTCATCTCACCGCCACTCGCAGTCGCATTTGGATATCTGTCATGACCCTGACCAAGGAGATGCGACTCGACGCCAAGATTCCAGAGGGACCCCTTGCCGACAAGTGGGAGAACCACAAGTTCTCGGTCCGCTTGGTGAATCCGAACAACAAGCGCAAGTTCAAGATCATCATCGTCGGCTCCGGTCTGGCCGGAGCGTCAGCGGCGGCCACGCTCGGCGAGCTCGGATACAACGTGGAGGTCTTCACCTTCCACGACACGCCGCGGCGGGCACACTCCATAGCCGCCCAGGGCGGGATCAACGCGGCCAAGAACTACCACAACGACGGCGACTCGGTCTACCGGCTGTTCTACGACACGCTCAAGGGTGGCGACTACCGCAGCCGAGAGGCCAACGTCCACCGGCTCGCCGAGGTGTCGCTGAACATCATCGACCAGGCCACGGCCCAGGGTGTTCCCTTCGCCAGGGAGTACGGGGGCCTGTTGGATAACCGCTCGTTCGGCGGCGCCCAGGTGTCGCGCACCTTCTACGCCAGGGGCGCCACCGGCCAGCAACTCCTGCTCGGGGCCTACCAAGCGCTCATGCGTCAGGTGGAGGTGGGAAGGGTGAAGCTGCACACCCGTGCCGAGATGCTCGACGTGGTCGTAAAGGACGGCCAGGCGGTCGGAATAGTCGTCCGCGACCTGGTGACTGGCGAGGTCTCCAGCCACTCCGGGCACGCCGTCGTCCTCGCCACCGGCGGCTACTCAAACGTCTATTACCTGTCGACCAACGCCATGGCCTGCAACGTGACCGCCGCCTGGCGGGCGCATCGCAAGGGGGCCGCTTTCGCCAACCCCAGCTACACCCAGATCCACCCCACCTGCATCCCCGCATCCGATGAGTTCCAATCCAAGCTGACCCTGATGTCGGAGTCGCTGCGCAACGACGGTCGCATCTGGGTCCCGAAGAACGCCGACGACAAGCGCCCACCACACCAGATTCCCGCAGAGGACCGCGACTACTTCCTGGAGCGCAGGTACCCCGCATTCGGCAACCTGGTGCCACGAGACGTGGCCTCACGCGCCGCCAAGCGGATGGTGGATGCCGGCAAGGGAGTGGGCCCGTTGAAGAACGGGGTTTACCTCGACTTCGCCACCGCCATCGATCGCCTGGGCAGGGACGTGATCGAAGACCGCTACTCCAACCTCTTCGAGATGTACAACCGCATCACCGATGAGGACCCCTACCAGGTGCCGATGCGGATCTACCCCGCACCGCAC
>DASPGH010000051.1:0-68154 GCA_035620735.1 Acidimicrobiia bacterium | reverse complement strand
CCATCAGCTCGAGCACGCGGTCGACGACCGTCAACCGCACATCAGCCGGATTGAACCGATCGTAGGTACTGGATCACCAGCTGGATCTGTTCTGATGTGAGAGTTCCCCCGAAGGCAGGCATCTGATCCTTGCCACCGCTGATGCGAGTCTCCAGCCGACTGTCGGGTTCCTCAGCCGCTTCCGAGCGGGGACCCAGCGACGGAATACCCTCGGCACCCTGGAGATCGACTCCGTGACACGATGCGCATGCCATATTGAATATCTCCCGTCCGGTCAAGCCCTCCTGGGCCAGGGGATACCGCCAATCGGCGAGGTCCGGTGCGCCTTCTTCGAGTGACCTCAGATAGACGACGATGGCTTCTATCTGCTCATCGGTCAACGGGCCACCGAGCTCGCTGGCGTATGCCGACATCTGTGATCCAGGGATTCCCACCGCCACCAGCTGACGTATTTGTGTATCTGTGGCAGACGCCAGGAACTGCTCCGAGCGGAGCGCGGGCGCAAGCCCGCCGCGCCCTTCGAGACCGTGGCATTGGGCACATTGGGTGTCGAAGAGCTCCGCGCCGAGCGCCCCAAGGTGTTCCATCCGGTCGGAAAGTGCCTCAGCCCGATTGGTCGGCTCGACTATGCGATATAGGGGAAAGGCGGCGACGAGGACGAGGAAGAGGATGGCACCAGCGGTCATCCACCGATTCGTGGAAGCATCCAGCTCTCGATCTGCATCGTGGCCGACCGGCATCAGGAAAGGTCCTCGTCGCAGCTCGGGCCGGCCGGCGGCTCGTCGATCGTCTCGGAGGCCGGGGGACCCCCGGTGAGGACTATGCCGGTGTCGACGACGATGACGCCGTCTACGACATCTATGGGGAACTGGTCCATGCTTCGCGGCGACGGTCCGCTCCGATATTCACCGACCCTGTTGAAGACCGACCCGTGGCAGGGGCACTCGTACTGACCTGAGCTCTCGCACCAGGCCGTCCTACAGGAGAGATGCGGACACTTCCAGTAAAGGGCGATCACCTCTCCGTCCTTGCGGGTCAGGTATGTCCGTGCCTCGTTGACCGCGACCACTCCGTGTTCGGGCACCTCTTCCATCGGCACAGTCTTGATCTTCCCGCCGAACCCGGCCATCGTTCCCGGCTTCAGGATGTCCCAGCTGGTCCAGGCTCCCGCCACCGCGACCAGCCCCAGCCCCCATTGCCACATACGGGTCAGGAACGCTCTTCTCCCCATGTCGCTCATAGCTCGCCATACCACCCGTCCGACCACGGCCATACCCAGGTCCAGTCCGGCCCGCGAAAGACGAATCCAATGGTCGTGAGAATGATCCAGGCCAACAGGAACATGGTGAAGGTCCACACCGCCACCTTCCGGTAGCGGGCTCGGCGGAGAGGATTCCGATCTATGTAGGGCAACGCTACGAGACCGATGAGGATCCCGGTCGGCACGAGAACCCCGGCCACGACCGGATGGAGGTGGCTGAGAAGCTCCTGGAGCCCGACGAAGTACCACGGCGCCTTCTCCGGGTTGGGTGTCACATTGGGATTGGCGATCTCACCGAGGGGCGCATCGAAGAGGATGGACACCCCCATCACCATCAGCAGCACTACGAGAGCGGCGACTGCGTGCCGGACGAGAAGATGCGGCCACACCATTACCGGCTTCTGCTCGTCGGGGACTTTGCGCTCCCCGGCTGCCGGGGCGCCCGGGACCACACCCAGAACGCGTCTCCCATCTCTGGTTTGCGGCTCTTCACCCATCCTCATCGTCTCCTTCCAGGTCGAGAGTGCTGTCCTTGCGCCATCGCCACAGATGGATCGCAAGGACCACGACGAGCAGGCTCGGGAGAACGGCCACGTGGAGCACGTAGAAACGGAGCAGGGAGGCGGATCCGACCTGGGAGCCCCCCAGGAGGGCCTCCTGCAGCCACTGTCCTATGAATGGCACGAACGCGGCAATGGAGGTGCCGACGCTCACTGCCCAGTAGGCCAGCTGATCCCAGGGCAGCAGATAGCCAGTGAAAGAAAGCAGCAGGGTCAGCACCAGCAGAACCACGCCGATCACCCAGTTGAACTCGCGAGGCGGCTTGTAAGCCCCCCGATAGAACACCCTGGCCATGTGGGCCGCGACGGCGATCACCATCAAATGCGCCGACCAGCGGTGAACGTTGCGAATGTATTGACCAAAACCGACGTCGGTCAGCAGGTCCTGCATATTGCCGTAGGCGGTAGTGGGTGAGGGCACGTAGAAGAACATGAGATAGATGCCGGAGACGACCAGAGAGACGAACAGGGTCACCGAGGCGACGCCCAGGAGCCAGGAGTACCTGAACCGGATCTCCTCCTTCCGGACCTTCACCGGGTAGATATGCAGGAAGAAGTTGGCCCAGTGAGCAGCCGCCCTCTCCCGAGCAGTGGCCCGGCCCGGGACGCGGAAGATCGATTGGCCGACGGTGCTCCTCTTGAAACGACTGCCTGGATTCACGCCGCACCACCGATCGTCACGGGGACCGATGACAACGTGGGAACCGAGGCCCCGGACCAAACGCCCATCGACAATGCGTTGGTCGGGCAGCGCTCCACACACAGGGCGCAACGGATACAGCGGGTCTCGTCTAGGAGGAGGGCAGTCCCACCCCCCATGCCCAGCGTCGCAGCCGGCTGGAGGGAGATGACGTCCACCGGGCAGACGTCGACGCACAGGCCGCAGAGAACACACGCCGACGTGTCGAGGATGATGTTCGCAAAGCAGCGCAGACATCGACTGGCTTCGAGCCGCGCCTGGTTCTCAGTGAACCCGAGCTCCACCTCACGCAACCCGATGCGGCGGGGACTGGGAAGCGAGGGGATGTCAACCCTGCCATGACGGTCGTACCTGTCATCGAGGCGGTGAAAGGCGGTGAGTACGTCCATGCGCCCGATGGGCTCCTCCTCGACCGCATCCGAGAGGGCGTTGTGGATCTGGGAGGCGATGCGCCGCCCATCGGCGATGGCGTCGATGAGGTTGCGGGGGCCGTGGGCCACGTCACCCCCGGCCCACACGTCGGCCAGGCTGGTGCGCATGGTCTCCTGGTCGACTTCGATGGTTCCCCTCCGTGTCACCGCCGGTCCGTCAGCACCGAGTGCCGCGAGGTCCACGCCCTGGCCGATCGCCATGATCACGGTGTCGGCCGGGAAGGTCTCTCGGTCGGTTTCGTCGAACTTGGGCGCGAACCGACCCTCCTCATCGAACACCGAGACAACCCCAATCGTCTCCAGGCCGACCACCTTGCCTTCTCTGGTGACGATCCGGCTGGGCCCGTGGCGATGAACGAAGCGAATGCCCTCGAGTCGGGCCTCGGCGATCTCGAAGGAAGTGGCCGGCATCTCGTAGTCGGCTTCGAGGGCAACGATCAGGACATCCTTGGCCCCGGCGCGCACCGCGCTGCGGGCCACGTCGACGGCCTCGGTCATCGAAGCGCCGGTGTCGACGGCGCCGAACTCGAGATCCGCAATCGCATGTGACCCTTCGTACGCCTCGGCCCTCAGGGCGGTGCGCGCCGCATCCAAGGCCACGTTGCCCCCGCCGATCACGACGACCCGCTTCCCCACCTCGACACGGAACCCCTGGTTGACGTTGATGAGAAACTCGATGGCCCTGAAGACGCCGTCGGCGTCGTGACCCTCGATGTCGAGACCCCGTCCCAGCGTGGCTCCGAACGCGAGACATACGGCGTCGTAGCTCGTCCTGAGCTCGTCGAGGCTCAGATCCGACCCGAGACGCATCCCGTGGATCACGTCTACCCCCATCTGGACGATCGAATCGATCTCAGCGGCGAGCAGCCTGCGGTCGAGTCGATATTCGGGTATGCCCAGCACCATCATCCCCCCCAGCTGAGAGGTGGCCTCGTATATGGTCACCTGGTAGCCCAGCTGTCTCAGATCGTGAGCGGCAGACAACCCGGTGGGGCCTCCCCCGATCACAGCGACCTTCTCCCTGCGCTCGGTCCAGCCCGGCGTCAGAAGGTCGTGCCACAGGTTGTCGGGTCCGGCTTCAACTCCGTGCTGCTCGGTGACGAAGCGCTTCAGCGCCCTGATGGCGATCGGCTGGTCGATCAGGCCCCTGCGGCACGCCTCCTCGCATGGGGCGGCGCAGACGCGACCGCACACCGACGGGAACGGATTGGGAAGCCGCGCGGCGAGATAGGCAGTCCGATCATCTCCATCGGCTATCGCGGAGACATAGAGCCCGGCGTTGGTGTGCACGGGGCAGGCCGCCAGGCAGGGAATATTCGCATCGAAGTAGGCGAGAGCCATCAGATCCAGCCCCTCCGCTGCAAGGTACGGAGGCCCCAGAGCCCGAAGACGAAGGGAATGCCCCAGGCGAGCAGGGCTATGAGGTCGGCCCAGAATCTCGACGCCGTTGCGACCGGCTCGGTCCGCAACAGGGCGGATGGAAGCCAAACGGTCGCCGTCGCGAAATAGAAGAGGATGAGCAGGGCACGGATCCCGGCCCCGACCCAGCTCATGTCCCTCCTCGGGTCGGTCGATGACCGCCGCGGGTCCTCCATGGTCACGAACCTATCAAAACCTCGATCCAGCCCTGATTGGCGCTCTGGACGTGTTGATCGTCGTCCCAGCCCTCGACGCTGTTGTCGGGATCCCAGTAGGCCAGGGCCATCAGTGCTGTCTCGCCGATGGTGAGTTGCCCGTCCTGTGAGTCCCCCGTCTGCAACGGCCTGCTCATCTCGAAAGTCCAGGTGCCCGGAGCATCTTCGGTGGGATCTGTGTGGCTGAACACGCCAAGCAGACTGTTCTCGGCTCCGCTCCCTGCCGGGCCCTCGGTGTCGCCGTCGTCGAAACGGGTCTCGGGGTCGGTGGCGAATTCGTCGTCGAAGTTGCAGGCTTCGTCGTTACCGGGGAATCCCTCGCCGGGACCGGAGACCCTGCCCCCCTGCTCCTCACCCAGACCACACTCCAGCTCCCAGTGCCATATGTCGACCATTCCGAGGCTGGGGCCCTCCCCCGCGTCGTCCTCTGTCCCCATGTGAGGACCGGCCCCGGTGTCGACGGACCACATCACGGCGAGAGATGCGGACAAATGGGCGTCCTCGGCGCTCCAGTTGTAATCGTCCTCGACGTTCAGCAGGACATACGCATATTCGCCGTCATGAGCCACCTTGACCGTCGCCATCCTCGATTCAACGTCGACGCCCTGGATCGACTCGAGTGTGACGTCCAGACCGGGTAGCGCGTCCCATTCGGAGGCGTCGCCGTCGACAGTGATCGACGCTGATGGGGCCTCGATCGTGCGCTCCATGTGCTCGTGGTCTTCTTCCTCCCCCTCTTCGTGCTCGCCCTCTGTGGTCGTCGCGCCCCCTTCCGTGGTGACTGTCGCCTCCGTCGTCGTCGCGGCGGGTCCGATCGTGGTCGAAGTCGACTCCTCCTCCCCCCCGCCGTTGCCACACGCTGCGGCGAGCATGCTCACCACCACGAGGACGATCAGCCGTCTCATTGGTCTCATGGATTCACCTTCCATAGTCGGTGGTACGAACTTCCGATGAAGGAGCCTTGGAGGTCGCTGATGGTCGTCCTGGCTGGCTGACCGACGAATTGGGAACGTGAGGCGGGACCCTCGCGTCGAATCGAGCATGCTGGGCGAACGGGTCTCTCCCCCGAGGCGATCACCGGTTTGAACTCTGCATGGGTCATCAGCTCATCCCCGCGCCTTTCCAGCGAAACTAGGGTCGCGATGCTCGGTCGGGATAGGGTCTTTGGGCCCTAACTCCAATCCCGCCTGGTCGCGGTGGGTTGGCCGTGGCGGGTCTGTGAGCAAAGTGGAGAGCCATTCTCTGCGTATGCTCACGGACTGCCATCGACCCCTGGTGGACTCGAGAGCCCGCATTTCCTGCAGGGATGGACTCCGCTTGGACGCCTCTGGACGCCGCTTGGAGATCTACGGATCAGGAGGTTGAGGGTTCGAGTCCTTCCGAGCGCGCTGCGAAATCCGTGAAGCAGTGAATTTCAGTGTCCCGTGCTCGTCGTGGGGTTCGAGCATGACGACCTTTGGTAACCCATTCGGCTGATCGGCCATTGACGGGCGAGTTGCATTGGCACCTAACCCCACGGGAAGTGCCTCGTCGTGCGGGGGATCGTTGACGCAGCCGGACGTTTCGACCCAATTGGCCCGGATGTGAGATCGGGATCGTTCGAGCCCTCGACTTCAATACCGACCTGACCTCTGAGACCGGGCCTCGATATTGGCACCTAGGCTCAGGCTGGTATGCCCGAAGAGCAACAGGCGTTCCTCTGTGTCGCGGACATCTCTGGCTACACCGGATATCTCAACGATTCCGAACTCGAACATGCACGAGGGACTCTCACCGACCTGCTCCAACTCCTCGTCGACCATGCCGGCCCCCCGATGAGGATCTCGAAACTCGAGGGGGACGCCGTGTTCTCGTACGCCTTCGAGCATGCCTTCAGCGACGGTCGAACGTTTCTCGACCTCGTCGAGGGCACCTACGTGGCGTTCCGTCGAGCTATCGACTTGATGGTCCTCAACAACACCTGTCAATGCAATGCATGTGCCAATGTGTCGTCGCTTGATCTCAAATTCGTGATCCATTTCGGCTCGTTCCTGGTTCAGCGCATCGGAAGCTACGACGAGCTGTTGGGACCCGACGTCAACCTGGTGCACCGGTTGCTGAAGAACACGGTGACCGATCGGCTCGGGCTGAATGCCTATTGCGTCTACACACACTCCGCCTGGGATCGCCTTGGTCTACGAGAGGTGACGGTCTTGGTGCCACATGAAGAGGATGTTGCCGACTTTGGCTTGGTTAAGACCTACGTGCAGGACTTGGGCGAGGTGTATCACCAAACGGACAAGCCGGGGATCACTCTCGACGACTCCCAACGGCTGCTCACTCAGGAAGCCGATGTCGCTATGAGCCCTGCCGTCTTGTGGGACTACCTGTCCTCACCAGTGTTTCGTAACATCCTGTTGGGAGTCGAGAGGGTGGAGATCGCCGATCGCGTCGGAGGGCGAGTCGGTGTCGGCAGCGTCTATCGGTGTTATCACGGCAACAGGGTGACGCCTCAGACGATTCTCGAGTGGGAGCCGTTCACGAAGGTGGTGACCGAAGACATGTTGCCCAAGCCGCTGAAGGGAAGCGGGCTGGTCGTCACCTACCTCGAGGAGACTCCGACCGGCACTCACCTGATCCGGCAATGGGGAGGATTCAGGGGACCCCGCTGGTCGGAGGCTCTTTTCCGGATTGGAATGGTATTCATCAAGAAGATGGCGAACCAGAGCCTGGCCAACTTTGTCGATGCGATCACCACAGACCATCAGCGACGCTCGAAGGCTGAAACCGCCGCGCCGTTCGTCCCATAGCCGAAGGTAAAGCGCGGCCAAAGGCGTTTACGGTCCTGTAATGGACATGCCAGCAGCGCCGATCAGGTCCACAGTCATCAGACACCTGCTTTGATCGAGACCCTCTATAGAACCTCCACCCGGTGCCAAGGAGTGCCGGCCATCGAGGCGGACTCGATGTGTCTATTTGAGGCTCCAAGTCCCTGAGCGCGCCAACGGCTTCGACCCAGGCCTTCACGGCATGCCCGGGCCCGCCTCTTCGAAGCCCTCGGGACGAGTGCGACCAGTCAACGACCAATCGGATTCCGCTTGCTGCTCGGTTTCTTCCGGGGTGGTGGGGAAACTGCCACCCCTAGGTTCGGGTTCGGGTGCGTCTCTGTTCCCGCTGTTTGACATGCTCTCACTGTGGCAGGACCGGCAGAGCAGGACGCCTCTTTGACGGTGGTCTCTCCGCCATCGGCCCAGTGGTCGAGGTAGTCGTTCCGTGTGTAGCTGGAGGAGGCCCATGCGTAGCCGCTGGGTATCAGAAAACTGCGCAAAGGATTCTCCGCTCATGGTTCGATAGATGGCCGGGCAGTTTCGCCGACACAAGAAGCAGCGCGTTTCTTTGGAAAGGACGGCTTTCCACACCGGCTTGGGTCGAAGGGCGGGCCACGACGCCGAACGGATTCGTGTCCCGCTTCGATCCTCCGGCCATGCTTGCCACCATGCGTGCCCTAGCGGGAACTAGTCGAGCTCACGAGTGGAGTCAGCTCTCAGCGCTCACCTTTGATCAGGGCAGCTGATGGCGTAATCGCTGACGATGAGATCGAGGAGATGATCTCAGCACGACCTGGCTTACAAGTGGTCGAGATCGACGACAGCGGCCACGATGTGCATCTCGACCAGCCCGACCCCGTGGCAGACGTGCTCAATGGCGTCGTCGGAGAGCTTCGAGCGCGTGGGACCGGGTAGACCTCATCCAGGACATGAGCGAACGGACGGTCGGGGATCTCGACACGCCGATACACCAGGGCTCTTGGCTGCTTAGCCAGTCGATGGAGCACTAGCGTTGCCGCAACGAGAGGAGGCTCCACAGAATGATTCTCGATCTGTTCGGAGAGTTGAATTGGCTGGCGATCGTCGTCGCCACCATCGCCTGGTTCGCGTTCTCAGCCATCTGGTACTCGGTCCCGCCTCTCAGCAAGGCGTGGGCCAGTGCCGCCAGGGTCGACCCCAGCGGAGACGGACCTCCGCTGGCCCTTCTGTTCATCCCCACGCTCATCGGCTACTTCATCACCACGATCGTCATTGCCCTCCTCGCCCGGGGAATCGGCGCCGAGACCGCCGCCGACGGGATCGTGCTCGGTGTGGTCCTGGGTGTCGGTTTCGGGATGGTCAGTGCGCTCGTCAACCAGGTCTACGAAGGTAAGGGCAACAGCTACTTCCTGATCAACGGGGTCAACGCAATCATCGCCTATGCCATCGTGGGTCTGATCGTCACCGTCTGGACCTGAGAGAGGATTGGCTCGACAGCCGTAGAGTCAGCGAGGTGCCCGGATCTTTCACGATCAGGTCGATGCTGCCCTCGGATTGGCCCGACGTCTCTCGGGTCTACGCCGATGGGATCGCCACCGGGATCGCCACGTTCGAGACCTCAGTTCCCGATTGGGAGGGCTGGGATGCGGGCCACGTGGAGTCCTGCCGGCTCGTCATCGACATCGACGGTGAGGTCGTCGCCTGGGCCGCCCTGAGCTCGACGTCGAGACGTGAGGTCTACCGGGGTGTAGCGGAGGCGAGTATCTACGTCGGCGCCGCAGCTCGTGGAAAGGGAGCCGGATCTGCATTGCTGGGGGAACTCGTCTCATGCAGTGAGCAACAGGGCTTCTGGACGCTTCAGGCCGGGATATTCCCGGAGAACGAAGCGAGTGTGCGTCTTCATCAGCGACACGGGTTTCGCATCGTCGGGACCAGGGAGCGCATCGGTGCCAGCAACGGGAACTGGCGCGACGTGCTGCTTCTCGAGCGCAGGAGTCAGTCGGTAGGGGTGTAGCCCCCTAGCCAGCGGCGGAGGCGCCCCGTCGCGGGTCGCGTCCACCGCTGGCCGCCCCATACAAGGGTCCCCGGGCCACAGAGGTCCGATGCCCAGTCCCGACCACCCAACGGGTTGGACTCGCGATGCCGGTGACCATTGACCCAGCGCCCCCCGGCGCCTCTCGCCACCCGCACCCCGGACCTCCATACGGCGTCCTCGGCGTGAACATTATCCAACGCCGTTCAGGCTGTCTTAAGGTTGGGAGATCACGGCTCGAGCTCCTGGCCGAGATCGGGGGCCCGCCGGCCAAAGGACAGCGATGAGACGACCAGATGATGGTGGACTGGTGCGGCGATCGCGGCTCGTGGAGCAGCTCGTCGTTGCCAACCGACCCCGTCTCACCTCCGTCACCGCTGGACCGGGCTCTGGTAAGACGACCTTGCTGACTCAGGCGTTCGCCGATCGTACGGCTGTCTGGCACACCCTGAGCCCAGCGGATCAATCACTCTCGGTTCTGGCTAGGAACATCGTGAGAAAGCTGAGACTCGTCGTCCCTCAGCTCTCGGCGGAGCTGGTCACCGCGGTCGAGGGAACACGCGGGCCCGATGTGTCGGTCGATTCCGGGCGTCCTGTCGCCATCGCCGCTGCTCTCGCCCACGACCTCGATCTCGTGCTGAGCCGGGACGTCGTCCTGGTCCTCGACGATGTCCACGAGTTGGGAACGCGAGCCGATGGAGCCAACTTCCTGGCGGCCTTGTGCCGGCACGTTCCGGCTCGGCTGCGCATGGTCACCGCTTCACGCCAGCGTCTCCCTTTTCCCGTTGCCCGTATGCGGGTTGCTGGCGAACTCAATGAGCTGGATGCCTCGGATCTCGCATTCACGATCACTGAGATCGAGGAGCTAGTTGTCGCACGGCTCGGTCGTGAGGATCAGGAGCTGGCCAAAGAAGTCGCATCTCTCACCGCCGGCTGGCCGGTCGCCGTTGTTCTCGCTGTCGAAGCAGCAGCTCAGGGAGTTGGCGCGGTGGATAGACACTTGGTCGAGCGGGAAGCTCTGTTTGACTACCTGGCCGAGGAGCTGCTCGCCGCCGAAGCCACGACGACGGTCACCTGGCTCAGACAACTGTCCCTTCTCCCCTGGTTCGAGCACGGTCTTCTCAACGCGCTCGGTCTGGAAGAGGGGGCACCGAGCCCGGGGTCCTATTCGGTGTATTTGAGTGCCGCCCCAGACGTCCCGGGTGCTCAGGTCGTCGCCCCACTCGTCCGGGAATTCCTCTTGGACAGAGAACCACCGAGTGCCGAGCGCGATCGAGAGCTGCTTGCCGTGGCTGCGAAGTGGTATCGCTCGAAGGGCAATCTGATCGAGGCCCTGACCTGCACCTCTCGCTGCGACGAGCCCCGAGCTGTCGCCGAGTTCATCACTCGTGAGGGCGACACCATGATCGCCGCCGGGCATACACGTCAGCTGATAGACCAGATCGGCCGACTGCCGTCCGACGAGGTGACTCCGACGGTCGCGCTCATCGACGCCGAAGCTCGCCAGCTCCTCGGCGATTGGGAGGCGGCCGAGGAGCGGTATCGAGTGTTGGTGCCCGACGAGGGTCCTATCCCACCCGGTCTGGCCTGGCGGCTGGGCTTTCTCAAGCACATGCAGGGAAAGGTCGCAGAGGCTCTGGAAACCTACGGCCGGGGTGAGAAGGGAACGGGTGCCAACCGGGACGAGGCCGCACTTCTCGGCTGGCACGCCAGCGCTCACTGGCTCAGGGGCGAGAGGGATCGAGCCAAGACACTTGCCGACGGAGCCCTGGAACTGGCCCGGGAGTCAGACGACCCCAGGGCCCTGGCAACGGCGCACACCGTTCTCGCTCTGGTAGCGGCCCTCGACGGCGATCGGGCGGCCAACGACGTCCACTATCTCAAGGCGCTCGAGCACGCCGAGCGGGGCCGAGACGTCGTTCAGACCATTCGCATTCGCTCCAACCGAGCTTCCGCTTTTCTCGAAGAGGGAGAGTTCGACGCTGCTCTCGCCGAGTTGGAGATTGCCCTCAGGCTCGCCGACATGACCGGTTTCGAGCTGTGGCGGGGCATGTCATTGTCCAACCGTGCTCAGGTTTACGCATATCGGGGCCGTCTCGAGGAGGCTGTGGCCGACCTCACGGAGTCGCGCACTGCATTCCGGAGGATCGGCTCGCTGCTCGAGTCCTATCCGGTGACACATCTCGGCGAGGTCTACCGGCTGCGAGGAGATCGGGTGCGTGCTCGCGCTGCGTACGAACAGGCTCTGAACGTTGCGGGCGATCAAGAGGATCTGCAGGTTCTGGTGCCGGCGCTCACCGGTCTCTCCCGACTTCTGGCGCCTCGCGACCCGCAGACCGCGGTCGAGTTGGCCGATAGGGCGATCAGCACAGATGCCGGGATCGGGCACGCTCTCGCCCTCGTCGCTTCCGGTTGGGCCCATCGTTACAGCGGCGACCATGAGGCAGCCCGCGAGCTCGCAGATAAGGCGGCGCATGTCGCTCGAACCCGAAGAGATCTGCCTGGTCTCGGTGAGGCCCTGGAGCTGTTGTCCGTGGTCGACCCAGAGAATGCTGAGTTACACCTCGAGGAGGCGTCGGCGCTCTGGCGCAGACTCGACGTGCCCATCGCCGCGGCGCGGGTGGAAGTGGCCAGAGCCAGGCTCACCGGGGGGCGAGCCGGAGCGATGAGGGCGGCTCAGGCTGCGGAGGTCTTGAAACGACACGGTGCGGCCGGGCTCAGCCGGGAGGCGCGGTCCGTGGAGGCGACCCTGACTCGCCGCCATCGGCCCCAGCTGTTGATCAAGACGCTTGGCGGTTTCGATGTCGTTGTGCGAGGTGAGTCTGTTCCCCGGGCGGCCTGGCAGTCTCGTGTCGCCAGGGAGATCCTGTGGATGTTGCTCGCAGTCAGGGGCCGCCCGCTCAACCGCGAGGTGATCCTGGAACGTCTCTGGCCTGATGACGAGCCTTCTCGGGCATCCAACCGGCTCTCGGTAGCCCTGAGCACAATTCGCAAGGTCCTCGATCCAAACGGCGACTCTGGTGTGGACTATCTCGACGCCGATCGAGAGAGTGTCAGGTTCGATGTCGATCGAGCTGAGATCGACGTAGAGGCCTTTCTTGAAGACGCCCGTCGCGGGCGCAGGCTCATGCTCGGAGGCGACCGAGACCGTGGGCGGAATCTGCTCTTGGTTGCCGAAGAGCGTTACTCGGGCGAGTTCCTCGAGGAGGAGCCCTATGCCGACTGGGCAATCTCATTGCGGGAGGAGGCGCGGACCGAGTATCTGCAGATCGCTCGTCTCCTCGCCGAGGCGTCCTCTGAGGAGGGGGACCATGACGCTGCGGCACGTCGGTACCTGCGGATGATCGAGAGAGATCCATTCAGCGAGAAGGCCCACCTCGGTCTGGTGCTCGCCATGCGGCGGTCGGGGCGGCATGGCGCTGCGCGGCGGCTCTACGGAACCTACGTCACCCGTATGGCCGAAATCGATGTGGAGCCGGAGCCCTTCCCGGGCTGACACAGCTCCGACCACTCGTAGATGGCATCAAGGAGGTCCTCGTCCGAGCAGAAAGTCCTCGAGGTGCCACCGGGCACCTCGATGGTCCCCCGTAACCCTCCGGAGCGGTCCTCGTAAATACGCAGGATGACCGTGGTCATGGCGCTGAAGCTACGGGGAGGTCTTAACGAATGCTGAATGGGCGATCAGCGTGGAACGGCTCGCTCCAGCAATGAGTCGACTTCGATTCCCGGCTGCAGCGTCCCGTAAAGGCTTCCATGCTTCTCCCCGAGACGGGATGAGGCGAAAGCCTCGAATACGGCCGGCTCTTCGTGGCGAGCGAGGAGGGAGCCGGCCCACGCAACGGCCATCGCCTCCACCACCCGCCGTGCCTCGAACTCGAGATCGGTCGCTTCACTCAGGGCCCTTCTTGCGATGTCGATCGTCATGTCGAGCTGCTCGTCGAGGCCCGAGGCGAGATCTATCTCGGCCAGAAACATCTCGAGACTGTCCGGGGAGCGGGCGGCGGCGCGGAGGACATCGAGGGCGATGACGTTGCCCGAGCCCTCCCATATGGCGTTGAGGGGTGACTCGCGGTAGAGCCGGGGCATGATCGACTCCTCCACGAATCCGTTTCCTCCGAGACACTCGAGAGCCTCGCGCACCACCTCGCTCGTGCGCTTCGTGACCCAGTACTTGGCGACAGGGAGTGCGATCCTCTTCATGGCGGCCTCGGCCGGGTCGGCTCCGGCGCGGTCGAAGGCGCCGGCGAGACGTACCATCATCATCGTGGCCGCCTCGGCCTCGATCTCGAGGTCGGCGATCACATTCCTCATCAGAGGTTTGTCGATCAGCTTCGATCCGAACGCGGCCCGGTGTGAAACATGCCACGCCGCCTGCGACAGCGCCTGGCGCATGAGAGCCGCCGAGCCGATGACACAGTCGAGCCTTGTCCCGTTCACCATTTCGATGATCGTGGGGACGCCCCGTCCTTCCTCCCCGACCATGAGCGCCCATGCGCCGTCGAACTCCACTTCGGACGAAGCGTTGGAGCGGTTGCCGAGCTTGTCTTTCAGACGCTGAATGTGGAATGCGTTGACCCGACCTTCCGGGCTCCAACGCGGCATCAGGAAACAGGAGAGTCCACCGGGCGCCTGGGCCAGGACCAGGAAGGCGTCAGACATCGGAGCCGAAGTGAACCACTTGTGCCCGGTGATCGCGTACTCCGCCGCGGGCCCTCCACCGTTGAGGGGAACCGCAGTTGTCGTGTTGGCGCGGACGTCGGACCCGCCTTGCTTCTCGGTCATCCCCATGCCCATGAGGAGTCCCTTTTTCTCAGCCGCTGGACGGAAGGTGGGGTCGTAGTGGCGACTGAGAATCCCGGGGATCCACTGCTGTGCGACCTCGGGGGTGGTTTGCAGAGCCGGAACGACCGAGTAGGTCATCGAGATCGGGCAGTTGTGGCCCGATTCGACCTGACCCGACATGTAGGTGAGGGCGGCGCGTATCACATGACCACCTTCAGGCGCGTCCGACTCCCAGGGGAGGCTGTGGTTGCCGTTGGCGACGGCGGTCTCCATGAGCGAGTGCCAGGCAGGGTGGAACTCGACGCGGTCGACGCGGTTACCGGTGCGGTCGTGGGTGATGAGCTCGGGGTCGTTGCGATTGGCGTCGAAACCCCACCTGTAATACTCGGCCGAGCCGCTGAGCTCTCCGAACTCGACGAGCCGGTCACGTGAGTCTTTGCCACCCTCACGACCTATTGCCTCGTCGAGGACCGGGTCGGACGTGTAGAGGTTGTACCCCTCGAGAGGAGGCACCTGGTTGAAGACCTCGTGGGTGTCGCTCACATACCCGAGGATAAGACCGCTCCGTGCGGGTTTGCGCGGACTCAGTGCGCACGAACCGGCACAGAACGGTGGGGCAAGTACCCGGTGGACTGTCTTATGGTTCGACACACGTGAGGAGATGTTGAGGGACCGCATCCGACGGTGTGCCGCTGGCACCGTCGTGGCCATAGTCGTTGCAGCCTGCACCAGCTCGGCCGTACCCACCACCACGACCAGCCCGTCGGAATCGACCACGTCGGCGTCTGCGATCACAACCACCACCGAGGACCCGATTCTTCGGCTGGCTCTACCCATCGACCCCGATGTGGTCCGGGGTGAGCTCGACAATGGCATGACGTACTACATCCGGGAGAACGACTCGCCCGGCGGCCGGGCCGAGCTGAGGCTCCTGGTCGATGCCGGATCCGTGCAAGAAGACGGCGACCAGGCGGGAATGGCCCATTTCCTCGAGCACATGATGTTCAACGGCACCGAGAACTACCCGCGAAACGAGCTGATCGACGTCCTGGAAGGGTTTGGGCCGCGATTTGGCCCCGACATCAACGCCTTCACCTCATACGACGAGACCGTCTACGAGCTGGGCCTGACGACGGACAAACCCGAACTCCTCGTCCTCGGTGTCGATGTGCTCCGCGAGTGGGCGTCGCGAGCGACTCTGACCGAGACCGATGTCGTGGAAGAGCGGGGGGTCATCCTCGACGAGTGGCGGACCCGGGCTCAGGGTTTCGCTGCCAGGGTCAACGAGCAGATCGAGAGGCTCGTCCTTCCCGGGACCGTCTACGAGGGACACCAGCCGATCGGTACCGCCGACTCGATCCAGACCACCTCCCCGGGCGAGCTTCGAAGGTTTTACGACGACTGGTACCACCCGGAACGGATGGCGATCGTAGCCGTCGGCGACTTCGACGCCGGGGCCGTCGAGGACCTGATAGCGGAGTCTTTTGGCGACCTCCCGCCGGTCGATGATCCGCGGGCATGGGAAAAGCCGGAGTTCGAGGCGCTGGCCGAGGCGCGGGCCGTCTCCTTCGTCGATGAGGAGGCGACGATCGCCGGTGTGACCGTGATCTGGCCGACGGCGAACCCACCGATGGACACCGTGGGCGACTATCAACGATCGATCGTCACGAGCTTAGGGATGGAGATCCTCGCCAATCGGCTGAGCGACGACGCAGCGGCGGGTGACGGCGCCCTGCTGGGCGCGGCGATTGTCGATCTCGGCTGGACCAGGGCTTTCTCGATCGATGGCGTCGACGCCGAGGTGCGGGCAGGCGAGGTTGATCGCGGGCTCGTCGAGGTCCTCGACGAGGTGGAGCGGATCCGGAGGGAAGGCATCACCGAGGGAGAGTTCGAGCGCCAGCTCAGCAGCTACGAGAGCTTCTCTCGACAGATCTACGAGCAGAGGGAGAGTGCCCAGGACTCCCAATTCACCACCCAGATCGTCGCCCATCACCTCTCCGGTGCCCATCTCATGAGCCCGGGTCAGAGGTTCGACATCGAAACCGGCATCCTGTCCCGGATCACCGCGGAGCATGTGAATGCAGCGCTGACAGCCATCCTGGACCGTCCTCCAATGGTGTTGGTGGTCGGTCCTGATGACGAAGGGCTCGAGATCCCGGGCGAGTCACGCATCCTCGAGGTGGTGGCGGCCATGCCCACAGCCGAGCTGGACGAGCGCCACGATGTTGAGCCGGGTGGGGACGAGCTGATGGAGCGCCCCGAACCGGCCCGGATCATCACTTCGACGATCGACCCCCGGTTCGAGTTCACGACACTGCAGTTCGAGAACGGCGCCACCGTCTACCTCTGGGAGAGTGACATCGCCCGCGAAGCCGTCTTCGGGTTGATCGAGGGGTTTGGCGGCACTTCCCGGGTCGAGGTGGCCGACCTTCCCGAGGCCTTCTTGATGTCGGACATCGTGGGGCGGAGCGGAGTAGGGGAATTCGACGTCCCCGCTCTCCGTCGCGTACTCGCCGACGCGATCGTGGGTGTCTTCCCGTGGATCACCGAGACCCGCCAGGGTCTCGAGGTCAACACATCGATACAGGACGTCGAGACGGCGTTCCAGCTGATACATCTCACCATGACCGAGCCCCGTTTCGACGACACCGCGGTCGATGCTGTCCTCAGCGAGATGGAGACGTTGAACGCATCGAGAGGCGACGTTCCCGATCTGTTGTTCGAGGAGGCGCTCAACGATCTGTACTACGGGGAGGACCCCCGCTATTTCGTGATCCCTTCGTCTGATGACCTGGCCGAATTCGATGTGGACACAGCTCAGCGTTTGTTCGATGAGAGCTTCGGCGACGCCGCCGACTTCGCCTTCGTCTTCGTCGGTGACTTCGACACCGCGGCGATGACCGAGCTAGCAGCCAGCTACATAGGCTCCCTCCCCGGGCCGGGAGAGGCATCCGACTACGTCGACCATCAGCCGCTGCCGCCACGGGAGGTGCAGGTGAGGATGGTTGAAGCCGGTGTCGGCGACCAGGGCCGGATCGGCATGTTCTTCACCAATGAGTTCGAGGGAGACCTCACCGACCGGCTCCACGCACGTCTCGTGGAGTTGATCCTGACCGCCCGTCTCCGCGAGCGAATCCGTGAGGAGTTGTCGGCGACCTATTCGATCGAGGCGGGAATCGACATCCAGCGAGACCCCGACCCGTTCGCCGAGGCCTTCATCATGTCGACAGGCGATCCGACTGGTCTCGATCAGATCGCGGACGAGATCGTCGCCGATCTCGAATCTCTGCAAGCAGACGGTCCGACTGAGGAAGAGTTCGCCACGGCGGTGGAACAACTCCGCGACGAGCTCGAGCTCGTGGACAATCGAACCCTCGCCAACGCCCTTGTCACCTCTCATCTCTACCCGGATCAGCCCGTGGCCGAGGTGGCGGACAGATATCAGATGATCGACGTTCTCACCCCCGAGGAGGTGCAGGCCATGGCGTCGATCGCGTTCGATCTCGACCAGCGGATCGAGGTCCGTCTGGTACCCCGCTCATGAGACGATGCAACTGCCCTGTTTGCCGGCTCCTCATCGCATCTTGTTCGAGAGACGACTCGAGGCGTTCGAGACGTCCTAGTCGGGACCGTCCTCGTAATCTGACCGCATGACACACATCCTCGGATTTGGTGGGTACGCCCCAGCCCGCGTCGTCACCAACGAGGAGTGGGCGGGACGAGTCGACACATCCGACGAGTGGATAACCCAGCGGACCGGGATCAAGGAGCGACGTTTCGCAGCGGACGACGAGTCGACCATGACTCTCGCCACCCAGGCCGCGGCTTCGGCCCTCAAAGACGCCGACCTGACCCCTGATGACATAGACGAGATCGTCCTTGCCACCGACACCCCCGAGATGATGACCCCGGACACCGCTGCACTCGTCCAGAACCGCCTCGGCTGTCGGAACATCCCCACCTATGACCTCGGTGGCAGTGGTTGCGCCGGATTCGTCCAGGCACTCGACGTCGCCCGATCCAGGATCCTGATGGAGCCGAAGCGAGTCCTCGTGATCGGGGTTGAGCTCATCTCGAGGATGATCTCGCTGAAGGATCGGGCCACAGCAGTCCTCTTTGGTGACGGGGCGGGAGCGGTGGTTTTGGGCCCTGACGGCGGAAGAGCCGAGATTCTCGACGTGGTGACCGGGACCGACGGGAGCGCTGCTGAGATCCTGACCCTGGCGGCCGGCGGCACCCGCAACCCTTTCAACGCCGAGTCCCTGGCCAACGGTGACTACAACCGTCTGGTCATGGATGGCCGGCGTGTGTTCACCGAGGCCGTGAAGCGGATGTCCGACGCGGCCTCTGACGTGCTCGACAAGGTGGGTCGTTCCCTGACGGAGGTCAAGCTGGTGATTCCGCATCAAGCCAACATCAGGATCATCGACGCCGTCCGCAAGAGGATGGGTCTCGACGAGAAGGCTGTGTTCGTCAACGTCGACAAATACGGGAACACCGGGTCGGCGACCGTCCCGTTCGCCATGTGGCAGGCGGTCAACCAGGGTCGCATCGAGCAGGGCGATCTGGTGGTCCTGACCGCATTTGGGGCCGGTTTCCACTGGGCTGCCGCCGCGGTTCAGTTTTAGACGATACCGATCGGTCGGACCCTTCGTCGGGGTGGAGGTTCGACTGCACAAAGACCGCGACCGGTCTGCATCGAGGTGGTCTTGCCCGCCCTGTTGCGTCCCACCAGACCGATCCGGTCCCCTGCCTGCACCCTTGAGTGTGTGCAGATGCCGTGCTCTGACGCCGGTATCTGCACACGCACAATCACAACGGCTCAGGTGCGGATCGAGGCCAGAAAGCGGCCGAGGTAGGTCTCGTATCTCTCCGGGTTGGCGTTCCAACTGAGCACGTGCCCTGCGGCAGGTGTCTCGACCAACTCGACGAGGTCGGGCACGGCAGTCTCGAGCTGTCTGCTGGAAGAGATGGGCACGGTGAGGTCCGAGCTGCCGTGGAAGACGAGCGTCGGCACATGAAGAAACCGATCGGCCCGCTGCACGTAGTTCGTTGCCTCCCAGTCGATCCTCCATCGCAGATCGGCGATCCACATGCCCATTTCCTTGATGAGCTGGGAGGACTTCAAGTCGCGCATGGCGTGACGAAATGTGTCGACGAGGACGATGTTCGGAGCGTCCAGGACGACACCGCTGACCTCAGTGGCCAGTTCGGATCGCTCCAGGAACGCCATCACGAGTGCGGACCCGGTGCTGCATCCGGTGAGGACGACGTCTGTCCCACCCAGGTCCAGGGCGAACCGAACCGCGGACTCGAGGTCCTCCCACTCACTGAGCCCGAACCGGTAGTGCCCGGTCGGGTCGATGGGTGCCTCCGGATCGCCCCGGTAGTCGATGACGAGCGAGGTGCGACCGTGCCGGTAGAAGGTGGGCAGCATCCTGATGAGCTCCCGTCGCTCTGCGGTCCAACCATGACAATGAACCGCCCATGCACTCGAATCGGTCGAGGGCACGAGCCAAGCTCCAATCGGGCCCAGCGGGGAGAGGTACTCGACTTCGGAGAAGTCGAGGTCGACGTCACCCGGATCGCTCGGGTAGGCGTAGCTGTCGAGTTGGACCGGCTCACAATTCGCCAGGTCGCCCATGCAAACGGGCGGCCCGCCATCGGCCCCAGGTGTGAAGGCGCGGATGATCCTTCCATCGGAGGCAGCGACCACATCTCCAACCTGGGCGTACCCGTCAGGCCAGCGAATCCCGAGGATCCCAGGATGGCCTATGTCCTGACGGGGCTGCTTCGATTCGAGCTCGATCCGGCCATCGGAGACGGCCCGGACCCAGACACCCAGGTCCTGCGGCCTGGGCCCAACCAGGAGGGTCTGCCTCCGCAGGCTGTTGGAGAAGAGCCAACCGGCGACAACGTGAAACAGCGCGACGACGAGAACACCGGCGGCAGCCACTGTGACGAAGACCACGTAGACAGTTTGGCTGTTTCGGCGGTGGTCAGAGACCTGGAGGGTCCACGTACCCCTCCTCGTAGGCCAGGGCCGCCAGCTCGTGACGACTGGCCACCGAGAGCTTCTCGAAGATGTGGCCCATGTGGCTCTCCAAAGTCTTCACCGAGATGCTGAGTCGCGCCGCAGTCTCACGATACGAGTAACCACGGGCGATCAGGTTGACGACTTCGCGCTCGCGCGGCGTGAGACGTCGGATGGTCGACCCCACCTCGATGTCCTCGTCGATGTCGAGCATGAACGCCGCAACGTCGGCCGAGACCGGCCGCTGCCCCTCGAGGGTCTGGTCGATCAGGTCGGGAAGCTCGTTGCTCGCGGTGGTCTTGGTTATGTAACCGTCCACGCCTGCCTGCATGAGCCGGACCACGTCATCGCGAGAAGACGACACCGTCAGCGCCATGAACTTGACCTCCGGCTTGGTCTGCCGGACTCGCTCTATGACGTCTGCGCCGCTGCCCCCGGGGAGCTTCACATCGAGCACGACCATCTCGGGCTCGGTCCGAAGGATCCCGTCGACTGCATCATCGACGTCAGCGGCCTCCCCGACGATGTCGAAGGACTCGTCCAGGACCGACTTCATGCCTGCTCGCACCACGTCGTGATCGTCGACGAGGAAGATGCGACGTGTCATCAGGCTCCCACCGTGATCTTCACTTCGGTGCCGTCGGAGCCGCCACTGTCGACGGTTACGAGGCCACCCACCGATTCCACCCGCTGATTCAGACGTTTCGAGAGACGGCTCACGTCGGTTCCGTTGATCCCCTGACCATCGTCCCGGATGTGGATGGAAGCAGTTCCGTCGACTACCTCCGAGAAGATCGAGATGCGTTGTGCGCCGGAGTGCTTGACAGCATTGGTCAAAGCCTCGCGGGCGGTCTCTATGCCGGCTTCGAGCTCCGGTGTCAGCGCGGCGTCATCCCTCACCACGGCCTCGATCTCGACCCGGTGGATGTCCTCTACGTCGTCGCGAACCGCGAGGATCGCCGCCCGGAACGAGTGTGGGTACTGAGAGCGCCACTCTTCGATGTTGCGTCGGAGTTCGCGCTCCTGGCGACGGGCGAGATAGCGCGACTGGGCAGGGTCGTCTGCTCCCATGCGTATGGCATGGAAAGTCTGGAGCACCGAGTCGTGGAGCTTGTTGACCAGTGTGACACGAGCCTCATGGGCTGCGACGGCTTCACGCTCCGCGGCTAGCGCCCCTTCGGCACGTTGCCGGGCGATGTCGTAGTCGCGGAGACGGTCAAAGGTCCAGCCGACGATGGCGGCGACGATGAAGAAGATGATGCTGCCTGCCGCTCGAACCGCTCCCAGCTCGGCGATGACATGGACGGCGAATTGCTCGGCGGCGAGGAGGATGGCGGCCACCAATGAGCCGGGGAGACCGCCCCACAAAGACCCGACGAACACATATGACAGAGGCAGGCCGCCATGAAAAAGCTCGTTGGCTCCTGAGGCCACCGAGGCGGCACCGATGGCGAGCATGACGATCGTGTCCACCGCAAACCATCCTCCGCCCGCCAGCTGCTTCGGGTGGCTTCTGGCCATGTACCAGGTGAGAAGGGTCCAGATCGTGGCCAATCCCAACGCTGCGTAGACGATCCAGAGACGTGGCGGCGGGTCGGAGAGGACCGTGACAATTACGAGAAGGGCCATCCAGATCCAGCCGAGCAGCCGGAATACGACGACCATACGACGCAGGGTCGTCTCCAGCTCGGGGCTACCCCTGTGGGTGAAACTGCCTCGCAGCATGGCGAGGAACGTAGCTGAACGTTCTATGCGAAGTACTCCAGAACGGGCCTGAAGGGCTGCTGTTGCAGCCCTTCAGGTGAGGTCCCCATTGTCGCTTCGAGGGACGGATCGGTTGCCCTGAAGTCCCCCTATGTGACGCATCATGTCCTAGGGAGTGGTGTGTGTATATAGGGGATTTCCCCCATTTTGGGCCATCGGGCGGTCGGATCCGGGGAGTCGGCCCCCGCTCCTCACGTAGTTCCACACCCGAGCGTGTGAGCCCAGCGAGATCGGGCGGCTTCGCGTGCGGGGCCGTGCCGGGGGCACGACTCACGATCGTTTGGCTCAACGGAACACCGGCCGTTCGGGTCGACGACAATGGCGTGATCCGCGGTGCGGTGAGCGTCGCGGTCGAAGACGGACGGGTCACCCGCATCTATGCCGTGGCGAACCCACACAAACTGACCCGATTGGATGAGGAGATGCGGCTGAGCAGGAATGGCTGATCCGGTCGACAGGCTGATCCCGATGGGTCCAGCCTGTCAGCGTATTCCGGCGTCAAGCACGTGTTCCCATCGGAGAGCCGGTGCCGCGTTATCCGTGGGCGAACATGCACCATCGCGACCTCAATCACGCCGGTGTGGTTCACCTGAAGGATGCGATCGACATGGCTGCGAGCGAGTAGCACTGGCTGGAGCGTCCGCCCGACTCGGATCCCCACCGCCGACACCGCGGTCTTCGATCTCTAGAGGCACTCGTGGCGCGGCCACCGTGAGCCGGTGGCCGCCTGGCGGTTTCCCTTAGCGGGTCCGCAGTGATCAGAAGATCTGGAGAGAGAGGGGGATAGCGACGGTTGTCGCGCCGAGGGCGATGATGCGCGACAGGTTCGGGCTCTGCGCCGTGCGTACCGAGGTCGCCGCCAGGGCAACCCCGAGGATCACCAGCGCCCACGACCCGGAATCGACCAGGGCGGCGTTCATGAGAACGAGCACGGCGAATGTCATGCCGGTGACGGCGATGGCACCCCTGGCGACTTTGCCGTACGCGGTGGTCGTCCAATCCTGGAGCGATTGTGTCGAAGCAGTCATCCCTGTTGGTATCGACCGGCGCGGAGAGCTGCTCGACGGGTCGGCAGACCCATTTTGTCTCGGGTCCGGTCAAGCGGGAGACGAGACCTCGGCGTAGAGAAGGCAGGCGCACGTCCGATCGTCCGATGTCGCCAGGAGCACGGGATCGATCTGGCTGCACGGCTCGAACGCAGCAGGGCACCGGGGGTGGAACCGGCACCCCGAGGGGATGTTTGAAGCATCGGGCGTCTCGCCGACGAGCAACGTGGGTTGGGTCTTCACGGTGGGGTCGTGGTTGGGTACCACAGACAGAAGCGCCCTCGTATAGGGATGCTCGGGACTGGCGATCACGTCGAGCGTCGGGCCGGATTCGACGATTCTTCCCAGGTACATGACGGCGATCCGATCCGAGTAGGCGGCCACCGTGGCCAGATCATGAGTGATCATGAGGACTCCGATGCCCTTGTCGTCGGCGAGCTGTTTCAACAGGTTGAGGATCCCCGCTCGAACCGACACGTCGAGCATCGACACCGGCTCGTCCGCAATCAACAGACCAGGCTCGATCGACAGGGCGGCGGCGATGACCACCCGCTGGCGTTGCCCGCCGCTCAATTCGTGAGGTCGCCGGTCTATGAACTCCTCTGGAGGGGTGAGCCCGGCACTGGCCAGGGCTCGAAGAGCCCGCTCACGCAGATCGTCCTGTTGACCATGGACTACCAGCGGCTCGGTGACGATGTCCTCGATGGTCATGCGGGGGTTGAGCGACTCGTATGGGTCCTGGGCGATCATTTGCATGTAGGCGCGTGCCGCCTTCATCTGTTTGCGATCCGCAGTGGCGATGTCGATGCCTGCCACCGAGATGTGCCCTTCGGTGGGCGTTGTCAGACCAAGCACAGCATTGGCCGTGGTCGTCTTGCCGCATCCGGACTCACCAACCAGAGAGAGAACCTCGCCGCGATCGAGGTGGAGAGAGATCCCGTCCACCGCCCGGACGACGTCGTGTCGCTGCTTGCCCCGAAACTCGATGTGCAGGTCCCGGATGGTGAGGATGGGCTCAGTCATTTCGGGCGCCTGCCACAACGATCGGATCGGCGAGGAAACACGCTGCCACTCCCGAGGACGTCGCATAGAGATGAGGCTCCTCCTCACGGCATCGTTCGAAGGCCGAAGGGCACCTGGGAGCGAATCGGCAGCCGGTGGGCATCGCCGTCAGCAAAGGCGGGGCGCCGGGGATGGAAGCGAGACGTCGGCCCGGGTGGTCGAGCGATGGGAAGGCCTCGAGTAGAAGACGGGTGTAGGGGTGTTGGGGGTCGGTGAACACCCGGGCCACGGGGCCCTTCTCGACGATCTTGCCGCCGTACATCACGGCGACGTCGTGACACGCCTCGTTGACGATCCCCAGGTCGTGGGTCACGATCACCATCGCCAGGGAGAGCTCTTCCTGAAGACGCTCGAGCAGATCGAGTATTTGTGCCTGTGTCATCACATCCAGGGCGGTGGTCGGCTCATCGGCGATGACCAGGTCGGGTCCGCATGCGAGAGCAAGGGCGATCATGCTGCGTTGACGCATGCCACCCGAGAGCTCGTGCGGATACGACTCGATGCGTCGTTTTGGCATCCCCACCAGTTCGAGCAGTTCGCCGGCGCGATCGAGGGCGGTCTTCTGACCGATCGACTCGTCGTGGGTGCGAATCGCCTCGACGATCTGCGAGCCCACGGTTCTCACCGGGTTGAGCGCGTTCATGGCGCCCTGGAAGATGATCGATACCCGGTTCCATCGCAGCTCCCTGAGGGCCCCCTCCTCCAGTCGGGTTAGGTCGGTTCCGTCGAGTAGCACCTCGCCCCCGAGGACCCGGCCGTTCGGAGGCAACAGACGCAACGCTCCGAGCGCGGTCGTCGTCTTGCCGCCTCCCGACTCGCCGACGAGCCCGAGGACCTTTCCTCGCGGCACCTCGAAGCTCACGTCTTCGACCGCGGTCACGACTCCAGATGACACCTCGAAGCCGACGCTGAGGTCGCGCACCTGGAAAAGGACGTCGGCCGACACGGGTACGTCGGGTGGAGGAGTCTCGACCGGCACCTCCGGCTCGAGGTGGTGCCGCCCCAGCTTCGGATTGAGGATGTCCTCGAGCGCATTGCCGATCAGGGTCACCGACAAGACCACCCACACGATTGCCAGGCCCGGAGGGAACATGGCCCACCACGCTCCAGCTCCGACCGCTCCACGGGTGAAACCGAGGTTGAGCATCTGGCCCCACGAAATGAGAAGCGGGTCGCCGAGACCGAGGAAGGCGAGTGTCGACTCGGCGATGATGGCCAGAGAGACCACAAGCACGGTGTTGGCGAGGGCCAGCGGCAGCACCTGCGGGATCACGTGTCTTCGAAGCGTGTACCAGTCGCCAGCACCGGCTGCCTTGGCCCGAATCACGTACTTCCTCTCTCGCACCGAGAGGGTCTGAGAACGGATCAGACGGGCGGTGGTTGTCCAACCGAGCAGACCGATGACGAGGATGATGTTGCGCAGGCTCTGTCCGACGATCGCTACGAGGACAATGAGCAGGGCGAGGTCGGGCAGCACCAGGAAGAAGTCGGTGAACCGCATCAGACCGTGCCCGACCCATCCGCCTCGGTAGCCGGCGATGATCCCGATCGTCCCGCCCACCAACACCGAGATCAGGGCGCCGGCGAAGCCAACGACCAACGAGACCCTGGCGCCATACAGCAGTGCCGAGAACACGTCTTTGGCGCCGTCGTCTGTGCCGAGCCAATGAGCAGCCGATGGGGGCTGATAGATGTCGTCGATGGTGATGGTGACGTTGGCGTATGGGTCGTAGGGGGCGATCCAGGGCGCAAAGATCGCCACCACGATGGCAAGCAGCAACATGGCGATGCCGATCACGCCGAGCCGGTGACGGAAGAACTGTCTCATGCCTCTTTGACCCGCGGATCGAGATAGCCGTAGATGAGCTCGACGATCAGGTTGGCGATGACGACGGATAATGCGAGCAGGAGGAAGGCACCCTGTAGCACCGGGAAGTCACGCTGATTGACCGCATCGACGGTGAGGTGGCCGAGACCGGGCCAGGAGAACACCGTCTCGACCTGAATGGCGCCCGAAACCGTGAAGCCGAGGTTGAGGGCGATCAGGGTGACTATGGGGAGCATGGCGTTGCGGAACGCATGACGACGGAGGATGCTGGGGCGGCGGATGCCCACGGCGCGCGCGGTGAGGATGTAGTCCTCGCCGAGCACCTCTACCACCGAGCTCCGCATGATCAGCATGTACTCGCCTAGAAGCACCAGCGAGAGGGTGGCGGTGGGGAGGATCATGTGAGAGACGATGTCGCCGATTTGGTCCCAGACGTCGGTGTATTGGGCACCGATCGTCACTCGTCCAGCTGCGGGGAGGTCGAACCAGGTGGTACCCAGGAAGAGCAGGATGATCCCGAGGAAGAAGGTGGGGAGCGACCACATGATGAGCGAGAAGGTCAAGGCGGACACGTCGACCCGTGTGCCACGGCGATAAGCGGCAATCAGACCGAGACCCACGCCCAGGACGATCGAGATGATCTGAGCCGGGACCACGAGCCAAAGTGTGTTGACCAGGGCGTGGGTCAACAGAGTTGTCACCTGTTGGTCGCGGAAGGCATAGGAGGTGCCGAGATCTCCGTTGGAGAGGGCGCCCAGATAGGCGAAGTACTGAGACTCGAACACATTGCCGCCCTCGAAGTTGAGAAAGACCGGGTCGTCGACACCGAATCTCTGGCGCAGCGCCTCCACGCGTTCAGGTGAGAGCCTGGGATCCCGCATTCCACCGACCGCCGGGTCGCCGGGGAGTACGCGGAAGAGGAAGAAGTTGAAGGTGATCACGGCGAAGACCGTCAGAACGGCGAAGACGATCTTCTGGGTGACGAAACGACGTCGGCTTGCAGCCAAGTGGAGCCTCCAAATGGGGACGGGACCGAGGTCCCGTCCCCATTGGTCATCGAAGTCAGCCCGTCGAGCTGATCACGTTGAGCGAGCTGGGATCTTCGAGTGCCAGCTTGGCCGAGTCGGTCTGCCACCCGGTGAATGTGTCGACCCGATAGGCCTGCACCGCCTGGTCGTAGTAGGGGATGACGTAGGGCAGATCTCGTAAGAGGATCTCCTGCATCTCCCAGATGATGTCCTTCCTCGCGTCCGGGTCTGTCTCAACGGCCTGGGCGTCGTACAGGGCGTCGAAGTCCTCGTTGCAATAGCCGGTCTCCGAGAAACCGGAGTCGATCTCCGAGCACAACGCGGCCCCGAGGAGGAATCCCGGGTCGGGGTCCGATCCCCATCCCCAGCGGATGACGTCGTAGTCGAACGTGGGACAGCACACCGAAGTCAGGGTGTCCGGGTCCAACGGCTGGACAGTCGTGGCAACACCAATCTCGCTCCACCATCCCGAGATCAACTCGGTCTCGCGAGGGGCCGTGTCACTGTCGTTCGGGTAGTTGAACCGGAATGTCAGATTCTCACAGTCCTGATCGGCGAGACACTCCCTGACTCCGTCTCCGTCACTGTCGACGTAGCCGGCGTCTTCGAGGATGCCGGCCGCCATCTCGAGATCGAAGCTGTAGTCCTCCAGCGAGGAGTTGAAGAAGTCACCAAGACCCGTCGGTGTCAGACTGATTCCGGGCGTTCCCAGACCGAGGAGGGCGACATCGATCAGCTGCTGCTTGTCGATGGCGTGCGCCAGGGCGGTCCGCACCTGGATGTCTTGCAGTGCCGGATGCCCGCTGCAGACTCCGTCCTCGGGAGGGCACAGGTCTGCGGGGACGATATTGAAGAACACGTCGGTGAGGCTCGGGGCGAGCGGATCGCCCGTCACCAACTCGACGTTGGCGTCTCCTTCCAGGGTCGGGATCGCGGTGTTGGGGAGCTCGGTGATCATGTCGACATCCCCATTGCGAAGTGCGGTGACACGGGCGTCTGGGTTCTCGATGGTCTGGAAGATCACCTCGTCGACGTTGGGCCGACCAGCCCAATAGTCGGTGTTGGCCTCGAGCCGGACGAATTCGCCCTGGCTGTACTCGGCGAGTTTGAACGAGCCGGTCCCGATCATCGCCGCGTTATCGAACGCGACTGGATCGGACTCCGCCTCCCAGATGTGCTTGGGGACGATGTACATGAAGACCATGCGCGATTCGAAGTTGCCGATTGGCTCTTCGACTGTGAGCACGACCGTGGTCGGGTCCGGTGCCTCCACGGTGAACACGTCCGGGTATGACGGGAGGAACGGGAAGTCCTCGGTGTCACGCCAAAGCTCGAGTGAGTACTTGACGTCCTCGGAGGTGAGCGGTGTCCCGTCGTGAAACACCGCGTTGTCGACGAGGGTCATCGTCCAGGTGAGACCATCGGCCGACACTGACCATTCGGAGGCCAGCTCCGGAATGTAGTTACCGTCCAGGTCGAGCCCGATCGGTGTGTCATACATGAGCTCGTAGACGGTGTACGCCTCGGCCAGGACCCCGTTGCCCGGGTTGAGGCTGTCCGGTGACCCGCCCCACCCGACCCGAACCGTGCCGCCGGCGTCGCCGGTGGCAGCAGTCGTGCCAGTGGGCCCGGTAGTCCCGGTCGTCCCGTCGGTCTCTGAGCTGGTTGTGGATGTCGCCTCGGTGTCTGGATCACCGGCACACGCCGTGAATGCCATCACCGCAGCGATGATGAGGGCGAACGCCCTTCTGTTCATTTTTCTTTACCTTTCCGTCGCCCCCGGCGGACCGGGCCGACAGCCCGTCCTCAAAGTCACATCAAGTGCCAATCGAGGAACTTCTCGAGTCGTTTGTAGAAGTCGATCTGGGAGTCACGGCGCAGGAAGCCGTGCCCTTCGTCCGGGTACGTCACGTACTCGAACCTCTTGCCGAGACGCTTCAGCTCTTCGACGAGCTCTTCGGCCTGTTTGACATGCACGCGGGCGTCCTTCTCGCCGTGGGCGACGAGAATTGGCTTGTCGATGCTCCCGATCTGGTGGATCGGCGAGCCGGCGCGATATGCGTCCCGGTTCTCTGAGGGATGGCCCATCATCCGCTCCAGATCGTCGCCGCCGGGACGGTCCCCCTGCGCCCAGGAGGTGAGGATGTCGCTGTCGCCGTACTTGGCGACACCGCAGGCAAAAGGGTTGTCCGGGTGGACCAGGCTGGTGAGAGCCATATAGCTGCCGTAGCTGGCCCCGAAGATGGCAAGTCGCTGACCATCCACCCAGTCGAGGCCCTGCAGGTAGCGCCCCGCTTCGATGCAGTCCCGGGTATCGCCGACGCCCCAGTCATCGTGGTTGGCGCGTTCGAGCCCGAGCCCGTATGAAGTCGACCCTCTGAAGTTGATGGCGAACCAGGCGTATCCCTTGTCGATGAAGTACTGGGCGTGTCCGTCCCACTCGTCGCCGTAGACAGATGTCGGACCACCGTGGGGATAGACGACCGCCGGCACCGGCTTCGACGTGTCCTCGGGCCGGAACAGGAACCCTTCGATCTCGAGTCCGTCGCTCGTCATGTAGGAGACCCGGTCGAAGGAGCGGTGGGGTGCCGTGGCGACTGCGGCCGGCGCTCCGTCGAGGAGGGTACTGGAGGTGGTCCCGACCAGCGAGACGAGACGCGGCGCTCGGTGGTGGGATTCGTGGGCGGCAACGATTGACGCCCCTGCCCATTGCGGTGTCTGCCAGAAACCGCCCTCCTCCACCACCTCGACGGAGCCGTCCTCGGCGATAGTCACCAGATCGGCCTGTCCGCGGTGGGTGCGGATGGCGAGGAGTGTGCTCCCGTCGGGAGACCAGTTCAGGTCGCTGAAGTCGGCGTCGTCCTTTGCCAGGAGATCGTGGCTCGTTCCATCCAGGTCGGTCAGGTACACGGCGCGCCAGTCCCCATCCTCGAGGGCATAGGCGACCCTCGTGCCGCTCACCGCGGCGTCGAGGGCCCGTCGGTCCTCGTGGCCGACGAGGGTCGACCATTCGCCACCCGGCGTTGCCACGACGATGTCGGAGCGACTGAAGTCGTCCCTCGGCCAAAACGTGGCGACCACCCGACCATCCCCCGATATCGACACCTGACCCACGTCGCCACCTTTGGGACCGAAGGGCTGTGGCCAAGGGTCGTCGACGTCGACGAGGGCAAGACGGCTGGTGCGTTTGCGGTCGACGATCACCACGAGTTGCGTGTCGGTCAGCCAGTTGCCCAACGCAACCTCGGGTAGACGACGGGGCGGCCCTCCCTCGGAATCGACAACGAAACTGTCATCACCAGACGTGTAGGCGATGGTTGACCCGTCGGGAGACCATTTCGGCCCCGTGTCCTCCCAGTAGGAGGCCAGTCTGCGGTTGGTTGTCAGCCGCCGTGGCTGTCCGCCGCCGACCCGGACCGTGTAGATGTCGCTGGTCGCGTCGGCGGAGAGTATGAAAGCGATGGCGCTGGCGTCGGGCGAAACAGCGGGGTGGTGAGGTCTCGTAGTGGCGTAGATGGCGTCTAGACGCCAGTGGGGAGGCAACAGGAAATCAGGCCGAACCTGACTCGGCACGCCACCATGTTCATCCCGACCCAACCATCGACTCGAGCTCACGATCCGCGCCTCCCGCGGAGGAGAACCGGGACAAGATAGCCGAGGATTTGCCGTTGGTGATCGGAAACGGGTCTCACAGATCGTCGAGAACGTTTGACGGTTGGTTGACGCCACCTTGAGGAGGTCTTGAGGGCCTCCTGGCCATCGTCAGTCGGAACAAGCGAAAGGAACCTCGTGAGGACAGTTTGGATCGACCGGGACAGCTGCATGGGAGCTGGGACATGTGAACAGATCGCACCCGAAGTCTTTCACCCCCGGTCTGATGGGACGTGGGCGGTCAAGGAGAGCGACCGGTATTTCGGCGAGACGACGGTCTTCGACGGAGACGAGGGTGCAGGGCACGGGCCCGACGGGATGGCAGGCGCGGCAAGAGTTCCCGAAGAACTGCTCGATCTGGTGATCGAGGCTGCTGAGGAATGCCCAGCCGAGTGCATTCTGCTGGGTATCTGAGATGACGGGCAGATCTCAGAGAGGGCCGAAGACGTCTCTCGCCTTCGCCATCGGCTCACTTCTTGTCCCCTTGAGCGCCGTTGCCGCGGTTCTGATCCCCAATGTCGGCGCTGACACCGGCCCCGGTCCGGGCCCGAGCCAGCCGGCTGCGTCCTTCGTCGAATCGTCGACATCGACAACCCATGCCCGTTCGTCCGATCTGCAAAGCGCCTGCGGGCCCGCTGGTCTGGCCCTCGTTGAGCGCGAGATAGCCGGGACCATCGACGCATTCCAGCAGGCTGCCCTGGATGCGCTGCGTCCGATTTGTTCCGATGCGGGCATTCCGCTTCCGCCGGCAGAGGAGACTGCACCGGCCCAGGTCGTCGTTACGGCGGCGCAGGGGACGGGTCCGACCGTCGCGAGCCAAACCGGGGAAACAGACTTGGAGTGGGAGGACGACGACGCCTGGGACGAAGACCACGACAGTGAAGATCGCGAGGGCGACGATCATGACGAAGACGACGACGACCACGACGACGTCCACGACGAGCGGGAAGACGATTGATGGATGTCGATCGAAGCGTGGCCCTGTTCGGCGCCGCGGTGCTCATCGCCGGTCTCGTCGCCCTCAACGGCTCTCTGAACTCCGGGGACGTGCCCCCGATCGCCTCTGAGCCATCGTTCGTGACACAACCGGAGATGGCTTCGACGCTGGACGACTCGGTGGAGCGGGTCCTGGCTGCCGCCCCTTCTGATCTGCTCGCGGCTGGTGCCTCGAGGGACCTGGCCCCGGAGATCGTGCGGGTCCTCGTGTCGCACGGTGCTGCCTTCCCAACAGATACACCGGGAACAGGATGAGTCGGTTCAGTCCGTTCCGTGTGGCCGCCATCGCGGTCTGGACCGGTGCCGCGGTCACCTGGGGAACCACCGTGATCGCCCCACCACAGCAGGTGGCAGATCCTGGTGAGCCAGACCCGCAGCAGAGAGCAGTCGTCGACTCAATCAACGAAGTATCGATCCCGGAGATGCCTTCCAACGGCTTGGTCATCATCCGCCCTCCACGTGAGGAAAGGAATCAGCCGGTGACGGTGGTGGTGGAGCCGGTGGCGAACCCTCCCGGTGTCAGTCCGCCACAACCCCGAAGCGCCGGATCGTGAGACACATCACGTTCGATGCAATGGGAACTCTCGTCGAGGCGTGGGTCGAGGCCGATGGTACCGGAGTAGTGGAGTGGTTCGAGGAAGTCGAAGAGGTCTGTAGTCGATTCCGACCGACCTCGGAGCTCTCATCGATCAACGCCCGCGCACCTGGTGCGACATCGGTGTCCCCGATGATGGCGGAGGTTCTCGACTGCGCCTCGCACTTGCGAGAGCTGACGAGTGGCCTGGTGGACATCGGCGTGGGGGGCGTACTCACCTCCTGGGGCTACGACCGCACGTTCCCCGAGGTCATCTCGCTTGCCGACTCCCCGGCGGAGGGACACCAGGTCTCCTGGACCTTCGGCGACGGAGCGGTCAGGTTGGGCTCGGGAACCACGCTTGACCTGGGAGGCGTCGCCAAAGGTTGGGCATGTGACCAGGCTGTTGCCCGGGGTCTCGCAGTCGTGGTTTCCGCCGGCGGCGACATGCGCAGCAACGACACCGCGACTGTCGCCTCGATCATCGACCCGTGGGGCGATGTCGTGGCGAAGGTCCACATTGGCCGGCGTGGACTGGCTACCAGCTCGATCGCCCGCAGGCGATGGGAAGTGGGCTCACGCGAGGTGAGTCACATCATCGACCCGTCCACCATGGAACCCGTCGAGACCCCGATTCTGAGCGCGACTGCGGTTGCGAGCTCGGCGGTCGAGGCGGAGGCAGCCGCCAAGGCGATTCTGCTCCAGGGTGTCGACGGACTGGTGTGGGCCGACGAATGTCCGTGGGTACACGGTTCGGTCGTCATCTGGAACGACGGTTCGGTCTATGGGACCCATGATGTGGAGCTGGTGGCATGAGCGTCGAGTGGCTCTTGATTCGTGGGTCGGGAATCGCCGCGTTCATGCTGCTCAGCGGCACTGTGATCTGGGGTCTTCTCGTGTCCACGAAGCTGATGGGAAGATGGGTCAAGGCCAGGCCATTGACGTGGTTCCACGAGTCTTTGGGGCTGGGGGCACTGGTGGCGACACTCGTACACATTTCGGTCCTTTCGGTGCATGAGTTTCTTCCGTTCTCCTGGAGTGAGATCCTCATCCCGGGTGTCGCCTCCTGGAGACCGATGGCGGTGGGGCTCGGGGTGGTGGCTCTCTACGGTTTGGCTGTCGTCGTCTCGAGCTTCTACATTCGCCGCTTTATCGGGCAACGGGCGTGGCGTCTAATCCACTTCGCCTCGTTCGGTGTTTTTCTCTCTGCCCTGCTCCACGGGATCCAGTCAGGGACCGACACCGACTCACCTCTCATGCTCGGCATGTATGCGGGTACGACCGTGGTCGTCTTTGTCCTCGCCGCTCAAAGACTCGTCTCAGAAGGCGAGAAGACGAGAACTCGAATGGTGAGGTCTCGGGTGCCCGGGGACGATCAGACTCCCGAGAACCGTCGGAGCACAGCGGAGGTGTCAGCCGCCAGGTCGGGAAGCGAATAGCCACCTTCCTGCACCAGCAGTGTGGGGAGTCCGACACTCAGGAGCAGGTCGCCGACGTGTCCGAACCCTTCGGTGGTCACACCGAACGGGGAGTTCTCATCGTTGGCTCCCGAGTCGACCCCGAGTGATACAACGAGATACTCGACTCCGAAGTCGACGACGATCTCGGCCGCTCGTGCGACGGCCCGGGCGACTTCGTCGTCGCCGGAGCCCGGGGCCAATGGGAAGTTTCGGTTGTGTCCTTCGCCGCGGCCGCTTCCCGTTTCGTCGGCGAACCCGCACCAGTGGGGAAACCAACCCTCGCCCGGGTCGACGTGAACTGATGTGTAGACGACGTCGTCCCGCTCGTAGAAGATCTGCTGAGTGCCGTTGCCGTGATGGGCGTCGACATCGACGATGCCGACACGCGAGCCGCCCGACGACGCCAGGTAGTTGGCGGCGATGGCGGCATTGTTCAGATAGCAGGATCCCCCGAAGTAGTCGGTCCCGGCATGATGGCCAGGTGGACGCACGGCGGCGTAGGCATGACTACCGGTGCTGAGCACGAGGTCGGCGGCGGTCAGCGAGGCGTCGACGGCGTAGCGGATTCCGCGGTAGGAATTGGGCCCCAGCACCGTGCAGGTATCCATGCAGTAGACGCCCGCCATCGCTGACCGACTGGAGGGGAGACGGTTGGCAACATGGCCGAACGCCCCGGGATGCCTGAATGCATAGGCGACGACACGGTCCTGTCCGGGGTCCACGGTGTAGCCCGCAGCGACCCACTCCGCGTAGGCAGTCTCCAGATAGGTGAGCATGCCCGGGTCGTGGACCGCGGTGATGGGGTCATCGCCGTGCTCGTGGGGCTCGACCACCTCGAGACCCATCTGATCGATCGCATCCTTCAAGACGTTTCCCCGCTCGGGGGTCTCGTCTCCCTCGATGGGAAGTCCGATCCAGACCTCTCCCTCTGGATCGTGGGCCAGGGCCTCTTTCGACCAAACGGCGATGAGACTCATTCCAGCTCCTTCAGTGCAGCAGCCAGCCGATCGGCCAGCGTCTCGATCTCGGGTTCGGAAACGACGAGAGGAGGGCCGATCATGATCAGGTCACCCGTGCCTCCCCCTGCGCATCCGGTGGATGGGTAGACGAGAAGACCCTTCGCTCGGGCGGCCCGGGTGAGTCGGGCAGCCATGCGTTGTGCAGCCGGGAATGGCGTCCTCTGGCTTCGATCCTCCACGATCTCGACCGCCCAAAGCAGACCGATGCCCCGCACATCACCCACCAGGGGACTCTCACCGATCAGCGAGGTGAGGGCGTCTCCGAGGAGAAAGCCACGCTCCTCGGCTCGCTCCACGAGCCGAAGCTCATCCAGCCGCTTGATCACGGCCCGCCCTGTCACAGCACCCACCATGTGATGGGAGAAGGTGAAGCCGTGGATGAAATCGGTGTCTTCGAGGGTGTCGGAGACCCTTCGGGACATGGCACAAACGCCAAGGGGCCAATATCCGCTGGAGGCGCCTTTGGCCATGGTCATGATGTCGGGTTGCAGGCCGAAGTGCTCGGAGGCGAACCATTCGCCAGTTCGACCGAATCCGGTCATGACCTCATCCGCTATCACCAGGATCCCGTGCCGTCGGCATGTCTCTACCACGGCGTCCCAGTAGCCGGCAGGCGGCATCGCGGCACCGCTGGCGGCGCCACCGATGGGCTCGGCGATGAAGGCGGCGACCTGCGCCGGTCCCACACGCTCGATCTCGGCCTGCAGAGCGCGTGCGTGCCATTCGGCGCAGTCCTGTGGGTGTCCTGGATTGGGGCATCGGTACTCGAGCACGCCGGGGACTCGACCGGCCCGACCCAGCCATGGCAGGTAGGGATCGCGCAGCGACTGGCGGCCCGAGACGTCGAGGGCACCCACTGTGTTCCCGTGATAGGAGAGCTCGCGCCCGATGAACACGGTCCGCTCGGGCTCGTCGTTGGCCAGATGGAACGCCCTCGCCACTTTGAGAGCGGTCTCCACCGCTTCCGAACCTCCCGACACCGGGTAGATGGTCGGGTCGTCCATGGGAAGCTTGGAGGCGAGCAACGAAGCATATTCCTCCAGCACATCGGAATTGAACGCAGTCGAGTGCACGTAGGCGACAGCGTCGAGCTGTCGGAGAATCGCCGAGTTCACTCTCGAGTCGTTGTGCCCAAGGTTGACGACGAGGGCCCCGGAGGCTCCGTCGAGGTAGCGATTACCAGCGGTGTCGATTATCCAACATCCCTCGGCTCGCTGCGCCCCGGGCAACCCCACCCCCCGAGCGAACAACGAAGTCATGTCAGGGACCAAACGGGTCTCATGAACGCGGCACGGTACTCGTGAGAAGTAGGTTCCCCGCTGCCGATGAGACCAAGACTCAGAGACCTCGGAGTGGAGATCGGGACGCTTCCGACCGGGCCCAACAATGCCATCACCGATGTGCCCGGTGTGCAGGTGGGGCACTCGAGCCTGGTCCGGGACGAGCCCAGTGTGGTCAGGACGGGGGTCACAGTGATTGTCCCCCGGGCGGGTGACGGGTGGACCGAAACCGCATTTGCCGGCTATCACAACTTCAGCGGGAACGGTGAGATGACTGGCATCCCCTGGATCGAGGAGACCGGGCTCATCGACTCGCCCATCGGGATCACCAGCACCCATCAAGTTGGATTGGTCCGTGATGCCTTGGTCAGACTGGCCGTGGAGTCGGGAGGCGTCGACGCCTTCCACCTACCGGTGGTGGCGGAGACTTGGGACGGATGGCTCAGTGACGCCGACTCTTTCCCGCTGACCGAGGGCCACGTCCGACAGGCTCTTGAGTCGGCGGCCGAAGGCCCGGTGGCGGAGGGCGGGGTCGGTGGGGGCACAGGGATGATCTGCCACGAGTTCAAAGGAGGGATCGGCACCTCATCGCGAATCGTCGAGACCAAGTCCGGCACCTACACACTGGGAGTCCTGGTCCAGGCGAACTACGGCAGACGTGAGGACCTCCGCATCGACGGTGTGCCCATCGGCCGTTTCATCGGAACCGACGAGGTGCCATCTGCCTGGGACGAGCCGCCTCGCGGCGGGTCGATCATCGCCGTGGCGGGCACCGACGCTCCACTCATCCCGATCCAATGCCAACGTCTGGCGAAGAGGATCGCCATCGGGCTGGGGAGAGTCGGCGGATACGGGCACGACTCCAGTGGCGACATCTTCCTCACATTCGCCAGTGGGAACCGTCTTCTGTCGAGGGATGTGCCATGGAAGGTCGAGGTGATGCCCATGAGCCATATGGACGGACTCTTCCATGCGGTAGCCGATGCCACCGAGGAGTCCATTCTCAACGCACTATGTGCAGCCGAGACCACGACGGGCCAGAGGGGCCGCACGGCCCACGCACTACCAGTGGACAGGGTGCGGGGGTTGATGGGCTGAAAACTCGAGAAACGATCGAAGCGGTTTTCATGAAGGCCGATACGGGGTAGTTCCGGCGCTTCCACTCCCGCAAGAGCCACACTTCAGGCTCCCAGCGAGGCACACGAGACGCCAGGAGACGGGGGCGACAGCCGTCATCCTCAACTTAGAGGGTCTCGAGTAGATGAACAGTGGCGGTATAGGACTGTTGGTGACGACTCTGATACGGGCGCAACGAGCGGGACATGCCCTTCGGGCATACGGTCTCACCGAGAACTATTGCCAGATCTTCAACCTCACCCGTCTCGACGAGGCAATCGGCATCTATGACGACGAGGTCTCGGCGGTCGCCGGGTGAGCTCGCAAATGAGATCTTGCCGGTGCACAACGTTGCGTTGCGCGCAACGGTGTGCACGCGGGTCGAGACGTCTACCGGTCAATCCAACGCCGCGCGTACGGCGTGATACCCACACATCCCGTGAACACCGGCTCCCGGTGGGGTGGCTGCAGAGCACAGATAGACGTCTCCGCCCAGTGAGTAAGGCGACTCCGCCCCGATCTGAAGGACCTTCCTCAATCCGTACTGACCCCCTCCGATATCGCCGCCGATGTAGTTGGGGTTGTATGCCTGGTATCCCATCGCATCACGGGTGGCGCGTTCCAAGATGATCTCCTTGAACCCGGGTGCGAACCGCTCGACCTGATTCTCGACGGCGTCGGTCATGTCAACAACGGATCCGTTGGGGACGTGGCAGTAGGCCCAGGCAGTGTGTTTGCCGTCGGGAGCCCGTGAATCATCGAACAGTGACGGCTGGGCAAGGAGCACGAATGGTCGTTTGGGGTGGTCCCCGCGGGCGACGGCGCGCTCTGAGGCAGCGACTTCGGCGTACCGTCCACCAAGATGAACGGTGGCGGCCTGTCGACTCGAGGGATCGGCCCAGGGAATCGGCTCGTCCAGGGCCCAGTCCACCTTGAAGACGGCGGGTCCCGGACGCCACCGGGAGAGCTGGCGAGCCTTCGCCGGTGCTATGCGGGTCCGGGCGATGCGGTGAGCCGCCGGAGGCATGACATCGAGGAAGATCGGACCCGGGGGCAGGTCATCGACTGAGTCGATCTCCCGGTCCAGTTCGATTTTGCCTCCGAGCTCTTCGAAGCGGGCAGCCAGCGCCTCTGTGATCGACCGGGAGCCACCGCGGGCAAGCGGCCACCCGTGGCTGTGGGCGATGGCCCCGAGCATGAGGCCCACTGCAGACGTGGCCAGACCGTGAAAGGGTGCGATGGCATGCGCGGCAATGCCTGAGAAGAGCCCTTTTCCCTCCTCGGTGTCGAAGCGCTTGGCGAGGGCGGCTACGGGCAGCCCACCTATGAGTCCGAGTCTGGTGAAAGCGCCGGGATGGTCTGGCACCACTTTCACCGGTCCGAGTGCAACGTCGAGGTACTCATCGATCTGTTCGACGATCGGCTCCATCAGCCGACGGTAGGAGGCTTCGTCCTCGCCAAGTCCGGACGCCGTCTCATCGACCGACCGATGCAATACAGCCACCCGTCCGCCATCGAGAGGATGGCTCAAGGGGATCGGAGATCGGACCCAATCGACCTCGAGGTCGATTTCGTTGAAGTAGGGAGATGCGACACCGGCTGGATGGATCGCCGAGCAAACGTCATGACGGAATCCTGGAAGTGTCAGCTCCGCGGTGCGGGTGCCCCCGCCGATCTCGCGGGCTGCTTCTACGAGGAGCGTTTTTCTGCCCGAGCGGGCCAGTTCGACCGCTGCAGCCAGGCCGTTGGGCCCGGCGCCCACGACCGTGGCATCGAAGTCCGTCATTGGGTCTGATTGTGGCTCATCTTCGTCACCAGACGATGTCACCGGTCTCGTAACGGTTCGGGAACGGTCCCGCAGTACAAATCGTGATCGAAAGGAGTTCGTGTTGACCGAGCCGAGAAATGCACCGAACTGGGCCAAGCCGATCGAGGTGTTCCACGTCGATGAGACCATCGAGGGTGTCGGCAAGGGCAATGTCGAAGGTCGCAAGCCCACCGGGCCACTTCACGGACGGCCGGCTCTGGCAGAAGTCGTACGGGATCCCGGTCCCGGGCCCGTCACCCGAGGAGGTCACCGAGACCTGGATGGCCAAATTCGGTGACCTTTGGTACCCGGACAACAAGTTCTATGCGCCGGTGGGTGGCATTGCGCCGGGCCAGGTCGCCATCATCGCCGGCGGTCGCGGCCCGACCAAGGTGATCAGCGGTGTCAGGGTCATTTATGCCGACGAGCGTTCGTGGACCCACATGACACCAGAAGGCCACCCCTGGACGGCCATCATCACGTTCAGCGCTCATGAAGCCGAGGGGGCGACCAGGGCCCGTATCGATCTCATGGTCCGGGCGAACGACCCGCTCTACGAAGTGTCGTTCCACATCTACACATCGAGGCTCGAGGACAAGATCTGGACCCATATGCTCACCGAGTTGGCCGCGACCTACGGGTCGAAAGGGCCCCGTCCCGCAGCGATCAGCCCTGGTCGACAAGCGCCGCCAATGGAGGGAGTGGCGCAATATCTGGAAGAACTCCGCAGTCAGGACCCTTCTGCGTCGCGACCGTCGCTGAGTCTCAGACAGAAGAGAACAGGCCCCCCCGATCGGGGGGCCTGTTCGCTTGCTCGCTCGTAGACCTGCGCTTAGAGCAGCACGGCCTTCTTGCGGATCTGAAGGAACACGAATCCCACTGCTACCAGAGTCAGTCCAGTGACGAAGGCGAAAGCCGCCAGCGCATAGGACACGATTCCGAGGCTCAGGGCCGTGGTCAGTGTGGTTGCGTTCAGCCATGAGGCACGTGCCTCATTTGGAACCATCACCGCTTCACCGTTCTCGTCGAGGACAACCTCACCGTTCTCGTCGACCTGGGGGACCGTGCGGTCCATTTCGGCGTAGTAGAGACCGTCGGTGTTCTCCAACTGATGGTGGGTGATGATGTCTGCCTGGGCCCACATCGTGAACGGCCCACGCACGGGGGTCTCCGGGATGGCCGCGTCATCGGGGGTGACGACATTCTGTGCGGCGGCCTGGTCCCATGTGTACCAAGCGCCGAAAATGCCACCAGCCATCGCTCCGAATCCGACGACCAGAGCCAGGATTGCCGTTGCGAGCAAGACAAAGCTCTTCTTGTGGGGGACATCTACCTCAGGGAGGCGGGTGTCCGGGGTAGTGGCAGTCATTTCGTGCCTCCTTACTGCTCTGGTAACTGCCTTACCCCCGCAATATCGCCCATTGTGAAAAATTTCACGAGGGGCGAAGGTCCCGGTCGGAGAGCCGGAAGTCCCTGCCCCCGTGGGACCTCAGCCTTGGAGGTCTTTGATCCAGACTGCGGCTGTCGTTCCGTTACGAGTCCGTTACGTCTAGGTGCCGGTGTAGTCGGGGTGGCGCTTTTCCATGAAGGCATTCAACGCCTCCATGAGGTCGTTGGAGACGAGGAAAGACGAATTCCACTGCGCCATGTAGTCAAGGGCTTGATCGATCGTCCTGCCGTCATTTGCCTGGAGGATGCGTTTGATCCCTTGGGTGACGAGAGGAGAGTTCGATGCAATCTCCCCGGCGAGGTCTCGGGCTCCTGTGAGAAGTGAATCGACGTCGTCGTACACCTCCGACACCAGGCCTCTCTGCAACGCCCATTCGGCGGGATAGTCGCCGCCGGTCATGGCCATCTCCGCCGTGACCCCGTTGCCGACGATTGCGGGAAGACGCTGCAGCGCACCGATGTCGGCGACCAAACCCATCTTGGTCTCTCTGATCGAGAAAACGGCGTCGTTCGATGCAACCCGGATGTCGCAAGCCGAGATGACGTTGGCCCCGGCGCCGAGGCAGTAGCCGTGAACCGCGGCAATGACGGGCTTGGCCGTGTCCGCGAAGCAGTTGACGGTTTCCTGGAGACGCTTGATCGTCCGGTAGAGCTCGAGATTGCCCGCTGCCGGGGAGTCCCCGGTGGGCTGGATCCGGGCCAGCATGTTCACATCGATGCCCACTGTGAAGGCATTGCCCCTCCCCGCGACGATGAGTGCCCGGACGTTGTCGTCTTCGTCGAGTTCTGTGACCGCCGCAGGGATGTCGGCCCACATGTCTTCAGACAGGGCGTTCAGCTTCTCCGGACGGTTGAGCCACAGTGTGGCGACGTGGCCGGACTTCTCGATTTCGAGATGCTCATAGGTCATGGCGGCGGAGGTTATTCAGCCGCCGACTGCCAGGCTTCGCGCACACCCACCCGGCCCCCGTAGCGGAGCAGCCCACCTGCGTAGATGCGTCCGGCGAGCACTGTGAGGACTCCGATCGATGCCACACAGATGACCAGCGCCAGGATGTACTGCCAAGCGGGGATCGACTGCAGTGCAGTCCGGACCGGGACCACGAACGGGGCGGTGATCGGGACAAACGTGAAGATCGTGGCCACCACGCCGTCGGGGTCGTTCAGTGCGCTGATCGAGACGAAGAAGCCGACGACGGCCGCCATCGACATCGGCATTGCGATTGTGTTCGCCTCCTCGGTGCGACTCACCAACGATCCGGCGGCTCCGAAGAGAACGGCGAAGATGAGAAACCCGACGACGAACCACAGCAGCAGGTTGAGCACGGCTCCGATCTCTATCGGGGGCAAGTCGAAAGCACCGGTGACCCTCAACGCGACCAGGGCAATGGCGATGGTGCCCAGGAGCTGGAACAACGCCAGAGAGCCGATCCCGAGGATCTTGCCCCCCAGGATCTGCCAAGGGCGGACACTCGACAGCAACACCTCGACGACCCGGTTCGACTTCTCCTCGGTGACACCGGTGAGTATCCACGTCCCGTAGAGCAACACCGCCAGATAGAGAAGCAGTAGTCCGAAGTAGGCGATGAGGGTGCGGCTGTCGCCTTCTTCGGGATCGCCCGCTGTGAGAGTCGTGGTTTCGAGCGGGTCGGAGGTGAGGATCTCGATGATGTCTGTGGCCTGCTGGCCCTCTTCCTCGACTATCTCCTGGATCTGCACGGTGCCGGCGGCCTGTTGCAGGCCACTCACCAACGAGTTGCCGTTGAACCCGCCGACACTTTCGACGATGACTTCATTGCCGTCGACGAGGACGGCATCGACCTCGCCGTTCTCCAGTGCCGTCTCCGCCTGCTCCCGATCCTCGAATTGGACTGTCTCGATGGCCACGCTCGGAGGTTGGTCCGGCTCGTCGTTGGCGTTGCCCAGGTCCACCGCCGTGGAGATGATTACCTCGTTGCCCTCTCCGACCGTCCCGACGGTGCTCTCCGTCGTATCGGACCCGAAGATCGTCGGGGCGACGATGAGCCCAAGCACTATGAGCACAGTGAGACCGGTGGTGATCAGGTACGCCTTCGACCTGACGCGCTCGCTGATCTCACGAAGTGCGACCTGCCCGAGGGCTGCAAGGCCGGTCATCTCACCGCCTCGAGGAACAGGTCGGACAGGGAGGGGGTCGTGTAGGCGAAATGCCTCACTTTGCCCGCTCGCTGGGCGTGGGCGATGAACCCTCTGACGTCGGTGTCGGCGCTGATGATCGCGGTGAGACGCTCACCATCCATGTGCGTCGACTGCACGCCGTCGAGGAACTCGAGGAGCTCCGAAGGATCCCCCTCGGTCTCCAGTTCGAGATGTCGTATGGGCGCTGAGTCCTTCAGACGCTCCACGTTGCCTCGTACCACGACATGACCGGCGTTGATGATGGCGACCTCCTCGCACAGGTCTTCGACGAGGTCGAGCTGATGTGAGCTGAACACGACTGCCTTTCCGGCAGCGGCCTGCTCGCGAAGCACATCCGACATCGTCTCTACTGCGATCGGGTCGAGACCGCTGAAAGGTTCGTCGAGGACCAGGAGCTCGGGGTCATGGACGAGAGCGGCGGCCAATTGGACGCGTTGTTGGTTTCCGTGGGAAAGCGACTCGACCGGATCTCCCACACGACCGCCGAGCCCGAACCGGTTCAGCCACTTCTCCGCAGACTCACGTGCGTCTCGTTTCGACATGCCATGGAGCCGTCCGAGGTATGTGAGTTGGTCGCCGGCTCTCATCTTCGGGTAGAGACCCCGCTGTTCGGGCATGTAGCCGAAGCGGAGGAGATCGTCGGGATCGATCGGATCGCCATTCCATGTCACCGAGCCGGAGTCGGGGCGGAGGAGACGGAAGATCGTTCGCATCGCCGTGGTCTTACCCGCCCCGTTGGGACCGAGGAAGCCGAGCATGCCTCCCGGAGCTACTTCGAAGCTGCACCCGTCGAGGGCATGGATGTCACCGAATGATTTGTGTAGGTCCCTGACCTGAAGCACGAAACGCCACGTTAGGGATCGTCTGCGACCGGTGCGAACCAGTTGCGGACTAGGTCGATCGACCCCCCCTGGCACTTTCAAGTCGCCTCCGGTGCGGCCCGATATGACGCCTGCACGTTCGTAGAGAAGGAGTTTCCCAGTGCGTAAGAAGGTACTGGCGGTCGTCCTGGCCGTCCTTGCGTTCAGCCTGATCGCCGCTTCGGCGGCAAGCCTCGGCGGCATCACCACGAGTGACGTGGGTGCCGACGCGACTTTTGTCGGCAGTTGCGACACAGATGGCGTGGACGCTGTCTTTGCAGATCCCACGGTTGACGCTTCCGGGCGCTATGTCGTGGCTTCAGTCACGATCAGTGGCATTCATGCTGACTGCCTGGGCCAGCGTCTCGCCGTCGATGTGACCGACGCCGCCCTCACGTCAGTTGGAAGCGGCAGTGTCGATCCGATCGCCTCGAGCAGCGAGGTCGTCACGTTTGCAGCACCAGCAGATGCGGAGGCAATCGCCCGCATCGCAGTCGCCATAAGCGGCTGATCGGCAACGATCCAAACACGGGTGAAGGGCGGGTCGACTGACCCGCCCTGACCCCGTGTCCGGCCAGATGAGAAAGCGGTCGCGACACGTCGGGCGCTTCGCCCGAGCCACCACGGTGACGATCGTCGTCGTGGGTGTCGTCGCGCTCGCATTGGCCGCCTCTGCTGCCTCCCTCGGGGGCATCTCCGTTGGCTCGATCTTCATGCAGTCCACCGACGTCCACATCGATCTCCCGGACACTCCCACTCCAATCGTCTCCACCGACTTCTCCGGCTGTTCCAACCTCATCGACGGCTGGATCGACGAGTCCGGGGCGATCTGGGCCAGCCACAGCGGCAACTGGCAGTGCCTGGGTAGCGGTGTGGTTCGAGCCCAGCAACGGACCCCGCTCGCCAACCTCAGCGTCGAGATCGCCCAATCGTCCGGGATCCGAATCAGCGCCGACATCTCGGACATCTCCCATCAGAACGATCGATCGGGCGCCGGCATCTCGCTGCTCGGTGACGGTTCTGGCGAGTTCTTCTATGTCATCTACGAGAGGGATGTCGAACAGCTCACCATCGGTGTCGCCGGGGAGGCACCGTTCGCGGTCGTCACCGCGGTGGGTGACGTCGCGGCTGCAACGATGTCGATCGAGATCGTCGGCAACGAGATGTTCGTGGAGTTCGGCTCTGTTGCGATCGGCCCCTTCGATCTGACGGCGGAGGCTCCACAACTCGTCGGCAACACCTGGTTCGGGTTGGTCGCGGACAACGACAACCAGAGCCGGTTCGACAACTTCACCATCGAGCTCCTCCCATGACGACTTATCCCGAGAAGGTCGCAGGACGCCACATAGACACGAGCCGGCCGATTGGTTGGCTGACGAGGCACCTCAATCCAGTCGGGTTCGTGCAGTGGATGCTGGTGATCCTCCTTGCCCTGGTCCTCTGGCCATCGACACTGGGAGGAAGACTGGGTCTGGTGATGGTTGCGGGCAATTCGATGGAGCCCACCTATCAACTCGGTGACGCAGTGGTTGCCTGGCGGGAGCCGGTCGACATCGGTGACATCATCCTCTACAGGATCCCGGCGGGATCTCTGGGTGAGGGCAAGACGGTTATCCACCGTGTGGTCGGGGGGGATGGCAACGGGTGGGTCACAAAGGGAGACAATTCAGACTTCCCCGACGAATGGTTTCCGTCGAACCTCGATGTGCTCGGTGTCGCCCGGATGAAGGTACCGCTCGGTGGCGAGGTCCTCGGATTTGTCCGTTCCTGGTGGTTCATCGCCGCGATGGGCGGCGCCGCGGTGGGTCTGATGCTCTGGCCCGACGGGGACCCTGCCCTGCGTGGCCGTCGCCGTGGCTGAGCGTGTGCAGATACCGTGGCCAGGCCACGGCTCCTGCACACGCTTGCGTGGATCAATCCAGCAATGTGGGGCGGAAGAGCCGGTCGTGGGTGCGAATGGCGGAGCGGTCGGTCATGCCGGCTACGTAGTCGACGGCACGGGTCAGCGAGTCGGCTTCGGGGACGGTGTAGGAGTCGGGGACCTCGGCCGGGTGTGCGTGGTAGTAGCCGACGAGATCCTGGATCACCACGATCGCCTTCTCCTTCTGGGCTTCCGATGACGGGCTGAGATAGACCCGCTCGAACATGAAATCGCGCAACTCCTCCATCACGTCGAGGTGCTCGTCGTCGATGGTCACCACCCCTGAGCGATAAGAGGATTCGATCACGGCCGTGATCATCGAGTCGATCCATTCTCTCGATGTGGCGCCAAACGTGGTCAACGCCCGCACGGGCAGGTCGTGGTACTCGAGAACTCCCGCACGTAGGGCGTCGGAGACGTCGTGGGTGAGGTACGCGATGCGATCGGCATACCGGCACAACCACCCTTCCGGGGTCTCCGGTGGCGTATCGATCTTCCATGAGTGGGCCCGGACCCCGTCGAGGACCTCATGGGTCAGGTTCTGTGGCTCCAGAAGTTCGAGAGTGCGCACACCGTGCGTCGAGTGAAGCCACTCCTCGCCGATGAGGGGGGACAAGGCATCCTCACCGGTGTGTCCGAATGGGGAGTGACCCACATCGTGGGCCAGACAGATCGCCTCGGTGAGGTCCTCGTTCAGTCCGAGGGCGCTGGCCATGGCCCGCCCCACCTGGGTGACGTGGATTGTGTGTGTCATCCGGGTGACATAGTGGTCACCGTCAGGATTGAGGAACACCTGGGTCTTGTGCTTGAGACGTCGGAAGGCCTTGGAGTGGACGACCCGGTCCCGATCTCTCTCGAATGCCGTGCGGAACTCGTCGTCCTCTTCGGGCTCGCCGCGGCCCTGGCTCTCGTCTGCCTTGGTGGCGGCGGAGGCCAGGAGCTGGTGCTCGAGCTGCTCCCGCTCGACACGCGTGCGACGCAGGAACTCAGCCATGAGTGGTGAAGGTGAGCGGATTTGACCCGTATCCGGGCTCAGCACCCCTGGGTTCGAGGAGGGGGCGTAGGTCCATTAGACGTAGCGCTCCCGCAGGCGGGATGAGGCGTAGTCCATCGATGCGACCACGATCGCGATGGCGAGCATCTGCACGGCCGCAGCACGATATTGGAGGAGATTGATGTTCTGTTGGAGTATCGAGCCGATGCCCCCGCCACCCACGAACCCGAGGATGGTCGACATGCGGACGTTGATATCCCACCGATACATCGTGAACGAGATGTAAGGCGGGACGATCTGAGGGACGACCGCGTACACGATGGTCTGGAGCCGGTTCGCCCCGGTCGCGCGAACGGCTTCGATGGGGCCGGTTGCGATCGACTCGACTTGCTCCGAATAGAGTTTCGCCAGGGCCGCCGCCGTATGTAGAGCCAGGGCGAGAGCTCCGGCGAAGGGACCGGCCCCAACCCAAACCACGAACACGATCGCCATGACCAATGGCTCGATGGAGCGGAGGGTGTTGAACACCGTTCGAGCCATGTAGTAGATCGACAGCCCGATTTGGATCTCGCCTTTGTGCATGCCTCGCAAGGCGATCGCGATCCCGATGATGGCTCCGATCACCGCGGGGATCACCACCAGGGTCTGAACATCTCCGATTTGGTAGAACCAATCGATGATTTGGCCGACTATCACCGCCCAGAGAGCGCCGGCTAAGGCCGCCAGCACCACGTTGAGCGTTCTCACCGCGGACCTGGGAGTGTGCTTTCTGATGCTGTAGCCGAGTTTTGACGCCAGGTTTGCCATGACACCGGCTGTGGCCAGGGCGGCGATGAAACCGAATCCGACGTTTACGATCTCACCAAGGGCGGAGAAAAAGGCGCCGAGGAACCCGAGCCACCCGAAATTGACCGTGGCGAACACCCCGATCTCCTCGAGCAGCATCGCCAGGAGGAGAAGCCCGACCAGCACTGCGAGCCCGGCAAGACCCATCAATCCGGCTCGTCTGAGCCGCTCCGTGCGGCTTGGGATTTCAGCGTCCTCGGTGGGGATGGCAGACCGGATCAGAAAGAAGATCAGCCCTGAAAGAGCCGCCAATCCGAGGACGAGCCCGAGGGGGTTGGCTTCGAGGGGAGCGACCAGCGAGCGGGTGGCATTGGCGAGGAGAAGGCCTGCGGCGGCTCCGAGTGGCACGGCAATCAGGATCAAGACGAAGTTGGTGACCGTGATCGAGATGTCCTTCATGATGTTGCGCGCAGCGATGAAGCTGAGCGGGACCGCGATCATCAGCCCGGCGGTGGTTGCGATGAGGGCGAGGAAGACCGTCTCGAGGATCTTGTCCAGGGTTATCCACGCCGTTTCCGAGATCCTTGGCGACAACTGGATGGAGTCGGCCACGAAATTCGTTGTCCCGCTCTCCCCAGTGGCGCCGTCGTATACCGCCGCCCGCCAGTTCGTGAGATCGAATCCGGCAGGTGCTTCGAGCTGGACTTCCACATCCCCCGTCACGGACTCGATGGCGACGATGATCGGCCCTGAGATCGATGTGTCCTCCCCCAATGGGACTGCGGTCTGGCCCCGAGCCACACCGTTGACTGCATCGAATGGCTCGCCGGTGGTGACGAAGTTGGGTGTCTCTCCGGCAGGGTTGACCAGCGCCACCGCGGGGATGTCCGGGCTCCCGCCGAGTGAGAAGGAGAAATCCCCCGACCCGGGCACTATCGGGTTGTCCTCGACGCCATTCTCGTTGGCGTCCGTATACACCTCGAGGCGGTTGCCCCAGCTCCCGATCGGCTCTTTGGTGACCGCGAGCAGCTTCTGAGACTCGTCCGAGCTGCGATCCGGGAGTGTCACGTCGACCGAGAACGACCCGTCCGAATCTGCGTTCGTCGTGGCCAGTCTCAGGGTGATGTCGAACTCGGTGTCGGGGATGAAGCGAAGCTCCACGAACTCGCGCGGTTCGAAGCCAGAACCCGTGACGGTGACCACTTCCCCGGGGTCCCCACAGGATGGCTCGACGACCAGACGGGGATCGGTCGACACCGGGGGGCCGCACGGTATCGCCAGGTCGCTCGTCACGGCCTCCTCGACGGTGTCGTAAGTGATCAGTTCGGGCTGGACCAGGTTGCGCAGGATGTTGGTGAGCGACCGTTGCCGGGTTTCCGACGTGATCTGGGTCAGGTCGACCTCGGTCTGCTGGAAAGCCAGCGCATATATGACGACACCCCCAAGAAGCCCGAGGATGATCATCAGCGGTCGGCGCCACCGCCCCCTCCCTTCGCCCGCATCGCGTGGCGGAGGGGGTCCTTCCCCGGCCGGGTTCTCCGATGTCAGCGGATCCGGCGGCCCGACCCCGGTTCGTTCCTTGGTGTCAGCCAACCCGTTCTGCCTCCTGGCCGTATATGGCCTTGAAGCGATCGTCGTCGATCTCGGACGGCATGCCGTCGAACACCAGCTTCCCCTCATTGAGGGCGATTGCCCGATCCGAGTACTTGTGCACGAGATCGAGGAAGTGGAGCGAGCACATCACGGTGACCCCGTCCTCGGAGTTGATCAGCTCGAGGTAGCGCATGATCGAATGGGCCAGGACCGGATCGAGTGATGCGACCGGCTCATCGGCCAGAATCATCTCCGGCTCCTGCATCAGAGCCCGCGCTATGCCGACTCTCTGTTGTTGGCCCCCGGAGAGCTCATCGGCGCGGGAGAGAGCCTTTTCACGTAGCGCCACCCGATCGAGCTGAGAGAGGGCGTTGTCGACATCGGACCTGGAGAACCGGTTCACCAAGGCCATCGCAGGGTTCGTGTATCCCAACCGGCCGGCCAGGACGTTGGTGATGACCTTGGATCGATGAACCAGGTTGAAGTGCTGGAACACCATGCCGACCCGGCGACGGAATCGTCGGAGGTCCTCCTGGGAGGCCTTGGTGACATCCTCTCCGTTCCACAGAATGCGACCATCGGTGGGTTCGATCAGTCGGTTGACGCAGCGAAGCAGTGTCGACTTCCCGGACCCGGAGAGGCCGATAACGGCGAGAAACTGTCCATCGGGGACCGAAAAGCTGACGTCCTCGAGGGCGACGGTCCCGTTTTCGTAGACCTTGGTGAGATGTTCGACCTGGAGCATCCGGTGGCATGGAGGGTAACTGGACTGGGCCGAGGTGGTGTGGGGAGACGAGCCATGTGAGCCCATCTCCCCACGGTCTAAGGGGATGGTCTGTGGGTTACAGATCGTCGATCGTGATGCCCAGTGCCTGGACGATCTCCCTCACTGCGTCGTAGTCGGCGTCGGAGGTCGAGGCAACGTTGTCCCAGCTGTAGGCCTCGAACGCCGCGGCGAAGCCGTCCGGATCATCGGCGGCGAAGGCCACGAGCGTGTCCACGACTTCAGTCTGGATGTCATCGGGGAAGTCGGGTCCGAAGACGAGCCCGTCATTCGGAATCGGAGCCGACACCGTCAGGATGCGGACCTGTTGGACAACGTCGGGCAGCTCCTCACGCAGGTTGCGACGAGCGTCACGAACGATGAAATCGCCACATTGGATCTCACCTTCGGCGTTGATCGCACAGGCGTCCGGGTCGGGGACATCAGCGTTGGCCGGGTCACCGTCCCACCCCGAGTTGCCCTCGAGATCGGTGTACGGCGAGTAGAACGACGTGCCGAAATCGGCTTCGGCGTTGTACACGGCACGCACCGCACCATCGTGGCTTCCAGCCTCGAGCTCCTCGCCCCATTCCACTCCGGCGGCGGTCATCTCTCCGGAGGGGAAGAGGAAACCCGATGTCGAGCCGGGGTCGGGGTATGCCCAGGAGGCGCCAGCGAGGTCTTCGAGAGTCTCGTAGTCGGAGTCACGGGCAACCAGGTACTGCGCCCAGTATTCGGTATAGCCAAAGCGCTCTGCCTTCAGGGCCGCCTCCAGACCGCATAGCTCGTTGCCGAGCACATAGGCCTGGGCCGGGATGAATCCCATGCTGGCTCCGGGGTTGGCGCACATCTCCTCGACAGTCGCCGCATAAGACGCGGGCACCTGCACGTCGAAGACCAGCCCGGTGGCGGCATTCAGCGTCTCTGCGAGGAGGTCGCCTCCGGCGATGATCTCCTCGGCGGAGACCGAGGGCACGAATAGCACCTGAATGGGGTTCTCCTCGGTCCCGAGCTCGGACATGGCCTCGGTCGTCGTCGTCATGTCTTCGGTGGTGGTGGTTTCCGATGGTGCGGTGGTGCCGGGCGCTTCGGTCGTAGTGGTCTCCTCGCCACCTTCGCCGCCGCCGCACGCGGCTACTACGAGAGCAAGCACCGCGAGCAGAGCCCAAAGGGCCTTTCGGTTCATGTTGTTACTCCTTGTGTGGATCTGTGGGTGATCCGCCTACCACCCCCGGGATTCATTGCCCGCTCCCCGGGCGGTTGATCAGAGATCGTCCGGCGACCCTAGTGGCGTTTCTCCTTCGGCCAGTCGGTCCACGACCTGGCGAAACTCGATGAAGTCGTTCACGTCGACGGCGCCGGGGACGGGATCGTTCCAGGGTCGGACGTATCGGCACACCGTCGCGGCGGGTCGGTTCTTCACCAGCCCGGGCAGGATGTGGGGCCCGTCGTCGAGGTAGACGTCGCACTCGACGAGCCACTTCTGGTCGAGGATGTGTATCTCGGCCGCTGGGATGCGGTGTCGCTCGACCCATTCATAGGTGTCGCCGACGGCGAAGTCGGGCTTCGTCGTGACGACGACGATGTGGTGGCCGGCATCGACGAGATCTCTCAATGCTTCGACCGCGCCGGGGAATGGCTCCAGGTGCCAGAACACGGACCGGCCATCGAGGTCGGACGACCACTCCCAGAACTCGCCGATGTGCTCGAAGTGAGTCAAGTCCACGAGGTCATGCCAGCGTTGGGAGTCTTCGACGGTGAGGTCGGTCCCGAACTGCTCGTTGTAGAAGCTCATCCAACCCTTGGTGAAGTTGGCCACGACGCCATCTAGATCGATCCCTAACCGCACGAATCGAGGTTAAGCCTTCATATGTCGCCACTTTCAATTGAATCGTCATGCTTTCAAATCGCTTGAATATTCAAGTCAGTTGAAAATATGATGGACCGAGCCGGTGATGAAGGGCCGAGGAGAGAACCCATGTATCGAGAGACGGTGCATTCAGCAAAGTACATCCAGAGCGAGCTACGTCGCCGGTCCCGCCCCCCGGCTCGAAGTGAGTTCCAACCCCTCACGGCAATTCTCGGGCGCGCTTTGGTCAGGGTCGGACAGAGACTGCAGAAGGGCACCCCGGTGGTGACACGTATCGCCGGAGTCTGACCATGGATCAGCTCGAATACATGGAGATCGAGGACATCGAAGTCTTCGAAGTGCTGAACAACACCACGCGCGTTCGAATAATCAGATACTTAGAAGAGCCACGATCGATAAGAGAGGTTGCCGAGCTCCTCGACGTTCCTCCGACCCGTCTCTACTACCACTTCAACCTGCTCGAAGAGGCCGGGATCATCGAGGTCGTCGAGACCCGCAAGGCGGGAGCCATGTTGCAGAAGATCTACCGGTCACGGGCTCGGGGCTTCCGTCCATCGCCGCAGATGGCGCGTGGCGACTACGAGCCACATGAGCTGGCCAAGATCACAGCGGGCGTGGTCCTCGACGGTGCACGCGTCGATTCCGAGGAGGGTCTCACCGAGCACTTCACACGGATTCGGGCTGGCATCGAGAGCAAGCTGGCAGGGTCGTTCGGAAGGTCGATCGCCTTCATGACCGAGGAGCAAGCAGAGGCTTTCAGCGAGAAGCTGCACAAGCTCCTCGAGGACGAATTCGATGCCAACGATCAGGAGAAGGGCAGCCCTTTCGGATTCACGTTTGCCTTCTTTCCGCTCGCCGGTACCGGGGAGAGTGCTAGATGAGTCAGCTGAGCGAGCTACTGAAGATCCGTGACTACCGCCATCTCTGGCTCGCCCAGATCCTCTCCGACTTCGGCGACAACCTGACCTTCTTCACGCTGCTGATCCTGATCCAGCGGCTGACCGGTTCGGCGATGGCATTGGCAGGTCTGATGGTGGCCATTGCCCTACCAACGCTGATCTTTGGCACTCTCGCCGGCGTCTATGTCGATCGAGTCGACCGCAAGAAGGCGATGATGGTCTCAGATCTACTGCGTGCCGTCGTTGTCCTCGGGTTCCTCTTCGTGAGATCGGAGGAGCTGATCCCATTGATCTATGTCATCGGGTTCGTCCAAGCGTCGATCGGGACCGTGTTCAACCCGGCTCGGGCCGCTTTCCTACCCGCGGTCGTGGGAACAGACAGGCTCCTCGCCGCCAACTCGGTCTCACACACCTCGCGGATCGTGTTCAACCTGCTCGGTACCGGTGCAGCCGGAATACTGGCGGCCGTTGCCCCGACTCTGGCCCCGGCGTTCATCATCGACTCCGCAACCTTCTTCACCTCGTTCTTGCTGATCAGCCGGATTCACACCTCCGGAGTCCCGGAGAAAGCAGAGGAATCCCGGGTGTGGGCCGAGATGAAGGCGGGCTTCCTTGTCATGATCGGCAGCAAATCTCTTCGCGCGGTGATGATCGCACTGTCGGTCACGATGCTCGGCCTCGGAGCGGTAAACGTTCTGTTTGTCCCGTTCCTCGTCGACGACTTGAGCGTCTCAGAGATGTTCCTGGGTCCGGTCGAGGCCAGCCAGGTCGCCGGTCTGGTCGTGTCCGGAACCATTGTCGCCCTCCTCGCCACGAGGCTGAGGCCCTCCAGCCTGGTCAGTGCTGGTTTGCTTGGTGTGGGTGTCTTCGTCGGTGCCATCTCGGGCGCTACCGCGGTCTGGCACATCATGGTGATGCTCTTCTTCGTCGGGCTCTCGGTGGGACCGGTGCAGGCAGGGGCCAACACTCTCAGCCAGACTCTGATCGAAGACTCGATGAGAGGACGGGTGGGCGGCGCACTCAGCACATTGGTCTCCGGGGCGAACATCGTCTCCATGGGTCTCGCCGGCGTTGCCGCAGCAGCGGTCGGAACACGCAACGTCTTTCTCTTGTCGGGTGCGTTGGTCTTCATCTCCGGTCTGCTCGCCTTTGTGTTGTTCCGCGAGTTGCGGTCGACCTCTCGATCCGAAGCGGGGAGGATGGTCAGTTCGTCCCGGGGTCAGCGGTCCGATTTCGAGGCCGAAGTCGTCACAGAGGCTTGACTATCTCTGCACCGGCCCTTCCGACGGATTGTTGTTCGTCCTACTCGTCGGTCTCGTAACCGTCGTCGGGCTCGACGACGGCCTTCGACGGTTTGTAGAAGTCGAGCCGGTCCACCGGCATGACCACCGAGCTCAGGGTGTTGGAGAGATGTGCGCTTATCCGCTTCAGGTAGCGATAGAACAACGCCCGCGGCGCGGAGTAACGACCGGGTAGCTCCGAGCTGACGAACTGGATGATGTGGGCGTCGTAGTGCTGGAGATCGTCACGGATGGCAGGAATCATCTCGTGGACGGCGTCGCCGTCCTGCTCGGAAAAAGCCTTGAGGGCGTTCTCCAGCAACGAGGCGACTCTCATCCGGTGTTTGGTCAGCTCCTCGAGGTCATCGGCATCCTTGAAAGACACCCCCATCTGGGCCAGATTCCAGATGTTCTTGCAGTAGTCGCCGACACGCTCGATGTCCTTGGCGATCGACATGTAAGCCAGCATCAACCCCTGGTCGACCTCTGCGCCGCGTACGGTCCCGTGGACCAGGAGCTCACGTCTTATGGCGCGCTCGGTGCGGTTGAGGTCTTTGTCGGTCTCCTCGAGTTGATCGCCCGCCACGGTGACGTCCTCCTCCCCGAACAGGGATGAGGCGGCTAGACGGAAGGCGTCCTGACAACTGGCCAGCATCTCGGTGATTTGCTGTTCCACGGTGGCCAGCTGGTCGGTATCTCTGAAAATGGAGAACATGGCTTCCTCCTCTAGTGATGGCGCACTAGGCGATCAACAGTATTGCGAGTGGTGACAAAACGAACAGACCGATGACATAGCCGGCAACCAGCGACTTCTGACGTGTGGCGGCCTCGGCGGTCTTCGCGGCGAGCCACAGCGGGATGGCGCGGATTCGCGGCCAGGGGTAGATGATCAAGATCCCCAGCACGTTGAATGTCACGTGGGCCAGGGCAATGACGAGCGCATCGGGAGAATCCGTTGCCAGGGAGGCCAGGACCGCAGTGATCGTCGTGCCGATGTTGGCGCCGAGGGTGACAGGGAACGCGTTCTGAAGGGTGAGGACACCTGCCGCCACCAGCGGGACGAGGATCGAGGTCGTAATCGATGAGCTCTGCACTGCGACGGTCATCAGTAGCCCTGCGGCGAGTGCTCCCAGCCCGGCGCCTTTGCTCATGATCCCGTTGATCGCGTTCTCGATCTGTCCCGACATGACTTGTTTCATCTGGCGGGTGATCATCCAGAGGGCGACAAAGATCAACCCGAGACCGAGAACCAGGAATATCGCTCCTGCAGCCGTCTCCCAACCCTGGCTCGAGATGAGGTCCTCCAACCAGGAAACCGGTGCCGAGATGGCGTCCTTGATCGGACTCGATCCGGTGCCGCCACGGGGAAGAAGATCTCCAACGGTGTCTGCGGTCCATGTCGCGATTCGGGAGACCAGCCCGAATGCCACCTCGAGGGGGAGGAGGATGGCCACCGAGATGATATTGAAGTAGTCGTGAATGGTCGCCGCGGCGAAGGCACGCTCGAAGTAGGGGCCCTGGCGGAGATGTCCCAGCGAGGCCAGTGTGTTGGTGACGGTTGTCCCGATGTTTGCTCCCATGACCATCGGCACCGCGGTCTCGACCGGAAGGACTCCGGAGCCGACCAGGCCGACGATGGTCGCGGTCGTCACCGACGAGGACTGGACCAGCACCGTGGCGAGGACACCCGCTGCCAGACCGGCCAGTGGGTTGGCCACCGAAGCGAAGACGCTGTCGACGAAGTCGCTGCCAAAAGAAGAGATCCCCTCTTCGAGCGACTTGACCCCGACCAGGAAGAGGTAGAGGAACAACAGTGCAAGACCGAGCCGGATTACGATCTCGGTCCGTCGGGCAGCATCAGACGGCGCGCGATCGGGGGTCTGGCGTCCCGCATCTCCCATGGGCATCGGGCAGGGTAGGGCCTGCCGCCGGCCTACGCTCGGTGAACCGGCTGTCTACCTGTAGTCGGGGTTGGGGAAGTCGAAGCGGCAGCCTGCCTCCCACTTGGAGCGTTGGTTGCCGTGGGCTGGGAACCCACCGGCGTCCCTGAGCATGCGCGCAGCATGCAGCAGGTTCCAGGTCATGAAGGTGGTGTTGCGGTTGGTGAAGTCGTTCTCGGGGCCGCCGGAGCCCTCGTCACGGTAGGAGGGCCCGGGACCGGCCTCTCCGATCCAGCCGGCGTCTGCCTGGGGTGGGATGGTGAAGCCGAGATGTTGGAGCCCGTACAGGATGCTCATCGAGCAGTGCTTTATCCCGTCCTCGTTGCCGGTGACGATGCACCCGCCCACCCGGCCGTAATAGGCGTACTGGCCTTCCTCGTTGAGTTGACCCGAATTCCCGTAGAGACGCTCGATCACCCGGGTGCACACCGACGACTTCTCACCGAGCCAGATCGGTGTTCCGATGACCAGGATGTCGGCGTCGAGCACGCGCCCGAAGATGGTGGGCCACTCGTCCACCTCCCAACCGTGCTCGGTCATGTCGGGCCAAACCCCGGGTGGGAGCTCATGGTCGGCCGCTCGCATGATGTCGATCGAGACACCCTGTCTTCTCATGATCTCGATGGAGATGTCCATCAGACCCTGGGTGTGCGACAGCTCCGGTGACTTCTTGAGCGTGGTGTTGATGAACATGGCCTTCAGATCGCTGAAGTCCCACATGTCCTGGGTGCCGAGCTCCTCGGCCATCGGTGCCAACGTGGTCAATGCGTCCTCCTCGACGAATTCGGAGGACGTTATCGACCTCGACATAAGGGCGGTCTAAGACCTCGTCAGACCACCTGAACCCACGCCATCACCTCGGGGAGACGGCGGCGGAGCAGCTTCGAGGAGAGCCACAGCGAGATCGAGTAGACGATCAGACCCCAGAGGATCGTCGACAAAGCGGTGAACCAAGGAGCCACGTTCTGGCCGAAGGACACCGTGAGCGCCACCACCGAGGCGGGGAGAACGAGCAGAAGACCGATGGTGAAGAACGAGATCGTCTGGCTGACTATGGCCAGACAGCCCTGCTCGGTCGACTGGGCGAACACGTCGGTTCCCTCTCTGGGCAGCCGGAGGGGCGTGAGCACCGACACGAAGTTGCCCACGGCCAGTTGGCTTCCGATGGCCGAGACCATCAGCGGGAATGCCAGCCATGTCCAGGTCCAGAATCCGGTGAACAATGAGAGGAGGATGGCGAGGAGTGTTGTCTCGATGACGAGCGCTGTCGCCACCGCGAGGTTCTTTCCCAGCAGGAGTTGTCGGGGGCTGGCGGGGAGTACGAACAGGTAGCTGGCGGCGTTGCGCTCCCAACCGAAGAGATTCAAGGCGATGGGGAGCCCGACGAAGAGGACCAGAACCGGGGCCATCAATGGCGCCCAATCGTTGTCCCGAAGGTCGAAGAAACCGGTCGTGCCCATGATCGTCCCTGCCACAGCGAGACCTACGAAGATGACGGTGCCGGTCCAGACGAGACGCTGTCTCGGGTCCCGCACATAGAAGCGGAGCTCCTTCCGGGCCAGGGTCGGGATCGTCCCCCACAAACCGGACGTGAAGCCGCTGCGCCGGGCACGGGCCGCCGGACGGCTCCCCTCTTGGGGCGTGGTGAGCATCCAGCTGAGCAAACGCTCCCAGGTGTAGGCCAGCAAGGCCAGACCCGCGGCGGCGGCAAGGAGGTAGCCGATCGCTCCGGCGACATTTCCATCTGCGGCTTCGATGATCGAGCGTTGCGCGGCAACCGGTGGGACGATCACCGACCAGTCGAGGATGGCGTTTTCCGTCACCGCAGATGCCAGACCTTGTGCCGAGATCGTGCTGGAGATCGATCGGTAGACGAAGAAGGATCCAGCGGCGAGCCCGAGAATGAGGAAGGTGGCGATATCCCGTCCCCGGCGGGTGCGCAGGATCGCTGACACCGACGCGGAGAAGAGTTGTGATCCGACCGCCAGCAAACCGACATAGACCAGGCAGGCGGGGACCACGATCCACCAACCCGTGCTGAGCACCGTGGCGTTTGCTCCCAACACCAGGATGGGCACGACCGTTGCCGGTGCCACGAGGCTGGCGGCGGCCAATCCCGTGACCATCTCCCGGTGGCTCACCGGCAGTACGGCCAATTGTTGTGGGTCGAGGTTCTCGTCGAGGGGGAAGATGATGACCGGCAGGGTCACCCAGGCGGCGAAGAAGAGCAGTGCGGCCCACCCCATGAAGTTGTGGAGAGCTTCACCCTCGAGGGTGGACGCGGTCTCCACGAGCCCGCTGGCGAGATACCACCCGGCCCAACCGAGGAGAAGGGTCGCGATGGGGAACCCGAACCGGCGCTGGGTGTCGTGCCGGACTCCGTTCCAGGTGAGGCGGGCCTTCAGTCCGACGAGGTTTCGTACCACGACAGCTGGTCGACCCCTTCCCCGCCGACGGCCGCGATGAACGCATCCTCGACGGTCTCCTTGCCGGTGATCCTGCACAGACCTTCAGGAGTCTCCTCGATGGTGAGACGGCCATCGACCATGATCCCGATCCGGGTGCAGAGCTTCTCGACGAGATGCATCTCGTGGGAGGAGAAGACGATGGTTGTGCCACCGGCCGCGGCCTGCTGCAGGAGATTCCGAATCAGTCGGGCCGAGACCGCGTCAACACCCTCGAACGGCTCGTCGAGAAAGAGCACCGGTGGCTTGTGGATGATCGCCGCCCCAAGTGCGACCTTCTTGCGCATTCCCCGGGAGTAGTCACCGATCAACTTCGACCCGGCTGCGCTCAGGTCGAGCATCTCCAGCAGCTCGCCACGTCGTTTCAGGGCCTCGGAGCGGTCCAGACCATGCATGGCCGCGGTGAAGTCGAGCAGTTCGGCGCCGGTGAGACGCTCATACAGGTTGAACTCCTCGGGAAGAACGCCTATGCGGGCCTTGACCTCCGTCGGAGACTTCCACGTGTCGAACTCCCCGATGCCGACGGCTCCGGCATTGGGTCGAAGCAGACCCACGATGCATTTGATGGTCGTGGTCTTCCCCGCCCCGTTCTGGCCGAGGAGGCCATAGAACTCTCCGGGCATGATGGTCAGGTCGACCTCGTCCACGGCGGTGGTCTTTCCAAACTTGCGCACCAAGCCGCGCGACCACACGGCCGGTCGGGTTTGGGCGTGGTCGAGCGAAGGGTTATCGGTCAGGGACTGAGTCACTGCGCTGAAGTATCGACGGGTCACCCGCATAAATGAAGCAGACGCCGTCTCTCCATACACGAACCCGGGGTTCCTCAGGCCATATGCGACCCGAATCCGCTCATCTTGCGACGGGGGTGAATCAGTCATTCCCAGCCTGTACCGTGGAGAGCCACGTGCAGTATCAGGCTCTCTACCGCAAATACCGTCCCCAGAACTTCGACGACGTCATCGGGCAAGCCCACGTGACCACCACCCTGGCCCGCGAGGTGGCCGACGAGCGCGTGGCTCATGCCTACCTGTTCACGGGCCCGCGTGGCACCGGAAAGACCACCACCGCCCGCATCCTGGCCAAGGCGCTGAACTGCGAGAACCGAAACAGTGACGGATCACCTTGTGGGGTCTGTGGGAGTTGTGTCTCCATCACCGAAGGCAACAGCCTCGATGTCATGGAGCTCGACGCCGCCTCGCACAACTCGGTCGACGACATCAGGGACATCAAGCTGAGTGTCACCACCGTGGCGTCGGCGGCGACCTCGAAACGAGTCTTCGTCCTCGACGAGGCGCACATGCTGTCGAAGGCGGCGGGCAACGCACTGCTGAAGACGCTCGAGGAGCCCCCCGAGCACGTCTATTTCGTTCTGGCCACCACCGAGCCCTACAAGCTGCTGGACACCATAAGGAGCAGGACGCAGCGGTTCGATTTCCACCCGGTCCCGGTCGAGGAGCTTGCCGGGTACCTGAGCACCATTGCCGACCGGGAGGGATACAAGACCGACCCGACTGCCCTCATAGCCATCTCCCGGCATGCCGGGGGCTCGGTGCGTGACTCGCTGTCCCTCCTCGAGCAGGTTGCCGCCCTCGGCTCGGGCACCGCCGACGTCGGCGGGGTGCGGCGGGCCCTCGGGCTCGCCGACTCCGAGGCGTTCTCACGACTCGCCGAGGCTCTTGCCGCCCAGGATGCCAAGGCAGGTCTCGAGCTGGTGGCGGAGCTCGCCGCCACGGGGGTGGATCTGCGTCGTTTTGTCTCCGAGGCGATCGGGTTCTTCCGCGGCGTCTTTCTCGCTCACTACGCCCCCAACCTGGCCGAGATCGCCGACGAACCCCCCGAGGTCTACGAGTCGTGGCGCAAGGCGGCCGAGTTGGTCACGGCGAACGACGTCCTGCGCGGGGTCGACTTGCTGTCGGAGGCCCTTGTGAGGTTGCGTGAGGGGAGGGAAGAACGGCTGATGACCGAGCTCGCCATCATCAAGCTGACCCGACCCGAGACCGCCACCGACCCCCAGGCCCTCATCTCTCGGATGGATCGTCTGGAGCGGCGGATGGGAAAGCCAGGTGAGCCGGTCGCAGCCCAACCCGGCATCACGGCATCAATCCGCGAAACCGCGATCGAAGACCAGGATGCCGGGTCGGCGGAACCGGCGGCAGCCACCGCGAACAGCCAGGACGAGTTGGCCAAGGCTGCCGCGCCATTGGTATCCGACAGCCCGGAGGAGACCACTCCGCAGGCACCGAAGATCGACATCACGTTCGAGCAGCTGCAGAAGGTATGGCCGGGTCTCTTCGGGGGCCTGAGAGACCTGCTCGGAGCCCGGCGCTGGGCGTTCTTCCGGGAGGCCATTCCCGGCGATGTCGAGGGCAACACCATCATCCTCGAGGTCGCCCACGACTTCCATCTCAGTTCACTCGAGCAGGACGATGCCGTTGCACCCATAGTGGCGGCCAAGGCGAGTGATCTCCTCGGTGGGCAGGTGAAGGTCAAGTTTCGCCTGAGGAACGACGCCGGCGATGGCACCGGCGATGAAGAGCTCGACCTGACAGATCTCGAAGAGCGACCCCAAACCGACAAGGATCCGACCTCCTTGCTCGAATCAGAGCTGGGCGCCCGTGTCGTCGACGACTGATCGGGTCATGATGTCTGATGCCCCATACCTGATACGTTGAGACCATGAATCGTCAGCCGGACATGCGCCAGATCATGAAACAGGCCCAGCAGATGCAGGAGCAACTTGCGCGGACCCAGGCCGAGTTGGCTGATCGTCGTTTCGAGGGCTCTGCCGGAGGGGGGATGGTCACTGCCACCGTGACCGGAGGACCCGAACTGGTCGAGGTGAAGATCTCACCAGATGTGGTCGACCCCGACGACGTGGAGATGCTCGAAGATCTCGTCGTCGCCGCTGTGCGTCAAGCCATGGAAGAAGCGGTGAAGACGACCAACGAGGAGTTGGGGGGAATCACCGGCGGTCTCGGCGGTCTTCTCGGTTGACGTTCGAAGGTCCGGTCCAGCGTCTCATCGACGAGCTGAGCCGTCTTCCAGGGATCGGTGGCAAGTCAGCACAGCGCTTGGCTTTTCACCTGCTCACGGTGGAAGAAGCCGACGCGCGACGTCTCGCCTCGGCCATATCGGACATGCGGGATCAGGTGTCGCAGTGCGAGCGTTGCTTCAACGTGGCGGCGGGAGATCTCTGTGCCATCTGTCGCGACGTGAGACGCGACGACAGCGTCGTCTGCGTGGTGGAGCGGCCCCAAGACATCGTTGTCGTGGAGCGGACCCAGGAGTTCCGCGGTCGATACCACGTTTTGGGTGGCTCGTTGTCTCCGATCAATGGCATCGGGCCCGGCCAACTCCGTTTCGAGGAGCTGGGGAGACGACTGGAGCCGGAGGGCATCAAAGAGCTCATCGTGGCCACGAACCCGACCGTCGAAGGGGATGCCACCGCCATGTACATCGCCCGGGAGTTCAAACCCCTGGGCCTGCGTGTCACTCGTCTCGCCTCGGGTCTCCCCGTGGGTGGAGACCTGGACTACGCCGATGAGCTGACTCTGGGGCGGGCTCTGCTCGGACGCTCCGAGCTGTGACGACCACCCCGAACCCGGGGTTGTCGACCGGGCAATACCCGTTCCGGAATACGGGTTCGCGAACAATTACCTGGCTGAGTCGTCACTGCCTGGACCTTCGCGCGTACTGTTGCGTGGGTCCTGCCCTGGAAGGAGGAGCATGAACAAACAGCAGTACGCCAAGATGATGGAGCGAAGGCAGTTTCTCAAGATGGCGTCGATGGGTGCGCTGGGGGCTGCGGCTCTCGCCGCGTGCTCATCGGGTGACCCCGCGGTCGACGAAGCAGCCGGAGACTCCAGTCTCCCCGAGATGGAGTGGGAGATCGCCACCAGCTGGCCAACGTCACTGGACACGATCTTCGGGGGCGCCGAGACCTTTGCCGATCGCGTGTCGGCGATGACCGGTGGCCGTTTCATGATGACGGCCCAGCCTGGCGGCGAAGTCGTGCCGGCCTTGGAGATCCTGCAGAACGTCGAGACCAACTCGATCGATGCCGGCCACACCGCGTCGTACTACTACGTCGGATTGGATCCGACCACGGCCTTCGGCACAGCCGTGCCCTTTGGCCTCACCGCTCGCCAGAACAATGCGTGGCTCTATGAGGCAGGTGGCCTCGAGTTGATGCAGGAGTTCTACGCCGACCGCTTCAACGCCATTCAGTTCCCCGCAGGGAACACCGGTGTGCAGATGGGCGGTTGGTTCAACGTCGAGCTGACCTCGCTTTCAGACCTCCAGGGCCTCGTGATGAGGATCCCGGGGCTGGGTGGCGCCGTGATGACCGAGCTCGGTGTCACCGTGCAGGTCATCGCCGGCGGCGAGATCTTCCAGGCGTTGCAGACCGGTGCGGTCGACGCCGCCGAGTGGGTCGGCCCATACGACGACAGTGTTCTGGGATTCCAGGACGTCGCCGACTTCTACTACCACCCAGGGTGGTGGGAGCCGGGCCCGACACTCGAAGTCCAGATCCCGTTGGAGAAGTGGAACGCTCTCCCCGAGGTGTATCAGGAGATCATCAAGACGGCGGCGTTCGAGGCAAACACCAGCATGATGGCAGCCTATGACGCCAAGAACCCCGAGGCGTACCAGGACATCCTGGCCAACTCGAGCGTGACCGTGTTGCCATATCCGGACGACGTGATGCAGGCGGCTGCAGATGCGGCCAACCAGATCAACGAGGACAACGCGGCCTCCAACACCGACTTTGCCTCGGTGTACGAGCACTGGAACAACTTCCGCAGTCAGGTTCACCCCTGGTTCGCGATTGCCGAGACTTCGTATCTCGACTTCATCGCCTCTTCCGGCGAGTAAAGGGACCGTTCCAAAGATTGGAGGGCCCCGCCATGTGGCGGGGCCCTCTCACGTCACGACATGAATACGAGTCTGACTGCCTCGAGCGGTGCCTCGTCCCCGAAGAACTGGTCGACCAGCCACGTGACCGTCTCCGGCCAGATCATGACGATGATCAAGCCCACTGTCTGCAGACCCATGAACGGTAGGGCACCTCGGTGGATGTCGCTGGTCTTCACCTCCGGCGGGGCCACCGATTGCAGGTAGAACAGGGAGAATCCGACCGGCGGCGAGATGAAGGCCATGTTGAGATTGATGGCCATCATCACTGCGAACCAGACCATCAGCGGACCTGTGATGCCCAGTTCGGTGGCAGCGGGCACGAACAGAGGCATGACGATGAAGGAGATCTCGAGGAACTCGAGGTTGATGCCCAACAAGAAAACGACGATGTTGGCCACGATGATGAATCCCCAAAGCCCGCCGGGGATGGCGGTCAGCCAGTCGGTGATCAGGTCCTGACCGTTGAGCTGGTTGAAGACGAGGGCAAAGAACGTCGATGCGAACAGGATCTGCAGTACAAGACCCGTGATGTTCGCAGTGGAACGAGCGGCGTCGAGGATCATCTTCCAGCTGTAGTTGCGGTAGACGATCGAGAGCAGGACTGCGCCGACGGCGCCGACGGCTCCAGCCTCGGACGCAGTGGCGATCCCGGCGAAGATCGATCCGAGCACTGCAAAGATCATGAAGAGGGGTGGGACGACGACCTTCAGCGACTCGAGCGCCAACTCGCCCCCGCTCATGGTGCGTTCCTCTTTGGGTATGGCCGGCGCCGTTCCCGGTTTCACGTAGGCAATCACCACCGCATAGATGGCGAAGATCAACGCCAGCATGATCCCCGGGATCAGCGCACCGGCAAAGAGCTCGCCGACTGAAACGGGGATGAACTGGGCTAGAACGATGAGGACCAGGCTTGGTGGGATCAGCTGGGCCAGCGTGCCAGAGCCGACGATGACCCCGGAGGCCAGCTTGGGGTCGTAGTTGTACTTCATCATCACCGGCAGGGCGAGCAGACCCATGACTATGACGGTGGCGGCGACGACACCGGTGGCTGCCGCCAGCAGGGTTCCGACGAACACAACCGCCACGGCCATGCCACCCCGGAGCGGGCCCATGAGAAGCCCGATCGTCGTAAGCAGTTTCTCGGCCAGGCCGGCCTTTTCGAAAACGGCTCCCATGAACACGAAGAAGGGGATGGCCAGGAAGGTGAAGTTGTTGACCGAATTGGCGAACCACTGGCTGAACAGGATGTTCAGGGAACGAAACGACAGGTCGCCGAAGACGACACCGAGCAAGAAGAAGATTATCGCCGTGCCTGCGAAGGAGAACGCCACCGGATAGCCGCTGAGGATGATCACCAAGAAGACGGCGAACATGATGATGGCGAGGAGCTCGAGACTCATCGTTCCCTACTCGATCCTCAGATGCTCGTGGGCCTCTTCGTAGTGGACCAGGTCACCACGAGAGGTCAGCACCGCATAGAGCTTTATCTGCTCGGAGATGGCCTGGAGGAACAGCAACAGGAAGGCCATGGCGACGAGGGCCTTGATCGGTCCCCTGGGAAGACCGTTGGCGTCCGGTGACATCTCCCAGACGCTGATCGACTGCCAGGCCTGAGGGAAGGAGACCCACATCCCGATGATGCAGAAGGGGACCAATGCGATCCAGTTTCCCCAGAAGTCGATCCAGGCTCTCCGGGAGACAGGCTGGTTGGCGTACCAGAAGTCGACCCGAACGTTGATCTGATGTTTGAGCACGTAGGCGAACCCGAGCAGGAAGATCGACCCGTACAGGTAGAGCTGGAGCTCGATGATGGCGTTGGAGGTCAGACGGCGACCCATCAACTGGCCCGAGTAGCGCAGGAGCACGTTCAAGAAACCAATGGCAACCGTGGGGATGACCACCCAGGCGGCGATTCTCCCGGTCCACTCCGAGAACGCGTCAGCCCACTTCTGATAGGCCAGCAGGGCGCTGAACACCGGCCCTACCTCGTTGCTCCCGGTCTGGCTTGTCGTCGCTTCCTCCTGAAGGGGTGGGGGGCACCCTACCGACAGGTCGGACCGGGTGTGTGCAAACGCTTGGTAATCGCGTACCCGGGGTTCCAGGCTTGGCTGAGCGGTGTCTGCAACCCAGGGTTCGCGGGCTATCTCAGTCGACCGTGACGCTCGAGATCGCCCGCAGCCGCTCCAGGTTGTGGACCGCGGTCATGTAGCGGATCGACCCGGTCTTTGATCGCATGATCACCGAATGGGTGACGGCTCGCTCCTCACCCCGGTAGTTGACCCCTTTGAGGAACTCGCCGTTGGTGACTCCGGTAGCGGCGAAGAAGATGTTGTTCGAGTCGACGAGGTCGGCGCTCGTCAGCACCTGGTCGAGGTCGAGCCCTTCCTCCCGGGCAAAGGCTTCCTCGTCCTGGTCCCGGGGCCAGAGCCGACATTGGATCTCGCCACCGACGCAGCGCAAAGCGGCCGCGGCGATCACTGCTTCGGGGGAGCCTCCGATCCCGAGGAGGATGTCGGCTTCGTGACTCTCCTGGGCAGTGGCGATCGCGCCGGCGACATCGCCGTCGCGGAACACTGATATCCGGGCCCCTGCTTTTCGTGCCTCTTCGATGTAGTGGCGGTTGCGGGGCCGGTCGAGAATGAGCACGCGCAGGTCGTTCATCTCCTTGCCATTGGCCTTTGCCACCTGGTTCAGATTGTGCGCGACAGGCGCTTCCAGATCGATGACGTCTGCCGCCTCGGGGCCGACCGCGATTTTGTCCATGTAGACGAGAGATCCCGGCGCATACATCGAACCCCGACCCTCCGACAGTGCGATCACAGCGATGGCGTTGGGCAGTCCCGACGCAGTCAGCTCGGTGCCGTCCACGGGGTCGACTGCAACGTCGACGATCATTCCCGTCCCGTTACCGACGTGCTCTCCATTGAAGAGCATCGGCGCCTCGTCCTTCTCGCCCTCGCCGATGACTACCTGGCCGTCGATATCGATCGTGGAGAGATGGAGACGCATGCCGTCGACGGCCGCCTGGTCGACCTCGTGTTTGTCACCCCGGCCCAGCCAGCGGGCGGCACCCAGCGCTGCGGTCTCGGTGACCCGGACCAGGTCGAGGCCCAGATTGCGTTCGATGGGCTCGGCCATCAGCCCTCGACCTTGACCACGATGGCGTCACCTTGCCCGCCGCCGCCGCACAAGGCGGCCGCTCCGATGCCGCCACCACGGTGCCGGAGTGCGTTGACGAGGGTGACCACGATCCGGGCGCCGGTAGCACCGAGGGGATGCCCGAGGGCAACGGCGCCACCGTTGACGTTGACCTTCGACTCGGGGATGTCAAGCATTCGCGCCGACCACAGCGACACCGCAGCGAACGCTTCGTTGATCTCCACCAGGTCGAGGTCGGAGGGCTCGAGACCCGCCTTCTTCAAAGCTACGAGAAGAGCCTCGGCAGGTCGCTCGTGCAGAGTGGCGTCGACACCACCGATCTGTCCGTAGGCGAGGATCTCGGCCACGACCGGCGACCCCGCGGCCTCGGCGGCCTCGCGGTCGGCAACTACCACCGCAGCGGCACCGTCGGAGATCTGAGAGGCATTTCCCGCGGTGATGGTGCCGTCCGCGTTGAATGCCGGGGGAAGATTCGAGAGAGATTCGGCGGTCGATCCTGCCCGTATCCCCTCGTCCTCAGTGACGATGAGCGGATCGCCCTTCCTCTGCGGGACCGAGACCGGGGCGATCTCGGAGGAGAACTGGCCGTTGTGGGTGGCTTCCTCCGCGAGTTGATGACTGCGAGCGGCCCACTCGTCCTGTTCGCCACGCTCGATCCCGAGACGTGCGTTCTTGAGATCGGACGACTCGCCCATGGTGCATTGGTCGAAGGCGCAGAACAGACCGTCGTGCTGCATGACGTCGACCACTTCGACATCACCGATTCGGGCGCCCCAGCGCAGTTCGCGGATGACGTGAGGCGCATTGGACATCGACTCCATGCCACCGGTGAGCACGAACTTGGAGTCCCCGAGCATCACGGCTCGATCAGCGAGCCCGATGGCGGACATCCCGGAAAGACAGACCTTGTTCACGGTCAGCGAGGGGACGGTCATGGGAAGCCCGCCTTTGACGGCAGCCTGACGCGATGTGATCTGACCCGTACCCGCCTGGAGAACATGGCCGAAGACGACCTCGTCGAACAGTGACGGGTCGATCTGAGAGCGGTTCACGGCGGAGGCGATGGCGACACCTCCGAGATCGATGGCGTCGAGGGGTTTGAAGACTCCCCCATAACGGCCGATCGGAGTCCGGGCAATGCCGGTGATGACTGAGTTGGTCACGATGCCTCAGATGGTACCGGGCGCAGATGACAGTCTCTTCCTGTCGCAATACGCTCCGAGACGTGAAGCTCCTCAACCTCGACCACGTGGCGATTGCCGTGGCCGATCTCGACGCCGCCCTAGCCGGGTACCGGGAGAGGTACCGCGTCGAGCCCATCTACAGGGAGAAGGTCGAGAGCCAGGGCGTGGAGGAGGCCATGATCCCGGTAGGCGGCTCGTTCATTCAGCTTGTCGAGCCACTGGGTCCTGAAACCCCCGTGGGCCGTTTCTTGTCGAACGAGGGTGAAGGTCTTCATCACGTCGCCTATGCCGTGGTCTCGATCGAGGACGCGCTGGCACATCTCGCAGAAACCGGGGCAAGACTCATTGACACCGAGCCCCGTATCGGGGGTCGTGGGGCACGGATCGCTTTCGTCCACCCGGCAGACCTCGGCGGCACTCTCATAGAGTTGGTGGAACTGAGCGATGATTGACCAGATCGAGATCAAAGGTGGTGCGGGCGAGTTCGAGGCCGCCGTCATCGCCGTCGTCATCGATCGGATCGCCCGCGAAGATGCCGCCGCTCGACAGCGACGTGGTGGTCGCAAGTCGGGTCTGTCCGCCTGGGTCCTTGCTGTGCAAAACGAGGATCCACGGATACCACGTGACCAGGTCTGGCCCGACTGATCTGTGGTGTGGATATGGGCGCTGGCGGTTGTTGAGCGTCCCACACATCTAGTGACGGCACTCCCACGATGTTGTGGTGTGGATACATGCCCTGGCGGTTGTTGACCGTCCCACAGGTCTAGCGACGGAGGACCTCACGCATCTCTGGTGCCCGTAACAACGCGGACATTGCGAGGAAGACCGCCAGTGCGGCCACCCCGCCAGCGAGACCGATCCCGATTGCGGACCACACGTCGATGTCACCGCTGGGGAGAAGACGGTTGACGAGGAGGAGCCCGAGTCCTCCCGCCACGGCCGCGGAGATCATGCCGCGTGCGAATGCCGGCGCCAGGCGACGGACGACGGCCCAGCCCGAGTCGAAGCCCCAGGCGATCAACATGCCGAGGGCATAGCCGACCAT
>DASPGH010000050.1:0-17756 GCA_035620735.1 Acidimicrobiia bacterium | reverse complement strand
CGTTTCGAAGTCGACTTCTGCCCAGAGGGCGGGGCCGCCTGGGCAGCAGCAGTGAGGCTTCGAGCCAGCGGTGAGATCGGGGTTGGGGAACGCGTCCTCGTCTGGAACACGGGCACAGGGGCCAACTATCACTAGCTGAAGCCGGGATTGAATGCAGTCCAGAGCAGAGCACCAACATCTATAGGCCGTTCTGGGAGTGGTGCGTGCTTTGCTTCAAACCCAGGTCAAACGGCAGCAGAGCGGCGAATCACGCCGCTCCCCCAATCGACATGTGCCGACACTCACAGATCGGTCTAAGGCCAACCGAAGGGCCACGACTCCGATGAGTGCCTCGACTCGAAAACCTAAGTCTTGGTCCTGGCCGGCTCCCCCTGGTAGTCCAATAACACGAAGTCCTCGGCCTTGGTGAAGTCGGCCGGCGGTACTGCGGAAACCAGAGCGTCGAGCGCTTCCTTCTGGGAGACCAACTGAGGCGAGGTGAGGGTGTGCTCTTCACCACCTATCCTGAGGGTAGCGGAGCCACTAGCGAGGATGTTCCGCACCCAGTCAGACTCGGGGCCATACCTGGCAACCAACACGTAGCCGGACTTAGTCGGGAAAGCATCGAGCGGGGTCTCGTAGGCCTTGCCCGACGACCTACCTACGTGCCTCACCACCGGATACGCACCTTTGTTGATCGCTCTTGGGTTGAAGAGCCGTTTGTTGATCTTGGCCAACCATCGCGGGTAAGGCACCACTGACCTCCAATCAGACGATTCATAACGATTGTCGGCAACCGGGAGGCCGCGGGCAAGAGTCCTTAGCCCCTTCCAAAGATTCGAACTCTCGGACAATGATCTCCCATATGTCCTGGCCGATTCACCTTTCCGCGGGCCGGGCGAGCCGCGCCTGAGGGCCAAACCACACGAACATCTCGTTGTTCACGGCGCGCGTATTTGACGACGTCAGCGGTACCACCGAATCCCTCCGAAGGCGAGCCATCCCAAACGGCCAACAGAACGGAGCACCTTTCGACGACCCGAGCCCGCCAATCTCTCGCAGGCGACTGCAACCCGGGTATGGGTTCGCAGCCAGTGACTACAGACCCAGGTAGGCCCGGCTCACCAACTCACTTGACAGGAGCTCATCGCTGGCTCCCTCGAGGGCGACACGGCCGTTCTCCAACACATACCCGCGATCCGCGATCGCCAGGCTCTTCCTCACGTTCTGTTCGATGAGCAAGACGGTGATCCCGTCCTCACGAAGCTGGCGGATCACGTGAAAGGACTCTTCGACCAGGAGGGGCGACATTCCGCTGGAAGGCTCATCGAAGATGCACAAGGTGGGGAGGGCCATCAGGGCGCGGCCGAGGACGAGCATCTGTTTCTCACCTCCGGAGAGTGTTCGGGCCAGCGCTCTCTCCCGCTCCTCCAGCCGGGGAAACAGATGCAGGACACGTTCGAGCGTCCTGTCGCGATGCTCCCACGCCCGTCGGTGGTACGCACCCATCTCGAGATTCTCTCTGACGCTCATGTCACGGAACAGACCGCCGCCTTCTGGGCCATAGGCGATTCCCAACTCACTGATGCGGTGTGGGTCCCTGCCTTCGATCCGTTGGCCGCCGAACTTGATCATCCCCGAGGTGGGCTCGATCAAACCGACGATTGAGCTGACGAGGGTGGTCTTGCCCGCCCCATTGGCCCCGAGCACGGCAACGATCTCGGATTCGTCGACCTTGAGAGTCACATCCCACAGCGCCTTCACAGCACCGTATCCGGCGTTCAGTTTGTGGATGCTCAGCATCACGCATCCCCCAGGTAGACCGAGCGAACCAGAGGGTCGGCTGCAATCTCGTCAGGTCGCCCCTGGGCGATCGTCTGCCCGAAGTGGAACACGATGATTCGGTCACACACCCCCATGATCGCCTCCATCACATGCTCGATCATGAGAATGGTCATCCCCCGGTCGCGCAGACTGGAGATCTGGGCCATCGCCTTCTTGAGCTCGGTGGGTGTGAGGCCGGCCATGGCCTCGTCCAGGAGCAGCATCTCGGTTTCCCCTGCCAAAGCCCGAGCGATCTCGAGATAGCGTCGGCCGGCGAGTGACAGGTCTCGAACCGGCTTGTGCCGGTCGGAGAGGATGCCCATCGTCGCCATCAGCTGGTTGACCTCGCGCTCGGCCTCCTCGTAGCGAAATCGTCGGTTGGGATTGCCATAGATGAGGGCGAGTCGGACGTTTTCGAAGGCTGTCATACCGTCGAAGAGCCTCGAAGTCTGAAATGTTCGAGCCAGGCCCAGTCGATTGATCTGATCGGGACGCAGCCTTGTGATGTCCTCGCCCTTGAAGCTTATGGATCCGTGCTCTACCCCGATTGCGCCGGAGATCAGGTTGAACATGGTCGTCTTCCCCGCCCCGTTGGGGCCGATGATCCCGACGATCTCACCCTTGGCCACCTCGAAGTCGGCGTGATCCACTGCCTTGATCCCGCCGAACCTGTGGGAAACGTCCCTGACCTCGAGCAGGCTCATCGCTTCTTCGCCTCGCGTTCTCGACGGAACCGAGTCGTTCTCATCCTCAGTTTTATCCATTGGATTTTGAGCTTGATGTACCACTTCTGAGCAAGTTCGACGAGGCCCCCGGGCAGCCAGATCACGATGACCACGAGCGTGATGCCGAAGAGGAGCAGGTACACGTGGGGATGCTCGGTGATCAAGAACTCCTGAAGGACGACCAGGATGACAGCTCCCAGAATCGGGCCGTAGAGCTTGGAGACACCGCCCAGGATGGCCATGACCACCGGCAAGAAAGAGATCAGGGGGTTGAAGGCGATCGACGGATCGATGTAACGGAACCGGGTGGCCATGACAGCGCCGGTCATGCCCATCAGTGCGGTGCTGATGGAGAAGGTGAGGACCTTGATCCGGGTGATGTCGATCCCGATGTGCTCGGCGGCATCCTCGTTCTCGCCTATTCCTCGCAGAGCCAGGCCAGGGCTGGAGTGCCGGAGCAAGAACCCGCCGATCAGCGCGAAAGCGAACAGGATGGTCAGCAGCAGGTAGACGGTCTCGTTGGTGGCCCCGGTCACATGCCTACCCACGGTCCCGCTCACATGAGTCTCCCACCATTGAACCGAGCTTCGAATCAGGGCGGCAATACCGAAGGTGAAGAGGATGAAGTAGACACCTTTCAGCCGCAACGTGAGCAGACCGATGGCGAAGGCAACGAGAAAGGCGGCGATGCCTCCGAGGAGAACGATCAACTCGATGGGAACGCGGTCACGGAGGATCGCCGACGTATAGACGCCGACACCGAACAGACCGGCCGTGGCCAACGAGACGTATCCGGTCGGCCCTGAGAACATCGTCCAGCTCAACGTGAGCACCACATACATCAGGACGGTGATCAAACTGATCCCTATCGCCTCCGGGACCATTTGGGGAGCAATGCCGACCGCCACGATGACCACGGGGATGGCCACCAGAGCGGGTTTCTCCTCACTGAGGACCGTGCTAATCAGCATGAATCTGTCTTCCGAAGATCCCCGACGGCCTGATCAGAAGCACGACGACGAAGATGAAATAGAAGGCGACCAGGGAGAGGCTGGGATCGATGAAGTTCACCAACGCGATCACCAGTCCGAGCACGAAGCCACCGAGCAGACTGCCGGTGATGCTCCCCAGCCCACCCACGACCACTACGACGATGGCCACGATGGTGAGCTCGATCCCACGACTGGCCTGAATGTCGAACATCATGCTGTAGAGGACGCCTGCCAGTCCGGCGAGCCCGGCTCCCAGGCCAAAACAGATGGCAAGGACGCGTTTGCGGTTCACACCCAGTGTCTCTGCCATGTCGGGACGTTCCGCTGCTGCTCTGATCGCCTTGCCGAGACGGGTGTGCCGGATGAAGAGGTAGAAAGCCAGGCTGGCGGTGACCGCCACCACCAGAGCCAACACCCTGTTGAGCCCGTAACGGTTCCCCAGGATCTCGACTGGCGTGTTGAGCACGCTATAGCCACGCAGGCCTGCCCCCCAAGAAACGAGCATCAAGTTCTGGATCACGAACAACAGTCCGAATGAGACGAGAAGTGATCTCCCCTCGAAATGGTCCTCGTTGATCGATGTTCGACGCAGGTCGTTGAACATGGTGCGGTCGAGCACGTATCCAATGACGAACAGCGCCGGTGCGATCAACGTGACGGCGACCAGGGGGTGGATGCCGGCCACTGTGTAGAGGCTGTAGGCGCCGAGTGCAGCCAGGATGATGAACTCCCCGTGCGACACGTTGAGGACACGACCCACGCCGTATTGCAGGCTCAGCCCAACCGCGATGAGCGCGTAGAGGCCGCCCAGGATCAACCCGGTGACAACGATGTCGATCGCGCTCTCAATCATGTCGATTGTCCACTCTCACACCTGTGCAAGAGAGAGGTCGCGCCGAAGCGGAGTCCGGCGCGACCGGTTCGATCGACAAGCTCGACTACCTCAGTCCGCGCCGATCAGCCCTCCGGCCACGGAGGCTTGGGATAGATGGGGTCGGCGGTGCGGTCATCGGTGGGACTGACGATCTCGAACTCACCGTCTTGCCACTGGCCGATCTGGCCGGGGTAGACCGGGTTCAGTTGGTTCTCGAAACTGAATGTGCCGACGATGGTGTCGAACTCGGTGGTGTCCATCGCCTCCTTCACCGCCACCGGGTCCAGGGTCCCTGCCGCCTCGATTGCCTGCTGCAGGACCTGGCCGGTGGCGTAGCACGCCGCCGACGCCCAGCGGTCCGGCTCTGCTCCATGCATCTCTACGTGACCGTCGAAGTACTCCCGCGCCCCGGGCACGTCGATGTTCGGGTTCCAGGCGCCGGTGCCGATGATCCCCTCGGCCGCCGGACCGAAGGCATCCCGATAAGGCGGGAATGCGACGCCGACCGCTGCCATGAACACATCGGGATTGAAGCCGATCTCGATTGCCTGACCCGTGATGAGGAACGACTCAGGGGGATACGAGAACGCCAGGAAGGCGTCAGGGTCCGCATCCTGTGCACCACGAAGTGTCTGAGACAGGTCTTCGACTCCAAGCGGGTAGGTCTCGCTGAAGACGACCTCGATCCCGGCATCTGCCAGAGCAGGTTCGACGAAGGCGTTGAAGTCGATGCCAAACAGATCGTCGTGGTGGATGATCGCAACCGTCTCCACTCCCACGTCTTGAAGGAGTTCCACCAAGGCGGCTCCCTGATCGACGTACTGATTCAGCAGTGTGTAGAAGTATGGGTACTGCGACGAGTTCTCCACCAGCTCACGTGAGCCCACCGTGCAGCCGATCACCGGCGTCTGGGCATCCGTTATGTCTTGGGCAATGGCGAAGTTGAACGCTGTTCCCCAAGGCGGGAATATGAAGTGGATGTTCTCATCGGCGATCATCTGCTGGGTCAGTTGAACCGCTGTCCCCACATCGCTGGTGTCGTCCACACGCTCGATCCGCACCGGGATCTGCTGGTCGTACTCCTCGACATAGATTCCGCCGGCGGCATTCACGTCGGCGACCCACAAGTCGTAGGAAGGTATCTGGGACAGGCCGGCCCCGGCGTTGTTGGGTCCGGTCATCGCTATCGGATTCCCGATCACGATCTCCTCGGGAGCGTCCATCGCCTCAGCCTCTGTCGTTTCGGTGGTCTCGGCCTCGGTCGTGTCGGGCGCCGCATCCGTTGTGCCAGGGGCCGCCTCTGTCGTTTCTGTGGAGTCACCCTCGACGCAAGCGGCCAACAACAGCGAAAGGAGCACGGCCACGAGGGCCGGGATCGATCGCTTCATCCTTCTCATTCCTCTGTCTCCTCCTCGGATCACCGATGTGCGCAGAGCGCCCATCCGTTCGACGAGCGTACACTATGGTCCAGTAGCGTGCCCGCCCGAATTCCGGGCCCGCGAACACATGGGCTCCGATGGAGGAGACGAACCGCGATGCCGAGACGCCGAGGAGAACCACAGCGATGATCGCCAAGAAAACCAAGATGTATGTCGGTGGGAAGTGGGTCGACTCCACATCGGGCGAGACCTTCGACGACCTCAACCCGTTCACAGGGGAGGTATACGCACAGATACCCGCAGGAACACGGGAGGACGCCCGCCAGGCCATCGATGCGGCGAAGGCTGCCTTTCCGGAATGGGCCAGCTCCCCGCCCGCCATGCGACGGGAGATCTTCCTCAAGGCTGCGGACATCATGGAGCAACGGCAGGATGATCTGGTCAGAGCCATGATGGAAGAGGTTGGGGGCACCATCGGCATCTCGATGTTCCAGATGCACTTCGTGCCCGGTCTCTACCGAATGGCGGCAGGTGCTGGCTATGACGTGAAGGGTGAGGTGATCCCCGCCGACCACGCCGACTCGTTCTTCATGGCGATAAGACAACCGGCCGGCGTCGTGGCCTGTTTCGCTCCATTCAACGTGCCCTATCTCTTGGGCAGCCGATCGTTCGCTCTCCCCATCGCGTACGGCAATACCGCCGTTCTCAAGCCCTCGGAAGAAGCGCCACTGACCGGAGGTCTGCTTCTGGCCGAGATCTTCGAAGAGGCCGGGCTACCACCCGGCGTGCTCAATGTCATCACCAGCACCCGAGATGAGGCAGCTGACATCGGCGACGAGTTGATCGCCAACCCCGCGGTGCGAAGGATCTCGTTCACTGGTTCGACCGAGGTGGGTCGGATCATTGCTGAGAAAGCCGGTCGACACCTGAAGAGAGCGGTTCTCGAGTTGGGTGGAAAAGATCCGCTCATCGTCCTCGGCGACGCCGATCTCGAATATGCAATCGATGCCGCGGTGTGGGGAGCGTTCCTCCACCAAGGCGAGATCTGCATGTCGACCGAGCGAATCATCGTGGAGAAGAGCATCGCCAAACAGTTCACCGAGAAACTGAAGAAACGGGCCCAAGAGATCCCGGTGGGAGATCCGACAAACCCGGCCAACGCTGTGGGTCCCCTGATCAACCAGGCGGCCGTCGACAAGGTCCACTCACAAGTTGAAGAAGCGGTCGCAGGCGGCGCTCATCTCTTGACTGGCGGACGGTATGACAACCTCGTATACCACCCGACAGTGATCACTGACGTCGACCCGGAGATGAGGCTGTTCAGAGAGCAGACCTTCGGGCCGGTGGCACCGATCGTGGTCGTCAAGGACCGAGAGGAAGCCCTGGCCGTCGCCAACAATTCTGACTACGGACTCTCGGCGGGGATCATCACAAACGACTTCAACAGAGCGCTGGACATGGCACTCAAGCTGGAGACTGGAATGGTCCACATCAACGACCAGACGGTCAACGACGAGCCCCAGGCCCCCTTCGGTGGAGTCAAGGGGAGCGGTTACGGCAGGTTCGGGGGCCAGGCAGCGCTCGACGAGTTCACCGAGCTGCGGTGGATCAACGTCCAGCGAACACCGCGCACATTCCCCTGATCAAACAGCCACCGACCGCGAACGCCATGGAGACCCCGGATTAGGTGCGACATGGGCCAGAAAGTAAAGAGCTGCCATTGATTTCCGACCGTGACCTTCGGTGACCACGAAGCGCGCCACCACTCCCCCCGCTCGATATGTGCCTGATTGATGATGTCGGGGGCTGCGGGACGTCGTGTTCCGTAGCTTGGAGTCTCCGGCGGGTGTGACTCTCGAAGTGCCTGGCGCCTTGGTGGTGTCTTGGGAACGAACTGTCTGCCCGTCGGTGCTCCGGCCGTGGTGTGGCTCGTAAGAGGCGAACGCCAGAGGCAACCCATCGTTGTGATCGGGAGTGCCCGCCGCGGCCATCCCTAGTGACGCAACGAAGGAGGCTGTGATGGTCACGACGATTGGGATCGACCCGCATAAGGCCACTCATACTGCGGTGGCGATCGACGAATCCGAGAGGGTCTTAGGGGAGGTGACAGTCCGAGCCAATTCCTCCCAGCTGAGGTTGCTTTTGGAGTGGGCGGACCTGGTGGACGGTGATGGCCGCACCTGGGCGGTGGAGGCTGCTGGCGGTCTTGGATACCTGTTGTCTCAGCAGCTGGTCGCTTCCGGCGAAAGAGTGGTGGACGTGCCGCCTGTCCTGGCGTCTCGAGTCCGGGTGTTGGGGGTCGGGCCGGTCCGAGAAGAACGACCCAAACGATGCCCTGTCGGTGGCGGTCGCTGCTCTCCGCCAGCCGAAACTGGCAGAGGTCCGACGGGAGGACCATGGCCAGATCCTGCGGATGCTGGCGAAACGTCACCTCGAGCTCACCGGTCTCCGCACCCAGGCGGTGTGTCGGCTGCATGCGGTGTTGACCCTGCTCAGACCGGGAGGCATGAGCCGACGACTCTCCGCCGACAAGGCCTCTCGAATGTTGCAGGGGATGAGAAACCTCGATGTCATCGGCGAACACCGTAAGACCATGGCGAAGATCCACCTCGCCGATATCAGACGGATCGACCGAGAGCTGAAAGCCAACAAGAAGCGGATCGGCACCGCTGTGGCGGCATCGGGAACGACCGTCACCGAAGTGTTTGGGGTGGGGCCGATTGTGGCTGCGTTCCTCGTCGGCTACTCAGGTGACATCACCAGATTCGAGCGCGCCGGCCACTACGCCTCATACAACGGGACAGCACCAATCGAAATGTCGTCGGCGGGGAGCAGAAAGCATCGGCTCAGCCTCCGCGGCAACCGGAAACTGAACCATGCCATCCATATGGCCGCTGTCACCCAGGTCAGCCACAAAGACACCCCTGGTCGGGTCTACTACGACAAGAAACGAGCCGAAGGCAAAACCAAAAAAGAAGCCCTCCGAGCGTTGAAGCGACGGGTCTCTGACACCGTCTACAAAAAGCTCACCGCCGAACAGATCTAGGGCCCGGGAGACACCCAGGAACGTCTAATCGCTCGCGTGGCCGGCTTCGCATCCTGATCACCGGCTCTTCAGCTCAGTCATCCCGGGCCACCCCAAAACCTACACACACGGCCGCAAACCCCGGCCGTGCTACAGCGTGCCCCAAACAACCCACTTGACACAAAGAGGCTTCGATATGTGCGGATCAATGTCGGGTCGTTCCATGAAACGGGGGACATACGTGCCGCTATGTGCTGTCTCCGAAGGGGTTGGCCCGGTAACCGGCCAGTCTGCCAATAGGAGCCAACGCTGAGAAGACGAACCCCAACACTCCAGGTTGTTTCTGGACATGCTTATACGCATCAAGCATGACAGCCATCTGCAGCACAGGAGGCTCGTTTGTGATACGACTCAAAGGTCTCTCTCGTCTGAGCCGGTCATAGGTGGCTCCAAACGCCAAAAGGTCATCATCAGGTGAGTATCCCTTCGGGAAAATGACCTCAGATTCGACGACCAATTGATCGGTGCCGACATTGAGGAACCCATGTATGTGTCCTTCGGGAACCTCGACCTTGGCTCCTACGGAAAGCTCCGACACTTCCTTCCCAGCGCGAACGACCATTTCTCCCGAGAGACACTTGAACGTCTCGATCAGCGTCGGATGAATATGGGGGAACGGCCCCTTAATTCCTGGACCACCCGGATCTGCGTCGATCCGCACCAAATACCGATCACCATGAGACTCGGGGTTACCCGTTATTTCTACCCGGTGATCTCCGATGTCTAGGACGGTTCCGATCTCCAGCGCGGTGAGCCTCCTGAACCGAAGCCTACGCGAGCTCGGTTGGCACACGAGGCGCCAACCAGCCGCTATCGACCGAGCAAGACGTGCCGTTATCGGCAACGCCCTACTTGTCGGCCTGCATTGTCACCCACCAAATGGCCGCAACCCCAGCGAGGAGTACGCCTACTCCGAGGAAGAAGCTCCCTAATTGGGCAAGGGTATCCATGTCGTTGTCCTCCTATCAGCAGGCTTGCCTGAGCTGATACCAACTCCTGCTCCGATGATGTAGCCCACCTGTGATCCGACAAGGGTCAGAGGTCACCATCTCTAGTTGGATCTGATGCAAATGGTGACTTGCTTGCACGACTCAAGTAAGGGCCGTAAGTCACGGTCTCTGCCCGCCAACGGCTCTAGTCAGCGGCGACCCAGACCTCCCATACTGGACGAAGGGTTTATCGGTGAGTTGACCTGAAACGGAGTGAATCATGCTTTCGAGTGTCGTCGTCGAGATTCCGCGAAAGAAGCTGGCCAGGATCACGGGTGGTCTCTACCTTGCGTTCATTGCTGCGCTGATCGTGGCCGACAGGTTCGGCTTCGGGGTCGGCGACACCGAGCTAGCCCGAGAAGCACTAGCGACCGACTCGTCGCAGTTCTCAGTAGGACTTGTCTTTGGCTTGTTGTCGGCGTTCCTCTTCGTCACGGCCGCCTGGGGTCTATACGTGCTGCTCAAACCCGTCAACCAAGACTTGGCGCTGCTCTTCTTAGTCCTCAACGCCATCGGTGTTGCCATACAGGTGGCGAGCTACATCCCCCTCATGCTGGCGATGTTGTCGACCGATGCTCCCGGGTTCGCGGAGGCATTTTCGCGGGCGCAGATCGAAAGCTTGCAGTATCTGTCCTTTGACCTGTACAAGGTGAGCTTCGTGGCCGCTCAGCTCTTCTTCGCCACATGGCTATTCCCACTCGGCTACCTCGTCTACAAGTCCGGAACCCTCCCGAAGGTCTTAGGCGTGCTGCTGCTCCTGGATGGCTTGGCCGTCCTTCTCTGGTTCTTCCAAGGCACACTCCTCCCGGACTACCCCGCCATCAGCTATCCAGGGCTCGCGCTGAGCTTCATCGCCGAAGCTGGGTTGGGCTTGTGGCTCCTGGTCAGGGGCATCAAGGATCCATCGAGCACACCCGGCAAGGAACTAGCGGAAGCACTCGGATCGGTGGACTGACCCGGTGTTTGGTGCCGGGCGACGCAATCAGATAGCGCGCCTCTCCCAGCCTCACCACCCTCCGCGCCTCACCGCATATCCCCCACCCGATATCCGTCAATATGCGCTACCTGCGGCTGCTCCCCCGGGCCGCTCGGATTAGGTGCTCTAGACGTCCAGAAGTCAACAACTGCTGTTTCTGACCGTGGTCTCGACCAGCTTCAAACGCACGTCAAACCTCGGTAGCCACAATCCACGACCACCACTCCCCCGCTCTATAGGTGTTCCTATCTTGAGTGCCCTTGGCCCGACCGATATCTGCACTTGTGTCCCTGTCTTCTGACTGCCACTGGGTCTCGGTTCATCGGTTGATCAGGTCACGCAGGCGTTGGTCAAGTTCTGGTGGTATCACCGAGTCGGGGTCCCGGAGTTCGTTGATGTTTTGGTGGGTGTCGACGAGGGCTGCATAGAGCGGTGGGCAGGTGGGGCAGGTTTCGAGGTGGGCTTCGACGGTTTGGGCGGTGTACGTGTCGAGGGTGCCGTCGAGGTAATCGGAGATGTGTTGGCGGGCGTCCCAGCAGTGCATGGGGACTCCTTTCAGAAGATGACGGCGTTCTGCGCCTTCGGCGAGGGCGGTCACCAGGGCCATGCGTCCTCGCCTGAGGCGCTGTTTGGCTGCCGGGAGGCCGATGTCTTGGAGTTCGGCGATCTGACGGACGGTCCAGCCTTCGACGTCGTGTAGGAGAACGATGGTCCGGTAGATGAATGGGAGTCGGGTGAGTGCGTCTTCGAGTTCGTCGGTGTTCTGGGCTTTGACGGCGAAGGTTTCTGGGTTGACGGTGTAGTCGTCGTCCTTCCAGCGGTCTTCGACGTCGTCAACGATCAGTTCTCGGGCGGATCGTCGGGCGGTGTCGACGGCGTGGTTGTGGAGGATTCGGCGTAGCCATGCTCCGAACTTGGTGGGGTCGCCGCTCCACTGGTCCGCTCTTTCGATGGCCCTAACGAGGGTGTCGTGGGTGAGGTCTTCGGCTCGGGTCGGGTTCCGAGTGATGCTGAGAGCGAACCGGTAGAGCTGCGGGTATTCGGTTTCGAGCAACGATCCGATGTCGGTCACGGCCGGTGTTTTCTCATGGGGAGGAATCCAGACAGACCGACGATCGCTCCGATGCCGACCAGGGGCCATGCTGGTCCCGAAAGGAGTCCTAGAGCGATGAGGGCTACCCCTGTTCCGACCCGGAGATACAGATCACTTTTTCCGACTGCCCGTACGGGTTCGGCTCCGGTCACAGACTTGAACATGGCCTCCAGTTGAGTGCGGGTACGCCTGCCCGTGGAGCGGAAGATCTCCTCGCCGTCGGTGTATCCGATCAGTGTGGGTGTGCCCTTGACTCCCAATGCTTTGACGGTTTCAGCATCGGTGGAGGCGTCGATGACCTTGAAGTCGACGTTCGGGTGGCGGTCTGCGACAGCCTCAATGGTGGGTTTCATCGCACGGCATTCACCGCACCAGGGTGCGGTCACCTCGACCACCGTGGGTCTGAGAATGGACTCTGTCTTCATACGCAGAGGGTTCAGACGTGAGGGGGAGACCATGGGGAGAGAGGAAATAGTCTCCCCCTCGCGTTCTCGGAGATGAAGGTCAGGCGACCTTCGCTGGAGTGGTGGGTTCTGTCTTGGTACGGAAGCTGAACAAGGCATACAGCGGGCACCATCCGACAAGTCCGGTAAGCAGAGGAACGAAGCCGATGATCTTCAAGGCTATGCCCCATCCACCAGTGACGACTTCCGCCCAGCCGAGATAGAGCAGGACGATTCCCAAGACGACTCTGCCGATCCGATCCCACGATGCTTCGTTGGCGAAACTCATTGTGTGCTCCTTTGGCTTTCGATTTGCACAACCCTGAGACGAACGAACACCCATAAGGGATACAACACCACCGATCGATTCCTCACAGCCTCAACAGCTGAGGACAATCCGGATCGACACTCGTGACCTCTCAGACATCCTCCGACACGGACCGGCTCAACCAAAGAGCCCTCCTCCTCGAATACGCCACGATCTTCTGGAATGTCGGGGAAGCCGTATTCACCATCACCCTCGGATCAATCGCCGGATCGCTAGCCCTGATCAGCTTCGGAACCGTCTCAATCGTCGAAGTCTTCGCCTCCTCGGTGGTCGTCTGGCACGTAAGAACCGGCAACAACGACGACCACCTCCAGCGAACAGGACTCGCCCTTCGACTCATCGCTGGAGCATTCGCACTCCTCGCCACAGCCCTCATCGTCGCCGCCATCGGCGATCTGACCAGCGGACGTATACCAGGCGAATCCCCTTGGGGAATCGCCTATCTAGCCATCACCGCCGTTGTCATGTTCGGCCTCGCCATACTGAAACGAAGAACGGCCACCCAACTCGGATCAGAACCACTCCACTCCGAAGCGACCGTCACATTCCTCGACGGTGTCCTCTCAACTACAACGCTCACCGGACTAGCCCTCAACGCCTACGCCGGATGGTGGTGGGCAGACCCCATCGCCGCATTACTGGTTGGAGTCGCAGCACTCAACGAAGCCCGAGAAACCTGGAACGAAGCCAAACACAACAGCCAAATCCCCGCTACATGACCTGCAATATGCGCTACCAAGCGGCTACTCCCCCGGGCCCCCCGGATTAGGTGCGGTTGGCGAGGAAAGGCCTGATCGCATTGGCGGGGATACGCGGCTGAATCGGTCTCATTGACTTTCACCTTGTGTGAAGGTATCTTCATATATCGTGAAAGTAACCACCCGTCTTCCGATCTTTCGATCACCCGAACAGGAGAGGCTGCTCGGCGAGCTCTTCGTATTCGCAGACGGGCCCCTCTCTTTGAGCGAGCTGTCTGCCCGGGCCGGGACTTCTTTGGGGGGTACACACAAGGAGGTCGAACGACTCGAGGCATCGGGATTGGTTGTATCGACTACTCGCGGTCGAAACAGGTTTATCGAAGCCGATCCCTCGTCACCCGTCTATCAAGAAGTACGGGGTCTGCTACTCAAGACGCTCGGACCTGAACCTCTGCTTCGTGCGGCGTTGTCGGACATCGCCGGGATCGAAGAAGCGTTCATCTACGGCTCATGGGCGGACCCATCGCGACCAGCTCCGGCGGATATCGATTTGCTTGTTGTCGGCGACACCGACGTCGGGGCGGTGTATGACGCTGCCTCTGACGTCGAAAAGGTGGTTGGGCGTCCTGTCAACGTGACGATCCGTTCCCCCGCCGAGTGGGCCGATGCCGACGGTGCATTCGAACGGGCAGTCAGGTCCGGCCCACGAATCGATCTCCTGTGAGCATTCTCGAAGACCTCAGAATGCGTGGTCTGGTCGAATCCGTCAGTACGGATCGTCCGACAGCAGCTCAATGGCTCGACGACGCTGAGCGACATCTCAAAGCAGCGCGCCAAATCGCCGAGCTGGATCCAGCCGGCTCCTACGTCCTCGCTTACGACGCAGCCCGGAAGTCGGTTGCGGCGGCACTACTGATGGATGGGCACAGAGTCCTCAGTCGCCCTGGCGCCCACCGGGCACTTGCCGAGTACTCCGATTGGCTCGCCACAGAAACCGGTGAGCAAGCCCTAACGCGTTTCGACCGAATGAGACGCAACCGCAACCGATCGGAGTACGGCTCGAGGACTTTCGGACGAGCCGAGGTAGCCGAAGCCGTTGACAGCGCCGAAGCGATTCGCGCTGCATGCGCGAAGCGCACCTGACTCGACCACGGAGACTGAAATTCTCGAAAGCCGCCCCGGATCAGGTGCGGTCGATGCGGAGTGGCCTTTGGTTGTTGGGGATTTGGGCGATCGGGCGGTTCGCGTCAAACGAGGATCGAACACACTGAAAGCTGAACACGGCCTGGCGAAGCACATCTGACGGGACCACGGAGAGTCGGACCTCGAAGGCCGCCCCGGACTAGGTGCGGTTGGCGGTTGTGTCGAAGCGAGCTCATGATTGCCAGGCAGGGCGGTTCGTGAGAGACCACTGGTGACACGGCGCAGTCGGAAGGCGTAAGTTCAGATGATGCCCGTAAGCCAAACCCCCGTGCTGGTCACCGGCGCCACCGGATTCGTCGCCGCCGAGCTCGTAAAGCAGCTGCTTGCCGCGGGCTACCGGGTTCGCGGCACCACACGGGACGTCGAGGCGGCAAAACGTCGCGGCGAACTGACATCGCTGAAAGGGGCTGGTGAGAGACTGGAGCTCGTCCAAGCAAACTTGAACCATCCGGGAGCCTTCACCGAGCATATGGATGAGTGTGAGTATGTGATGCATACGGCTTCCCCGTACACGCTTGCTGTCGAAGACCCTCAACGCGATCTCGTCGACCCGGCACTCAACGGCACGCTCTCGGTACTCGAGTCTGCGGCATCCACGCCGAGCATCAAACGAGTCGTGCTCACTTCGTCATTCGCTGCGATCTCTGGTGGCCCCCGAACCGGTAGCTTCGACGAATCCGATTGGAACACCAGAAGCACTCTCGAGGACGGCCCCTATGCATATTCGAAGACCGTCGCCGAAAGAGCTGCCTGGGACTTCATGCAGACCGCAGCCCGGCGCTTCGATCTCGTCGTCGTGAACCCGACCGGTGTGATTGGGCCATCGATCGTCGACCGTGTGAACCAGACACACGAATTCATGATCGGTATGACCAACGGTCAGGCGCCCGCCATCATCGACATCGGCTTTCCGGTCGTGGACGTCCGGGATGTAGCGAACGCGCATATCCAGGCAATGGAGACCGAGACCGCGAGCGGGCGCTACCTCCTATCGGCCGACAGCCCAAAGGTTCGCCGCTACGTCGAGATCATGCGCGAAGAGGGTATGGACCAGAAGTACAAGCTGCCGAAGGTGGGGCTCGACAACCCGATCGGTAGCGTCATCGTCCGGGGTCTCATGGCATTTCAACCCAAAGGTGTCCGGGAATTCGTCACAGAAAACCTCGGCGCCGAGTTCAGTCTCAATACGACAAAGGCAGAGACAGAATTGGGGATGGTCTGGTCGAGCACAGACGATGCAATCCGCGACCAAGCGAGATTCCTGGACACAAAGGGTCATCTGGGCAAGAAGTAGCGGCGCTACCTGGAGAAGCAGCTGTGATGGGGCTGCGAAGCTAGAAACTGCGTAGTCGGCCCTGAGATCCAAGTAGGTGCTGTTATGCACCACCACCAGTCCCCGGGCTCAGCTTTTCGTGTTACCAGCGCTCATGACCCGCAGGACCCGGCGGGCTCGGATCAGGTGTGGTTGGTCTCGAAATGTCAATGGCTATGGGCTATTCAGTCCGGTTGTGGTGATCCGAATCAAACGGTGGTCAAACAAACCCAGGGCCGGCGCCCTGCACGCGAGAACGAATCGTGCCTGGTGAGGGTATGAATTCTTCGTCGTGACTATTCGACGAAGAGCGTGTCGTCGTGTTCGACGACCTTCCCGCGCCCGAGAGGCAACACCAGGGTCAGCGCCTTATACGCAATCCCCAGACCTGGGACCTTGGCATAGATACCTTGTGGTCCTCGCACCATCCTGCCTGTCGCCACGTCATACTTCGAGCCGTGCCACGGACAGACGAGACACCCTTCCTCGTCGATGCTTCCATCGGCAAGGTCTGCGAAGAGGTGGCGACAGCGGCGCGTCACGGCAAAGAGCTCACCGCCCGCGTTGCCGACGGCATATCGACCGGCTCCCTTGACGGTTCCCGCAGTCAGCTCGGACGAAGGTCCGACTTCTACTTCTCTGGACATGGCTCTACTCCTCCCAAGAGACTACAAGTCTGATCCGATGAAACCGACTGACGGGGCCAAGCCGCCGTCCGTCGAATGACCTGTCGACCCTCGCCCACCCACCTTTGGCGGGCCGTGTGACCTAGTTAGAGCCAGCCCCCAGGGCGGGAGCCCATCCCAGTCCTTTTCGACATACCGCCAGCAGCTTGACCTGAGAGATTCAGAATGTACGAGAGCGGACCGCTCCCTCGGCCCCCGGATTAGGTCGTGTTGGCGATCCGTACGCGCCAGCTCGGATAGGCCCCGCGGTTTCGTCAATTCGGCGCTTGGGTCAAACCGGCACGAGAGGCGGACATCGCCCGGAAGGGGTTCCCAAGCTCGAACAACATGACTATGATTCTGGTCATGAGTGAGGACACCCTTCCACTCGCCGAAGTCAAGAAACGACTCTCCGAAATGGTCGATCGTGTCGAGCATCACCACGATCGAGTTGTCGTGACGCGCAGAGGGCGGCCGGCGGCAGTCCTGATGAGTCCCGATGATCTCGAATCCCTTGAAGAGACCCTCGACCTGCTCTCGACGCAGGGAGCCTTGGAGGAGATCCGGAAGGCTCAAGCCGAGATCGACTCGGGCCTTGGGATCGAAGCCGACGAACTCCGAGCGACCTACCTGAAAGAATGACCAACTGGAGGCTGGTGGTTGCCCCGTCCGCCGAACGCAGCCTCGCAAGACTCCCGGAGAAGGTGGCCCCAGCCATCGTCGAATTCATGCTCGGACCGCTACTTGAGAACCCCCACCGCGTAGGCAAACCTCTCGTCCGCGAATTGGCTGGATACATGTCAGCAAGGAGAGGCGCCTACCGGATCGTCTACCGAATCGTCGAGGAAACGTCACGTATTGAGGTTGTCCGCATCGACCATCGATCACGCGTCTATCGAACACTCTGAATCCGCGTTCCAACACGACCAGACTCTTGGTTAGGGCCAGTGGCTCTGAACTGGGACTTCGCGCGATCATGTCAAACCGAATGCTGCCCCGGATTAGGTGCGGTTGGAAAGGAGAGGCCCGTCGTTGTTGGGGAAATCGGCGGTCGCGCTGTTGACGTCAAACGAGGGTCGTACGGGCACGGCTCCCGCACTCCAGGCCTCGCTTAAGCGGCGGAATCTGGAGACAAGACCAAAATGACTCCGTCTGCCGACGGCAGGTCAGCCACCAAATAGGCTCAGGTTT
>DASPGH010000049.1:0-34937 GCA_035620735.1 Acidimicrobiia bacterium | reverse complement strand
CGGTAGTAGCGGAGGCCCTTCAAGGCAGGTCTTTCGACTCTGACTGTCTGCCCTCCTCGAAACATATCGTCGGGGTATGAGCGACAAGACCCAGGGTGTGGTTGCGGTCGTTGCGGCGTTCCTGGTCCTGTTCAGTGCAATGTGGGAGCCAATGGTTTCCCTGACTGTGGCAGTCGCGGCCCTCGTCCTGATCGGCATCACCGGACTGACCGGGCATACACGGAAACGCTGAACTGATCCAGCGCGGCTGATGAGCGTGACTCGAAGCGAAAGTCCGAGTCGGGATGGGACTTGTTCCTCTATTGGGTTTATGCGGAACCCTTGACGTTCCCGAAGATCGCTCTAATCCTGAGTGGCGGTCAAAAGGCATTCGCGTCGCCGTGGTACCTGCGATCGCTGCCCCACCCGAGGAAGATCCCTTTCTTGTTCTGGCGGGTGGACCCGATGACGCCGGAAGCCAGTTCCTTGCATGGCTGCCATCCGTATTCGAAGGTATCCACGCAACTTCGCCGAGGGAGTGAAGCCCCAACTTTGTTTTCAACGAATCGGACAGCGACCACCCGAGAGCCGAATCGATGCGGTCGCCAGTCCTATGTCAATTGCCGCCGGCAAACGAATCCGACGTTTGGCCACCCAGGCCATCGCGACGTCTATGAGCGGTAACAACCGAGCGCAGGTCTGTAGGTCAGCGACGGTTGCTTCGGTGCTTTGCGGCTACCGACGGCACGAACGGCGGCTTGTCTCCCAGCTCGTACAGAAGGGTGCGGAGGAGCCCTGCTAGTCGTTCTCGCTCCGAGCTCTTGAGAGTCCCAACCATGGCCGACTGGGCGTCGAGGACAGCAGTGAGAGCGTCGTTGACGAGTTCTGAGCCGGCCGCCGTTAGGTGTACGAGTACTCCTCGACCGTCTCGGGGGTTTGGCTGACGTTCAATGAGCTCCGCCGCCTGGAGGCGATTGAGTCGGACTGTCATGCCTCCGCTGGTGAGAAGAAGGTCCTCGGCGAGTTCGGATGGGCTCAAGGGGCCGACGAGTTCGAGCTCAGTGAGTGTCTCGAGATCCCCGCGGTGGCTGAGCCCGTATGCGGCGGCAATGCTGTCGAGTCTCGTCTGAATGAGCTGGGCGGCACGGAGTACCCGATTTCCTACTTCAAGCGGAGAGAAGTCCAGGTCTGGTCGGGATGTTTGCCAGCGTGCGAGCATGGCGTCGAGCCGGTCGGTCATCTGGCTGATACCTCCATGAGACGGTGGAATCTAATTGACTGTTAACTATTGGTCAAGTAATCTCCAAAGCGAGTAACGGGGAACCCCGTCGCTGGCAGCTACTGAGAGATTGCGGACATGACTAACTACGAGCGGGCAGAGTCGGCCGCTACGCCTGACCCCTCCACTTCAGAAGTCACCGAGACTGAAACGACACCAGAACGGGTGTTCGTGGGCACGGGTTTGTTCTGGGGGTTGATCGTCGGCGTCATCCTGGCGTTGGTAGTCATCGTTCTGGCGGCTCAGAACACGGGCACCATCGCTGTGTCCTTTCTCGGATGGGACTACTCGACCCCTCTGATCGTTTTGATCCTTGGCGCGTTCCTCATGGGCGTCGTGGTCGCCGAGTCGTTTGGCCTCGTCTATCGGAAACGGAGACGCCGGACGCTGAAGGAGCGAGACGAATTGCGGCGGCTGCGATGAAACCCGAGAGCACGTGGTTTCGTTGGCCGAGCTAGCCGAGTTGGCAGTGCTGATGGCGATGTCCGTGGTCCTCGTCGTTAGAGTGATCTTCCGCCCCATTGCTGCTGCAGTGAGACGACATGATCAGTCTCGGTAGCACGAGAGGCGATGGCGCTACACGTTCCAGGACCCGCTCCAACTAGAGCGGCTACCCAGACCTACCGAGAGCTCCTGGGTGACGCCCGTCGAGCCGGGCTCGCCATCGATTGGGAAGCAGCTCGAATGGAACAGATGACATTGCTCCACGAACCAAGCGTGTATCTGCGGCGCGCAGTCAAATCAGCCAGCGGCCCGAGCTTGCGCTGTCGCCCACACCGGGGCGTGGCTCTTTGTCAATGATCGGCCCCCTTTTCGCACCCCGCGTCTTCTCACACCATGGCGTATCACCGCCACCGGCTGACCGGATTCGAGGCTGCAAGGTCAGACATGATCCCGGCAAGGGTCTATATCTTGAGATATAGCTACATCTCTAGTAAACTAGTAAGATAGCTTGACATCGCACCAGGAGATCGAAATGAGAATCATCAGCGAGTTCGTGTCCCACCTCCGATCGGGACGTCCATGGATAGATGCTCACCTCCCTCTCGTCCCGGTTCTGGTGCTCAGCGATAGACCTGCCCTGCACAACCAGCGCGCCATCACAGATCTCCACGAGTCAACGTGGAGAACACCGTCCGAATCATCTCCTCCATCCCGCGTGGTGGTCGACCGGTCGGACCTGCTTCGCGGGGCCTCATGAGAGCACTCACTATCGAAGCCCTCATCCGTTGCGGCGCATGCGGGCATGCTCACGAGGACCACCGAGACGGGGCTCCGTGCATGGTGACCACCTGCTCTTGCCGCGAATTCCTACCCATGGACCGGATAGTCCCAGCCGGGTTGACATCGGGGCATCCATCCCTGCGCCGGGAGCCCGCTGTGCAGTCAATCATGACGGCAAACGGGCACGCTCATGACCATTGATATTGATGTAGCCCCGTACGAACTGGGTTGGCATGACAGCGAAGACGACTATGTCTTCAAACCGAAGAAGGGCCTCAACGAAGAGATCATTCGCGAGATGTCGGCGATGAAAAAGGAACCCGAGTGGATGCTCGACTTCCGACTCAAGTCGTATCAACGGTTCCTCAGTAAGCCGATACCGACCTGGGGAGGCGGAGGTGCCCTGGAGGACATCGACTTCGATGACATCTACTACTACATAAAGCCAACCGAGGGCCAATCGAAGGACTGGGACATGGTTCCCGAGTCGATCAAAGAGACGTACGAGAAGCTGGGAATCCCGGAAGCAGAACGCAAGTATCTGGCCGGAGTCACCGCACAGTACGAGTCCGAAGTGGTGTACCACCGCAACCGCGAGGACCTCGCCAGGTCCGGCGTCCTGTTCTGCGACATGGACACCGCTGTCAGAGAGTACCCCGAGATCGTCCAGAAGCACATGGGCACGATCATTCCGCCTGGAGACAACAAGTTCGCTGCGCTGAACTCGGCCGTCTGGTCAGGCGGATCATTCATATACGTGCCGCCCGGTGTCCACGTGGACCAGCCGTTACAGGCGTATTTTCGTATCAACGCCGAGAACATGGGCCAATTCGAACGGACCCTGATCATCGTCGACGAAGGAGCCTATGTGCACTACGTCGAAGGATGCTCGGCACCGGTCTGGGCGACCGACTCCCTTCACTCAGCAGTCGTCGAGATCGTCGTTAAAGAAGGCGGCCGTTGTCGCTACACCACTATCCAGAACTGGTCGAACAACGTATACAACCTGGTCACCAAAAGAGCTGCCGCCTACAAGAACGCCACCATGGAGTGGGTAGACGGCAACTTGGGTTCGAAGCTGACCATGAAATACCCAGCCGTGTGGCTCATGGAGTCGGGCGCCCACGGGGAGGTGCTCTCTATCGCTTTCGCCGGCGAGGGCCAGCACCAGGATGCGGGAGCGAAGATCGTTCACGTGGCGCCTGACACGACCTCGCTGATCACATCCAAGTCCATCTGCAAGGACGGTGGTCGAGCTGGCTACCGGGGACTGGTACGGATCGAGTCTGGGGCGACCAACGCTCGATCGTTCGTCCGCTGCGACGCTCTCATTCTCGACCAAGACTCCAGGTCCGACACCTATCCCTACATGGAGATCGAGGAGAACGACGCGCAGATTGGACACGAGGCCACCGTGTCAAAGGTCGGTGACGACCAGCTGTTCTACCTCATGTCCCGTGGTCTCACCGAAGACCAGGCAACCTCGATGATCGTAGCCGGATTCATCGAGCCGATCATCAAGGAACTGCCCATGGAGTACGCGGTGGAGATGAACCGGCTGATCGAGATCAATATGACAGCGGCCGGCGCAGTCGGATGAGCTCCAGATTCCGCACCACCTCTGCCTTATCGAAGAAATGTGAACAAGCGATGTACTTCTCCATCTCCAAGTCTGCGGTTGGCGGAACCTTGAGTCAGTCGTGTCAAGCCCTGATCCAGCGGATGTCGCAAATGTCCCAGACTCAGCGGACGCTGTACAGCTGGGGAATCGTCGACGAGTTCAACGAAGGCTTGGACAAGATCCTCGGGCCGGCCCAGGCGGTTGGCCAGATGCGAGAGGCTGAAGCGATCAATGATCGCCTACAGCCCGCCCGCGCAAGCACAAGGAGCTAGTCATGAAAACGCCGCAGGAACGATCGAAGCGATACGAGCGAGAGCGGCGCGACGCCAGCGAACGCCACCGTCGCAAGCTTGACCAGATAGCCGAACGCGATGCGCAAGAACTCCTCGAAGAGCACGCAGGCGCCTTGGAGTATGAGGAACGATTAGCGGGTAGTTGAGGCTTGCATGGGAGGAGCTAGGACGGTTGCCTCCAACAAAGGACGAGTCGTATCGCCGAAAGCAGACCTATCCCATCAACCATCTTCGTCGCCGTTGCGTCCGAACCAATCTGAAGCCTTCGCTCCAATCGTGCTCTTCAGGTGCTTCGTCACCGTAAGGGCGTCTCTTGCTGTGATCACAAGCGATGAGACACTGCCCTGCTCGTAACGCTCATTGATTTCGTCCCCCACTGCCTCAATCGCAGCAAGCTGCGCGTCGCGGTTGCCTGGCTCCACTTCCTCAACCATCACCCGAACCCACTCGGAGCTCAACTCAACGTCCGTCATGCCTCCGAGGCTTTTGCGGTAGTCGGTCATCGACCCATTCTCGCCGGAGCAGGCCCGCAGGCAAAGCCATACGAACTTGGGGAGTCTTCCGCGTTGAGAATCCTGGGGTCTCAAGTCGCGGCCAGACGACCTATCCCGATGTCACAGTTCCAAAGCGATTGATACGCGCTCCCTGGCTAGCGGCGCCTCGGCCTCGTTGAGTCCGAGTATGCCGGATACCTTCGACCGACCGTCTGAATAGTGACAGCGCATAACGCGCCTGCATTGACCTGCCACTCTGAAACCCCTGGTCGGAGCAATCTGACCGCATTTTTCGCAACGAGGGGTCACGGATTCAAATCCCGTCAGCTCCAATGAACGCCTGGTCGAGGCAGATCTGGGACTGACGATCTTGGTACATGTCGGATCCCGGAAACGGATTAGAGAAAGAGGGCCAGCACGTCTGATGGATCTTTTGATCTGGCTCATGCTGTCACCAACCACCGTCGCGGGGAGCTTGAGGATTGGTACCGATGGAGTATCAGTTTGGGGCCTAGTCACCCTGCGTTGTCACGATCCTGGCTGCGATTGATTGCGCGATGAAACGGGCGTCCTCGGCGATGCCGTGGATGATTCCCGACTTGCGCGAATGCAGCCATGGAAACCCGACGAAGTAGATCCCCGGTACGGGGGAGATCCCTCTCTTGTGTATGGGCTGTCCGTTCTCGTCCGTCACTCGAGCATGGATCCAGCCGAATTCGGCTGTGAATCCGGTGCACCATATGACGGATCCGACACCGGCTTCTGTGAGGTCGAGTCTTGTGATCCCAGATGTGAAGACTTCTGGGCCGGCGGGCTCGTCGTTGGGATCATCCTCGATGGGACCGGCGATAATGCCGTTCGAGGCGATCCAATCTTCGATCATTCCGGTGAATTCTGCTGAGCGTTCGTCGGCGAAAACGACGTGCTCTGCCAGCGAGTCGTCCGTTCTCAGTACACCGTGTTCGACGTCGCTGAGACGTCCCATGAGCCGTACTCCATCACGGGACATCGACTGGAGGCTGAGGGTGCTTCCGAACCGTCCCACCCCGGACACCTGCGGCTGTGCCGCGAATTGGGTCGAAGGATCCGACAGCTCTCCCGGCGTTACATCCCAAAACCCCATGTCCTGGGCCCATTCCACCACGTCACGCTGCCGATACCTTCGGCGGAAACGTCCGACCCGGCTTGTGCAGAGGTAGACGTCTCGGTCCGCACGGATCAAGTCCATGGATATTTGACAGCCCGACTGGCCTCCGCCGATGACAACGACCGCTCCTGACGGCAGCTCCTTCGGTGACCGGTACTCGGAGGCGTGGAGTTGGGGGAGCGACTCCGGGAACCGTTCCCGAATCGCGGGGACTTTTGGCGTCTGCATTATCCCCGAGGCAATCACGATGTTCGTCGCCGTCACGGTATCGACCGCGCCGGCGACGTCCTCGCAGGTGACTCGAAAGAGATCACCGGATGCGACGACCCCGGTCACTGTCACACCCTCCCTCACCGGCAGTTCAAACCTGCTGGCATAACCTTCGAAATAGTCGACAAGCTCGTCACGGCGATAGAAACCGTCGGGTTTGTCACCTTCGTACCGGTCGCCGGGCAGAACATTCGCCCAGTTCGGCGTGTTGACGGCGAACGAATCCCAACGCTGACTGCGCCACGTCTCACCGACCCGGCCACGTTCGAAGATGACGAACTTGCTACCGGCTGCTTGCAGGTAGTGGCCGACACCCAGACCGGCCTGTCCGCCACCAACGACGACAACGTCGAAATGGTTCAAGAGAGATAACCCCCTCCGCAGTCAGCCGCCGGTCGCATCCGGACGTGGGTCATTGTCGTCATGTGGTCTGTTCGAGGAGGGTTCTGGTGAGGAAGTCTGCTTGTACGGAGGACGCTTCGTCGAAGAGGTCACTTGGGTGGTAGAGCAGCCCGAAATGCCCTCCGTCAATCTCATACCATTCCTTGTCTCCACCCAGTAGATCAAAGGCGGCCCTGCTCACTGCGGGGTTGGCGTGGGTCATCTCGTCCTTGGGGGCGGTCATCATCAACGACGGAACCTTCACATGTGGGACGCACAGGTAGGGGCTGTATGGAGCGGTATTGGAAGGAAGTACTCTGGTCGCTCGATTCAACCAACCGCTTCCGTGTCGCCCTCCGTAGTCGGTGAACCAGCGAAACGCTTGAATCGGCTCCAGCAAAGATGGAGTTCCCATCTGATCTGACGAGACGACCGGAATCGGCCCGGTGATGTCCTCGGGGAGACCCGACACGTCGCCAACGAGGAATGTGTCGCGGATCTCCTCGAACATCTTCGCCTCGGGTGCCACGCTGGGGACTTCTGCGCCGAGCACAGGACACTGAGCAACAACGGCCTGCACACGTGGATCGCATGCTGCCACCAGGAAGACCTCTCCACCCGAATATGAGTCACCCCACACGCCAATACGACTCGGATCATGTTGATCGAGGGTCGAAGCGAAGGTTATGGCGTCGGCATAGCCACGGCACTGAATCCAGGGATTGATCTCTTGGCGAGGCTCACCACCACTCCTCCCCAGGTTCCGATGGTCATACAGCAACGCAGAAACACCGGCCGCGGCGAATGCTTCCGCATACCGGTCGGCGACCATCTGGATTGTCGCCGACGTGCCGTGGGTCATGACCACCAGAGGGAATGGTGGCTCGCCGATGGAAGCCCCGTAGAGGAAGCCGTGCAGAGTCGCCCCCTCCGATTCGAACTCCACCGAGACGCGACCCGAGGTCCACCCGACAGAAGTCCAGAATGATCCCCGCTCATGCACGGCAAATGTGGCGTGCCGTCGCTGACTGCGAACCCACTCAGAGATCGTTGAGCCTCAATGACCCTCGTGAACCTCGACCAAGTCGTCGGCGACGAGGCCATGGGCCTCTTTGTGTACGGCGGCAGCAGCCTCGGCGTTCGGGGCCTCGACGAGGCAGTAGACGGCTCCTGCATCTTCGTTGTACCAGTACTGCTTGTAGTCGACGCCGTACTTTTCTTGAGTGGCCAGATCCGCCTTGTGGGCTCCTTGAACCGCCTCTGCGGTCAGGTCGGCCACGTTCCGGTGTGTATCCATGTAGAGCGGCATAGCTGCTCCTTTCGGTCCGAGAGAAGGAGATTGGCCGAAAGAGAGTTCTGCCGGTCCGAGAGACTTCTCGAAAACTCCCACAGGTGAAGTACTCGATGCTTCCCATGCAGGTTGCAGTACGGAGCGTACCAGTCTGCACCTCCAATGAAGCGTGTGGATTGATTGTCGGCGGACGGTGGAGAATCCGCCGTCAGCAACCGGCACACCGCCTGGAAGAGAACACGCATCGGTCAATCCAGAGCCGTCGGGTGTATTGCCTAACGCACCTTCTCAGGCGGCTGGTTCAGATCTCGAAATCCGTCCGGTGCGCAAGCTCGAGTCTGTGAACATCGTCTGAGACGACGCCCTGGTGAGGTCGCTGCGGCGATCACGCAGAGAGGCTGCCGCGAAGAGAGACTTTGATTCGAGGACAACACCTGGAACCTCCGGTGCATGAGCTCGAGGAGGGCGCGTAAGACGCGTTGGGGGATAGGGAAGGATCGGCTCGTGGATCATCTGGAATCTTCGATCGAATTCGACTCGACCGTCGGCTACTCCCGCGTCTTCTTCGAGGCGTCTTGTCAGATTGTGAGGACGTGAGGCCGCGAGGCGGCGCAAGGAGAGCCCCGGGTCTGGCGGGCAGAGGGGGTGATCGACCAGACTCCCCCGTCAACTCGAATCCAGGAGGCGGCTTGCGGCAGCCATCTCCAGTTCCTCGGAGCCGCCACCGAGTGACTGGTGCAGGTCGGCGAGCGCGTCGAGCTCGTCCGCCGCATCACCTGATGTTTCAGAATCGACACGGGGCGCCTCTTGGCATGTGGCTCCAAGCCGCGCAGCTGCAGGCTGTGGGCGTGGGTGCCGGCCCGCTCGTATGCGCCGATCGCATCGTCGACGACGGCATTGGATTCGGAGTGGATGATGTCTCCTTTGAGGATGAGAAACGTCACCGGCCTTGCACCGAAGATCCGGTAGTCCCTTCCGACCCGAGAAGGGGTTCTGTGGGCAGTGCCTTGACCTTCGGTTGGCTTCGTCGACGACGTTCGGGGATGAGGTGCTTCATCGATTCCAGTTTGCCGAAGCAGATCAGGCGGTCTTCTGGCTCGAGGACGCGACTGTTTCGAGGGTTGGGGATCACATTGGTGCCGCGGGTGAGCGTCAGTATGGTGATGTCGTTGTCGCGAAGCCCCGATGCGTCGATGGTCCGGCCAACGAGATCGGCGCCTTCGCGGACATGCAGCTCTGCGACGCCATAGCCGGTGCTGATTGTCAGTCGCTGGCGGATGTCAACTTCGGGAAACGCCACCTGGCTTGCGATGTAGTCGATGATGGCTCCTGCGACATCGAGTCTTGTGGCAGATTCGATCCCTTTCAATCCGGGCGATGAGTTGACTTCGAGTACCAGTGGCCCTTCGCCGCTTTCCAGCATATCGACCCCTGCCACTCGAAGACCCATGATCTGTGCGCTCTGAACCGCCACGCGTGAGTATTCATCATCGAGCTCCACTGGCTCGGTCTCGCCGCCGCGATGGACGTTGGAACGAAACTCATCGCCTTGGGCCGACCGACGCATCGCTGCAACGACTCGGTCGCCGACTACCACGGCTCTGATGTCACGTCCTCTGCTTTCTGAGACAAACCTTTGTATCAGGACGTTCTGTTTGGTGCTTTGGAGGGTTTCGATGATTGCTTCGGCCACCTTCCTGTCAGGTGCAAGTATTACGCCGATTCCTTGGGTCCCTTCGAGCAGCTTGATGACCACCGGCGCGCCTCCGACTCTTTCGATGGCAGCAAGCACGTCGGCGCGATCTCTAACGAAAGTCGTCGCGGGTATCCCGATATTGTGTCTCGAAAGGATCTGGATGGATCGCAGCTTGTCGCGGGAGTTGGCTATCCCATTGGAGGGATTGGGTGTGTAGACGTCCATTTGTTCGAACTGTCTCATGACCGCAAGCCCAAAGAAGGTGATAGATGCGCCAACGCGGGGAAGCACCGCGTCGTAGCGAGAGAGCTGCCTTCCCCGGTACTGGAGCATGGGTTTGTCGGCGGAGAGGTCGATGGCGAAACGCAGCGTGTTCAACACTCGGACCTCGTGACTGCGTTCCTCGGCGGCCTTCTTGAGACGTAGTGTGCTGTACGCCCTGGGTGCGCGTGACAAGATACCGAGTTTCATGATCGGCCGAGCTCCTTCGAAGACTGGCTACATCTCAAAGGGTAGGGTCACCGACGCTTCACGTTACGAGGGGTCTAAGTTCCGGCCACATGTCGCAACCCCAGCTCCACCAGCAACACACAACCTGCTCGCGAGAAGTGAGCCTTCCCACGCCACCGCCAAAGAACGGATCACACGTGAATACCGTCCAGTGGACAAGGCGGAAACTCGGCGAGGCAGATGAAGGCGGAACCCTCCTGAAACCCCGTGCACGAGTTGTCAACGGAGAAACCCCGGTAGATCATCCTCTGACCAGGGGTTGACCTGCCGGGAGCTCCCTGCCGGGCTGGGTTGGGGCGTTGAGGCCCCTGTGTCGCCAGTTCTCACTTCTGACACTTCGGCTCACCGGACCAACAATCCACCTGTAACCAGGAACAGGCGGTCCAAACTCGGGCAACACCAAACCTAGGAGATCCCACGCCATACCCGGCATTGGGGTTGTCCCGCCATTCCACGAGGTGATGAGTCGATGTGCGGCGATTCCGCGGGCGCTGACTCACCTACTGTGAGGCTCAAACCTCCATGAACGACAGTCGCGCGCACCGTTTGTGACCCCCAATGACCGAGAGATCTTGAGTGGTGCCGAAAGGTGGACAGCCACGTCGTATGTGCCTGGCGGACCTCGGGCTTCGCCTGGTCAGAAGTGCAGAATTCGAGCACACAAACACAGCGCTGATCCGGTGCTCATCTTTCGGTCTGCGTTTCAGTGTGAGGTTGGCCGTGCCCCTCGAATCCTCGCCGTCGATCCGTGCTACGCGGCGACGTTTTTTCTTTGGGGGGAATTCGACGGATGCTTGCCCAGAGAAGATACCCGCTTCTTCCGCGGCAAAGAGGTCGGATGCACTGCCTTCTCAATGTCGTGTACTCACCAAACGGTTCTACCTTGAGGTTTGCCCGGGTTCGGCATCTGCGCACAGCTGTCGGTTGGGTCCATCGGGGAGAGACGTCCTTGGGGTCTTCGACTCCTGGTCGTGAGGGACCTAAGACCCAACGCAATCCGGGCAGGAGAGGCCCCGGCAGGTCAAACCTCCGATCAGGAGTGACCTTCCAGGGGCTTCTTTCGTCGTGAACCACGACGCGCCGGGCATCCAAAGGATTCCGAGTTTCCGCGTCGTCCCGACGTGACACACGTGGTACGCATCCCGTGAGCTTCACTGAACGACCTGGTCAGGCGATTGCTGAGAACACGCGCCCACTCGGTTTCACGATCTTGAAGGCTCGCGCTCCCCAGACGGCTACAAGCTCTGATCGCGAAGCAACTCATTCCCTACGAGGGGATGGACACGGAACGTCTTCCTCGTTTTCGTCGAACCAGCTGTTTCCATATTCCGCTGTCAACCGCTTCAAGTGGTCGGCCACAGCTGTTGCACTCCTGGCGTCATCACGAATCGGTGGAATCCGGTTTGCTCGTAGCGGACGTTGACTTCCTGGGCGACGTCCTCTGTGGCAGCCAGCTGTGCTCGTCGAGTGTTGCCTCAATTCCGACTGTCATCAAACGCACCCATTCGGAACTCAACTCATCGTCGGTCATCGCCTTCAATTTGCCTTGATGTTGGGTCAATCGAGCGTCCGCCTCAAGTGGCTGTGGCGATACGCTCTAGCGAGCCCGCATCCCCACATCACGGTCCCACGGTGCCCTACCCCAGCAGTTGGGAGGGCACGGATAAATAGCGGTCTGGTTGGGCTCGCCCTGGGAAAGACACTTAGGCCGCGCGTACTTCGAACTCAGTGAGTGTCACGGGGCCGAATGAAGTGACTAGTGCTACGTCGACCGCGTCACGACCGCGCCCTACCACCACTCGACCTCTGAGTGGACGGTTGTTGCGTGCGTCAAAGGTGTGCCATTCGCCGTTGAGGAAGACCTCGAACCAGGCGGCGAAGTCCATCGGCTCGGTGGGTGATGGGACGCCGATGTCGGGGATGTAGCCGAACACGTATCGAGCTGGGATGTTCAACGCCCGACAGAAGGTGATTGCCAGGTGAGCGAAATCGCGGCACACGCCTTGCCCCGCGAGATAGGCGTCAGCTGCCGTGGTCCAAGGATTGGAAGCGCCGGCGACCCACTGCAGATGGTCATGGACGTAATCGACGATGGCTTGTACTCGATCCCAGCCCGGAGCAAGGTCCCCGAAGCGGAGCCATGCCTCGTGGCCAAGCTCGTCGGGGAGACAGAATCGGCTCGGCATGACGTAAGTGAGATGCTCATCGCCCAGAGCCATGATTGGCGTCTCGGGTGTGCCGTGAGCGATCCGATCATTCGGCGACGACAAAGAGACTTCTGCCTCGTATACAAGCCTTGACACTCCCGCCTCGATCCTGATCCGTTCACAGCGGTTTCCGAATAGGTCGATGTAGCCATGGTGGTCGGCGTCGGTTTCCCAACGCTCACTCAGAACGTCCTGATCGTGTCTCGATGGTGCCACCTGGAGAACAGCCGAAACGGGCTGAGGCGTCTCGAAGCCGAAGGTGCAGCCCACAGTGAGGTCCAGAGGCTCGACGTCGATGCTGCTCACCAGTCTCACGCTAGCCGGTCCCCGCCCAGGCTCACTCTGCCTGGACGCATAGGTGGGCGCCTGCCAAACGCCGTCGCCGGTGTTTCCGGTCGGGGCGCATGCTCTGACAGACCTCTCTCCACATCTCACCCTGCCTCACGTGGCTCGCCCCACAGCAGCCCCACAAGCCCGGCAACCAGCCATGTTTCCCCTGTTCAGAGGGTTTGACCGCATCCTTCGCAACGAGGGGGTCACGGGTTCAAATCCCCCCAGCTCCACCAAACCCCCTGGTCAGGGCGATCTCTCACCGGTGCCCGATGAGCCGATTCGGGCGCTAGTTGTGTCTCCCGATCCACAGGTGGCCCACAGAACTTGGGTTGTGACCCCCTCACTTCCTACGAGGTGCCCCTCGCTTTTTGGAACTCGACCAACGAACCGGCCGAATACGAGGTAGACCTGGTGTTTGGCCCTCCCGGTCCGAGACGAGAGGCGGACCTGGTGACGTTTGGCCACACTCTGGCGAAACTGATCGAGCAGGGTCGAGTGAGCTCTCGTTCTGGGATGCCAAAGCTGACACAGAGTGGTTTTCGACTACCACCGGGACGGCATGGCTTTCCCCGGACCTATGTGGCTGCAGCGGGGCCTCATACGTCCCCGGAGGGGGTGACAGCCCCGAGAGAGTTGGGTGTTGACACTTAGTATACTTGAGTATTAAATTTGCTAAGTATGAGAGGACAGGCGTTGAAGGGGCACCTCGACCTGCTGCTACTCGCAGTTCTGTCCGATGGCGCGAAGCATGGTTACGCCGTGATCGATGAGCTCAGAAGCCGTAGCGATGAAGTCTTCGACCTTCCGGAGGGATCTGTCTATCTGGCCCTGCATCGCCTGGAGGATGCTGGCTATCTGATTAGCGACTGGTCAGAGGTGCAGGGAAGAAGGAGGCGCACCTACCGGCTCACAGAAGGGGGCCGGAGTGCGCTGGGTGAGCAGAGTCGTGCCTGGAGCGAGTTCTCCGCCGCCGTGTTCAATGTCCTCAAGAGCGTGCCATGGCCAACTACGTCCTGATCGACGGATATCTCGACACGGTTCGAAGTCGCGCCCGCAGTCGGGATATCAGCGACATTCTCTCGGAGCTGGAAGACCATCTGTACTCAACCGTCGAGGCTCTCGTCGGGGAGGGTATGGATCCGGGTTTGGCGGAGCGTCAGACCTTGGAGCGGTTCGGTGACCTCGATGACATGGCCGACTCGTTCGCCTCTCAGTCACGAGGAGGACCGGTTGTGCCTACGAGATACACCAAGAGATCAGGAACCCTCGCCGTTGCCGGCGGCGTGGTATGGATCATCTACGTTGGGCTGTGGTGGGCTGCGGGAGTATCGCCTCCCTGGGGGCGTGTCGAGTGGGAGGCCTTCAACACCGCATCGGGCGTTCTCTACACCGCTGGGGCCGGCAGCCTTCTCGCAGCAACTGCCATGACCTTTGTGGCTGTGATGGCACTGAACCGTCGTCACGGAGATCTCGGTCGCCCCGGACAGATCGGACTCTTCTTTTGTGGCGCGGCCGTGATCGGTGCTTTCGCGGCTTGGATCTTCGTGGGTTGGGGCCTCTTGCTCATGGTCGGCACCGTTCTCACTGCAGTCCCAATCCTCCAACGGGGGATCGCCCCTCGTCTGCCGACGCTCGCCTTCGGCACCGCGCTGGCGGCCGGTGGCATCACATCGATGGTGTTTCGGGCGATCGAAGGCACCTTTGCCCTGGGGTGGGTCGGTCTCTGGGGGCGGGATTGGATCCCTGGTCTAACCGGGATCACGGTGGCAGCCGTCATTCTCAGTTTCGGTCTTATCGGCCTCGGAACCTGGCTGCGTAGCGAGGTGCCAGTGGACGCCGACATCGCAGAACAATCGCTGACTGCCTAATGACTTCACCGCCGCCTCTCAGCCGAACCCGGTCGGTCCCATCACGGGGCCGGCCGGAGCTTTGGCGAAGGATCGCAGTGGTGGCTCTGGTTGGAATGGTGGTCGTCCATGTCATTGCCACTATCGCGGTGCGAGGCGAGTACCCGCGGTTTGCCCTGATCGTCGAATTGCCTCTGCTGGCCCTTGCCACATGGGTGGGCACCGGAGCCCGGTGGGCGGCTTCTGTGGCCGCCGTCATCACCACCGTTCTCGTGGTCTATACGGCGCTGGGAGCCGGTTCGAGGCTCAGCGAACTCGAGGGAGGCGAAGCCCTCGCCGCAGTTCTCTTTTTCGGTCTCGGACTCGTTGCGGTGGTTGCATGCCTCGCCACCACGCTGAGGAGTCGTTGGGCCGAGCGAGCGGACCCGCGATAGGGGCCGAGCTGCGCGCGGTGAGTATTCGAATCGAGGTCGATCGTCGGCTTCCGGAGACTCTTCACACCGTTTCACCGGTGCGACCGCCATCATGGTCGCGGGAGCGGGTGCCGAGGTACTCTCACGTTCTGTCGATCCCGCGGGATTCGGCCCTGGTGGTCGCCGTCGATTGCAGTCGGTAGCCGGGTACGTGTGACTCATAGGCTAAAGATGCACGCTTTTGGCTGCCTCTGTCGGTGTCTCTCGACGTCTCAACTCGCTCGACCCACAGCTGCCCCACAAAACCGCCCAGCCGCACTATTCCCCCTGGTCAGGGGCGTTTTGACCACATCTTTCGCAACGAGGGGGTCACGGGTTCAAATCCGGTCAGCTCCACTAAAACACCAGGTCAGACACGTTTCTGACCCCGTCCGGCTCGTCGATTTTGGGCGATGGTCGGGTGCCCGCGCTCCACAGAGGGCCCACAGAATCGGCGGGTGTGACCCCCTCACTTTCGGCGAGGGGGTCACGCCTCGTGGACTGAGTAACCGCAGGAAAGCTGCATCGATGCAGGATGGCGTCCGTATTCGTTGAGATACGACGAGAAGGTGACCATTTGGTTCCCGCTTTTGCGCGTCGGGCTTTTATGGATCATGAGGAGCGGCCCGCGGCTAACGGCCTAACGCCTAACCATGTGTGGGAACGGATCTGCTCAGATCGTTTGGTCGGTTGGTTGGTAGCTATGTAGGAAGGCGAGGACTGCGGCGACACGTCGGTTGAGGTCGGAGTCGTCTGGATCGAGTCCAATCTTCGTCATGATCGAGGCGATGTGTTTTTCGACTGCCGATCGAGACAAGAACAGTGTCTTGGATATCCCTGAGTTCGATTTCCCCTGCGCCATCTGTGTCAATACGTCGATTTCGCGGTCGGTGAGTTCGTCGAGGCTTCCTCGCGCCATGGTGGTTTTACGGGAGAGGAGACTCTCGACGACGTTGGGGTCGATCACGGAACCCCCTTCCATGACGGTGATGAGTGCTCTGACCAGCTCGTCGACATCGCCGACTCGGTCCTTGAGCAGGTAGGCGAGTCCGTTGGCGCCGTCCTGGAAGAGCTCGAAGGCGTAGAGGGCGTTTGCGTATTGGGAAAGCACCACGACACCTACGCCCGGATGCTCGGCGCGAATCCTTCGGGCGGCGGTGATTCCTTCCGTTTCGTGGTCGGGTGGCATCCGTATGTCTACGATCACAGCGTCGGGGCTGAACTGTTCGACGGCGTCATGAAGCGCTGTGGCGTCTCCGACTGTGGCTAAGACCTCTACTTGCCCTGAGGTTTCCAAGAGCCTGCGGGTTCCTTCACGGAGGAGGTAGTGATCCTCCGCGATCACCACCCTGATGCGCTCGGTCATTGTTGACCGGCCGTGATCGTACGAATGGGCAGTAGCGCAGCCACGAGGGTTCCTCCCCCTGGAGTGCTGTTGACTGTTATATCTCCACCAAGGGCATTGATGCGATCGGTGAGCCCCACTATCCCCGACCCACCTCCGTGGTTGGCGGGGTCGAAACCGACCCCGTCGTCTCTGACCACGACCCTGACGTAGGCTCCGTCGACGTCGAGGGCAACGTCGACGGCGGTCGCATCGGAATGTTTGAGGACGTTGTTCAGGGCCTCGGCGGTGAAAAAGTATGCCCCTGCTTCGGTTTCGGGGGGTAGCCGCAGTCCAGCCAGTCGGGTGCCGATCCGCACGTTGACATCGAGGGGAAGTCGGGAGCAGCGGTCTTCGATGGCGGATACCAACCCCCCGTCGCGGAGGACAGACGGGTAGATGCCCTGCGCCAGTTGACGCAGCTCACCGAGAATCCGTTGGGCGTCCTGTTGGATGACGCTGAGATCCTGCACCACGGTTGGATCATCGGAGACGTTGGCCTTGGCGATGCCGAGTTGAGCCACCAGGTTGGTGAGATCCTGTTGGGTTCCGTCGTGGATGTTGCGTTCGATCCTCCGCCGTTCTCCCTCTTGGGCGCTGACGATGCGGGCGGCCATGCGGGCATGCGCGATCGCCAACGCCGCCTGGCCCACCAACGCTTCGAGGAGAGCCAGGTCCTCTCCGCTCAACCTGGCGCCGCGTCGTGGTTGACAGCGAAACGACCCGAACACTTCCTGGCCCCATGCCAGCGGCAGTGTGGTCTCTGCCTCTTCGTTGTGAACTCCGACTTCGGCGGGAAACGAACCATCGATTTCCACCCGAACCCACCCAAGTACCAGGGCACGACTGGCAGTGTCGGCCAGCGTCTGGGCGATGTCCCGGAGCCGACCCGACCCAGCCACGCCCTCACCCAGGATGTGGAGGGCCTCGACCGGTGAGTCACGTCGCCCGAACACCCACCGGTCGGCCACCCGCTCCAGCCAGCGGCGCACCGGCTGAAACACCAAGGTGGCGGCAGCGGTGAGAACAATCGCGACCCCGATCGGGAACCGTGCTCCTGCAAGCATCCCAAGACCGGCAGCGACCGCGACGTAAACACCAGCAATGAGCAGCCAAAGCACCCCGTAGACGAGGGAACGCCGCACCACGACGTCGACATCCCATAGCCGGTACTTGAAAAGAGCCATGCCAAACCCAAGGGCAAAGAGGACCAAGGCGGGACCAGGTAGCAGGATTTGCGCGGTCTGCATCCACTCGATCTCGGGCTGATGAAGCCAAAGGACCCACCAAACCAGGACAGCCGAGTAGGCGAGGGCCATCCATTTGAGTTGCTGGCGCCGCTCGCCCTGCGCAGCGCGAAGCCGCCGCGTCAGGAGCCACGCCATCAAAGCGATGAACACGACGGCAACGACCAGGGCGACCAGATTGAGGACCTCGTCGGCGGCAAGCAACGCGACCCCTTCGTAGGACATCCATGTCGATCGACCAAGCCAGGCGTCTACGTCGACCACCCTCGCTGCCATCTGGAACTGACTCCAGATCAGCAGTGGTGCAAAGCCCACCAGAAACCAAACGACCAGTCTCCATCGGCGGGAAGGCAGCCTCCCGTCGGGTCCTACCAGCAACAGGAAGACGAAACCTAAGACGCCCAGAACGATGGACGAGTCACCGACTGCAATCAGGGCGCGGATCACGGAGAGTTCGCGTGTCGAGTCACTTCCGCTACCGATGAAGGGAAACCCGAAGAAGTGGTAGGAATAGAGTGCCAGGGCCCAGAAGAACGCGAAGGCAGCAAGGAGCCATCCCTGGATCAAGCTTCTCCGTTTCCACGCCACCAACGCGCCCAGAGTGGCGATCGCCATAACCCCAACGATCCAGCCCAGCCCGGCAAGGAGAGAGGTCCCCGAAGCTCCACGTAGACCGGAACTGATCCCCGAGAACATGACCAGCGCCAAGAACCAGACAACCCATATCGGCCATCGACGGGCCCGATCGCCGGCTCGGGAGTCTCCGACATGGTCGATCGGGTCCGTCGCCTCGGAAACCAAGGGCGAACTCATTTGCATGACGATTGTCGGCTGCTTTCATCGAGATGTCCAGGGAGGAGACCATCAGTCTGGACCCGTGGACTTACTGGGGAAATCCCCAGCAAACATTCCGGAAAACCCCATGTCCCCGTGGGCAGTCCATCCGTACATTCGCCAAGTGGAGAGCCGAGGACGAGCAGGATCTTGGAAGGTGGCGAGATGTCGGGATTCGAAGAACCTGCCAGAGTGGGAAAGGCACTGGCGACAAGCGCAGGTCAGACCCGCATCGGGTTGAATGAGGCCACGTCGACCGTGGTCATCGCAGGTCTGGCTGCGATTCTGTACGCAGTCATGCCTGCTGTCAGCCTTCCATTCACGGGCGAGAGTGGCCTCGTCATCTCGAGTGACCCCGGGACCATCACCGAATTCTTCGAAGGTTTGACGTTCGACGCGAACTATCTCATCGGCGGCACAATGCTCATCATCAGTTCGATGGCCTTCTTGGTCTTTGTGGCGATGACAATCAGCATCTCCCGCGCAGACGCGTCTTATCGGTCCCTCGGTTATCTGGTCATTGCTGGCGCCGTCGTTTTCACGGTCCTCGGGTTCGGATACTCAGCGGCCCTTGGCACCGGTGCTTTCTGGAACTCGAACGGGGGCCTGCCCTCAGAGAGCTACTTGCTGCTGTATGGGCTGATGATGGGCTTTGTCTTCCTGGGGGCGGCGGGGCTGGTGCTCGTCAACATTCCGTTGGGATATGTCATCGTGCGAACCGGTGTGCTCCCCAGATGGTTGGGCTGGTTCACGATTGGGGTCGGTGTCGTCTATTTGACCGGGCCACTCCTGCCGGTACTACCAGATCAGGCGTTCTTCGTATTCGGCGGGGTGCAGTCACTCTGGCCACTGATCACTGGGATCGTCCTGCTGTTCGAATCCCGCCGTCTCGCCCACGCCTAGAACAAGGAGCGACCGGCCGATTGTCCCCGTAATGCTTCGGTCGCGCGGACTTGTCCTATCCACACGCTTCGAACGGCTAACCCGGGGACCACCGAATTGTGGCTGTCCGACACTTCAACTGTTCGGCCGGAAGTGCCCTCCGATCGGACCCGTCACCACAGGAGCCAACGGCGAGCCCATGGTGTGACGACACTCGGTCGTACCCGTGCAACTGCCCGGCAAGGTTTTCCCCAGTCCGGAGAATGCCGCTCATGGGGAAATCCTCAGGACAACCTGGCGGACAGCCCCATACCGCATTCGGCCATCGAGTCATACATTCGCCTGATGCAGAGCCGAGGACGAAGCCAATGACCACAAGTGTTCACCTCGCACCATCCGGCACACGGACAGGGACCATCATTGCCGGTGTGGCGGGACTCCTGCACGTGATTCTGGCCGTCATAGCGCCAGCTCTTACCGGGGAACTGACCCAACCCTCCTGGAGCGAACCGAGCGCCTCGATCCTCGACTTCTACCAGACCACCGCCTTCGACACGTCGTTCATGGCGGGTGTCTTCCTGGAAGGCGTCGCCTTCGTCGTCGTGCTCGTCTTGATCGCCAAACTCTCCGATCTCGTTGGCAATGCGGAAGGCGGGTCCCCCTGGCTGGGCAGGCTGATCTTCGGAGGGGCAGTACTCGACACCGCGCTCATCCTTGCCTATCTGTCAACTCTGGGAGCAGCCGGGTTCCGGACCTCGCATGGCGGGATGAACGCGGACGGCTATCTGCTGCTCAACGATCTCCGTTTCGCTTTCATCTGGGTTGGCCTACTGGCGCTGGTCCTTTGGCTCGCGTCGCTCGGGTTTGCGATGATCAGAACCGCCCTGTTTCCCAGGTGGCTTGGTTGGGCGATGCTGGTCAACTCCGCCACGATCCTCATCGCCTTCTTTCTCCCTGTACGGGCATGGGACATCACCACCGGGCTCCCGATCCTCTGGGTCCTCGTGATCGCTGTCCTCCTGCTGACTAGGCCTGACAGATACTCCGGGCGGGTTTCACACTCATGACCGCTGTTGCCGATGTCGGCGTCGCCACGGGTGGGAGGCCCGGCGCAAGCCTTCGCATCGCAGGGTGGTCGGCCGTGCTGGGAACCGTCCTCTCTTTCGCACGGGCCCCATTGACAGGGGAGCTCGACCTCCCCGAGACGACCGCCTCACCGGAAGCCATTGTCGGCTTCTTCCGGGGGTCGAGTCTCGATGTGGCCTTTGTGGGAGGGATGGTCATGGTCAGCGTCGGATGGCTCCTCTACCTGGTGTTCATCGCCAAAGTCGCCGACCTTCTCCAGACCATCGATGTCAGCTATCGGTGGCTTGGCTATGTGATGTTCGGTGGCATGGTTCTCAACGTGGGGATGACGCTGGGGTACGTGGTCACCTTGACAGTGGGAGTTTCTGCAGCCACGGGCGGAGGAGTTGGACTCGATGTCCTCGTGGTCCTGTTCAGGGCCATTTGGACCTTCATCTATCTGGGAACACTGGTCTGGGCGCTGGTCGCAGTTCCCATGGGATATGCCATCGTCCGCACCGCGATCCTCCCGGTGTGGATGGGATGGGCCATCCTCATCATTTTCGTCGCGAACCTGGCTGCCAACTTCATGCCATTCGAGGTTTCATCTGTGACTGGCGGGCTCCCCTACCTGTGGATGCTCGCGGCCGGGGTGGTGCTGATGATCCGGTCGAACCGCCACTAACCCAGGCGTCTCGACGAGGCGGCGCTGTGACATGTGTTCGCGGGAACGACGATCCGGGGTCGGGTGCTCACCACTGCGTGACCGATGGGCCACACGTGACGGAGCGAGAGCCGATCCCCAAAACGAAAGAGAAGATCCAAATGATGAGAAGAGTTCGAATCGCACTGGTCGCTACAAGCTTGTTTCTCTCACTCGGAGTCATACCCGCATCGGCCGCCGAAGGCGGTAGTCCCGGGCCGTGTGTTGCCGGAACCCCCCTGGAGGGAGTCAGGCTCGGCTGGGATGTGGGCTTCGTCGCTCGCGACGGGGGAACCCCACTCCCCAGCAACTTCGCGTTCGAGGGTGGAGACCCGATGCCACCCGGTCGGCTGATGGGCTACGCACGAGAGGCAGGCCTCTGCTGACCCCTTGGCCAACCCGACCAAGGGCTGATGGATCCCCGTCTCGACGCGGCCACATCGCCGAAGAAGGTCGCTCCTTCCAAGAAGTAGAAGGGTGAGTGAATGGTCGCCACACAGACAACAAAACGACTGCGTTCCGTGGGTTGGGGCTGGGCCATGCTCCTGATCGCTGGCTGCGCGGGGCTTTCTCACTCCGTCTCACCAATCCTTGGTGTGGGTGTGGGGTGAGCCAACGAGTCCGGCTGGGGTCATGGCAACTAAGTCGCTGAGCGTTCGCTGTTGCGCCCTCACCTTTGCCACCTAGGGTTCGACTTCCTTTGTCTTCTGAGCAGCAGGCGTTTCTTTGTGTGGCTGATATCACCGGGTACACGGGGTATCTGAACGCCTCCGAGCTGGAGCATGCTCGGGGGACGCTCACCGACTTGTTGGGGGTGCTTGTGGATCATGCCGGCCCGCCGATGAGGATCTCCAAACTGGAGGGGGACGCGGTGTTCTCGTACGCGTTCGAGAATGCGTTCACCGACGGGAGGACGTTTCTCGACCTGATCGAGAGCACGTATGTTGCCTTCCGCGGTGCCATCGATTCGATGGTGTTGAACAACACGTGTCTGTGCAACGCGTGTGCCAACGTGTCGTCGTTGGACCTCAAGTTCGTCATCCACTTCGGTTCTTTCGTGGTCCAGAAGGTCGGCAGATATGACGAGCTGTTGGGGCCTGACGTGAATCTGGTGCATCGTCTGTTGAAGAACACGGTCGCCGAGCAGCTGGAGATCTCCGCCTACTGTCTCTACACGGAAGCGGCGTGGCAGCGGCTGGGATTCGACGGTGTCACGAGTCTCCTACCGCATGACGAGGACGTGGCCGACTTTGGAGTGGTGAGGACCTACGTACATGATCTGACTGACGTGTATCACTCGGGTGATGTCGAAGAGATAACCCTTGACCGGTCAGACGTGTGGTTCAGTTTGGAGGCGGATCTCCCGATGACCCCGGCCGTCGTCTGGGATTACATGGCTTCACCGGTGTATCGGAACATCCTGATCGGCAGTTCGAGGCAAGAGGTCAAGGACCTGGTAGGTGGGAGAGTGGGGGTGGGAAGCGCATACCAGTGCTACCACGGCGACCGTCTGACACCGCAGCGAATCGTCGAATGGAAACCCTTCACCAGGATCGTCACCAAGGATGGGTTCTCCGACTCGTGGATGGGAATCACGACGGTCATATACACCCTGAAAGAGACCCCCTCCGGGACTCATCTGAGCTCCGACCTCGGCGGACTCGAGGATCGACCTCCGTGGGTGCGAGCGACATTGCGGACCATGGCACCGATCATCAGGAAAAAACAGACGCGGGCCCTGACCGAATTCGTCGAAACGGTCACCAGGGATTTCGAGAACCGACACACGTCGTCCGGCAACGGAGGCTCGGAGCTACCCGACCCACAAAGGGTCTGAGCGCCGGGGAGAGGTATACCCCATGACGGCTGGGAGGTGCTTTCTCGCTCCGTCCCACATCACTCAGACTCGGAGATTGAAGTTCTAGCGACGTTGTTCCCACGGCAACGGAGACTGACAAACGGTCCGGGTCGAACCCTCGAACAGTTCGCATCCAAAGAGAAGGTCAAATCCAACGAGCTCCCGCCGACCACCCGGATCAGGCGACTATTGAGGAGCGGAGATGGCGCTTCGGACCTGGTTCGTGATCAGGCGGCTGGCAGTCGCGCGTAGCCTCCACCCTGAAAGAGTGGGTTCATGTCAGTTGCCCAGTCATGTGCTGAGCGTGCGATTTCGAGTGAGTTGCGCTGGTGTTGGATAAGGTCGCCTCTGACGGAGTTCCAATGAATCCTCGTCTCCTTGAGGTTGATGTGGTGGGTGACGGTGAGCCGTTGGTGTTGATTCCTGGTGGTCTCACCGGTTGGCTTTCTTGGATTCCTCATCAGGAACGTTTGAGCAGCCGGTACCGGGTGATCAGGGTTCAGCCGATTCACAATGAATTGGGTTCGGCCGGTATCAAAGGTGATCCGTCCTACAACCGTGAGATTGCCGTGGACAGTCTGCTCATGACGGTCGACGATCTTGGGATCGATCGGGGACATTTCGCCGGATGGTCTGCTGGGGGAAAGGGCTTGCTCGATTTCGCCCTTGTATATCCGGACAGATTGATCACGGCGACGCTCGTCGAGCCAGCGGCGGACTGGGTGCTGGCAGCGGCTGGAGAGGTGGACCGGGAACATGATGAGTCAACGGCTTTCCTCGACTCGCTGGCTGGTCAGGACGTGACCGAAGATGATCTCGCCCGCTTCCTTCACCTTGCTGGGTTCGTTGACGATCCGACCCGAGCTCGGTTGGACCCTTACTGGGAGCGGGCGTGGCCGCATCGCATGACTCTCTCATGGTTGTCTGATCGGCTGATGGGTTCCGACCACTCGCTGGCAGACCTTGCTGCGGTGAAGTGTCCGGTGTTGTTGACCAAGGGGACGACGACAGGGAGAATGGAACGACGGGTGGTCGACCTGCTCGCCCAGCACCTCCCTGACGCCAGGGTCGTGGAATTGGAGGGCAGTCATGCCCACCACATCGAAAGCATCGACCGATTCCTCGAAGTATTCGAGCACCACCTACAAGGCCTTAACGGTGAGCCCATCAATGGCGTATCGACCCGCGACGACCTTGATCTAGAAAGGAAATGACGCCGAAGGTGAGGACCGGGTATTCCCGCTCCTCACTCGTATCACCTCGACTAGCTGGTGGCGACCAGAGTTGAGTACCGACTGCCTTCCGGACACCACCGTGGGCGAGGTGGCTCATGCTGTCCCCCCGGGGCGTAGCGTCATCTCGGCAGCTCCCGGTGTGGTGTCTCGGCAACCATATGACCCGCATCTTGCGCAAATGGCTGACTAAGACCCCGCTGGAGATACCTGTGTGGCGGCGCCGTCACTTAGTCACGATGTCGCCATGGCGGTGGGCTACCTTCCACTCGCCATCCTCCAGGCGGTACACCTGGGTGGCTCGCAAGGTGTAGCTACCCGGCTGTCCATCTATGGAGCAGGAAGTGTGCTCAAGACCAGCGGTGTACGCCATGTCGCCTACTACGTCGTACGCCTGCAGTTCCAACGCGTGCGACGTGCAGTTGGAGAAGGCTCTCTCGAGGGAACTGAAGAGTTCGTCGATCTCACGCTGTCCAAGCGCGTTGCGCAACGCACCGAGGACGCTCACTGGTTCGCTGCGAGACCAGATCGCCCTGCGTGGGCCCGCGTCGCCGTTGTGCAGAGCTAGTTCGGCTTCATACAGCGTGGTCTTGACCCAGCGCAGGAATTCGTCGCGATCGGTCATGCCGTCTGCATGCTAGAACGCCACCGTCAAGGCGTTGGGCACTATGAGGGCGGGTCTACGGCCCGGCGGGCATGCCAAGTCCTCCAGGAATATCAAATCTCACAGCATCTCACCATGTCTCACGTCGCTCGCCCCCAAACCCGCGCCACAAGTCTCTCGCACAAGGCTAAAACCCCTGGTCACAAGGTTTTCACCGCATCTTTGTTATCACCGCACAGGGGTCACGGGTTGGACTCCTGTCAGGTCCACTGAGCACGTTGGTCAGGGCGATGATTCCTGGTCGCCCGTCGAACCCGATACAGAACCCGCTTGTGAGAGACGGCGATCAATTAGAGATCTTGAGCTGCCTACCCACAGCCTCGACGAGTCCTCAGCGGCAAGCTCCGGTGCGTGGTGCAGAGAATGCAATGCAGAGACCTCTTCGATATCCACCTTGACGTGATCGGACGGCGCAATCGTCAGACTCGAGCTCAGAATCACGTATCACCATGCCCCACGTCGGTCGCTCCCAAGGGCCGTCTACTTGTCCCGTTACCCCTCGTCAGAGGGCCTTGTCTCCGCCGCAGCTGTGAACGCCGAGTAGGTGCCCAACCCTCGACCATGGCAACCACGCCGCGTAGGATCGGGGAGAGATGCTCCTCGGTCTCGTCCTCTCGGTCGCCTTCGACATAAGCGAGACCCGTCCTCAACCTCAATGCGCTCGACGCACCCTTCGAGCAAGCCTTGGGGGACAGCGCGCTCCGCCACAACGGTACTCCAGATCGCAGACATAGAGGGAGGTGCCGGATGAAGGCGATTGTGGTGACGGACCGGGCCGCGGGAACGGCCGGGATGACGCTGGTGGAGCGGCCCGACCCCCAGCCAGCGATCAACGACGTCGTCGTTGAGGTTCACGCGTCGGGATTCGTTGGGACCGAGTTGGCGTGGCCGTCGACCTGGACCGATCGCCTCGACCGTGACCGAACCCCATCGATCCCTGGACACGAACTGGCCGGAGTGGTCAGCGCCCTCGGCTATGGCACGACGGGGCTGTCGGTGGGGCAGCGGGTGTTCGGCCTCACGGACTGGACTCGCGACGGCACCCTGGCGGAGTACGTGGCCGTCGAGGCGCGTAACGTCGCGCCGCTGCCGGGCGACGTCGACTTCACGGTTGGCGCATCCTTGCCGATCTCGGGCCTGACCGCATGGCAAGGGCTGTTCGAGCACGGCCGCGTTCAGGCGGGGCAAAGCGTCCTAGCGCACGGCGCGGCCGGTGCAGTCGGCTCGATGGTCACGCAGCTCTCACGAGAGGCCGGCGCCTACGTCATCGGCACCGGACGGGCCGCCGACCGTCATACGGTGCTCGACTTCGGAGCGCATGAGTTCGTCGACCTCGAGACCGATGCGCTGGTCGACGTCGGCGAGGTCGACCTGGTATTCGATGTCATCGGCGGCGACATCGGGAAACGGTCCGCAAGCCTGATTCGGGCCGGAGGAACACAGGTGTCCATCGTCGGGCCGCCCGAGACGCGGCCCGCCGACGGACTAGCGATCGATTTCGTCGTCGAGGCCGATCGTGCCCAACTGAGTGAGATCGTCCAGCGGGTCCGGGATGGGCGACTGCGGACAAACATTGGCAACGTGGCGGCACTCGACGACGCCGTTGCCGCCTTCAACCCGAGCGTGCGGATCAAAGGGAAGACGATCATCAGGGTTCGTCCATAAGACGCGGAGACAGCGACCCCCGTTGCGTCGCAGCACGACGCACGCATCCCCAAGAAAGGATGGGGTGCGTGGTTCAAGTCCACGTGGGCCCACTCTCGGCGCTTTCAGACCGACAGGCTCCCTTTCGTCGCGCCGTCCCCTCAGTACACACGATCAAAGCCGAGTAATTCTCCGACGCGGAGTGAGACTCGGGGCCTCGAGGTGAGGTCAGCCGATATGTTGCCAGTGGACACCCAGGAGCCACGACCCTCGCGGTCACGGTGAAAATTGCTTCGTCGACGGCCTCGCTCGCCAGGCCCAAGTCTCCCAGGGCGAGAGCCAAGCTCCGACAGATCGGTGAACGCCATTTCTGATAGAAGACGTCGAAATCGTCCTCAGCTGTCACCAAGCCCTGATTCCTGTAGGCCAATCCAGCTTCCTAACGCACTGTGTGGGGATGTACACGCGTGAGAAACCGATTCGCTTCCGTAGGCGCCCAAAGAAATCTGAGGACTCGTACCTGGCACATTGCTAATCCCGAGCGGCAATGTCTGAAGGGCGGTGACCTGCCCAAAGGGGGGTTCTCAGGACTCCTCACATTGAGGGTAGGCCGATACCCGACTCTGGACGTCAGGAATATGAGTCGAGGCTCACTCGGCGTTGCTCATCGGATCGTGAACTGGGGGAGGCTGAGAGGGTTAACTCTCGAGAGCCGATGCTGCCTGGAGTAACGCTGAGTGGGTCAAAGCCTGGGGATAGTTGCCGAGGTGTTGGTGGCTGCTGGGGTCCATCTCTTCCGCGTAGAGCCCGAGTCCGTTGCTGAGATCGAGGAGTTCTTCGAACAGTGTTTCGGCGTCTGAGCGTCGGCCTGTCTCTGCGAGGGCATGGACCAGCCAGAAGGAGCAGGGTAGGAAGGCGCCTTCGTCGCCTGTGAGGCCATCGTGGTCACGGTATCGGTAGATGAGTGGGCCGCCGGCTCCAAGCTCGTTACGGATGGCGTCGACGGTGCCCGTTGCCCGTGGTGAGCCCGGGGATTCGAAGCCCGTCCAGGGGAGAAGCAAAAGAGCGGCGTCGAGGTCCTTGGATCCGAAGGCGGCGGTGTAGGCGCCTGTCTCTTGGTCGAAGCCGCGGCCTCGGATCTCTTCACCGAGTGATTTGGCTGCAGTGCGCCACTTCGTCAGCTGACGGTGGGAGGTTGCGCCGCGTTTCTTGGCGATGCGCATCGCACGGTCGAGGGCTACCCATGCCATGAGCTTGGAGTGGATGTGGTGGCGTGGTTGATCGCGGCGTTCCCAGATCCCGGCGTCGGGGAGCATCCAAGTGCGGGAGACGTGATCGGTGAAGACGCGCAGCGTCCGCCATGTCTCGCTGTCGAGACGGGGACCGGTTTGGGTGAGCTGCCATGCAGAGTCGAGCACCCACCCATAGCCGTCGAGCTGGTGCTGCTTTCGGGCTTCGTTGCCGACACGGACTGGTCGGCTGTCGGCATACCCTGGCCAGTCCGCGAGGGTCTGCTCGCCGGGTGGGCGACGTCCGTCAAGACTGAACAGAGCGGGCAGCCAGGGACGGTCGAGGCGGCTGGCGTGGAGCAGCCAGGCGAGGAAACCGAGGGCCTCCTGTTTCTTTCCGGCCGTCAGAAATGCGGCGATCCCCATTGAGGCGTCTCGTGGCCAGGCGTATCGGTAGTCCCAGTTGCGGCTGTAACCGATTGCTTCGGGGAGGGAGGTGGTCGGGGCGGCGACAGGAGCGCCGGAGGGCGAGTAGGTGAGCAACTGGAGGGTGATCAGGCTTCGCACCATCGCCTGACGGTGGTGGGGGCCGGTGATGAGAGTGTCGGCCCACTGTTGCCATCGGATCTCGTCCCGGACGGCCTCCTTGGCGGCGACCGATGGCGGCACGAGGAAGCGCGGGCTCCGGTGTGCCGCAGACATGACCACCGTTACCGGCTGGCCGGGTGGGACCTCGATGACGGTGGGACGTTCTGGAGTGAGCTGTTGGGGATCGTTGGTGGTCACCGCCAGTGCGATATCGCCGTGGTCGATGAGGAGGGAGCCATGTTGGCTTCTACTCCCTCGGGATGGTCGCCGGTCGTATCCGAACCGCGGGACGACATCGACATTGACTCGGATCGGTCGCCCTCTGCTCGTGATCCGCCGAACCAGCATGGTCTCTGGGAGCATGCTCCCAGAGACTTCTGCCACCATGGAGTCGGTGAGGAGGAGCCGGCCACCATCCAACGCCCATTCGGTCTCCAGGGTTGCGGTGTCTCCCCGGTAGCGTCGCCCTGCTGGCTGGGCGGGCTCGTCGGGTCCGATAGCGAAATGCCCTGCTTCTGGACCGCCGACAAGGCGCCCGAATATGGGTGGTGAGTCGAATCGGGGAAGGCAGAGCCAGTCGATGGAGCCGTCGGGGGCGACCAGGGCGGCGGTGCGGGTGTCGCCGATGAGCCCGTAGTCGCCGATGGGGATCTCGCGGGTCGAGTTCATTGCACCTGGAGGAACAGACCGAGAACCCCGCCGTAGAAGGCGTGAGCCGCCAGCGTGACCAGTGGGGTGCTCCACCCGTAATTGAGGGCGAGGAGGCCCGGCGGTTCGAGGACGGTCGTCGAGGACGGGCCGGCCCGTTCGGTGGCCATGCGGGGATGGATGGTGGGAAGTAACGGGACCAGGATTGTGCCGGCCACCGCGGCGTGGATTAGCCCGAACCCTGCTCCCAGCAAAAGGCCGCTCCGGCCCAGCTCGGCGAAGCCGGCGGCGTAGAAGAGGGCGAAGAACTGGCCCATGGCGAGGTGGATGAAGAATCCCAAGAACCTGGCCCGGTCGGGGTCTCCGGTGAGCAGGGTGCCCAACATGAGCGGGATGTCGAGGCGGGTGAGACCAGCGAACTGTGCGCCGACGATGATTGCGGTGAGGAGAACCGTGGCCACTAGTCCGAAGATTGCCCAGGCGCTCCAGTCCAACTATCGGTTCCTTTCTACGGCTGCGCCTATTCGACCAGGGCGAAGAACTCGGCGCGTGAGCGATGGTCTTCGCGAAGCAGGCCATGCACCGCGGAGGTGACGGTGCGTGACCCCGAGGCTTGCACCCCGCGGAGGGTCATGCACAAGTGCTCGGCGTCCAGGACCACGCCCACACCCTTGGGATCGAGGTGCTGGTGGAGCCAGTCCGCCACCTGCTGGGTGAGACGCTCCTGCACCTGAAGACGTCGGGAGAAGTGCTCGACCACGCGGGCGAGTTTGGACAGTCCGATGATCCGACTTCCGGGAAGGTATCCAACGTGAGCGACACCCTTGAAGGGAAGCAGATGATGCTGGCATAGGGAGTGGAAGGGGATGGCCCGGGCGAGAACAAGCTCGTTGTAACCCTCCTCGTTGGGGAAGGTGGTCGGGTTGAAAGGATGGGGGGTGAGCATCTCGGCGTAGGCGGCGGCCACCCGGGCAGGGGTGTCCCGGAGATGAATGTCGTCGAGGTCCTGTCCGAGTGCGTGCAAGAGGTCGGCAACCGCAGCTTCGGCAGCGGCAAGGTCCAAACCCATACGACTCAACGGACCGGCCGGTGAGTCGGGTTGGATGGTGTGGAGTTGGGCTGTGCTCATAGAAACATGCTCCTGTTCGGGCTCTGCCCTGGCCCCAGGTCCGACTGCGAGCGTGACGCTCTTGTGATTGGTCATCTCGGGAGGGGCTGGGTGAGGGGATGGCGGTGGGTGTCTCTGGCGGTGTACCGGTATCTGCGGGCCAAGAGGAGGATGGCCAGGGAGGAAACCAGGCTGGTGGCCGCCAGACTCATGAACAGGTAGTCCCCCCGGTAGACCGCGAGTGTCCCGATCAGGTAGCTGCTAGCCAGCCAGAGGCTCCAGGCTCTGGTGCTGATCTTTCCCACGCAGTGCTCTCTGGCCAGATGAGCCACCTTCGGTAGGTAGGAGACGACTGAGGGACCGATACCCAGAATCCCCAGAGTTTCGAACATCGAACTCACGGCCTGGTTCTGTTTCGCCGGTTGTGGATGCCCCGGTTTGACAGTTCAGGTCGCTGTTCGCTCGGTCGGGGCGGTGCAGGGGCGGAGGCCAGGAGATCCATCTCGGCGTCCGGCTCGGATGAATCGGTCGATTCCTCTGATCTCGGCCTGTCGAGTAGTCCGAGGGCGATGCTGGCGAGCAGCCGGGCGGCGCAGTCGGCTCCGAGCTCATCGACGCTGCCGGCTATGGAGCGAGCGAGGTCTTGGAGGACCCGGTCTTGATGTCGGTTGAGCACGTGTTTCCTTTCGTGGTCCGGGCCACCCGCCGCCCACGGGGAGGGGGAGGAGAAACAGGCGGCGGGGGGCTGGGGCCGGTGTCAGGCGTGGTCGCGGGCGAGCTGGGCGAGGGCTATCGCACCGAGGAGGAGCCCGAAGTCACGGAGGGCGATATCCCAGAATCCGCCGGCGATGGCAAGAGTGATGATGATCACGCCCAACCAGCCGGCGACGACCCAGGCGAAGATCTTGGGACGGAGCCAGACCCCGATGCCGGCTGCAATCTCCACCACTCCGACGATGGCCATGACCGCTGTGCCGGACACCACGTCGGTTATGAATCCGGGGAGGAACTCGGTCCAGTCGGTCATCAGATTGAAGAACTTGTCGAGCCCGAAGAGGATCGGCGCCACGGTGAATCCGAGGTGCAGAATCTGGTAGGCGACGCCCGAGGGGGTGGTCCGCTGTGGGGTGACAGTGGTGGTCATTTGATATCAACCCTCCTTCTAGAGTCGAGTGAATTCAAATTTAGAGTAGTCCAGATTGTAATGTCAAGTCGAATCTGTTTTAGAATGTGAGCATGTCTGAACACGACCCCATTTCTGACACCGACCTCGAGGCAGTGGCCTCGCTAGCCGAGCCGATACGCCGCGCCCTCTATGACTACGTGTCGGGGTCGAGCGAGCCGGTGAGCCGCGACGATGCGGCCGAGGCGGTAGATGCTTCACGTCAGGTTGCGGCATACCATCTGGATCGGCTGGCCGACGACGGGCTGCTCGAGGTCGAGTTCCGTCGCCTCACCGGCCGAGAGGGTCCCGGGGCGGGGCGACCCTCCAAGCTCTACAGACGTTCTGGCCAAGTCCATGAAGTGTCGATCCCGCCCCGCCGTTACGAGTTGGCGGCCCGCATCCTCCTCGACGCCGCCCGCGAAGGACATCTCAACGCCAAGGCCCTCACCGGGGTGGCGAGGCGGACGGGAGCCCAAATAGGTCAGGTCGGTCTCGAGGCCGCCCTGGAGTCCACCGGGTACGAGCCGGTGACCGAAGATGGCGAAACTCGATTCCGCAACTGCCCCTTCCATGTGCTCAAGGACCGCGACCAGGAGACAACCTGCGGGCTCAATCTGGCTCTGGTCACCGGCATGGTGGAAGGCTCGGGGTCTGACAATGAGACGGTGCTCGCCCCCGAGGAGGGGTACTGCTGTGTCCGGCTCAGCCCGCCAATAGCCGGCTAAACCTTCTAAAATTCATTTTACCTTGGTTTAGAGTCTATGGTGATGCCATTACCGATCCGACGGTCAGCCCTCCCACCGGAACAGAAAGGATTGACACATGGCAGGCGAGACAAAGCTCAGCGGACCAGACCTTCGAGCAGACGGCATTCCAACTGAAGACGTGGCTGCTGGTGTCCTCAGCGTCGGGCATTTCGACGGCAAGCCGGTGGTCCTGGTCGCCACGAAAGAGGGTGTCCGCGCCATAGGAGGGTCGTGTACCCACTACGGCGGGCCCCTCAGTGACGGGTTGTGCGTCGACGGGGAGATCCGCTGTCCCTGGCATCACGCCGCCTTCGACGTCGCAACCGGAGAGGCGGTTGGCGCACCCGCCCTCAATGCGATTGGCACCTTCGAAACAATCGAACGTGAAGGCCGCACGTTCGTCACCGGGCCCGCCGAGGCTCGGACACCTAAGCGGACTCCGCCCTCTGCTCCGGAGTCGGTGTTGATCCTCGGCTCAGGAGCCGCCGGCGCGGCGGCGGCCGAGAAACTGCGCGCCCACGGCTACCAAGGCCCAATCTCGATGGTAGGTGAGGAGCCGCCGATCGACCGGCCCAACGTGTCCAAGGACTACCTCGCTGGAACCGCTCCCGAGGAGTGGATGCCGCTCCGCTCACCCGGCTTCTACGCCGACGCCGGGATCGACCTGACCACGGGGAGACGAGTGGAGAGGATTGACCCCGAGACGCGCACCGTCCGCTTGGTCGACGGGGAAGAGCTGACCTATGGTGCCCTCCTGATCGCCACCGGAGCCGAACCCCGCCGTCTCCCGGTTCCCGGTGCCGACCTCGCTCACGTCCACTATCTACGGACCCTCAACGACAGCAAGACGATCATCGCCGCCCTCGACACCGCGAGACGCGCCGTGGTTGTCGGAGCCGGATTCATCGGATTGGAGGTGGCCGCCTCGCTTCGCCACCGTGACGTGTACGTGGCCGTTGTCGCCCCCGAAGAGGTTCCACTCGCCAGCCTGATTGGCGACACCTTGGGTAGGTTCGTCGCTGACCTGCACAAGGAGCACGGCGTCCAGTTCCGCCTGGGTCGTGGCGTCACCGAGATCCAAGAAGATTCCGTGGTGCTCGACGACGACACCGTACTTCCCGCAGACCTGGTGGTCGTGGGGATCGGGGTCACCCCTCGAACCGAACTCGGCGAAGCAGCAGGACTCGAGGTGGACGACGGCATCGTCGTCGACCAGAGGTTGCGGACCAGCGACCCGCATATCTGGGCGGCGGGTGACGTAGCCCGCTATCCCGGACCCGACGGAAGACCGGTCCGGGTCGAGCACTGGGTCGTGGCGGAACGTCAAGGCCAGACGGCTGCCCGCAACATGCTCGGCCACGATGTCCCTTTCACCGAGCCGCCGTTCTTCTGGAGCGAGCATTACGACGTTCCGATCAACGTCACTGGCCACCTGACCGGCTGGGAGGAAGAAGTGGTCAACGGAGACCCTCACAAGCGGGACGTTCTCGTCGGATACCGAACGGCCGGAGCCATCAGCGCGGTGGCCACCATCTACCGAGACCGGGAAAGCCTCCGCGCTGAGCACGCTCTCGCCACCGACGACCAGGAAACCCTTGCCAACCTTGTTGGAGGCTGAGTCGATGACCCGTCTCCACCAGCTGCACGCCGAGCAGGACCAGAGCCCTTGGCTCGACAATCTGACTCGGGACCGCCTCGACGACGGCACCCTCCATGATCTCATCGACGCCGGGGTCCGAGGAGTTACCGCCAACCCAACCATCTTCGCCCGCGCCATCAGCGGCTCCGACGTCTACACCGAAGACCTCCACCTGCTCACACGAACCGGGATATCTGTAGAGGATGCCTATGGCCCTCGTCACCACCGACGTCAGGCCTGGAAACCCTGTGTCCGCCGGCGGAGACCCGACACGGGTCCAGGGTGTCGCCTCTTCTTCATCAGCAGGGTCGACACAGAGGTCGACCGCCGCCTCGAGGCTCTCGACACCGACCAGGCTGCTTCATAAAGGCAAGGCTGCGATACCCAGGCCCGACTCGCCTACCGGATGTTCCAGACCGGTTCACGCCTCGCTGGCGAACACCCCCCGAGATCGCGGCCCACGCGCAACGCCCTTTGTGGGCATCAACCTCGACAAAGAACCCCGACTACGTGGATACCAGATACGTCGACGAGCTCATCGGACCCGACACCGTCACCACTCTCAGCGAGGACACCATCACCGCCTTCGAAGAGCACGGGACCATCGCACGAACCGTCGACCAGGCAACCGACGAAGCCGCTAATACTTCAGCGGGCTCCAACAATTCGGCATCGACCTCACCGACGTTGGAGCCGACCTCATATCCAAGGGCATCGAACGCTTCCGCGCCGACTATCGAGCGACGCTCGAAAGCCTCGACGCGAATGTGCGTGGGCTGACTGCCACCCGGTCGACCCGGCTTTGACCCGCTACCGCCGCCGCCACGCTGGAGCGGTTACCGCATGATCTCGAGTGATCAGCGGTAGCCCCGACCGACACCCTAGGCGCCGATCACTCGGCCCCACGGCGCGAAGCACCCTCCCCCTCCTTCGAATCCACGAGGGTTCTAAAAATGATCTTGACAGTTTAAAGAAAGCCTGGCATTCTAAACTCAAATTGTCTCAGTTATAGAGATGAGTGACCCGCCACCCGGCCGGTCAGTCGAGAAAGGAAAACCATGATCACCCACCATCGGCGGCTCCTCGGAGTCGCTGCCGCTGCCGCACTGGCACTGGCTGCCTGCACCCCGGGGACCGGCCAAGAACCGGCAGGCAGCACCATACGTGCACCGAGTACCACCACCGCGCCGGCCACCACCACTACCCATTCCGATGACCCGTCTACAACCCACGCGGCCACGGACCCGGCTCGTCGATCATGCCGGGCAAGGTGAACC
>DASPGH010000048.1:0-10458 GCA_035620735.1 Acidimicrobiia bacterium | reverse complement strand
AGAGGATGGCGCGCAATTGGTCGGTGGAGTTGACGTTGAACGGCTCACCCGCCAGCTCGTGACACTTCTTCTCCAGGATGGCGATCTGGGTCCGGAGGTCGGACCCCATCTCCTCCAGATAGGCCCGGTCGACACCGATGCCGGCATGCTCCATCCGGGCCAGGACGGGCACGAGAGGGAGCTCGTAGGTGTTGAAGAGGTCGAGCTCCTCACGCATCTCCAGCTCGTCACGCAGGGTCTCTACCAGTTGGCGTACCGCCTCGACGCGTCGCCCCTCGAGATCGACGTCGGGCCCCTGGTCGAAAGGGAGCATCCCTTCATTGTCCTCGTCGTCGGGTGACATCAGCTCGAGACCGAGCACACGCTCGGCGATCTCCTCCAGCTCGTAGGTGCGCTGGCTCGGGTTGATGATGTACGAGGCAAGGGCGGTGTCCATCTCAGGATTGGTGAGGTCGTGACCCAGCTCGAGAAGGGCGCGGGCCAGACTCTTCAGATCGTGCCCGGCCACGGCGATGTCACCGGAGCTGATCCGCTCGAGGATTGGCTCGGCCGCGTCCATCGGGATGACGACGGAAGTCCCCTCTCCGGTCGATACAGCAAGGCCGTAGGGCTCTCCCCCATCACTGACCAGACCGACCACGAGACGGTCTCGATCTGCGAGCGCCGCCACCCGATCGGCTGTCGTCACCAGTTCGGCCTCGATCTCCAACACCTCGGTGGCGCCGCCGGTCGAGGGCAGGGCCTCCTCCAGGTCGTTCCACATCGTGTGGAACTCGAGACTGTCGAAGAGATCCTTCACCGTCTTCTTGTCCCACTCTCTCGTCTCGAATTCGCTGGTGCCCCGCCCGACGGTGAGATCGTCGACCAGCGCCATCAGCTCCCGATTGAGGAAGACCTGGTCACGGTGCGCCGAGAGGTTCTCTCGCAGTCTTGGGGTTTGATCGGCTACCGCGGTGAACACCCCGTCGATGTTCCCGTACTCGGCGATCAGCTTGGCCGCGGTCTTCTCCCCCACCCCGGGCACACCGGGCAGATTGTCGGAGGTGTCGCCACGCAGTGCGGCGTACTCGATGTACTGGGCAGGCGAGATGCCGTACTTGTCGGCGACCCAGTCCTCGTCGGCGAGCACAGTGTCACTGATGCCCCGCCGGGTGTAGAGGACGTTCACGTTGTCACCGACCAGTTGGAATGCGTCGCGGTCACCGGTGACGATCAGGACGTCCCAACCGTCGCTCGTCGCCTGCTTGGTCAGGCTTGCGATGATGTCGTCCGCCTCATATCCCTCTTCGCGCAACTGGGTGATGTTGAGCGCCTGGAGCACCTCGTCGATCAATGGGAGTTGGCTGCGGAAATGGTCGGGCGCCTTGTTCCTGTTTGCCTTGTACTCGGGGTACGACTCGGTGCGGAACGTCTGACGTGACACGTCCCAGGCGACGGCGACCCCTTCGGGATGGTGGTCCTTGATGAGGCGGATCAGCATGCGGGTGAACCCGAACACCGCATTGGTGATCTGTCCCGACTTGGTGGCGAGATCTTCGGGAAGGGCGTAGAAGGCGCGATAGGCGATCGAGTTGCCGTCGATCAGGGCGAGCGTGGGCACATCCTCGACGGTACTACCTCGTGATGACAGGCAATCGGGGGTGTCGAAACCGTTCTGTGGAGTCTCAGCGCGAGATATTCGCGTCCCGACTCCACAGAATGGGTGGTCACTCTCCCAGGGTGGCCAGGATGTGGTCCCTCTTCTCGATGAGACTGTCCCGCTTGGCCCGCAGCTTGGCGATGGTGGTCTCGAAACGGCGCACGTCGGCCGCGGTGGCGCCGGCCTCCTCGCGGTCGATGTAGTTGCCCACCGCGGCGTCCCGTTGGGCGTCCTCGTTGATCGATCGATGGAACTCGAGCTCGGCCTCGGCGTTGGCGATTTCGGCGTCGAGCGAGGCGATCTTGTCGTTGAGACGGAAGACTCTGCGATGGACGCGTTTCAAGCTGGGCTCACCGTATCCCCAGGGGTCACCTAGGCCTTTCACGTACCCACCATCCCATATGTGTCACACCTCTTCCATACGGTCGACCCTTGAGATCGGAACGGGAATACCAGGCGGCATTGAGGTTGATCCTCGAGGGGGTCAACGACTGCGAGGTGCGGAGACGTCTGGGGATACCGCGCGGGACGATCAAGAGCTGGCGAAATGGCGTGACAGCAGACAGCGGAGGACGTACTGACTCGTGGACCGGTGAAAGAAGTGTCACCTGCTTCCGCTGCACTGGTGGTTGGTTCGATTCCGAGGCCTATGCCTATCTGCTCGGCGCATATCTGGGCGATGGGTGGATCTGGCACGGGCCGAGGGACGTCTACCACCTTCGGATCACCTGCGATCTCAAGTATCCCGAGATCATCAATGAGGTCGCCACACATATGGTGCTGGTTCGCGGCCAAGACGGTGTCGGCTTCGCCAACAAGACGGGATGCGTGAACGTCTGTGCATACTGGAAGCACTGGCCATGTGTCTTTCCACAGCATGGCCCAGGCCGCAAACACGAAAGACTCATCCAACTCGAGCAATGGCAGCAGGAGGTGGTGGATGCCCAGCCAAAGGCACTCGTTCGAGGGTTGATTCACTCTGATGGATGTCGTCACATCAACGAGGTAGCGCGGAGGCTCAAGTCGGGGATAAAACGCTATCGATACCCGCGCTACATGTTCACCAATGCCTCCACTGACATCCTCAACATCTTCACGGACGCCCTTGACCGGCTCGCGATCCATTGGACACAGACGACAGATCGAGATATCTCTGTAGCGCGTCGGGAGGATGTGGCCTTCATGGACACCTTTGTGGGTCCGAAGAGCTGACCTGTAAAATCTGATCTCAGCGCGGGAGTGCTGGAACTGGTTTACAGGATGGTCTCAAACACCATTGCCCTTACGGGCATGTGGGTTCGAATCCCACCTCCCGCACGTCAGGTCAGTTGTGCGGTCATGCCGACTCCCTACTGCGGTGCCGGGACGGGTTCTCTCCGTCGATACACCAGCAGAGCCAGCGTGTAGAACACGACCAGGATCCCGAGGCTCCACGCCAGGGCGACCATGGCGTCCTCGCCGGGAGTGCCTTGGGTCAATAGCGACCGCATCGTCTCGACGATGGGCGTGATGGGCTGGTTCTCGACGAAACCCCGCAACAGCGGTGTCATCGAGTCGGTGGGCACGAACGACGGGCTGAGGAACACGAGTAGCAACAGGATGTAGGCAAACGCACCGGCGCCTTCCGGAGTCTTGGCCAGCAGCCCGAAGAACATGGCCATCCAAGTCGTGGCGAGTGTGAACAGAGCCAGGAGACCGATGAACCACAGCCACCCTTCGACTCCGGCGTACGCCCTGAACCCGACGAGGAACCCCACCACCAGCACCAAGGCTGAAGAGAACAGATTCGAGAGCGTCGACGACAACGCCTGTCCGCTCAGAACGGACGATGGAGCCAACGGCATGGTCCGGAACCTTCCGATGATGCCTTTCTGCAGGTCCATGCTCAGTCGAAGCGCCGCGTAGGCGATGCCGCTGCCGACCGTCATGATGATGACTCCGGGCATGATGAAGTCGACGTAGTCGATCGGGCCGGTCTGTGTCTCAAGCGCATCACCGAAGACGTACACGAACAACAGCATCAGAGCTATCGGCGTCAGCACGACGGTGATGATCGTGTCGAGGCTGCGTGTCGTGTGACGCAGGCTTCGCTTGGTCATGGTCCACATGTCACTGAGAACTCGCATAGGAGTCCTCCGTTTCTTCTTCGAGGATCTTGAAGAACACGTCGTCCAACCCGGGGGTCTGCTTGGTGAGCCGGGTCGGCTCGATTCCGGTGTTCCTCAGCCTGACGAACAGGTCGGCCATCTCGGCTACCGAGCCCGTCGTGGCGACTACGAGCTTGGAGTCGACCCGGCTCACGTTGTGATGGCCATCTAGAGCGCTCTGCGCCGCGGCCAGTTGCTCTTGTTCGACGAACTCCAGCTCAACGATTCCGGCGGGCAGCGTCGTCTTCAAATCGTCCGGTGATCCGTGGGCCACGATTCGCCCGCCGTGAAGGATCGCGATCTCGTCTGCGAGCCGGTCGGCCTCCTCCAGGTACTGCGTGGTCAGAAAGACCGTGGTCCCGCCGTCGGCCAACTTCTCGATGGTCTCCCACATCTCGGTGCGACCTTTGGGATCGAGACCGGTGGTGGGCTCGTCGAAGAAAACGACCGACGCGTCCCCCACGAGGCTCATTGCTATGTCGAGCCGACGTCGCATTCCCCCCGAGAAAGTCAGCAGGCGACGGTCGGCTGCGTCGTTCAGATCGAATCTGTCGAGCAGCTCGGCCGCCGTTTCCCGAGGATTGGGGACGTGACGCAGCTCGCCTATCAGTACCAGGTTCTCCCGCGCCGTGAGCACGTAGTCCACGGCGGCGAACTGACCGGTGACACTGATCTGCTCGCGGACTTTGGCCGGCTCAGTCGCCACGTCGAACCCGCCGACTCTTGCCGTGCCGCCGTCCGCCTTTATCAGTGTGGTGAGGATGTTGACGACGGTCGTCTTGCCAGCGCCGTTCGGGCCGAGCAGGGCGTAGACCGATCCGCGTTGAACCGTCAGGTCCACCCCGTCGAGAACCACCTTGTCTCCATACTTCTTGTGCAGGCCCTCCACAGCGATGGCGTGATGCCCGGTGTTGTTGCTCATCTGACTCCTTTGCATGTTTCAGTCGGTCGACGATCGATGAATGTGAACGTCACCGAAAGAGGTCCTGGCCCGGATCTCGACACTGTCGCTGTCGTCCCCGGGACCCCCGGTGGGCTCCAGCTCGTTTCGCACCTGGCCGAACTGGGTTCGAGCGTCGACCCAGGCCGACGTTCCTTTGGCGATCCCGATCTCGAGTGCTCCCGACGCCGTGGCCAGGCTGACTTCGCCCGAGACGAGCTCACCGATGCCGATGCTCCCGTTGGCGGTGCGGATCGCCACATCACTTGCGGCCCTCCCTACCGAGATGTCGCCGTTGGCCGACCGGACCCGGAGAGACCCGCTCACCTCTCCGATGCGGGTGTGTCCGTTGAGGTTCTTCACGTTGGCCGAGCCTGCGATCGCCCCGATGTCCATATCGCCGGCCGTCACCAGCTCGGCGTCACCACGCGACGACCCCAACGTGAGACGCCCGGCGCCGGACACGAGATGTCTGGCGTGAGCGTCGTCGACATGGATGTCGCCGGCACCGCTCCTGGCGGTCACGTCGCCGAACTGACCGTCGGCACGCACGCTCCCGGCCCCGGTCTTGGCAGCGACCGATGAGCCAGCCGGCAGCTCGATGACCACGTCGACCAGTCCCCAGTCGCGGAAACTGACGTAGGCCAGCATGCCTCCAGGCTTGGGAACGATGACGGAGAGCACAGAACCCGAGTACTCCACCCTGGCCTTCCCTGCAGCGTCGACATCCATCTTGGACGACGGGTTGGCAGGGTTGACGGTGACCACGGTCTCGGTTTGATCACCAGCGATGAGGTGGATCGAGCCGGCTGCGATGTCGACCTTCGCCGCAATTGGCGCTTTGGTGTCGAATGACCACGTCATCAGCGCACCCACCCGGTGTACCGGTCGCCGCCGGATGGGCCGCGACGGCTTCCCATGGACTCGAGCGACGCACCAGCCGCCCGAACCAGCCAAGCATTGAGCGACAGGCCCTCGGCTCCGGCGGCATCTTCGATGCGTCGCTTCAAGGTTTCAGGGAGCCGGAGATTCAGCCTCGCCGTTCCTCCATCGTCGGCCTCGGTCGGCTCGCTGACGGGTGGCAGGGCCCCCGCACCCACGTCCGAGAACTCCGCTTCCGAGGGTGGTGCCGTCACCACGAACTGAGGCTCACCTTGACGCAATCTGACCTCGACCGCGCCGGGAGCCAACTCTCGCGTGATCTCATCGGCTGCTGAGGACAAAGCGTCGAGCAGCACGAGACGAGTGGCCGAATCCACCGCTGCGCTCAGAATCCCGGCCAGCGGGCGTGCCTCCTCGCCGGCGGCTCCCGCGGCGGTGTCCAACTGCTCCTGGAGACGTCTCACGTATGGTGTCAAGTCCATGGTGCCATTGTGGCACCTATTTGGTGCCAATGCAACACCACTTGGGTGCCACCCATCATGGGTCGCTTCGGAAGTGCTTTTATTCGGCCATGACCCACTTCGTTGTCCGCCCCGACAGGGTGTTCGACTCAGTGACCGGGGAGATGCTCGAAGATCACGAAATCGTGATCGACGGAGACCGCATCGTCGCGGTTCGCCCGGCGACCGCCGAAGGGGCGATGACCCTGCACGGCAAGACCGTCATCCCCGGTTTGATCGATGTCCACACCCATCTCGCATCCACTGAAGACGACGGTCAGGGATACGCGGGAATCGTCCAGCGCACCGGAGCCCAGGATGCCCTGGTCGGCGTGCGACACGCCTCCCGGACTATCGCGGCCGGGTTCACCACGGTGCGTGACATCGGAACCTGGCGAGCCTTCACAGACGTCGCGTTGCGTGACGCCATCGACGCCGGGTGGGTATCGGGGCCGCGGATGATGGTTGCCGGCGCCTACGTCACCTGTCCGGGCGGAGGCGGTGACATCACCGGTCTCGCATCGGACGTCGACGATGTGCTGCCACGTGAGTTGCGTTTCGGGGTCACGTCCGGAGTCGATCAGATGCGCTCCAACGTCCGCCAGATACTCCGCTATGGGGCCGACTTCATCAAGGTCCTTGCCACGGGCGCGGTGCTCACATCCGGCACCAACCCCGGCGCGCCCGAGTTCACCGAGGACGAGTTGCGTGCGGCGGTCGAGACGGCGACCGAAAACGGCACCCACGTTGCTGCCCATGCTCACGGGACCGAAGGCATCAAACGAGCCATTCGGGCCGGAGTCCGCTCGATCGAGCACGGCTCGATGCTCGACGACGAGGGGATCGACCTCATGGTCGAGCGGGGCACCTACCTCTCCGCCGACCTCTACGACGGCGACTACATCTCAGAAGTGGGCCCGGCCCTCGGCTACACCGATGAGGTCATGCGAAAGTCGGACATGACGAAGGACACGCAGCGGGTTGGCTTCCGCAAGGCCGTGCAGGCAGGTGTGCGCATCGCCTTCGGGACCGATGCCGGCGTCTACCCACACGGGCTCAACGCTCGGCAGTTCGCACTGTACGTCGAGCACGGTCTCAGCCAGGCGAACGCCATCCAGTCCGCTACTCGGTGGGCTGCGGAGCTGATGGGCTGGGAAGACCGGGTTGGGTCTCTGACACCTGGTCTCTTTGCCGATCTCGTCGTGGTGGACGGCAACCCACTCGATGACATCACGATCCTCGAGTCGCCACCGAGGGTGATGAAGGGCGGTGTCTGGGTCAGCGATCCAGACGCACCGTGATCGTCGTGCCCCGTCCCGGCTGAGATTCGGCCGTGACCGTCCCACCCATGCGGTCGACCAGGCCCTTGACGATCGACAGCCCGAGGCCGGTCCCCTCCTTGTGGACAGACCTCAGCCGTCCGACGTAGTGCCGGTCGAAGACGTGTGGGAGATCGGCGGGGGCGATCCCGGTCCCGGTGTCGGAGACCACGATCGTCGCCCCGTCGCCCCCAGCCGTCACCGAGACGCCGACCGACCCGGTCTCGGGCGTGTGACGTAGAGCGTTCTCCACGAGATTCTGGGCGATCTGACCAAGCCGGTCGGGATCGGTCTCGAGTATCACGTGGTCGGCCGTCTCGACAGTCAGATCGACCTTGAGCTCGTCGGCCCGACGGCGGAATCCTTCCACAACCTCGGCGACGTGGGCCCCCACGTCGACCGACTCCTCTCGCAGGCTGAACTCGGCACCTTCGAGCCGGGCCAAGGTCGAAAGATCGTCGATGAGGCGGCCCAATTGGCGACTTTGGACTCCGAGGATGTTTCCGATCCTCACCAGATCGTCCTCACCGAGCTCCCCCGCCTCCAACGCCTCGGCATAACCGCCAATCGTGGTGAGCGGTGTGCGCAGGTCGTGACCCACACCGAGGATGAAGTCCCTCTCACGTTCGGCCGTCGTCTCCAGCTCGGTCGCCATGTCGTTGAAGGCGGCACCGACCGCATCGAGGTCGGGATCGCCGATCTCGGGGACCCGCGCCTTCATGTCTCCGCCGGCCACGCGTCGTGAGGCGTCGGCCAGGGGCTCGAGACGGTTCGCCAGTTGGTTGGAGAGGAGTTGAGCCCCGACGGCGGCGAGCACCACGATGCCGGCAACGAGGAGGAGAAGCCCCCGACCTTGATCCTGGAGCCGAACGATTGGGGCCTCGCGGGCCAGAGCCACCAACAGGGTCACATCGGTGCCACGTGCTGTGACCGTGGTAGGTGTCACCACAACTAGCTCGCCGGTGGTAGAGGTGGCGCGACGGACCTCTCGCTCGGTGAAGGTCTCTCCGACGATCTCGAGCCGATGGAAGATGTCGGCGTTGGTGTGGACCGTCCCCGCACGGTCCACCCAGGCAAACCCGATCTCGCTTCCACCTGCGGTACGGCGGATGCGACCGAAGAGCGGGGCCAGCTCGTCTCCACCGAGGAGACCGAGCAACTCGGCCTGGGCGACGACGGGACGGCTGACCTCCATGTACTCGTCGATGATCGCGACCGCCTCGTCGGCTGACACCTGGAGCTCCCGGTAGGTTGCGTCTACCGCGGCCCGCTGCGAGGCGAAGACGGCGGCGAGCAGCACCAGGATGCCGGTGGCGGCGGCAACCCCGGCGATGGTCCAGAAGAGCCGACGACGCATTCAGCCGCCCAGCCGGTAGCCGACACCCCAAACGGTCTCGATGGGGATCCCTTCGATCTTCTTCCGGAGCTGGCGGATGTGCACGTCGACCGTGCGGGTCTCCCCGAAGTACTCATAACCCCACACCGCTTCGAGGATCTGGCTTCGGCTCATGGCAAACCCGGCGTTCTCTGCGAGGAACCAGAGCAGGTCGAACTCTTTCGCCGTCGGCTCGATCGTGTCTCCGCCCGGAGTCGTCACTCTCCTCTTGCCCCCGTCGATCTCGTAGTCCTCGACCTCGATGATCCGTGGTCTGGAGGGTGGCTCTTCGGACCGGCGAAGAACGGCCTTGACCCGGGCCAGCAGCTCGCGTGGGGAGAACGGTTTGGTGACGTAGTCGTCGGCGCCCATCTCCAGGCCCAGCACCTTGTCGACCTCCGAGTCGCGGGCGGTGAGCATTATGACCGGCGTCTTGGCGAACTCCCGGATGCGGCGACAGGTCTCGACGCCGTCGATGCCAGGGAGGTTGAGGTCGAGGAGTATCGCCGAAACCGGCCTGATGCGGAGCCGCTCCACGGCTTCCTCGCCGGTGAGAGCGTGGAGGAACCGGTAGCCGTCCCGTTCGAAGAACGTGCGAAGCATGTCGGCAATGGCATCGTCGTCTTCGACGAGCAACACAGACTTCGGGCTCACGGTCATGGCACCAGTCTGGCCTTGCACTTGTAAGAAAGTGGTGAAGCCGTGGTCGGTATTTGGAGTGGCGGCCGGATCGTCCATAGGGGGTCCGTCTGTTGGCCAGGTCCATTCCGCGGGCCACAGGCTCCGCCCAGCGAAGTCTGCAACCTGGGTTCGCCAAAGCCGCACCAAACCAGCCGGCCTCAGCGCGATGGGACGTCCTCGACGATGGCGTCTGCTTCGCCGACCCGAACCGTGTCACCTGGCGACACCACCCGCTTCAACATGGCCAGACCCACCTCCCCGCTGGCAGAGGTGACGACACCGACTTCCTCACCGTCGCCATCAGTGATCGCGTCCCCGGCCCTGATCGGGAGAGAAGCTCTCAAGAGACGCAGGTTGCGGGGCGTGTTGCCTCCGCGGCTGTCGATGCGCGCCACCAGCTCTTGACCGAGGAAACAGCCCTTGGTGAAGTCGACGCTGGTAGGGACCAGCCCGGATTCGTGGGGGATCGTGCCTTCGTCGACGTCGACCCCCCAGGCCGGCTCTCCGGCGGCCACTCGAAGTCTGTCGTACTCGTCGGACGTGCCCATCGCCAGATCGGGGCGTTCACCGATCAGGAGACGCCGGGAGACACCACTCCAGGAGACGTCGAAGCCGTCGCCATCGGCCATCACCAACCAGACGTCATCCGACTCCACCTCGATGTCGACGTCGACCCTTATCCGGTACCGGCCCAGTGTCGTTGCGAGCTCCTCTCCCCTGCCCGGCTCCGTCACCACCCCGTACCGATCGCCATCCTTGACCACCCAGAGGATGAAAAGCAGTTTGCCCTGTGGTGCGAGCAGAAGCGAGCGCCGGGCCTCGCCGTCAGCCATGTCCCCGATCTCCTGGCTGATGAGGTCGTTGAGAAATCGCTTTGCGTCGGAGCCCGCGAACCAGACGACGTCGGGTGACTCGGGGGCGATCCAGGAGGTGTCAGATCGAAGAGAGGTCACGTAAGAAGGGTACGGAGTTGAA
>DASPGH010000047.1:0-9885 GCA_035620735.1 Acidimicrobiia bacterium | reverse complement strand
AGAACTCGACACCCGAAGTTGCCGGCATCCGCACAGCTATCCTCGGGTCGGCCTGGCTCGTTTTGATCACCGTCGCTTTCGCCGTTCCCGTGGGCGTTGGCGCCGCTGTGTATTTGGTCGAGTTCGCCAAGCCCTCTCGGTTCAACAATTTCATCCAGACCAACATCAACAACCTGGCGGGAGTCCCCTCGATCATCTACGGGATGCTCGGACTGGCCGTGTTGGTCCGGGGCCTCGAGTCCTTCACTTCCGGCGCTGTGTTCACCAATGGCGTCCCACCGTCGGACAACGGACGTACGATCATCTCGGCGGGGATCACACTCGGTCTTCTCACGCTTCCGGTTGTGATCATCAGCGCTCAGGAAGCGCTCAAGGCCGTTCCGGACTCCTTGCGACAGGCAGGAATGAGCTTGGGGGCGACGAAGTGGCAGACCGTCAGAAGCCAGGTGCTACCAGTGGCAATGCCGGGCATACTCACAGGTGTGATCCTGGCCGTGGCCAGGGCAATCGGTGAGACGGCCCCACTGATAATGGTGGGTGCTGCGAGCTTCATCACCTTCGACCCGACAGGACCCTTCTCCAAGTTCACGGCCCTCCCAATCCAGATCTTTCAATGGACCGGAAGGCCCGAGGAGGAATTCCAGCGGATAGCGGCAGCGGCGATCATCGCCTTGCTCATCCTCTTGTTGACCCTCAATGCGGTGGCCGTGATACTTCGCAACAGATACTCCAGGAGAGTGTGACCGTGACCCAGGAGCAGACCGCCGAGCACATGACTGACGAGCACATGACTGACATCACCGAACCCGACGACGCCCCTGAGGTGATCGAGGGCTCCCATGAGCACACCGAGCCCACCATGGACACGGTCACTTTGGTCCCCGCCATGCGCACCGAGGACATGGCCGTGTACTACGGCGACTTCAGGGCCGTCCGCGATGTCAGCCTGCCGTTTGGGAAGAACGAGATCACAGCTCTCATTGGACCGTCTGGCTGTGGCAAGTCGACTGTCCTCCGTTGCCTCAATCGCATGAACGACCTCATCCCGTCGGCACGGGTCGAGGGTGAGGTCTTCTTTCACGACAAGAACATCTACGACGAGGACGTCGACCCGGTGGAGATCAGACGACGCATCGGGATGGTGTTCCAAAAGCCCAACCCTTTCTCCAAGTCGATCTACGACAATGTCGCCTGGGGAGCCAAGATCAACGGTTTCAAGGGGAAGAAGTCCGAGATGGACGACCTCGTCGAGCGAGCCCTGGTGCAGGCCGCGCTGTGGGAGGAGGTCAAAGACAAACTGAGCGAATCCGGGTACTCGCTGTCGGGTGGCCAGCAGCAGCGTCTCTGCATAGCTCGCGCCGTTGCGCCTAACCCCGAGGTGCTGCTCATGGACGAGCCATGCTCCGCCCTCGACCCGATTGCGACTCTTCGGATCGAAGAGCTGATGCTCGACCTAAAGGAGAACTACACGATCATCATCGTGACCCACAACATGCAGCAGGCTGCCCGGGTCAGTGATCGAACTGCTTTCTTCAATGTGAAACTGAACGAAGAAGGGCAGCGCACCGGCTACTTGGTGGAGTTCAACAAGACCGACCAACTGTTCACTTCCCCGAACGAGAAGGACACAGAGGACTACATCACAGGCAGGTTCGGATGACGGACACCAAAGATACCAATATCCACTTCCATGCAGAGCTTGACCAGCTCGAGCTCAAGGTCCTCTCCATGGTCGATCGCGCCGAGCAGATGATCGAGATGGCTGTGGACGCGGTGACGAGTGACAACCTCGAGCTCGCCGCCAGGGTCGTCGCCCTCGATGACGACATCGATGAGACGTACTTCGAAGTCCACACCGAGTGGACATCATTGATGGCCCGGCACCAGCCTCTCGGCTCCGACCTCCGGCGTATGACGATTCTCCTTCAACTCAACCTGACCTTCGAGCGGATGGGGGACCAGTGCGTCAACATCGCCAAGATCGCCCAGTTCAACAACGGGCTGCCCCGTGTCGAGAGAATCTGCGAGCAGATCAGAGAGATGGGTGACCTGGTCCGGCCCATGGTGCGCACTGCTATCGAGGCTTACGTACGAGGGGACGTGGACGAGGCGCGGCTCCTTCCCGCCATGGACCATCCTGTCGACCGGCTCAATGCCAACATGTACAAAGAGACGGTGGCAGTGAGGGACAACCCCCAGCTCCTGGAGTGGGCGACCAAGATGATGATGGCGTCGCGTGCCCTCGAGCGCATAGGTGACCAGGCCGTGGACTTCGCCGAACAGACCGCATATCTGATCACTGGCGAGAGGGCGGAGTTCGACGAAGAAGGCCTGGCAAGGGCCCTGGATGGCGACAACGGCTGACCGACGCCCACATCGCATCCTGATCGTCGAAGACGAGCCAGGACTCGCGGAGTCGGTTCGCTATGCCCTCGAGAGCGAAGGCTTCGACGTCGAGGTGGCCGACACCGGAGTCAACGGTCTCGATCTGGCCCGCCGGGGACACCCTGATCTCGTCCTGTTGGATCTCATGCTGCCGGAGATGTCCGGGCTCGACGTGTGCCGTCTCATCCGATCCTCGTCTGACGTGCCCATCATCATGCTCACCGCCAAGGACTCCGAGGCCGACAAAGTGACCGGGCTGGAGTTGGGCGCCGACGACTACATGACCAAACCCTTCTCGATGAGGGAGCTGGTGGCGAGAGTGAGGGCTCATCTGCGACGTGCCTCGAAAACAGGCATGCTGGCCGAGTCCAACGAAGTGCTCCGTGGTGGCCCCATCGAACTCGACATCGATGCCCACGTGACGCGGGTGGACGGCTACGAGGTTGAGCTGAGGCCCAAGGAGTTCGAGCTCCTCGAATCACTGATGAGACGTAAGAACCGGCTGGCCGCCCGTCACACCCTCATCGACGAGGTTTGGGGGCCTTCGTACTTCGGTGACACCAAGACCCTCGACGTTCACATCAAACGACTACGCGAGAAGCTGGAGACCGACTCCTCCAAGCCGAAGCACATCGTCACTGTGAGAGGATTGGGCTACAAATTCGTAGATGAGTAGTCGCCCTTATCGAACCAAGCTCTCATCGCGGTTCGTTGCCTATTACGCCATCACCTATCTGGTGATGATCGGTCTGATGGGCTTCATGGTCGACCGCACCACCCGAACGGCCCTGGTCGATGAGGTGGACGAGAACCTGACCGTGGCTGCAGGTCTAGCCGAGGAGGCGTTGCCCACCGATCCCTCCGGGTATGCCGACTGGGCTCAGTCGACTTTTCAGGCGAGCGGATTCCGGGTGACCCTGATCGACACCGAGGGGGTAGTCCACGCCGACTCGCACTCAGACCCCGAGGTCATGGAGAACCATCTTGGCCGGCCCGAAGTCCAGATGGCGTTGACGGGTGAAGTCGGTGAGGCAAACCGGGTCAGCGACAGCACCGGTTTCGAACAGCGATATGTCGCGCTACCCCCCGTCGACGGTCTCATGGTGAGGACCTCTGTGGCGACTCGCGTCATCGACGATGAGCTGTGGTTGCTGCGACGTTCGATCGTGGTCGCCGCGGCGGCCCTGGGCCTTCTCGGTGTCGGGCTCATGGTGTTCCTGGCCAGACGTTTGGCGCAGCCGATCACCGAGCTGACCGAGCAGGCAGGGGCGGTCGCCGAAGGAGCGACCGACGTTCAGCCGCGTCGCTCCCGGGTCGAGGAGCTCGATCAGCTCGGTCTGGCGATATCGACCATGGCGAACCGTCTCGGATCCCGTCTCTCCGACGCAGAGCAGGCGATGTCGACGCTCGAGGTCGTTCTGGGAGCGCTGCCACAGGGCACCGTCCTCGTCGATGGTGAGGATCGGATCGTCTATGTGAACACGGCGGCCGGCGAGATTCTTGGGGTGGTCCCGGAGTCTCTGGTCAATCTCGCCCCGCTCCAGTTCCAGAATGCGGTGCGTGACGCGCGGCTGAAGAAGAAGACTCAAACGCGGGTACTCGATCATGGCAACCCGACCCGACGGCTCCGCGGAGTGGCCACCCCCTTCAGCGCCGACGACCGGGTTCTGTTGCTCGTCGTCGACATCACCGAGAGGGAGAGGACGGACTCGATCAGACGCGACTTCGTCGCCAACGCCTCCCATGAGCTGAAGACACCGGTATCTACGATCATCGCTTCCTCAGAGGCTCTTCAGATAGCCCTGGAACGGGGTGATGTCTCGGCGGCGGCGTTTGCACATCGAATCGAGTCTTCGGCACGACAGCTCGATCGTCTCGTCGGCGATCTCCTCGATCTGTCCCGCCTCGAGAAGGAGAGCCCCGAGCTCAGCCCGAGCCGACTCGATCATCTCGTGAGGGACGAGGTGGAGCGGATACGGCCGGAGGCGGCGGCCAGAGGGATCGAGATCGTCAGTCACACCGACGAGGTGACCGCCACGATCAACCAGCGCGATGTGTCGATCGCAGTTCGTAACATGCTCGACAACGCCATCCGCTACACGCCGGAGGACGGGTCGATAGTCGTGGAGGTGAACAGCGAAGACGGGTCTGCCCTGATCTCGGTCTCGGACACCGGCGAGGGAGTCCCGACCCGGGACATCGAGAGAGTCTTCGAGCGCTTCTATCGGGTCGATTCGGCCCGATCCCGCGCCACAGGTGGTACCGGGCTGGGTCTCTCCATCGTGAAACACGTGGCCGAGGGTCACGGGGGAACCGTTTCGTTGGAATCCGAGCTCGGGGTCGGTTCGACCTTCACGATCAGACTTCCCATGACCTCGAAAGGTGAAGAAACACAGGGGAACTAGCCTGTGCCCCTGCGTGGAACCCATTCTCGAATCGATATCTGACCCCTCTGATCTGCGTTCTCTCAGCCTCGAAGAGCTAGAGGCCCTGAGCGAAGAGATCCGCACGTTCATCCTGGACAAGGTGTCCAAGACCGGGGGCCATCTGTCGCCAAACCTCGGTGTCGTTGAGCTCACGATCGCTTTGCACAGGGTGTTCGAATCCCCACGCGACAGGCTCATTTGGGACGTTGGGCATCAGGCCTATGTCCACAAGATCCTCACCGGTCGGACGGATCGCTTCGACACGTTGCGTCACACTGGCGGGTTGTCCGGGTATCCGAGTCGGGAAGAATCGGATCACGATTTCGTGGAGAACAGCCACGCGTCGACATCTTTGAGCTACGCACTCGGCCACGCCCTCGGCGGGTACGAGGGGTGGACGGTCCCCATCATCGGCGATGGTGCCTTCACGGGTGGCATGGCGTACGAAGCGCTCAATCACATCGCAGTTGCCAAGCCGGAGCGAATGATCATCATCCTCAATGACAACGGCCGCTCATATGCACCGACGGTGGGTGGGTTGGCCGCACTGACCAACCTGGCTCACTACCGGATCGACCCCAGGTACGAGAAGGCCAAGCACGCAATCGGGCGCATCCTCCGTGGAATCCCTCTCGTTGGTGAGACCGCCGACGAGATGGCCGGACGGATGAAGGATGCGGTCAAGCAGATCCTGGAGCCGGCGACCGTGTTCGACGCCCTCGACCTCAAGTACAGCGGTGCAATCGATGGCCACGATCTGGCGCTGCTCGAGGAGACTCTCGAGCGGGCCAAGACGTACCACGAGCCGGTGGTGGTTCATGTGATCACCGAGAAGGGCAACGGATACACGCCGGCCATCGAGGACGAGGAGGAGAAGCTGCACGGGGTCGGTGCGTTCGACGTCGCCACTGGACGAGCCCACAAGTCCGAGCTCAAGCTGACCGATGTCGCCGGCCGGGCCGTGGCCGAGGCCGCGGTCACCCGTCCCGATCTGGTGGGTGTGTCGGCAGCAATGGTCTCGAGCTCGGGACTCAGGGAGATGTCACGCCGCTTCCCCGATCGAGTCTTCGACACCGGAATCGCCGAACAGCACACCGTCACCCTGGCAGCCGGAATGGCGATGGCCGGTAAGAGGCCGGTGGTGGCCATCTACTCCTCGTTCCTGCAGCGGGCATTCGATCAGATCGTCACTGATGTAGCCATGCACGACCTCCCGGTGACATTCCTAATCGACCGTGCGGGCATCACCGGGCCCGACGGTCCCTCCCACCACGGCGTGTTCGACCTCTCCTATCTGCGGATGATCCCCAACATGGTGATCGGGGCTCCTGCCGACGCCACCGAGCTGTGCGCCATGATCGAGACGGCGGTCGATCATGAGGGACCCATCGCCATCCGCTACCCCAAGGGTGGCGCCGTCTCGGTGCCCTCTCTCCCGGTCGAGCCTCTGGAGGTGGGCAGGGCTGAGCTACTCAATGAGGGCGGCGACGTGCTCCTGGTGGCCGTGGGGCGCATGGTCGAGGTCGCCCAGAAGGCTGCCGTCGACTTGGGGGAGAAGGGTGTGTCCGCCGGTGTGGTCGATGCCCGCTGGGTGAAGCCGCTCGATCCGAGGATCCTGGAATGGTCCGCACTGGCGCCGCTGGTGGTCACCCTCGAGGACAACGTCATGGCAGGCGGATTTGGCGCCGCCGTCATGGAGTCGTTCGCCGCGGCCGGGCTGGCCAAGGAAGTCATCAATGTCGGTGTCCCCGACGGGTTCCTCCCCTTCGGATCGGCGAGCGACGTGATGGAATCGGTGGGCATGGACCCCGACTCCGTTGTGGAGCGGGTGCTGCTGGCGGTGGGCCGCCGAGACTCCTGAGTTCGTTCTGGGCGGATTGTTCGCCGGATTCCGGCCCAAAGATCCACCCAGAGGACAACAGCGCACTAGATACGGCCCGGGATGGCGATCCGGCGCTCGTACCACCGCAGGGCGAGACTCAGGATCAGGGTCAGCACCACGTAGATGATGACCAGGATGAAGAACGACTCTCGGAAACGGAAACTGCTCCCGCTGTACAGCCGGGCCATCTGAGTCACCTCCCTGACCGCAAGTACTGACGCAAGGGAGGTGTCCTTCATCAGCGAAATCAAATCGTTGCCCAAAGCAGGGAGCATGTTGCGGACGGCCTGAGGTAGGACGATGCGACGCATGATCTGACGATCACGCAGACCCAGAGATCGTCCCGCCTCTGCCTGTTCACTCGGGACTGATTGGATACCGGCTCGGAAGACTTCGGCGATGAACGCGGCGTAGAACAGGCTGAGTGCCGCAGAGGCCCGCACTGCCTGAGAGATGCTCCGACTCTCCATGTTCACCAGGTCGGCGAAGTCCGGTGCCAGGACCAAGGCGATGACGAAGAAGAAGACCAGCATCGGGATCCCCCGAACGAACTCGATATAAGTCGATGCCACGTTCTTCAAGAGTGGATTCTTGGATACCCGTGCCAGCCCGATGAGAAGACCGAGAACCAGGGCGACGATGAACGATCCAAACGTCAAGTACAACGTCATCAAGATCCCCTCGGCCAGACGAAGGGGAATCGGGAAGATGTTGTAGAAGGCCTCCTGGTAGTCCTCACTGAAAATGACCGCCATGACCAAGGCGGCGATGATGACGAGCATCGTCACCAGCCACCAGGGAAACTCCTTGGCGTCGAACGTATATGCCCCACCGGGCTCGGGCGCAGCCAGTTCTGCTTGCTCTCGCGGGTCGGTCATGTTCGAAAGAACATAACGAAGCGCCGGGCCAGGGGGCCGCCCGGCGCTTCGTGAGTGCCTAGCTGGAGTCTCGGCTCAGCCGGTCGGTGCCTCGGGTCCGAACCACTTCACTCCAAGCTCTTCCATGGTCCCATCGAGTTCCATGGCGGCGAGCGCTTGGTTGACCGGCTCGACGAGCTCCGATCCCTGCGGGAAGATGAACCCGAGTGGATCGGACTGCAGCGCGTCGTCGATTGTCTCGATCGCGTCGGCGTTGGCGCCGATGTAGCCAAGTCCGGCCTGATCGTCGATGATCACCACGTCCACGTCACCGGCGATGAGGGCTTGGATGGCCAGCCCGAACTGATCGAATGCCTGGATCCGATCCTCACCGACCAGGTCGGCGGCAAGCTCGAAGTTGGTGGTGCCAACCTGAGTGGCCACGATCGCATCAGAGTTGATGACGTCGTCAGCCGTCTGGAAGCGATCATCACCGAGCGCCTTGATGAACTTCTGCTCGACGATCATGTAGGCGTTGGAGTAATCCACGATCTCCATGCGCTCTTCGGTGATCGAGATCCCATCGGCGGCTGTGTCGAGCTCGCCCTGGGCGACCTGGTCGATCACCGCCGGCCAAGCAGACTCGACGAATTCAGGGACACAGTTGAGACGCTCACAGATGTCGTTCCAGGCGTCGTAGTCCCATCCGGTGGGCTCAGTCTCGCCTTCAGGGATGAAGTTGAAGGGCAGGTAGGCGTTCTCCACTCCGACGGTTACGGTTATTCCACCGAGGTCGGGCAGTGCTGCCTCGACTTCAGTGGTCGTCGTTGCTCCCGCGGTCGTGGTCGTCGCCTCTGCCGTGGTCGTGGTGGCTTGCTCAGCGGTCGTTGTCGTGTCCACGCCCGCACTCGTCGTCGTCGTCCCATCGGAGGTGTCATCTGACCACGGGCTCCAGATGAGCAGCAGGATCACTGCCACGGCAGCTATGCCCACTCCGATCCATACGTTTCTGTTTTCCATGTCTAGAGGGTCCTCCTGTCAGAACCAGTCGGGAAGCGTATATGGCTCCTCCACCTAGCCGCCACTCGAAACGGCTGCGCACATGGTCAGCCCGGCTGGCTAGGGTCGCAGACCTGTGCGCCGATCCCAGGTCGGCGTGCGCCCCTTGTAGATGGAGGACCTATGAAGAGATACAGACTCATGGTGGCTTTCGCCGTCATGGCGCTCGTATTCGCTGCCTGTACCCAGGCGGCGGACACCACCACCACCGCTTCCGGTGACGACGGTGGGACGACTGCTCCCGCCGACGACGGCGGGACGGATGGAGGTGCAGCCGGCGACACGCTGGCAGCGGTGACGGATCGCGGAACCCTCAACTGTGGTGTCAATGACGCCGTGCCCGGGTTCGGGTTCACTGACGCCGAAGGAGACTTCAGCGGCTTCGACGTCGATTACTGCCACGCCGTGGCAGCTGCAGTGCTTGGAGACCCCGATGCCGTCGAGTTCACCGCTCTGACAGCACAGCAGAGGTTCACCGCGTTGCAGTCGGGTGAAGTCGATGTTCTGATTCGCAACACCACCAGGACCTCGTCTCGGGACGGCACGGAGGGAGCGACCTTCCTGACCACGACCTTCTACGACGGTCAAGGCATGATGGTTCGCTCCGACTCCGGAATCACCGACATCGAAGGCCTGGCAGGGTCGGCGATCTGTGTGCTCTCCGGGACCACCACCGAGCTGAACCTGGCGACACGAATGGCTGGGATCGACTTCGAGCCACTCACGTTCGAGGACAACGAGACGCTGCAGGAGGCCTTCGTGGCCGGACAATGTGACGGTTGGACCTCTGACAAGAGCCAGCTCGCCGGTGTCAGGTCGGCGTTCCCTGAGGGACCCGAGGCCCTGACGATCTTGGATGAGACGTTCTCCAAGGAGCCGCTCGGTCCTGTCACCGCTGACGGCGACACGCAGTGGGCTCAGATGGTCGACTGGGTGGTTCTCGCGACGATTCAGGCCGAGGAGTTCGGAATCGCTTCGGACAATGTGGACACATTCGAGGACACGGAGGATCTGGGGATCCGGCGCTTGCTCGGGCTGGAGTTCGAGGATGACGAAGGCAATCTGACCACCTTCGATCCCCAGCTCGGTTTCGATCGGGTGACCTGGGTGCAGGATGTGATCTCGGCTGTGGGCAACTACGGCGAGATCTTCGACCGCAACGTCGGGCCCGACACACCTCTCGGTCTCGAGCGCGGTCTCAACGCACTCTGGACCGACGGCGGTCTCATGTACGCACCTCCCTACCGCTAAGCAGGAGGTAGAGCCGGGGGGGGGG
>DASPGH010000046.1:0-28303 GCA_035620735.1 Acidimicrobiia bacterium | reverse complement strand
GACCTGGTCAGCGGTGTACTCACCGAACCGCTCCGGAGATGTCTCGAAGGCGGTGATCACTTCTTCCTCGAATTGCTCCGGATTGACGAGAGAGGGAACCAAATCCTCGGTCGCGATCACATCCGGGACAACCACCCGCTCGTTGACCAATTGCAGGACGCTGGCCTGGCTCCTTGGCCCGAGAGTGCAGCCAGTTGGCGGTGCGTCCGATGCGCAGATCTCGATCCAAACGTCATCCGATTCGAAGACGAGTCGATCCTCATAGAACCTCTGTTCACGCTCCATGCGTCGCCCGACCCCGCTGGAGACATTCTCCGCAAGAAGCCCAACCAGATCGTCGTAGCTGACCTCGCCGAGGGTCGTGGTCTCCGGGTCGTAGCCGAGATCGGCGACGAGGTCTTCCGGGTTGTTCTGATTGACAATGGCGACGAGCCCGAACGAGTCGTTGATGATCGTGTAGAGCAGGGTCACGAGAGCTATGACCGCAACCACCATCGATGCGAGGCAGACGAACTGGAACCATCGAGCCCGTCTCGTGCGCCGACTGAGCAGACCCAGGTACTCGTCGTCAGACGGGTAGTAATCGGTGCGCTCACGTTCGGGAGCAGCAACGCTCATTCGTACTCCTGTCGAAATCGGTTGACCAGCCGACGGCTCAGTGCGTTGAGTCCAAGCGTCATGAAGAAGAGCGTCAGCCCAATGGCGAAGATGGCTTCGTAGTCGATGGTCCCAAAGCCGAGATCACCGCTGGCGGTCTGGGCGATGTTTCCGGTCATCGCTTGTGCCCCCTGAAACGGATTCAGGATGTAACTGAACAGAGGGTCCTCGCCGAAAGTGAAATTGCGGGGTGCCGAACCTGCGGCGATCGTCACCACCATCGTCTCACCGACGGCCCGTGACATCGCGATCACCAAAGCAGCTGCGATTCCCGAAAGAGCAGCCGGCACCACGATTCGCAGCGACACTTCGAGCTTCGAGGCGCCCAAGGCGTAGGCGGCTTGCCGCAGCGAGTCGGGCACCGCGCTCAATGCATCCTCGGATAGTGAGGACACCAGCGGGATGATGAGGATTCCGACAACAACTCCAGCCGATGCAACGTTGAAGAACCCAACAGTGCTGGTTCCGAAGATCCCTCGCAACACGGGGGTCATGAAGGTCAGGGCAAAGAATCCATAGACGACGGTTGGTATCCCGACCAGAACCTCGAGAACCGGTTTGAAGAAGCTGCGCACCCGGCGACTGGCGTACTCGGATAGGTAGATCGCGGCTGCGAGGCCGAGTGGGACGGCAACAAGCATGGCGATGACAGCGATCAACATCGTCCCTAGCACCAGGGGCCAGATTCCGAATTGGCCGGCGGCGGGAGCCCACTGTGTAGTGCTGAAGAATTCCCAGACGTTGACCCGGTCATCTCGGAAGAAGAGAAGGGATTCGGTCCCCAGCTCGAAGAGAATGCCAATGGTCGTGGCGATGGAAATCGCGCCACACACGAAGAGAAAGCCGCGAATGGCCATCTCGCCCGGACGTGCCCTCTTCTTCAGCGAGATCTGCGGTAGCTGGTCAGGCTCTGCTGTCATGGCTGCTCAGATGGGCCCTTTCGAACTCGGGGATGGAACCCGGTCACCCATGGGAGACAACCGGGCTCCATCCTTTGAGGCAGTTCTGGCGACGCGCCGGAACTACCAGCCTGCGGCGGCGGCAATGTTGTCCGCTGCCTCCTGTATTGCCTCATCAGGCGCCGGGAAATACCCGACCTCACCGATGAGATCGTTGACGTTGTTCAGGTAATACGCCATGAACTCGGCGACCTCAGGCTTGGCCTCGATCACTGCCTTCGCCGTGTACATGAACAGCGGACGGGATATTGGATAGCTGCCGTCATCGACAGACTCGGCACTGGGTTCCACTCCCTCCACTGCGACGACCTGGAGATCTGCCGCGTTTTCCTGGTAGTAGGCGTATCCGAAGAAACCGATGGCACAGGTAGAGGTGAGATCGCCCTCAGTGCAGCCATCCCCGGAGACACCGATGACCGTCACATTGTCCTCCTCACCGACGTCCTCGGCTATGGATGACGACATCGGAGAGGGATCCGCCTCTTCAAACACCACTTCGTTGAAGTAGTCGAAGGTCCCGGAAGTCTCGCCGGGCCGGAACAGCGCGATCGGATGGGCCGGGAACTCGGGGTTGACATCCGCCCACGTGGCGCCCGGATCGGTGAGCGAGAACGCCGTGGCCAACTCTTCCAGTGTCAACTCCTGGGCGAAGTAGTTGCCGGGACTGATGACCAACGAAAGGGCATCGCTGCCCACCCGCACCTCGATGGGCTCTCCACCCCACGTCTCGGTGCAAGCAGCGAACTCCTCTTCGTCGATCGCACGCGATGCATTTGCGATGTCCGACGCTCCTTCAACGCAGAAGCGCTCGAGCCCACCACCGGAGCCGATCGAGTCCACGGTGTATTCGGGTCCGCCTTCATCGATCCACTGAGCCACGACGGCCTCCGTCAATGGGAAGACGGTCGATGATCCCGCGATGCCGAGTGTCACGCTCGGATCGCCGTCCAGGGGATCGACCACGGGGAGACCCCACTGCGACAGCTCTCCGCCTCCATCATCCATGGGCTCGGTCGTATCCGACATCTCCTCGGTTGTGTCGGTCGATCTTTCTGTGGTGGTTGCCTGGTCGTCACCGCCGTCGGTTGTGTCGGTCGAGCCGTCACCGCCACAGGCGGCCAGGGTCAACGCGAATACGGCGATGAGCGCAAACCAATTGCGCGGCTTCATGTCTCGTTCATCTCCTTGGTAGGGGACACGAACCTCCCAGTGACAAACGAAAAGCTAAGAAGCCGTGTTAACCCAACGGCAATGTGAAGGTGAACGTCCGATGAATTCCCCACTTATGTCGAACCCGGGGTTCCTGGGGCCATATCCGGGTCAGATCCGCTCATCTACGGACGACGGGCCCTGAACATGAGCTGATTTGGCTCATATATGGGCTGAAGAACCCCGGGTTCGGCTTTAGAGGTGTGCGCTGGAGCGCGCCAACGCCAGGTCCTGAAGCTCGACATGGGCGTCGACACCGGTGTCCCCGTGGACCCTGGTCCAGATGCGGTCGGGGCCGAGCTCCCAGGCCAGGTTGTCGTCGGCGAAGTTGACGTCGAGGATCTCGTCGAGACGGAACTGGAGATCCGGGTCGGTCACCGGTGCCAGGGCCTCGACACGACGGTCGAGGTTGCGGGGCATCATGTCAGCCGACCCGATGAAGTACTCACGCTCACGACCCCGGGCACCGAAGCGGTAGATCCGGGAATGTTCCAGGTAACGACCGATGATCGAGCGGACCTTGATGTTCTCCGACAGCCCCCGAACCCCGGGAACGAGACTGCAGATCCCCCGCACACAGAGGTCGATGCGGGCCCCGGCCTGTGAGGCTTTGTAGAGGGCTTCGATGATTCCCGGATCGACGAGCGAGTTCATCTTCATCGTGATCTGACCGTCGGCACGCGCCGCCTCGGCCTCGATGAGGTCGGTGATCTCTTTCCTCACCCCGATTGGCGACACCGCCAACGAGCGGTAGCGGGTTTGACGGCTGTAACCGGTGAGAAAATTGAAGAGATCGGAGAGGTCGGAGCCGAGATCGGAATCGGCGGTGAAGACACCAACGTCCTCGTAGATCCGCGCCGTGTTCTCGTTGTAGTTGCCGGTGCCGATGTGGGCATACCTGACCACCCGGTCCCCCTCGCGACGAACGACCAGGGCCAGCTTGGTGTGGGTCTTGAAGCCCACGACACCGTACATCACATGAACCCCGACATCCTCGAGTCGTTGCGCCCATTCGATGTTGCGCTCCTCGTCGAAACGCGCCTTCAGCTCGACGAGGGCGACGACCTGCTTGCCCCGCTCGGCGGCATCGATGAGGGACTGCATGATCTGACTGTCCCGATTGGTCCGGTACAGGGTCATCTTGATGGCGAGGACCGCCGGGTCGCGAGCGGCTCGGGCGATGAACGCTTCGACTGTGGTCGAGAACGAGTCGTACGGGTGGTGGGCTATGAGATCGCCCTGACGCATCACCTCGAAGAAATCGACCGGCTCGCCACCGGCCAGTGCCAATCGTTGTGGGGTCACTCCCGTGAACACGTCGAACTTGAGCTCGGGACGGTCCAGGTCGTAGACACCCCACAGACCGGCCAGGTCCAGGGGCCCGTCGACCCGGAACACATCGTCCTCGGTGGCACCCATCTCCCGCATCAGCAGATCGAGCACGTCCTCAGGCATGTCGGGATGGACTTCGAGACGCACCACGCGACCGAACCGACGCTGTGTCAGCTCGGACTCGATCGTCATCAACAGATCGCCTCCCTCGTCCTCTTCGACCTCGAAGTCGGCGTTGCGCGTCACCCTGAAGACATGGTGACCGAGGACCTCCATCCCGGGGAAGAGCGAGTCGAGGTGGGCGGCGATCACCTGCTCGAGCGGGATGAATCGCTCACCGTCGGGAAGGACGACGAAGCGGGGCAGGACCGGCGGGATCTTGACCCGGGCGAACCTGGTCAGGGTGGTTTCCGGGTTTCGGACGAAAATGGCCAGGTTGAGGGACAGATTCGAAATGTACGGGAAGGGGTGAGCTGGGTCCACTGCCAGCGGTGTCACGACCGGGAAGACGACGTCGGCGAACTGCTGATCGAGAAACTCACGGTCCTCGTCGTCGATAGTGGAGTAGTCGCTGAGCACGATGCCCTCTTTGGCGAGAGCCGGAGCGATCTCTGAGAGAAAGCGCTTCGAGATCTCCTGGTATTGAGCGTCCACCTCATCCCGTATGGCGGCCAGCTGCTGACCCGGGGTCAGACCGTCCGGGGTTGCCGATCGGAGGCCATGTGCCACCTGTTCCTTGAGCCCGGCCACCCGCACCTGGAAGAACTCGTCGAGATTGGTCGACCAGATGGCGAGGAACTTTGCCTTCTCCAGAAGTGGGAAATCCTCGCGACCGGTCAGGGCATAGACCCGCTGGTTGAACTCGAGCCAGGAGAGCTCGCGATTTATGAAGGTTTCCGGGGTGATGAGATCCATCGCTTCAGACATCATCGTCGACCACTTTTACCGATGGGTTAACGGCTTCCGCGCAGACCGCCCAGCAGAAACCTCTCGACACCTCTGGTCACCTCAGCGATGCGGGACTCGTCGTCGATGAGCGCACGTGCCGCCGACATGATGGTGTCCTGGATCAGACGGCCCGCCAGATAGTCGGGCATCTCCACGAATACGCCCTCGGCGACTCCTTTTTGGTAGATCGACGCCATTTCGATGGCCAACTGAGAGTGGGAGCTTCTGATCCTTCGCTGGGCCTCGGCTCCCATTCGCCCCGCTTCTCTGTGCAAGATGACGCCAAAAACGCGATCGGTGGCGACGAACTCGACCGTTTTCGAGGCGAGTCGAGCCAGTCGCTCGGTCGTGGAGAGGTCAGCCGGCACGGCGGCGATGAGGTCAGCTATGACTCCGGGGAGTTTCTCTTCGACGAGGGAGGCGATCACATCGTCGCGATCATCGAAGTAGTCGTAGAAGGTGGTACGGCCCACTCCCGCCAGGAGAGCGATCTCGCCCAAGGCGACTTCGGCCGTCCCGGCGTCGTCGATCAGTTGATACGCCGAGTCGAGCAGAGCGCGTCGTGTGATCTCCTTGTGCTCATCGATCGAGGCCGCGCGGATCTTGGGCATGCCCTAAGGCTATCTGGCGACGGCGGGAATGACCTGATCGACCGCGACCTAGCCCGGCATCTTTCTTGGGCTCGATGGCACTGAACGCGGCCACCACCCTGCTCAGCTGTGGGCCACGACGACGTTTGGCCTCGTTTTGCCAGCGTGCGGCGACACCGCGAATATGACCGGGTGACCGTAGGTCCAGCACAAATCGCGACCGAGCTGGTTGCGGACTGGAGAAACCGCGCCGCCTGCTCCGGTTACCCCAACACGCTCTTCTTCCCCTCGTCCGATGGCGCCGACGAACGCTCGGTCCTGAAGGCGAAGGGGATTTGCGCTGTCTGCCCGGTGATCGAGGACTGTCTCCAATATGCCCTGGAGACGAATCAGCGCTCCGGGATATGGGGTGGCACAACGGAGAAGGAGCGCAAATCACTCCGCCGCAAGTGGCTCGCCGAGCGACGCCGCAGCGCCTGACAACCCGCTCCCATTTGCGAACCCGGGGTACCTGGGGTCATATATGGCTCAAATCAGCTCAGGTTCGGTGGATAGATGAGTAAGCAGTCCGACTATGTGATGCGCACCGTCGAGGAGCGAGGGATTCGATTCATCCGGCTCTGGTTCACTGATGTGCTCGGGCTCCTCAAGTCGGTGGCGATCAGCCCCGCCGAGCTCGAGGTCGCTTTCGACGAGGGGATGACCTTCGATGGGTCGTCGATCGACGGGTACGCCCGGATCCAGGAAGCCGACATGCTGGCCAAGCCCGATCCGACCACGTTCGCGGTCCTCCCCTGGCGCACCGAACAGCAGGTCGCCCGTATGTTCTGTGACATCTACACCCCCGACGGCGAGCCATTCCCCGGCGACCCCCGCACCGTCCTGAAGCGGAACCTGGAGAAGGCATCCGAGATGGGATACACCTTCTACACCGCGCCCGAGCTCGAGTTCTTCTACTTCGAGGACTCTGGCCCGAAACCGAAGGTCCTCGACCACGGTGGCTACTTCGACCTGACACCCCTCGACGTCGCCCAGGAGTACAGACGCAAGACGATCAACGCCCTCGAACAGCTCGGGATCCCCATCGAGCACTCTCATCACGAGGTGGCGCCGAGCCAGCACGAGATCATCGCCCGCTACACCGACGCGTTGACGATGGCCGACAACATCATGACCTCCCGTCTCACCGTGAAGGAGGTCGCACTCCAGTCGGGGATCTACGCCACCTTCATGCCCAAGCCGCTGGAGGATCACGACGGCTCCGGCATGCACCTCCACCTCTCCCTCTTCGAGGGTGATACCAACGCGTTTCACGAGCCCGGCACCCAGGGTTTGCTCTCCAAAGTGGGAGAGGCGTTCATCGCCGGGTTGTTGCGTCACGCCGCTGAGATGACGGCCGTCACCAACCAATGGGTCAACTCCTACAAGCGTCTGGTCGGTGGTTTCGACGCCCCGGTCTATATGTCGTGGGCCCGAAACAACCAGTCGGCCCTGGTGCGGGTTCCGTCCGTGAAGAAGGGGAAGCCCTCGTCGGTGCGGGTCGAGTATCGGGCGGCCGACGCCGCCTGCAATCCGTACCTTGCCCTGTCGGTGATCCTCGCCGCCGGTCTCGCCGGAATCCGGGAGGGCTACGAGCTACCCCCGGAGATCTCGGCCGACGTGCATCAGATGACGTCTGCGGAGCGGGCCGCGGTGGGCGCCAAACGGCTGCCCGACACCATCGCGGCAGCCCTCGACATCATGGAGGAATCCGACCTCGTGGCGGAGGCACTCGGCGAACATGTCTTCGGTTGGTTTCTTCGCAACAAACGAGCGGAGTGGGAGAGGTATCAGCATCATGTGTCCCGCTTCGAGTTAGAGACCTATCTGCCGATTCTGTGAACGCTGCTGTTTATCCCGAGGACGTGTCGGATGATCTGACCGACGCCCTCGCCCTCGCCAGTCTCACGGTCTCCAGCACTGCAGACCTGAACATCGACAACGGAACCATCCGGGATGCCGACATCGCCGTCGTCGAGTTGGGCCACGGAGCCATGCGACAGCTGCGAGAGATAGCCCGGATCGAGGAGACCTATGGATTGCCGGTCGTGGTGGTCGCCGCCACCGAGCATCTGGCGCTCATCGAGAGCAGCGAGGTGAACGCCGAGTTCGTCCTCTCCCCGATCGACCCGGTCGAGTTTCGCATCCGGGTGCGACGTCTGGTGAAGGAGGAGGCCGGCGAGGAGCTGTTGACCTTCAAGGACCTCGAGCTCAACCCCCTCAACTATCAGGCCTCCCTCGCCGGTGAGCCCATGGACCTCACCTACATGGAATACGAACTGCTGCGTTTCCTCGTCGAGAACCCGGTCCGCGTCTGGTCCCGCGAGCAGCTCCTGTCGAAGGTTTGGGGCTACGAGTACTACGGGGGGGCCCGCACCGTCGACGTCCACGTTCGCCGTCTCCGCTCCAAACTCGGTGAGGAACGCGCCTCCTGGATCACCACGGTGCGCTCCGTCGGCTACCGCTGGGGCTGACCGGGGACGTCCCAGCGTGTGCAGATACCGTGGCGTCGCCACGGTATCTGCACACGCTCAAGGGGGTTGTGACCTCGGTTCCGGCATCGTATGTGTCGGTTGTGGTGCGAACCAGTTCGATCGATCGGATCCTTCGCAGACAACACGGAGTGATCAGCCGTACCCAGGCAGTCGAAGCGGGTCTGTCGGAGAATCAGATCCAGCACCGGATTCAATCCGGCTCGTGGCTGCGACTGACCTCTGGTGTATACGCGCCGGCCGCATCGACTCCCAGTTGGGAGCGACAATTGAACGCAGCCCTTCTGGGTCATCCAGAGGGAATCGTCGCCGGCCTATCGGCGGCTCACCTGCTCGGTTTCTCGAACATCCGGCGAGGGCGCCCGGAGATACTCCTGCCATTCGAAGGCAATGCTCGATCGGCGATTGCCCGTGTGATCCGCTCACGTCACTTCGCCATGGTTGCCCGTCGCACAGTCGAAGGCTGGGAGTGCTCATCGCCGGCCGAAACAGTTCTGACCCTCTCATTGAGGTGGCCTTACGCCAACCTCGAGCGGCTCATCGATGACGGCCTCGCTCAGGGATTGCTCGCGGTCCATGACTTCAATCCAATCCTCGACCGTCTCACTTTCGCCCGTCAACCCGGTTTGAAAGCACTCAGAGCCATCATGGGAGCCCGATCAAGTGACGCCTACCAGCCACCGACAAGCGAACTGGAACGTCTGCTGTTCCGACTGCTGGACCATCCGCAGTTGCCCCATTACACACGTCAACTTCCCATGCGATACGAATCGTTGGCCGCGACAGTCGACGCCTACAGCGAAGACTGGGCCATGATCGTCGAGGGCGATGGTCGGCGTTGGCATACCCGCAAGGCAGACTTCGAACTGGATCGGCAAAGGGACAACGCGGCCGTGGCTGCGGGTCTAGTGGTCGTTCGATTCACCTGGAAGGACCTCCGATACGACCCCGCCGGCTGCCTGAAGACTCTCATCGAAGCGGGGAAAAGACGATCCAAGTCTTGAGCGTGTGCAGATACCTGCCTCTCACCACGTTATCTGCACACGCTCGGCGCGTGGCACAATCGCGCGATGGGTTTTCGCACCAAACAGGTCCATGCCGGGGTCACGCCCGACCCGGATACCGGAGCCATCCTCACTCCGATCCATCAATCGACGACCTTCGTCCAGGAGTCGGTCGACGACTACATGGGCAAGGGCTACTCCTACACGCGGGGAGGAAATCCGACGGTCAGGGCCCTGGAGGAGAAGCTGACGGCACTCGAAGGAGGCGTCGACACGACGGCGTACGGGTCTGGCATGGCGGCGACGGTGGCCGTCTTCCTGGCGCTCCTCCAGAGTAGCGACCACATCGTCACCTCCGATGTGATCTATGGGGGCACCTATCGATTCGCCGACCAGTTCCTCACGAAATTCGGAGTCGACGTCAGCTTCGTGGACACGTCAGACATCGCCGCCATCGAGCGCGCCGTCACCGACAGGACGAAGCTGATCTTCACCGAGACTCCCGCCAACCCGACGCTCAAAGTGACAGACCTCGCCGCCGTCTCGGCGATCTGTCAGGAACGCGGTCTGATCCACGTCACCGACAACACGTTCCTCACCCCCTACTTCCAGAGACCGTTCGAGCTCGGCGCAGACGTGATCATCCACTCGACCACCAAGTTCCTCGACGGTCACAACGCCACCCTCGGTGGGGCGGTCGTGGTGAAAGACGCCGAGCTCCATGAGAAGATCGCCTTCGCCCGGATCTCGGCCGGTCTCGTGATGTCCCCGATGGTGGCCTGGCTCACCCTGCAGGGGGCGAAGACACTGAGCACCCGGATGGACGCGCAGTCGACCAGTGCAATGGCAATCGCCGAGTTCCTCGAGACCCACCGAAAGGTCGACTATGTGAACTACCCCGGTCTCCCCAACCACCCCCAACACGAGCTCTCCAGCAAACAGGCGACCGGCTACGGCGCGATTGTCTGTTTCGAAGTCCATGGCGGGGTGGAGGCTGGCAAGAGAGTCATGGACAACATCGAGTTGTGGAGCCTGGCCGAGAATCTGGGGTCGGTCGAGTCCCTGGTCACACATCCGGTCACGATGACGCATGCCGCGTTGCCACGAGAAGAACGCATCGCCTCGGGGATCACCGACGGGCTGGTGCGTCTGTCGGTGGGTCTGGAGGACACCGAAGACCTCATTGCCGCGTTGGACGAGGCGCTGGGCCACGTCTGAGATGGACGACGTCTGAGATGGGTTTCCACCTCGCCCAATGCAATGTGGGCAGGGTCCTACAACCACTCGAACACGAAGACATGGCCGAGTTCGTCGCTGCCCTCGACCCCATCAACGCCATCGCCGAGTCGAGCCCGGGTTTCGTATGGAGACTCAAAGACGACGATGGGCAGTCTTCGTCCTACGTGGACATTCCAGGCAGCGACGACCCCCTGCTGATCATCAACTACTCGATCTGGGCAGACCTGAACAGTCTCAAACACTTCGTCAACAGGACCGGCCACGTCGCTTATCTGCGTCGCCGACGGGAGTGGTTCGAGAAGCTCGATGTGCACACCAGTGTCGCGTGGTGGGTGGCGATAGGAGCCATCCCGGATGTCGCTGAGGCTTACCGGAGGGTCCTGCTTCTCCAAGAACAAGGCCCCACCCAGGAGGCGTTCACGCTGGCTAGACCGGCTCCGATGCCCGCGCCCTGATCAGGGTGTCCCGGGCATAGGCGACGTCGCCGTCGACTTCGACCGGACGTTTGGCGATGCCTGCTTCGACTAGGTGCAGGTCTCCCAGCCACTCGAGCATGAGATCGAGATCCCAGAGGATCTCGGGGACCTGCGGCCCACCGACACCCTCATCGAGGTTGGTGATGTCGTGGCCCACCATGAACAATTCGCCCCCAGGGGCCACCCACGTGGTTGCCCGACGCACCACATCGGACAGTGGTTCCGCCTCCAGCTGGAGGTAGGCGATCAAGACGAGGTCGAAGTCCCCGCGTCCCTCGTCCGGCTCCCAGGTCAAAACGTCGGCCTCGATGAACTCGATTTCGTCGGAGAGATTGCGCCCCCGCTCGATGGCGACGGCGGAGAAGTCGACCGCCGTCATGTCCCATCCCAGCTGGGCCAGCCAGATGGCATTGCGGCCCTCGCCGGAAGCCAGATCGAGCCCCCGGCCGGGTTTGGCATCGGCGAGTCGCTTCTCGACCCAGAGGTTGGGACCGGACGACCAGAGAAGCTCGGTCGCCCGGTAGCGCTCGTCCCAGGCTTCGGAATCCACGTCAGCCGAACTCGATGCCCTGAGCCAGTGGCAGGTCGTCACCCCAGTTGATGGTGGTGGTCTGACGACGCATGTACGCCTTCCAGGCGTCGGAACCGGCCTCACGACCGCCGCCGGTCTCCTTCTCACCTCCGAAGGCGCCTCCGATCTCGGCTCCCGAGGTGCCGATGTTCACGTTGGCGATCCCGCAGTCCGACCCGGTGGCGCTGAGAAAACGCTCCGCGTTCTTGAGAGACTCGGTGAAGATCGCCGAGGAGAGGCCCTGGGTGACACCGTTTTGAATCTCGATCGCCTCTTCGAGGGTGTCGAACTCGATGACCCACAGGATGGGAGCGAAGGTCTCGTCCTGTGTGATCGAGGCCTCCTTGGGCACCTTGACGATCGTGGGCTCCACGAAGTAGCCGTCACGATCCATTCGCTTACCGCCGGTCATCACCTCGCCACCTTGGTCCCTGGCCATCTCTATCGAGCTCATCATCTGGTCGATGGCGCGCTCGGAGACCACCGGGCCCATGAGGGTGCCCTTTTCGAGAGGGTCGCCGATCGTCACCTGTCGATATGCCTCGACCAGACGATTGGCCACCTTGTCGGATACGGCGCGATGCACGAGGAGACGACGCAGAGTGGTGCATCTCTGACCGGCGGTCCCCACCGCGGCGAACAGCGCGGCTCTCACGGCCAGGTCGAGGTCTGCGTCGTCCATGACGACTACGGCGTTGTTCCCACCCAACTCGAGGATGGTCCGGCCCATCCGCGCTGCCACCGCGGGACCCACAATCCGCCCCATGGCGCAAGAGCCCGTGGCCGATATGAGGGGAAGACGTGAATCGGCGGTCATCGCCTCACCGACGGTCCTTCCGTCACCAACGGCGAGATTGAACACACCCTCGTACCCCGAGCCCTCCATGACTCCCTGCGCGATCTTCGTGACGGCGATGGCGGTCAAGGGTGTCACCTCGGATGGTTTCCAGACCACAGTGTCGCCACAGACGGCGGCGATGGCCGCGTTCCACGACCAAACCGCTACGGGGAAGTTGAAGGCCGTGATCACCCCGACCGGGCCCAGCGGGTGCCAATGCTCGTACATCCTGTGGTTGGGCCGCTCCGAAGCCATCGTATTCCCATAAAGCTGTCTGGAGAGCCCCACCGCGAAGTCGCAGATGTCGATCATCTCCTGCACTTCGCCGATTCCCTCGAGATGGATCTTCCCCATCTCCAGGGTCACCAGTGCGCCGAGGGCGTCGAGATTGTCACGCAAGGCATTGCCGATCTGGCGGATGTATTCGCCACGCTTCGGCGCGGGGAGCAGTCGCCACCGCTCGAACGTCTCCGCCGAAGATGCGGCCACCTTGTCGTAGTCGGCGGGTGAAGCCATGGTGACCGTGGCGATGGTCTCTCCATTTGTCGGATTCACGACGTCGATCGTCTCTCCGGTCGCGTCGAGCCACTCCCCTGCGAACACGCCGGAGTTCTCCGACTCGATGCCGAGCTTCGGCAGGACTCCCTGTGCATTCATCGCGCTGCAACCGCCTCGATCTCGACGAGAAAGCCACCGGGGAGAGCTCCGGCCTGCACCGCAGACCGCGCCGGAAAAGGTCCCTCGAAATAGGACTTGTAGACCTCGTTGACCGCATCGAAGTCGGAGATGTCGGCGAGGAACACCGTCGTCTTCACTATGTCGTCGTAGGCGAGCCCGAGGTCTCCGAGCACCGCTCCGATGTTGCGCATCACCTGATGTGCCTGGGCCCCGACATCGTCGGGTGCACGCTCACCACTGACGGGATCGAGCCCGACCTGACCGGAGAGGAATACGAGCCCGGCGGCCTCCGTAGCCGCCGAGTAGGGCGCAAAGGACTGTGGGGCGGACGGGGTCTCGGGAACGGTTTTGGGCAAGGGGTGAAATCTCCTGTCGGTTTCACCGCGAGGGTACCCAACAATGAAAGGGACCCGGCCCAAGCCGGGTCCCTTGCGAATCTCAGATTCGCATTGCAAGCCACTGAGGGGATGTCTCCCCCCCGGGGTTATCAGCTGAAAGAGTTGCCGCAGCCGCAGCTGCGGGTGACGTTTGGGTTGTCGATGGCGAAGCCGGCTCCCATAAGCCCCTCCTTGTAGTCGAGGGTGGAGCCGCGAACCATGTCGGCGCTCTGTGGATCGACCAGAACCTTCACATCCTCGAATTCCTCGACGATGTCTGCATCGTCTATCTCGGAGTCGAAGTACATCTCGTAGGAGAAGCCGGAGCAGCCACCGGGGCGAACCGCCATGCGAAGCGCAAGCCCCGCCTCGTCCTCGCCGGCGATGAGCTCACGCACCTTGGCCACTGCGGACTCGGTCAGGTTGACGGTCTTCTGTGGTTGCGCTGACTTGATGGAAAGGATCTGTGTCATTTTGTTCCTACCTGGCTCTCCACCATTGTAACGCCACGAAAGCGCTGAGCCATTCCCCTCTCTGGGCGGACATTCACCTACGGCGATAGTGCAAATTACCCTTGGTGTCATGTCCCCCGTGACCAAGGACCAGGTCATGAAGACCCTGGAAGGGGTCAGAGACCCCGAGCTCGGCGGCAATGTCGTCGAGTTGGGGATGATCACCGACGTCGACATAGATGGAGCCCACGTGGGCATCGGTCTGGCACTGACCATCGCGGAGTGCCCACTCCGCAGTCAGATCGAGGGTGACACCAGACGACGGGTCGAATCGATGCCGGGCGTTGAGAGCGTCGACATACGGACCACGGCGATGACCAAACGTCAACGCGCCGAGCTGATGTCGGTGGCGAGGAGACAGGCACGAGAGAACGCCGAGCCGACTCAGGTGGCGTCGACGACTCGCGTCATCGCCGTCGCCTCAGGAAAAGGTGGAGTTGGCAAGTCTTCGGTGTCGGTGAACCTGGCAGCCGGCCTCGCCCAGGAGGGTTTCAAAGTCGGTTTGCTCGACGCCGACATCTGGGGCTTTTCGATACCACGCATGATGGGTGCCAGCGGTCGTCTCGAAGCGGACGCCGAAACCAAGCTCATCACGCCGGTCACGGCTAACGGGGTCGAGGTGGTCTCGACGGGTCTCATCATCGACTCTGAGGAAACCGCGCTCATGTGGCGCGGCCTCATGCTCTCGAAGGCACTCGAGCAGTTCTTGAAACAGGTGAGCTGGGGTGAGCTCGACTATCTCATCATCGACATGCCACCCGGTACCGGAGACGTCCAGATGGCACTGACCCGCATGTTGCCCCAGGCCGAGATGATCGTCATCACCACCCCACAGAGCGCGGCCCAGCGGGTGGCGATCAGGGTGGCTGACATGGCCCGACGCTCCCACATGCCTGTGGTCGGGGTCATCGAGAACATGTCGGGCGATGTCTTCGGTGAAGGTGGGGGCAAGGTCCTCGCCGATGAGCTGGGGGTGGCTCTCCTGGGCGCGATCCCTCTCGATCAGGCCGTCGTCGAGGGTGGGGACCATGGCAGACCGGTCGTTCTCAGCCAGGGCTCAGGGCCGGCAGCGTCTGCCCTGGCGGCGACGGTCGAGAAGGTGATGGCCGTGGTTCCTCCGGCCGATATGGAGACCTGTACCGGCCGGATCGCCAAGCTCATAGCCGATCTCGAGGACGGCGCCGCCTAGAGGAGTTGAACACGAACCAGAGCCGCAGACCGTGTATGCCATGTCTGCAACCCGGGGTTCGCCTGATTCGACTACTGACTCCCCTGTTGTGGTGGCGAGGTCCAGAGCTCGATCGCGAACGGCTTCTTCTCGGCCCCGGTCACCACATAGGTCGCCATCAGCTTGTCGGCGAAGGTCTGACGTTGCGCATCGACGATGGGGAGCAGGAAGCCGATCAGACAGATGGCATCGAGGATGTGGAGGAACTTGCGACCGATCCCCCCTCCGGCGCCGATCAGGCTGCCCTGGGCACTGACCAGCCGAATACCCTGCATGGCCTTACCCGGGGTCTGCCCGGACACTCCGTCGAGGTAGCCCATGTAGATCCAGTAGCCCAAGCCGATGAGCCCGGCGAAATAGCGCAGCCCACTGCTCCAGACGGTGAGAGCGTTGAGGATGATGATCGGCAGATAGTCGATCACGAATCCGATTGCCCGTGTCCCCCAGTCGGCAAGCGGACCTGGCACGGAACTGGGTTGGGGGACCGCCGGTGGCGGCTCGGGTGTGGTCAAGGTGAGCTCCTCCTCGAGTCTGCCTGGCACGTTAGACAGAGACGACGGCGCGATGCGGTGTGAACCGGTCCGGACGCGAGAAAGGGACCGCTCAGGGTCCCTTCTCGAGGAGGCCTCCCATGCCCCACATTTCCAGCTCTCGCCGGTGCACGTTCTGGCAGCAATATCCGCCACTACCAGTGGTTTTGCAATGACTGTTCGTGAGATCGTCACTGTGACTAGTCATCCTCTGTGGATAACCGGTCGTTTTCAGCCGCAGAGACCCTTCACCAACGGATAGGGGTTGACTGCCGCTCCTCCGCCAGGGTGGTACTCGAAGTGGAGATGGGGCAGATAGTCGGGAGCGTTCCCGCTCGAGCCGTTGTAGCCGAGCACGTACCCCACCGGGACAGCCTGGCCGGGGCTGATGTCGCCATAGGAGTCGAGGTGGGCGTAGTAGTAGAGGTCGCCGGCGTCGGAGTAGAAGTAGACCGAGTTCCCTCCCAGAGAGGAGGTGGACAATCGGTACACCCGACCCGAGAAGATGGCGACGATCGGGGTTCCTCTCGCCGCGATCATGTCGACGCCCTTGTGACTCCTCCCACCAGACCTGGGCGCCCCCCAGGTGTCGGTGAAGGACACGGCACCGGCAACGGGACAGGTTCCGCTCCCGGATGGCGCCGGCGGCGGTGCCCCCGTGGTCGTGGTGGTGGCTGCGGTGGTGGAAGTCGTCTGGGCGTCATCCGACCCGCCCGACGTCGTTGCCGCCTCGGTGGTGCTGGTGGCGTTGGCGGCGGCCTGCGCTGCAGCCTGACGTGCCGCCTCCTCCTGACGTCGTCGCTCCTCCTCTTGACGCTGCCGCTCGGCCTCTTCCTCGGCCTGTTGCTGCACGAGATCGTCGTAGATCACCTGGGCCGCCACCAGATCGTCCTGCAACTGCGCGGAGAGCGCCTCCAGCTCACCGGCAACCACAACCTGCTCGCCTAGAGCCTCGTCGAGTCTCGTGGTCTGGCGATCGAGCTCGTCGCGAAAGGTTCGCAGCTGACCGACCACGTCCTCGTTGACCCCGCTGACATTGCGCAGGTACTCCATGCCGGCCGGGTACTCCTGGTCGGTCGAGGAGAAGAGCACAGAGAGTGAGGCGCCGCTGGTCGATCCCATGTAGAGCTCGACGGCCAGTTCTTCGAGCTTGGTCTCGGTCTCGGCGATCTTCAGGCGGGCGAAGTCGATCGACTCTCGCAAATCGGAGATCTCCTGTTCGAGCGCGGCCTGGCGACCGTATGCGTCGATCACCTGCTGGCCGATGTCGGCAGACTCCTCCGTGATCCGGTTGACCTCCTGACGCGCCCGATCGATGTCCTGGTCGGTCACCTGGGCGAGAGCAGGCAAAGCAAACGCCACGACGAGCAGTGCGCTGAGGAGTCGAGAGAGTCGTTTCATTGGGGGGAAGGTGTTACGACCAGCCGGTCGTCTCGTAAGGCTATCCGTTCTTCGTCCTGAAGCAACGTGACGTGAGCCTGCACGGAGCGGGCGGCAAGTGGATGAAGTGAGGAGTCGACATCGGCATAGACGATCTCCACGATTTCGGGGATCGTCCCCGCTCCACTAGCGATCGCCTCGTAGATCTGCTGGTGACGCTGGAGACGATGTGCCAGATACCAGTCGATCACGGCGTCAGGATCGCCCATCTCGTCACCATGCCCGGGATGGAGCCTCTCCAGACCTGTACCCCTCAGCTTCTCCAGAGAGCGGAGATAGGGGCCCATTTGCTCGACCATCACCGAGGAGCCTCCCATGATGTGGTCGCCGGTGAAGAGCACGTCGTGTGCTCTGAAGCAGAGGTGATCGTCGGAATGCCCGGGCGTGTGGATCACCTGAAGCCCGAGATCGCCCACCTCGAAACGAGCGCCTTCCAGCAGGCGGATGTCGGGCTGAAACGAGGGCCCTGCCGCATAGCCAACAGCGGGGACCCCCATGTCGCGGGCTATCGGGTTGGCCAAAGGGGCGTGGTCGCTGTGGGTATGGGTGACCATCACCGCGATCAGCGTCCGTGGGCCTACGGTCTCGAGGATCGCTCTGGCGTGCTTGCTGTCGACCGGGCCCGGGTCGATGACTACCACCGACCCGTCGCCGTCGTCGAGGATCCACGTGTTGGTTCCCGGCCCGGTGAACGGGCCCGGGTTGTTGGCGAGGACTCGATCGATTCTCATACCATCTCGGCCGGCAGATGCACCGGGAGGATCGACCCGTCCTCCATTCGCTCGGGGCGGATCAGAGTGCGCCCGTCTGCCCCGCTCGCCGAGGCGACCGCGTCCTCGACCGATGTGCGACGGGCCAGCCAGCGAAGGTGGGCGAGGGTGGGCAGGATCAGGTTCATCGTTCCCGATTCGTAGCGCGTGAGCGCATCTCCCGGGTCGACCCAGTCGAAGGCCACGAGTTCGTCGGCGTCCAGCGTGACGCGTGGTGAGTTGTCACATGTTGCGAGATAGAACCGGGTGTCGAATCGACGAGGGGCCAGCTCGGGGGTGACCCAACGTGACACCAGGGTCAGTGCGCCGGTGCCCGACTCGACATCGGCCGTGGCGACCTCTTCGTAGAAGGCGGAGCCTTTGCCGGTGGGCGCCGCCCGTGTGTCGTGGCCCGTGACCAGGATTCCGGTCTCCTCGGCAAGCTCGCGGATCGCGGCGCGACGGTGCGACACGTCGTCCCACCGCCCGTGACCCGCCGGGACATCACAGTCATCGACGCCACCACCGGGGAACACCAGGAGATCGGCGAAGAACCCCCGGGCGTTTCTCTCCACCATCAGCACCTCGATGCCGCGCTTCGAACCGCGCAGGAGCAGGACGCTGGCGGCCGGATCGGGGTTTGGCACGCATCGCATCCTATGGAACAGAGATGCCAAACTCGCGTCGTGCCCGACAACCCCTACCGAGCCCTACCCGCGGTCGACGTGTTGGCTGACGAGATCGTGTCCAACCTGCCACGTCCGGTAGTCGTCGATGTTGCCCGGCTGACACTGGAGGAAGCCCGGAGCCGGATAGCAGCCGGAGAGGACCCCGACGTGGTCGCCTGGGCCACACGGACGGTGCGAGCCGTGGAGCGATCGGTCGGAACCGGTGTGATCAACGCCACAGGGGTTCTGCTCCACACCAACCTGGGACGCGCCGTCTGGTCGCAGCGAGCTGCGGAGCGTGCCTTCAACGTCGCCACGTCTTTCATCAATGTCGAGATGGATCTCGACACGGGTGAGCGGGGCAAGAGGGGAGCGTACGTAACTCGACTGCTCCGGCACCTGACAGGTGCCGACGACGCCTTGGTGGTCAACAACAATGCCTCGGCTCTGCTCCTCGCCCTGGCGGCTACTGCGAAGGGCCGTGCGGTGCCGGTCTCCCGCGGTGAGCTGATCGAGATCGGTGGTTCCTATCGGCTGCCGTCGGTGATGGAGGCGAGTGGTGCCCGGTTGGTGGATGTCGGCACCACCAACCGAACCCGGCTCGGCGACTATTCGACCGCCCTCCAGACCCATGATTGTGGTGCCATTCTCAAAGTCCATCCCTCGAACTACGTGATCGAGGGTTTCACCGAGGAGTCGAGCCTCACCGAGCTCGCCACGGTGAAAACCGACGAACTTCCCCTCATCTTCGACCTCGGCTCGGGTCTCCTGGACCAGCAGGCGCCGTGGGTCCCGGATTGGCTGCGATCCGAGCCGGCCGTCCGTCAGTCGCTCACTGCCGGAGCGGACCTGGTCATGTTCAGCGGGGACAAACTGCTCGGTGGACCCCAGGCCGGCGTGCTCGTCGGGAGCGCACGGATTGTCGAGCGTCTTCGCACCCACCCTCTGACCAGAGCTCTCCGAGTCGACGGAGTCACTCATGCCGCCTTGGCTGCAACTTTGGAGGCCTATCTCGCAGCCGAGCCCACCGAGATCCCGTTCTGGCGACACGCACTGACCCCCGCCAATTCGCTCGAGACGAGACTCGTGCCACTGGCGGCGGCCATCGATGGAGACGTGACCTGGTCGGCGTCAGTGGTCGGGGCAGGGAGTGCTCCGGGGTTGTCGATCCCCACTCAGGTGCTTCGAATCCATCATGGGAACCGGCTCTTCGATGCCCTGCTGGCACAGGATCGACCGATCCTCACCCGAAGGGACAAAGGCGACTTGATCGTGGATCTCAGAGCGGTGGAACCCGAGGACGACGCGACAGTCATCGCGGCTCTCGAGAGATGCCGGTAGTCGGCACGGCCGGGCACGTCGACCACGGCAAGTCGACCCTGATCCAGCGCATCACCGGGAGGAACCCCGATCGCTGGGCCGAAGAACGCGAACGCGGGTTGACCATCGATCTCGGGTTTGCCTGGAGCAAGCTCCCCAATGGTGTCGAGGTTTCCTTCGTCGACGTCCCCGGTCACGATCGATTCCTCAAGAACATGCTGGCCGGCATCGAAGCCATCGATTTCGCTCTCTTCGTGGTGGCGGCGGACGAAGGCTGGATGCCTCAGTCCGAAGAGCACCTCGCCGTTCTCGACCTTCTCGAGGTGAGCCGCGGGGTAGTGGCCCTGACCAAGTCCGATGCCGTCGATCCCGATCTTCTCGAGCTCGCCGCGGCCGAGACCCGAGAGCGACTGGAGGGCACGACACTGGCCGCTGCTCCCGTTCTGCCCGTCTCCGGTACCACCGGAGACGGAGTCGGGAAACTGCTGACCGCCATAGTCGATCATCTGCCACCGCCCCGGGAGGACAGGGGACGCCCCCGTCTCTGGGTCGACCGGGCCTTCGCCGTCTCCGGCGCCGGGACCATCGTCACCGGGACCCTCCTCGACGGCTCGCTGAGCGTTGACGACGCCATCGTCATCTATCCGGGAGAGAGGTCTTCGCGGATACGCGGGATACAGAGTCACGAGAAGTCACTCACCGAGGTCGAGCCGGGTCGTCGGGTGGCGCTCAACCTGGCCGGGGTGGACCACAACGACCTCGCAAGAGGTGACATGATCGGGCTACCCGCCCAATGGATCACTACGGATCGGTTTGTGGTGTCGTTGAGAACTGCCAGATTCGTGGAGGAGCTCGACCAGCGCGGTGCTTACCAGCTCCACATCGGATCATCGGCTCACCGCGTCGACATCGCGGGTTTGGACGACGGCAAAGCGGTGCTCCAGTTGGACGTCTCGATCCCCGCCGCGGTTGGCGACCGCTACATCCTCCGCGACACCGGGCGAAGGCTGGTCGTAGCCGGGGGACGGGTACTCGACCCGTCTCCGGGCAGGACGAAACGTGCCATGGCTGCTGCCACGCTCATCGACCCGACTTCCCAGCCGGATCAGATCGCGGACACGCTGCTCCGAATCCGGGGACGGGAACGGTTGACGCGGCTCTCGGCTGAAAGTGGGGGTGGAACCCCGGTTGCCGGGGTGATGATCGGTGACGAGGCATTCACGGAGGATCTCTTTACAGCTCTGAGCGAACGCGCCTCGGGGTTGGTCAACGATGAGCACGTAGCTCACCCGCTGAGGCCGGGCTTGCCTCTCGCCACCCTGGCCGAACGACTTCGGATCTCGCCCACGGTGGCAGAAGAGCTGGTGACGCGGTCGTCGAAACTGGTCCGCAGAGGGCCCGACGTGGCTCACCAGAGCCACCAGATCAGTCTCACGGACTCACAAGCCGAGACGTGGATTCGGGCCCGGGAGCGGCTGGCCGCGGGTCTCGACGTCCCACCCGAATCCGAGCTCGGCCTCGAGGCCGACCTTCTGGCGTTGAAGGTGCGCTCAGGTGATCTGGTGCGAGTTTCCTCCGAGCTGGTCTACCTCCCCGAACAGATCGACGCGATCAAGACGACTCTCCTCAGTATGGAGGGCGATTTCACGGTGGCGGAATTTCGAGATCGCTCGGGGCTGACCCGGAAGTACGTCGTGCCGATTCTCGAGTGGAGTGACAAAGAAGGGCTCACCGTCCGCCGCGGTGATGTCCGCCGCATCAGGTGAGCCCGTGTCGCTCAGGTGGGAACCTCAGCCGGCTACGGCCATGCTCCTCCGTTCGACCTCTGTGAGACCACCCCAAATCCCGAAGGGCTCACGGATGTCAAGAGCATGCTGCGAACACGGTCCTTGAACCGGGCACACACCGCATATGGCTTTTGCCTTCATCTCACGTCGCTCCCGCTCGTCCTTCCTTTCGAAGGTCGAAGGGGGAAAGAAGAGGTAGGCATGGTTCCCACGACAAAGCGCATCTAGCTGCCATTCGTCAGGGTGGGACAACCTCAGACTCCTCCCGCTTGCTTGCGACAACCTGGACGAAGCTAATGAATGTCGAATCAAGGTTCAAGGCCGAATCTGACAATTTGACCCCTTATGTTTCGCGGACTGTGCCGGAGCGCTCCACTTCGAGATAGAGCCCGTCGACCCCGGTGACCGAGATCGCGTCCCCAACCACGATGCCCGCCTCGCGATGAGCGGTGCCCCTCCATCGCGCTCCACGCACCTCGACAAGGCCGTCGGGGTCGAAGTCGACCAGAGCCACCCCGGTCTCGCCGATGAGCCCTTCGCGGCCAATGGTGTCGGTGGAGAGACGGGCCCGCTGCACCGTGGGCATGGCCAAAAGGTAGAAGAACAGCACTCCCGTAACCGAGGGCGCTATCAGCCACCATCTCGGATCGATCTGTCCCCCGCCGTCGATCAGGAACATGCCGGCGACCTGGAGGACGGCGGCGCCGATCAGTGTGAGGACGAAGATGCCGCCTGTCTGGTGGGCAGTGACCAGCAACACGAAGGCCAGGACGATCAGGGCCAGCGCCCACCAGTTGGTTGGCAGCGTCACCAGACCCCAGCCTCCCAGAATCAAAGAGATTGCAGCGACCGCGGCGGCGACCCCGGGACCGAGGGCGTAGAACTCGAAGACCACGATCGTCAGCCCGATGACCAGGAAGAAGAAGGCCGCCTCCGGAGTGATGGCGAGACGGAAGAATCTGGTCTCGAGCCCGGGCTTGCGCAATGTGGTGGGTTTGGTGGTCACGCCCCCCGATATCTCCTCGATGGTGCTCACCGTGACAGGCCCCTCGTCGGTCTGAAACATCTCCCCGTTCAGGTCCTGGAGGTACTGACGCAGTGTGGGCTGTAGATCGAGCCCGGTTTCGGCGGCGACCACTTCCTCATCGCTCTGACCGGGGTCAACCCCGAGAATGCCGGGCTCGAAGTGTCCGATCACGGAGTCGGGAGGGGCGATGGCGCCATGGCTTGCCAGCTCGCTGAGACGGGCCACGGCCCCGAAGGCTCGAGCCGGTGAGGGCCCCACCCACACCGCCACCGGCAGAGGCGGTGTCTCGATCAGGTCGGCGAGCCGGTCGAAAGCCACCCCGTCGAGGACAGCCCTGGAGTTGAGCTGGACCACCGCGATCTCCTGACCGAGCTCGGCTGCCCCTTCGATCGAATCGGAGATGAAGTCGAGCGCAGAAGTGTCGAGGGGACCGCTCACGTCGATCACTTCGATACCGCCCCCGGTGGGCTCGGTGCACGCCGACAGGACGAGGACGCACAAGAAGCCGAAGAGGACTAACCGACGCACGAGGAGGCAGGTTAGGAGCGGAGGCGCACTTACCCTTCTGTGCCCGTGTGTGCGGACTGAGGCCGCACGGATCCGCACAGAACGTTGGAAACCACCCACGGCTAACGTCGGTCGCCATGCCTCTTGCTCTGGTCGTTTCCGACGGGTCGTGGGTGGTCAATGAGGTCCGCTCCACACTTGCAGTCGGTTCGTGGGAAATCGAAGTGCTCGACGATCCGCGCCTCATCGAAGAACGTCTAGAGCAGTCACGTGTCGACGCCGTGATCGTCGACATGCAGGTGGGCTCGAAGGGGGGCATGGCGGTCATCCGCTCCATTCGCCAGTCCACCGACGAGCTCAGCCGTCCCAGGACAGTTCTCCTCCTCGATCGCAGCGCCGATCGTTTCCTGGCGCGCCGGGCCGGCGCCGACGCATCCGTCCTCAAGCCGATCAACGCCAGTGAGCTGAGAACTGCCCTCGGCATTGCTCCGGTGAGCGCGCTGATGCGTTCCGTGGACGAGGAGGAATAGTCAGGGCGGGACACCGTCGCCGCCTGATCCATGGTCTTAGTGACCAATGGCCCTGGTGAAAAACGACCCGATCGCATCCAATAGACGGTGAGGGGTGCGTGTGGCACCTCGAGATGATCGGAGCGAGCATGTACGAGACACAACTGCCCGACCCCGTGCGAGTTCTGGTAACGGCGGGATCGCGTCATGGAGCGACGAAGGAGATCGCCGAGCGGATCGGCGAGGTTTTGGTGACCTCCGGACTGGAGGCCCTCGTCCAGGAGCCGCAACACGTGCTGGAGGTCGGCGAATTCGACGTTGTGGTCCTCGGTAGCGCCGTCTATGCGGGTCATTGGGTTCGCGAGGCCAAGGAGGTCGCCGACCTCATCGCCGCCGAGAGCACGAAGCCACTCGTCTGGTTGTTCTCGAGTGGTCCGGTCGGCGAGCCGGCCAAACCCGAAGAGGATCCGGTCGACGTTTCCGCAATCGTCGAGATGACAGAGGCGCGCGGGCACCGCATATTCTCCGGGAAGATCGACAAGTCGAAGCTCAATTTCGGTGAGAGGGCGATCCTGATCGCGGTCAAGGCACCTGAAGGCGACTTTCGGGATTGGGTCGAGATAGAGAACTGGGCAAAAGAGATCGCCGATCACCTGGTCCCAAGTCGCGCCTCCTTCGACCACGGAGTGACGCTATGACCACCGCAGAGTCCGATTACCTGTCTGAGCTCGAGGAGTCAGCCCAGGGGCACGATCTCTTTCGGGCACCGGGATCCGATGAGCTCATGGCTCAAGCACGTGATCAAGCCGAGGCCGCTGGTTGGGTTCCACCACACGTAGCCGAGAACTGGCCGATCGACGACGAGCGTACGGCGATCGCCATTCGAAGGCAGCGGCTCTACGACGCGATGAAAGGCCTCGAAACGGCGGCGGCTCGAGCGACCAGACAACCCGACTGGCTCGCCCAGGTCACCGACGCCACCGGCGATCTGCGGGAGGCGCTCCGCGATCACCGCGAGCAAACAGAAGGCGATCAAGGATTCCTCGAGGACCTGGTCCGACAGGCGCCACGTCTGGCCGCCGATGCAGGATTGCTCAAGGAGGAGCACCGTACGCTGGTCAATGACTGCGCTCGTCTGACGTCCCTGATCCGATCGAATCCCGAAGACGTGGAGGGGATCCGGAGGTCAGTCATCATCCTCCTCGGCCGCATCGTCGAGCATCGTCAGCGTGGAGCGGAGCTCTTGTATGACGTCTACAACGTGGAGCTCGGTGATGGCGACTGAGCCTACGGGTGCTGATCTGCCCTAGCGCGCTGAATCGGAGCCGACCAACGGTCTGCCACTGCTGGTCTCGATGCGGGCAACATAGGCTGCCGCTTCGCTTCGCCGACCCATCCCCATCTTGTTGAGGAGGCTCGACACGTAGTTCTTCACCGTCTTCTCCGCGAGACCCATGGCCTCGGCGATCTGACGGTTGGTGAGCCCTTCGGCGAGATGGCTGGCGACAACCCTCTCCTGTGGCGAGAGCGAGCCGAGCACCGCATCGGGCGTGTCGGGGACCCAGTCGTGATCGAACACCGCTTCTCCATGCAGGACGCGTCGTATCGTCGCCACCAGATCGGTCGCCCGGGCCCGCTTCAGCACGAACCCCGAAGCCCCGGCGGCGACCGCCGACAACAGGGCATTCTCATCGGCATATGAAGTCAGTACCAGAACGATGGTCCCGGCGGAGTGCGATGTGACCTCCCTACACACCTCGATGCCGGAGCGGTCGGGCAAACGAACATCGGTGATGACGAGATCCGGCGACACCGCATCCACCACGGCCAAACCCTCGGCGGCAGTGCCTCCCTCTCCCACCACCACAAGATCGTCCTCGTGCTCGATGAGCGCCTTCAGACCGGACCTGACGATCTGATGATCGTCGACCAGCACGATCGTGCTCGCTTTCGAGGCGGAGCCGACCATGGCAAACTCTCAGATAGTGGGGCTCTTGGGCCCGCGGTAGTCTCTCACAGCGATCCTCCTGATCTGCTGATGTGACGAGCGTGACACCGGGCACTCCGAGTCGGTAGGGCCGAATGACCCCGGCCATCGAGCGAAAGACCATTGTGTGCCCAAACGGACCAAAGTCCCTTCCCGAAACGGACCCCACGAGGTTGAATCCCCTCGTAAGGACAGGACAGGATCGTCAACAGCTAGGAGTTCGCGGATGAGCGAAGAATCCGATCGACAGAAGAATGAGTGGATGGACGACGCCGAGTCGGCGCTGGAGCGTATAGGCGAGTCTCTGCGACAGGCCTGGACCGAGACGCGGGACGTCAGGTTGGCCACCCTGGAGGCGGCAAAGGAAGCCGCCTCCAGGCTGGGGGACGCCATCGACCAGGGGATCAGTGTCGTCAAAGAGACGTGGTCGGGTCGCCCCGCTGACGGCGGGGACGCGGTGGCCGACGAGGTTGGTCAGGAAGAGGAGTGAAGAAGCATCGGTCGATTCAGGCCGCCAGGAGATCCTCCTGGGAGGCAACCGACTCCCGCAGGGCGTCGAGGGCTTCCTGCACCAACCCGGAGATACGATGCTCTGGCACGCCCAGCTCGTCTGACATATAGGCAAACGTCGCCGGTCTGCCGTCCTCGAGGCCGAAGCGAAGTTCGATCAGTCGACGATGCGACGGGGTGAGGGAGGCCAGACCGGCACCCAGGGCGTCTCCGGCCATGATCTGCTCGACCTCGGTCTCGGGCCGCGGCGCGGAAATGTCCTCGATGAAGTCGGCCAAGGTGGCTCCGTCTTCCCCGATCGGTGTTTCGATGGCCACCGTCGAACCGACGGCGAGGGCCTTTTCCACATCCGCCTCGTCGACACCGCTCTCCTCAGCGATCTCTTCCAGGGTCGGAGCCCTGCCCAGCGTGGATTTCAGTGTCTCGGCCGTCGCCTTGACCACCGGGATCTGGTCGTGGAGCTTGGCAGGGAGCCGGATCGACCCGGAGAGGTCGACACGGCCTCTTTGCATCGCCTGGCGGATCCACCAGGTCGCGTACGTGGAGAACTTGAAGCCTTTTCGCCAGTCGAACTTCTCCACCGCGGTGATCAGCCCGAGATTGCCCTCCTGAATGAGGTCGATCATCTCGACATCGCCCCCCGCGTAGCGACGGGCGTTGGAGACGACCAACCGCAGATTGGACTCGATGAAACGTCGACGCGCCGCCTCACCGTGGCGAACCCCGCGTCGGAGATGTCTGATCTCAGAGGGATCTGTCACCTCGCCGGAGGCGAGACGCTCCTGTGCGGCACGGCCCGCTTCCATGGTCTGGGCAAGCTCGACTTCCTCGTCGGCAGTCAGTAGCTCGTATCGACCGATGCCGGCGAGATAGCCCCCAACCACGTCGCCGAGATCGGCCTGGCGGTTGCGTGCTTTTTCGTAGTTGACACGTGTTTCGTTCACGTCAAAGCGAACATCTGTTCGTCGATCTGTATTCCCCATTCCCCCTATAGCGAAGAGCCCGATGAATGAGTTCCTACGCCGGTATCAACCGGTTCAGGTTCGACGGTCCCGAGACTCCTGCGGCCTCGCTCTCAACCAGGCAGTCACCTGGTCCCCGTTCTCACACCTCGGGCTCTTCAGCTCTGACCGATGGTACAGGTCGTGGCCATCGACGCTAGGGCCAAAAGTCCCTTCCTGGTCCCCACTCGTTCGACATCCAGGGCATAGCCGCCGACGCAACGATCACCATGACCCCGGCGGCCACTGCAAGCGCCAGCGAGATCAGCCACAGCTCGGCCGAGAGCGGAGTCGTGGTGAAGAGCTGATTGCCAATGGCGGTGTGGACCACGAGCAATTGCAGCACGACGGAGAGGACGATGGCCCCGTGGAGGAGCCCATTGCGGCCCAGGCCATCCCTCCAACCCGACTCCGAAACCCGTAGCGCATAGACGTAGACGAGTTGGACCAGGACAAGAGTGGAGAACCCGAAGGTCCTCACCGTGTCCCATTCCAGATCCCGGGAGATGCCTATGTAGTACGCGGCGAGCACCGGACCAGCCAACAGGACACCGCGAACGGCGATGGCCAGCTGGCTACGGCGATCGAGAAGCGACCGGCGCCGGCTCGGGGGTCGTTTCATCACCAGGTGATCCGGAGGGTCGAACCCTAGGGCCACCGCCGGGAGTCCATCGGTGACCAGGTTCACCCACAGGATCTGGGTGGCCAACAATGGGTCGCCGAGCGAGCTGAAGACCAAGAATGCGACGAACACGACGATGATCTCACAGACGTTGGCCGCCAGCAGGAACGAGATGACCCGGCGAATGTTGGCGAAGATCGTCCGGCCACTCCTGACCGCGGCGACGATCGTGGCGAAGTTGTCGTCGGCGAGCACGATGTCCGAGGCGTCCCTGGCCACATCGGTACCCGAGCCCATGGCCACGCCAATGTCGGAGATACGCAATGCCGGGGCATCGTTGACCCCATCCCCGGTCATCGCCACTATCTCGCCCTGGGCCTGCCAGGCCCGGACGATCCTCACCTTGTCACCCGGGTCGACGCGCGCATACGTGCCGACGGCCCCAACCGCTCCTTCGAAGTCGACATCGGCCATGGCGTGGAGTGAACGTCCGGTCA
>DASPGH010000045.1:0-16228 GCA_035620735.1 Acidimicrobiia bacterium | reverse complement strand
ATCACGACCAAGAACGCCGTGGAATAGAGAAGACCACGGAGCAGTGCCCAGCCGATCTCTCCGATGGCGATGTCGGTTGGTTGCATGGGCGTAGTCAGGATCCCCTCGTAGACCTTCCCGAACTGGAGCTTGAAGAAGATGTTGAAGGTGGTCTCGATCACGGCGCCGTTCATGGCCGACGCAGCCATCATCGCCGGGGCCACGAACGCTGCGTAGGGCACGGCGGTGCCGTCGGGGAGAGGGACGTTGCCGGCCATGACGCCAACGCCCACGCCAATTCCGAACAGGTAGAACACCGGCTCGAAAAAGCCGGTGACGACGACCTTCCACAACCGTCGATAGGCGAGGTAGTTCTTCTCCCAGATCCGCTGGGCCCGAAAGGGGGTGATTCGGCCGACAGGTGTGATTCGGGACGGTGCGGAGACGCTCATACCCGTAGCCTCTTGTCGAGCGATCTGATCGAGTAGTAGACACCGACACCCGCCATCACCAGTAGATAGGCGAGGTTGATCCAGGCCGGCATGTCGGTGACCACGGGAGCGCCCACGTCGGGGAGGGCCACCTTTCGGGCCAGCTCGACCCCGTGGAACAACGGAGTGAAGTAAGCCACGGGCTCTAGCCAGTCCGGCAAAAAGGGAATCGGAAAGAACGTTCCTGAGAACAAGAAGAGCGGCACGATGCCGAAGCGGAACAAAGAGGAGAGGCTGCGGTCGTCCTCCTGGTTGAGTGTCCACGCCGTGATCGCGGTGGTGAAGGCGACGCCGGTCAGGACACCGGGGCCGATGGCCAGCAGGGCCGGCCCGACCTCGAGCGCCCCGAACAGCACGGCGATGATGGTGAAGACTGCCAGCACGAACAGGAGGCGGCCCACCGCCCAGATGAGCCGGCCCCAAATGATGTCCTCGGCACCCAGCGGGGTAGTGATCGTCCCATGGAAGTTCTTGCGCCATTTCAGGCCCGCCATGACGGGGAACGACCCATCCCCGGCTCCGTTCTGCATGGCGTTGGCCGCGATCAACCCGCTGGCTACGAAGGTCACATACGGAATGGGGAGGCCCTGGCCGGTGCCACCGTCGACGAGGGTGCCCAATCCCGCGCCCATGGCGGCGAGGAAGAACACCGGGTTGACGAACGAGGTGATGACAGTTCCCCGCCAGGTGCGCCGATAGGCGAGGACCTCCGACTCGGCATAGCGAAGCGAGCGGCTGAGTGTCGTCGCAGTCATCAGTCGATCAGCCCGCGACCGGTCAGACGGAGGAAGACGTCCTCCAGAGTCGAGCGCCGCACCAGCACCTGTTCGGGGTGGATACCCCGGGCATGGAGCGTCTCCTGTGTTGCATCTGCATCGTCGGTGTAGAGAAGGACCCGGTCGGCGAGGACTTCAGACCTCGAGGCGAGACCATCGAGCTCCAGTACCGCCCTGTCCTGCTCGCCTTCGTTGAAGCGAAGCTCGACGACCTCGCGCGGCGCATACCTCTGGATCAGTTCACGGGGTGAGCCCTCGGCGACGATCTTGCCCTGGTCCATCACGACGAGGCGATCGCAGAGCTGCTCCGCCTCGTCCATGTAGTGAGTGGTGATGATCAGCGTCGCCCCCTGCTGCTTCAACCGGTAGAGGCGGTCCCAGAGGAGATGACGCGCTTGGGGGTCGAGACCCGTGGTTGGTTCGTCGAGGATGATCAGATCCGGGTCGTTGATCAGAGCGCGGGCGATGGTCAGACGCCTCTTCATACCTCCGGACAGGGGCTCCACCTGGGAGTCACGTCGTTCTGTGAGCTGGGCGAACTCCAACAGCTCCTCGATCCTCGGGTTGATCTCCGACTTCTTCATGTCGTGATACCGCCCGTATATGTAGAGGTTCTCAGCGACGGTCAGTTCGAGGTCGAGATTGTCCTCCTGGGGAACGACACCGAGACGCTGGCGAATTGAGCGGCCATCGACCATTGGATCTACTCCGAAGACGGTCATCTTCCCCTCGGTGATCGGGCTAACCGTCGTGATCATCTTCATTGTCGATGTCTTCCCCGCACCGTTCGGGCCGAGGAAGCCGAAGGCTTCACCTTTCTCGATGTCGAAGTCCACGGCATCAACCGCGGTGAAGTCGCCGAATCTCTTGGTGAGCCCTCGTGCCTGGACGAGAGGTTGAGTCATCAGGCCCTGGACGGTAACCGCTCGATGTGACAGTTCATACACCAAAAGGACGAGCGAAACGCCGCGATCTCGACGTTCTGTGTCAATTGCGGGCCCCTATGCGGCCGCCGATCGACACAGAATGGCTGGCGTCGGTCAGTACGAGTTGAGCTTGACCACCTTGGCCGCTTTCTTGCGGCCTCCGAAGTTACGGGGTCTGGCGTCTGCCGCCGGGTATCCGAGGGCGATGCCGTAACGAGCGGTCGCCTCCGAAGGCACACCGAATTGGGCGGCGACGTCGCGCTCCCTATGGAATGTGATCGGGCACGAGGCCACGCCCAGTGCTCGCGCCGCTAGCATCATGTTCTGGGCGGCGCGCCCGATATCGAACGTGTTTCCCCCGGGCTCCTCGACCAGGACGATTGTCGCTGCCGAGTCCCGGACGGGTTGGGTGAAGTCGCCGTGTTCGGCCAGCTCCCGAATCTTCTCGGGCTCGGTCACTGCGATGAACGACCAGTCCTGTCTGTTCTTGGAGCTCCCGGTCCAGCGTCCCGCCTCGAGAATGGCGCCCAGGTCTTCGTTTCTCAACGGGTCGGCCCGGTAGTCGCGAATCGCGCGTAGACCGACGATGAAGTCGTAAGTGTCAGACATGGATTCGATCCTAGGAACGCCGCAGAGTCTGGTACTCAGCTCTTCGGGTACAGGATCATCTGGGTTGCCCGGAACAGAGCGAGGCGCTTCCCGGTGGCCTCGTCTGTGACTTCGACGTCCCAAACCTGTGTGGTCCGCCCGCCGTGAACCATGGTGGCGGCGGCGCGCAGGGCACCTTCGAGAAGCGTGCCCGTGAAGTTGGTCTTGAGCTCGATCGTCGTGAAGCCGGTTGCCCCCTCGGGCCAATTGGCGACACAGCCATAGCCGGCAGCAGTGTCGGCCAGGGTGATTACCACACCGGCGTGGAGAAACCCGTTGGGTGCCATGTGGAAAGGCTGGATCTCACATCGCATGACCGCAGAGCCTCGACCCAGCTCAACCAACTCCAGTCCGACGTGCCCGGGGAACGTGTGCTCCGAGGCCTGACGGAGACTCTCCGCGATGACGTCGAACTCTGTTCTATCGGGCATGGCCGGCGACGATACCCGTGCGATCAGATAGGTTGGCCTCGACGTTTCCCGATCTCGAGGAGTCTCAACGACATGCCCACCCCCACCCCGCACATCTCGGCTGCCCCGGGCGACTTCGCTCCTTCGGTGCTGCTTCCCGGGGACCCCCTGCGGGCCATGCACATCGCCGACAGCTTCCTCGATGACGTGAAGCAGGTGAACGAGGTGCGCAACATGCTGGGATATACCGGCACCTACGAGGGTGTCCCGATCTCGGTGATGGGGACTGGCATGGGTATTCCCTCGGCATCGATCTACGCCACTGAATTGGTGAACGAATACGGGGTGCAGTGTCTCATCAGAGTCGGCTCGTGTGGCGCTGTCACCGAGAAGGTCGATCTCCGCGATGTGATCCTCGCCATCGGTGCGTGCACCGATTCGCTGGTGAACAGGACCCGCTACGGGGGGCTCGACTTCGCCGCCACCGCCGACTTCTGGCTACTGCAAGCCGCGGCAGAGGTCGCCGCGACGAAGGGGATAGAAGTCAAAGTGGGCAACGTCCACTCCACCGATCTCTTCTACACCCCCGATGCGGAGGCGTTCAATCGGATGGAGGCAATGGGAGTTCTCGCCGTTGAGATGGAAGCGGCCGGTCTCTACGGAGTTGCGGCCGAGCATGGAGCCCGTGCCCTCACCATCTGCACCGTGTCGGACCACATAAGGACCGGCGAGGTCACCACGTCGGACGAGCGGCAACAGACCTTCGATGAGATGGTGGAGATCGCGCTCGAGACGGTGAGGCTGGATCTGGCTCGATGAGGTCGGGTTGGAGTTCGATCGAGATCGAGCCTTGACCGGCGGACTGGCGCCCACGTAATGGGTGTTTGGCCCGTTACTTATTACGCTAGGGTTGCCCGCCCATGTCACAGAGTACGAGCATCGATCGATCGGCAATACGCCGCGGTATCACCGATGCCTTGCCGCTGTATGTGCCTGCCGTGCCCTTTGCCCTCGTCATCGGTCTCGCCATCGTGGAAGCGGGGCTCAATCCTCTGGCGGGCTGGTCGGGCTCCTGGCTCATCTTTGGTGGTGCCGCCCAACTGACACTGGTGACCCTGCTCGGGTCAGGAGCCGCGGTCATCGCGGCCATCACCGCGGCGTTGGTGGTGAACGCCCGGCACCTGATGTACTCGGCGGCGATGGCGCCCACGTTCCAGAGCCAACCCGCATGGTTCCGCTGGTTGGGCCCCTACGTGCTGATCGACCAATTGTTCGCCCTGGCCACGATCGAGGCTCAGGAGTCTGATCCGGTCACGTTCCGCTCCTACTACCTGGCCGCCGGCGCCACGTTCTGGACCCTGTGGCAGCTGACCACGGCCCTCGGCATCTTCATCGGTCCGGCAGTCCCTGATGAGTGGAACCTCGAGTTCGCGGTCCCGCTTCTCTTCATCGGGCTCATCGTCATCGGTATCGACAGGTGGACGAAGGTGGTCGCCGCCTTGGTGGGGGCGGCCGTCACCTACCTGGCGGCGGGGATGCCAAATCGAACCGGCCTGCTGGTGGGGGCTCTGGTCGGCATCCTGGCCGGGACAATCGCCGAGAGGTTCGCCAGATGACGACTTTCATGGCCTCGGTGGTCGTGGGGATCGGCACCTATGCCAGCCGTGCGATCTTCATCCTGGCCCTGGCGAAGAGACGCATCCCGGATACGGTCATGATCTCACTGCAGTTCGTGGCGCCGGCTGTGCTCTCAGCTCTGGTCATCGCGGTCTTGAGCAACGACGACGGCACGGTGGCGCTCGGAATCCCCGAGATTGCGGCGTTCATCGCGGGTGGCGCGACCGTGTATAGAACCCGGAACCACATCCTCACGTTGGTGGTGGGCATGACCGTGTTCTGGGTCGTTCGCGCCCTCGTATAGCGGAGCTCTAGTGAGGCTCAGACGTCGAACATGATCGACATGCAGGTGAGCCCGCCATTGGCGGCCAGAATCTCCGAGACGTCGATCGGCTCTACCACCAGCCCCATGTGCTCCAGCATCGACGTAGTCCGAGGTGCGCTGGTCGTGGTCAGCACGCGGTCGTCGGCGAGTGGGAGCGCGCTGAATAGAAACCGTTCGTCGTCTGACTCGTGGATTGTCCGAAGTCCGCTCAGGAGAGACTCGTCCACAGTCCCCGGAGTGACCACCACGGTCTCACCACCCACGGGAAGCACCGCCGTCTTGAGATGCAGGGCGCCTTCGACCGCTACCACCACCAGATCGAGACCCTGTCCACGCACCGCCGTTCCCAGTTGATCGATGCCGTGTTGGTTGCTCCGCCCGGAGAGACCCACGTAGACCTTGTTGGCCACGATCATCACGTCGCCACCGTCGAGAGTCCCCGGGGGTGCGATCGTTGTGGTGGGGAATCGCTCCCCGAGATAGTTGGCGACCGGGGCCACCTCCGGCTCCCGTTGCGACACGCCGGGCCGTGTGATCACAGCCAAGTCTCCGACGATTACGGCGGTGTCTTCGACGAAAACACAGTCCGGGCACGTCTCGTCGGCCGGGATGGTGGTGATGGTGTATCCCGCGGAATCCAGATGATCCCGATACACGTCGTGTTGAGTGCGGGCGAGGTCGACGTCCGGTGCCCGCCCACCGGCGGCGACGATCGCCTGATCGAAGCTGTCGGGTATATCGCGAATCAGTGCAGTCGGCATCATCGGATGGTATGCCGGAAAAGGCGCGTTTCACCCGACGCGCCTTGACGATCGGGTCTAGGTTCACATCGCCACTGGCGTCGTGGAGGCTCCCGTGGCGGGAGGAGTGATGACTGATACACAGGAGCGAGCCCCCGCTCCGCCCTCTGGTGGTTCGGGTCTCGACAGTTACTTCAAGTTGACCGAGCGAGGAACCTCGGTCGGGACCGAGATACGAGCCGGATTGACCACATTCCTGGTGATGGCCTACATCATCTTCGTCAACCCGAGCATCCTGGGTGAGGCCGGTTTCGACGCGGGTGCCGTAGGCGCGGCCACGGCCCTGGTCGCCGGTCTGCTGACGATCCTGATGGGGGTGGTCGCCAATGTGCCGCTGGCCATGGCCGCCGGGCTGGGGATCAACGCCGCCGTTGCCTTTGGCCTGGTTCTCACCGACGGTCTAACCCCTGAGGGCGCCATGGGCGTCATCGTGCTAGAGGGGCTCATCGTCACCGCGCTGGTCCTCGTGGGAATGCGTGAGGCCATCATGCACGCCGTCCCTCTGGCCCTGAAGCGGGCCATTGGAGTCGGCATCGGGTTGTTCATCTTGTTCATCGGGTTTGTCAGCGGCGATCTCATCGCCGGCACAGGAGCCCCCGATGCGCCGGTCGCGTTCACGTTTCCCAACACCAATGAGGCATGGGTCACGATCGTTGGTCTGTTGATCACGGTGATCCTCTACGCGAGAAAGGTGCCGGGCTCGTTGATCATCAGCATCCTCGCCACCACCGTGGTCGCATTGCTATGGGGGGTTGCCAGCGTGCCGGACACGTTGTCGGTGACCCCCAGCTTCGACACTTTGGGTGCGTTCGATCTCGGGAACGTGTTCGACCAACTCGGATTGGTGGCTGCCTTGCTGACGATATTCAGCTTCATGCTGACCGACTTCTTCGACACGATGGGGACGGCGACCGCCATCACCGAGCAGGCCGGGCTCACCGACGACGAGGGGCGCATCGAGGGTATCGGCAGACTCCTGTTCGTCGACTCGATCGGCGCAGCAGCGGGTGGTGCCGCCGGGGTCAGCTCGAACACGAGCTATATCGAGAGCTCGGCCGGCGTGGCCGAAGGTGGTCGCACCGGGTTGACATCGGTCGTGGTCGGCATCCTCTTCCTGATCGCGATCTTTCTGTCGCCGTTGGCGGCCATCGTCCCGCCTCAGGCGACGGCGCCGGTGCTGATCCTCGTCGGGTTTCTCATGGCCGGTCTGATCAAGGGCATCGACTTCGATGACCTCGAGGAGGGCTTTCCCGCTCTACTCGCCATCGTTTTGATGCCTCTCACCTTCAGCATCACCGTGGGCATCGGGGCCGGTTTCGTGATGTACACCCTGATCAAGGTGGTCAGGGGCAAGGCGGGTGAGATCCACCCGCTGATGTGGGTGGTGACGATTGCGTTCCTGGTCTATTTCGGTCAGGCAGTTCTCGGGGAGGCGATTTCCGCCTGACAAGACAGCTGGTCGGAGTCAGTGCGTGATGCGATCACGCAGCAGTTTCATCCGATGAAACTGCGGGCCCATGGGAAGGGGAGGGACCGCGCTGGTCCCTCCCCTTTGGAGAGTCATATCCTCTTCCTGAATGCCCGATTGCTGTGATCCCGCACCCTACGGCCGCTTCTTCGACGAGAGAGAGGCGAAGCGTCGTCTCAAGGATTATCGACGGAACGGTCTGGACGGGATGGCGACTCGACTGCTGTCCTATCTCGGCGAGCGGGGATTGCACGGGAAGACGGTCCTCGAAGTCGGCGGTGGGATCGGCGACTTCCAGGTGGAACTGCTCAAATCCGGTGCTGAGCGCACAGTCAATGTCGAGTTGTCCGGCGGGTATGAGGAGACGGCACGTGAGCTCTGCGACACCGAAGGGCTCACCGGTCGGGTCGAACGTCGTCTCGGCGATTTCGTCGAACAAGCCGAACTGGTGGAGCCGGCCGACGTCGTGGTGCTGAACCGGGTCATCTGCTGCTACCCGGGTATGGAGCGGATGATGAGTGCCTCGGTGGCCAAGACCCGCTGGCTCCTGGCGATCGCCGTGCCCCGTGATCGTCTCTTGTCCCGCATGATGGTGAAGATGAGCAATGCCATCCTCCGGATCAGGGGTCACGAGTTCGAGGCCTTCGTCCATCCGGTTGCCGGCATGGAGGCCATCGCCTCCCGGGCCGGGCTCACCGGCGTCTTCGCCAGCGAGGGCCTCGTCTGGAAGGGTTTGGTGTTCGAGCGCCTCTGACCTCTGGCGTTGCTGTAGCAAGATGTCGTGGATTCCGAGTCGTGGATTCCGAGTTGTGGCGTGTCATGACATCGTGGTTTCCGAGTCCTTGTGCAATCGCAAAACTAGTGCGCTTCAGTTATTTCAGGTATCTTTGAAACAAATGAAGCCCACCCCTTTGCAACACGATTTCGTCGAGCACATGGGCCGCTGGTGGGAGATTGGAACGGGGAGCCGGGCCGCGGGGCGGATCCTCGGCTGGCTGATGATCTGTGACCCCACCCACCGGTCCGCCGGCGAGCTCGTCGACGAGCTGGAGCTCAGCACCGGGTCGGTGTCGACCCAGCTCCGGCTGCTGGAGAGTCTTCAGTTCGTGGAGAGGGCAACCTTCCCCGGTGACCGTGTCACCTACTACCAACTCAAACCGGACGTGTGGATGACGGTCATGGCGTCGGAGATGGATCATCTGGACCGGATGAGGGCGATCTCTGAGGTGGGAGCAAATGTGGTGCCGGCACAACGCCCCGAGCGGGTCACCGACGTGGGCATCATCGCTCAGTTCTTCTTGGACAAGTGGCCTGGCTTCATGGATGAGCTGAAGGCTCATATCGAGAAAGAGAGACAGAAATGACCGATGCGGCGATCCTCACCGAGGGCCTCACCAAGCATTACGGAGAGGTGAAGGCTCTCGTCGATCTCGACCTCGAGGTGAAGCTGGGGGAGGTCTTCGGCTTCCTCGGGCCCAACGGCGCAGGAAAGACCACGATGATCAGATCGTGTCTCGACCTGATCCACCCCACCGCGGGCAAGGCGATGCTGGTGGGTCTCGACTCCCGGGTCCACTCCGTCGAGATCAGAGAGCACATCGGCTATCTCCCGTCGGATCTCTCGATGTACGGCGACCTGACCGGCCGGGACATGATCACGTACTTCGCAAACCTGCGTGGCGGAGTCGACCGGTCCTATGTCGACCAGCTCTCAGAGCGACTTCAGGCGGACCTGGACAAGAAAGTCGGTGACCTGTCGTCGGGCAACCGGCAGAAGGTCGGCTTGATCCTGGCCTTCATGAACCGACCACAGCTAATCATCATGGACGAGCCATCGACCGGTCTCGACCCTCTCGTTCAGCGCGAGTTCCAGGCGATGATGCGTGAGGTGGCGATGGACGGCCGCTGTGTCTTTCTCTCCAGCCACACCCTATCTGAGGTGCAGCGAGTCGCAGACCGCGTCGGGATCATCCGCGACGGCCACCTCGTCGACGTCGAGTCGGTGGACGACCTGCGCTCGAAGGCCATCCGCACCGTGGAGCTCCATTTCGACTCCCCCGTCGATCCATCTGTGTTCGAGTCGGTGGAGGGCGTTCGCGACGTCAGGGTCGCCGATCACCACGCCTCCATGTCCTTCGACGGGCAAATGGATGCCCTCTTGCGGGTCGCCGCCGACCACTACACGCTCGTCGATGTGAATACCCAGGAGGCCGATCTCGAGGAGATCTTCCTCCAGTACTATCGGTACGAGACGGCACGCTGATGTACGCCAACGTCTTCACCAAGTCGATCCGGGATCGTCTCGGATCGGGCCTCGTCGGCGCACTTGCCCTGGCCGCGACTCTTCTCTTTGGACTCTGGGCCTATCAGGACGTCGACATCAGCTTCTACTACGACCTGCCTGCGGCGGTCCTCCAGCTCATGGGCATCGATCCCGAGAACTTCGGGGTCGCCTCCATGGCCTATGGGGCGATGTACGACTTCATGGGAGCCTTCATCGTCGGGGGCGTGGCGATAAGCATTGGCGCCTCCGCCATAGCTGGTGAGGAGCAGGTCGGAACCTTCGGTCTTCTTCTCGGCAATCCGCTGAGCCGGCGGCAGGCTTTGGCTTCCAAGACTGCCGGGCTCGTCTCGATTCTGGTCGTGATGGGCCTTCTCCTCTGGGGAGCCGCGGTCCTGTCTGCCCAGGTCCTCGATGTCGACACCGGCGGGGTTCATCTGGGTGCGATCTCGGTGGCCTTGACGTTGAATGGGCTGCTCTACGGGATGCTTGCCCTCGCCATCGGGTCGTGGACCGGTCGAAGGGGTAGGGCGTCGGGTGTCGCCGCCGCCGTCATGGTCATCGGCTATCTCGGAGCCGGTCTTCTCCCCCTGATCGACCAGGACGGTCTCGCCCACATCTTCCCCTGGTACTACTACAGCTCGAGCTCACCATTGAACAACGGCCTCGACTGGGGCGACGCCGCCGTCCTCGTCGGCCTCTCCGTCCTTTGTTTCGTGGCGGCCTGGTACGGGATCCAAAGACGCGATCTGCGGGACAAGGGGGCCGAGGCCACACTGGCCGATCGTCTCAGGGCGAATCCGATGACGAAGAAGATGATGGACCGGATCGCGGGGTCCGCTCGCGTCTCGGGGGTCACGGTGAAGTCGGCGACAGAGTTCCAGGGTTTGCTCACCGTTACGGCAGGGATCATGTTCTACATGGGGTTCTTCATCCCCATCCTCTACAACTTCATCCCCGAAGACTTCGTGCAGATCTTCTCTACCTTCCCAGATGCCATGATCGCCATGATCGGTGGTGTCGACATGTCCACCCCGGCCGGCTTCGTCACCGGTGAGATCTTCTCCTTGGTCGCCCCGATCGCGATCATCGTGCTGCTGGCCAGCATGGGAGCGCGGGCCCTGGCCGGTGAGGAGGAGTCGCACACGATGGGCCTGCTCCTGGCGAATCCCATCTCGCGCGGCGAGATCGTGTTCAAGAAGACCGTGGCGATGGTTCTCCTCGCGGTTGTGTTCGGGATCATCACAGCACTTGGCACCTGGCTCGGAACACTCGCCGGGGGGCTGGATATCTCACTCGAGGGCGTGCTCGCCACCTCGGGTCTGCTGACGTTGTTCGGTCTCGTCTTCGGGGGCCTGTCACTGGCCGCCAGCGCGGCGACGGGGCGCCGGAAGCTGGCCACCTGGGCGACCACCGGAGTTGCCCTCGTGACCTGGTTCATGTTCAGCTTTCTCACCCTCACCGAGTCGGCAGCGGTTCTGGCCAATCTCTCCCCATTTCAGTGGTATCTGGGCAGTGACCCTCTGGTCAACGGGATGAGTTGGGTGGACGCCGCACTCCTCGGGGGAACATTCGTTGCATTGGTCGCAGTGTCAGTGCCCCTCTTCGCCCGTCGCGACCTGCGTGGCTGATCTGGTAGCCGGCCCATTGGCCGATAACGTGCCCGCATGACCGACTTCTTCTTCAACGCACACGCCATATGGCAGTACGTGGCACTCGCCGCGGTGATCGTCGCCCTGGTGTTCTCGTTCCAGTCGGCGATGACGCCTACCGCCGAGCGGGTGTACCGGCTGACCGCCGTTGCCGTGGACATTCAGGTCGCCCTGGGGATCGTGCTGTGGCTGGCCGCCTCCGGCTGGAACCTGGGACTGCTGCAGGGATGGATACACCCCCTGGTGGGTCTGGCAGCGATGGGAGTCCTGCACGCCTACGTGAGCCGGGCCCGAAGGGCGAGCCCGGAACAGGGCAACAAGGTGTTCCGGACCGGCATCATCCTCGCCACCCTCCTTGTCATCGCCGCCATCGGAATTGGAGAGATGGCCTAGGTCCAAAGGTGCGATCCAGCCACTGATACACGGTGGGGGACACAGGACAGGATGTTCGGTGAGATCTAGGTCGCTGGTGCGGCGCGCGCCGCCTCCATGTCCTCGAATCGGGCGAGGATCTCGGCTTGGTGCTGGGCGAACTCCGGATCGGATACTCGTCGTGGGAAGGGGAGCTCGATCTTGGTGTCGTCGAAGACAACGCCACCGTGGGCAAGGGTGATCACACGGGTCGACAATTGCACGGCCTCCATCACGTCGTGTGTCACGAACAGCACCGTCTTCTTCGTCTCGTTCCACAGCTCCTGGAGTTGGTCTCGCAACCCTCGCGCCGTTATCGCATCGAGGTGAGAGAACGGCTCGTCCATCAACAACAGATCGGGGCCGACCGAGAAGGCGCGTGCGATCCCGACTCGCTGTTGCATCCCGCCGGAGAGTTGGCCCGGCCACATGTCCTCGACGTCTGCGAGCCCAACCATGTCGAGGTAGCGTCTGGCGTTCTGCCTCGCCTCCTCCTCTTCCAGGTCGCTCACGTAGAGCATGTTCTGGATGACGGTGCGCCAGGGAAGGAGCCGGGGGTCCTGAAAGACGTATCCGAGCCAGGCGGGCTTACCGTCCTGAGTAACCGACACGGTGCCGGAAGAAGGGGTCTCGACACCGGACACGATGTTGAGCAGCGTGCTCTTGCCACATCCTGAGGGTCCCACCAACGAGACGAATACTTGACCGGACATCTCGAAGGAGATGTCCCGGATGGCACGCACCGGCTTGCCACCTTTGACCACGGGAGGGAACGTCTTGGTTAGTCCGTCTACTTTCAGGGTTGCCATCGGGCGCACTCCATCTCAGATGCCGGTTGTGACTACGTCGTCGAGTGAGAGATCCGACTCGTCGTCGCCCCTCTCCCTCCACCGAAAGGCGTGTCGTTGCAGGGGTCGCAACACGAAACCGTCGAGGACGAAGATGAAGACGATGAACACGATCACCCAACCGAGGAAGCCACGGTAACGGGCAGCGTCGTACCAAAAGCGCGACCTCCATCCGACCCCGTTGGAGGCACCGAACCACTCGGCCAACAGCACAGCATTCCATCCGATGATCACCGCGAAGCGGAGCCCGGTGAAGAGGTAGCCGGTGATCGCGGGCAGCATCAGGTTGCGTAGACGTCGGCTGCGGGGAACCTGGAAGGCATCCGACATCAGGTGAAGCTCGGGTGAAACCGATCGGACTCCCTGTGCCACGTTTACCGCCACGAAGGGGATGGAGGCGAGGATCACGGTGTACACCGGGGCCTGCCAGCCGAGCCCGAACCACATGACTGTGAGGAAGGCCCAGATGACGGCCGGGAGTGCGAGGAAGACCAGCAACACGTCGTTGAGCAGGCTGCGCACGAACCGGATCGAGCCAATAGCCAGGCCCAGGATCACTCCGAGCACGAAGCCAACGGCGAGACCGATCGAGAAACGCTGCAGAGTGGCCAGGAAGTGCTCCCAGAACTCTCCGGTGACCACGCCGCCGTGGGTACCGCCGGTCAGCTCTGTGTAGATGAACTGGAGGGTCTCCCAGGGGGCCGGCATCCGCTCCACCTGCCAGGCGACGAGCTGCCATCCGACGATGACGGCGACATAGAAGGTGACGCGAGCAGAGGTGTCCGAGGTGAGGGTGCGTCGCAGCTTGCTCTTCGGCTTGCGGTTGGCGGAGGTGTCTTGAGTGCCGGACACGGTGGCTGCGGTCATGCGGTCGCCTCCCAGATCCTCCAGCGGAACACGTGTGCCTCTATCTTCGCCAGGCCGCGTTCGATGAGGAGCATGAAGAGGATGAAGAGGAGAGTCCAAGCAATCACGTTGGTGATGCTGAACGCCTGGAACGCGTAGCGAATCTGGAATCCGACACCGTTCGACGAGCCGAACACCTCGGTGAGCGCCTCGACCTTCCAGGCTATGGCGAAGGCGAGACGGACCCCGGCGAACACGAACGGCATGATCGAAGGGACCATGACCTGTCTGATGATGTCCGACGGCGCTCGCTTGAACGCCTGGGACATGTTGATCAGGTTGATGTCGACGCCTTCCACACCCTCGGCCACGCTCAGAGCTATATAGGGCAAGGAGATCATGGCGACTGCGAGCACGGGCCCTAGATATCCGGTTCCGAAGATGACGAGGGCCAGGACCGCGTAGGTGATCCCGGGGATGCTCCCGGCCCCCACCACACCGTCGTGGAAGAACGCCTTCCAATACCGTCTTCGCCCCATCGAATAGCCGATCGGGACGGCCATCAAAGCCCCCAGGGCGAAACCGATGAATGTCTTCGAGATGCTGGCCGCGAAGTCATCAATGAACTCACCCTGGACGACGATGTCCCACATGGCGGCTCCGACCTTGGCCGGGCCGGGGAGCACGAACTCGTCGAGGATGAACCGTGAGGTGAGCCCCCAGATGAGAACGAAGCCGACCCATCCCAGCACGAGGCCGCCGATCCGCCACCACCTACTGGTGGTCGGACCGGCGGCTGTGGCCTCGAGCGACGTCGTTGCTTGCGTCAACCGGCTGGAACTACCTCGAATCGAGGTTGGTCGGGAGACTCGGCGAGCCCGGCCTCGTTGAGCAATGGGAACAGCTCGGCTTCGGATTCCACCCACTCATCCGTGAGATAGACGCCTGTGGCGAACCAGTCGTGCTCGGCGAGGTAGTCGGTGATCCACTGGACCTGCTCTTCACCTTCTGCGGCGAAGTGCTGTGGGTAGCTCGCGATTATCTCGTTCTTGTTGGCAGCCCACTCCTGCAACCCGCGGTCCCACAACTCGAGGAAGAAGGCAACCTCCTCGGGGTGGTCGTCGTACCAGTCCTCCCGGGCCAGGAAGATGTTGATCATCGGCCCCTCGTGGCCAGGCTGCTCCACCAACTCGGCGTACAGGTCGGCGGACGTCTTGCCGTCGTAGAGGACGTTGACTTGCTCCTCGAGGAGGATCGGGATGTTGAAGTCGGGGAGGACGATGGCGCAATCGGTGTCACCGCTGGCAGCCTGTGCGCCTGTGTTTGTGATGTCCACGACGACGAGCTCGAAGTCCCCACCATCGACCCTGAAGTCGAGGTCGTGGAGATGATGGGCGAGCATGCCCCAGATGGTCGTCGATGAGAGCGTGTCCCAGACGGCGACGGTTCCCCCAGCGCAGTCAGCGAGGGTCTCGTACTCGGGGTGCTCGGGCGAGGCGACCATGATGCTGCGGTCGATGTTGTACTTGCCGAAGATCACGCTCGGGATCCCGAACTCCTCTTCGATCGTCGGCACCTCGAAGTCGCCGACCGACATGATGTCGGCGTTGCCGCCGGCGTAGACCCCGACCTCATTCCATGTCGCCGAGTCGAGGATGGCGATGTTGGCCGCGGACTCCATCTCCTCCCGGATGCCGGAATCCTTGAGATAGTCCCACACCGGGTCGGGGGCGAAGGCGAAGCGAATCACCTTCAACTCATTTGGATCGCTCGTCGTGTCGCTCGCCGTATCGCTCGTCGTGTCGCTCGTCGTATCGCTCCCGGACCCATCGGAGCCGCACGCAACGGCTACGAGAGCGAGTGCGACTGCCACTGCAATCAGTCGCGGGGCCTTCTTGGCCATGACTTCCTCCTCGGTTCGATCCGGTCAGTCCACGCAACGACCGGCAACTTTCCTGCATCATATAGATTCGATCTTGGATGTGACGGACGATTGAGAACCCCCGCTCAAGCGAGGATCGCCACAGCCCGGGTGGGGCCGCCGTGGGCGCCGACGACCTTGAGGGGAAATCCGGCGAACGTGAAGCGGGTGCCCACCACCTCGGTCAGACGGAGATTCTCATAGTGAGTGATGTGCTCGCGGCGACACATCATGTGACAGGGGTAGGTCCGAGAAGTCGGGTTGTCGGGTGTCGGGGAGTCGACACCAAAGGTCTTGACTCCGTGCTCGACGATCCACTCGGCGCCGCTCGCTCCCAAGCCCGGAAACTCGGTGAGGTACCGGTCGGAGCCGTGGTGGCGATCGAAGGTCGCCGTGTAGAGAAAGAGCATGTCGTCAGGCTCGAGGGTCAACCCCGAAGTCTCCAACGCAGCGTCGAGGTGGTCTCCGGTGATGTCGCTTCTTGCTTCCACGGCTGACACGTCTATGCATATGGCAGGGCCATAGAACAAGTTGAGGTCCATGCGGTCGATCGTCTGTGCATCGGGATCAGGATCGAGATGGCTGAACGAGTCGACATGTGTCGGGCCGTTGTCGTTGAGCATGAAGCCGAGGGTCTGGAACGAGAACCCGCCTTCGAAACGTGGAGCCGTCTCCTCGTGGGTGGCGTGCTGGAAGACGACCGTCTTCAGATGACCGGGATACACCTTCATTCCTTCGTAGATGTCCTGAGACAGGTCGATGAGTCGTGTCATGGGGTTCCTTTCGCTTGGGCTGAGTGCATGACGAAACCGGTATCGACGCTGACATC
>DASPGH010000044.1:0-4125 GCA_035620735.1 Acidimicrobiia bacterium | reverse complement strand
GGTGACCTCGAATCGGCCCAAGTTGGCGCGCTTCAGGCGATCCTCATCGCCACCGGTCACTATTCGGGCTCGGTAGACGGCATGTTCTCAGCAGAGGTGGAAGCAGCGCTGATCGCCCTGCAGGAGGATCTCGGCGTCCCGGCCACCGGAGTGGTCGATGCAGCCACATTGCGTGCTCTGGAGGACGCCCTCGTCGCTGCGGGCCAGGACCCGGAGATGCCCACGATTCCCGAGACTCCCGTGACCACAGCACCCGATGCCGCGACCACAACGACTGCGGCTGTCACCACTACCACGATCGCAACCACAACCACAGTGCCCGAGGCCGGGAACGTCATCGATGTCCTGGCCGAGGCCGGCCAGTTCGAGCAATTCCTCGCAGCGGTCGACGCAGCGGGTCTGACCGACACGTTGTCCGGCCCGGGGCCCTTCACCGTCTTCGCCCCAACCGACGAGGCGTTTGCCGCAGCGACGCTGCCGGCGGATCCAGAAGCGCTGGCTCAGGTGGTTCAGTACCACATCGTCGAAGGTGAGCTCTCTGGCTTCGATGTCCAGGGTGTCGAGACGCTCATGAGCCTCCAGGGCTCTGAGATCACAGTGGGAGTCGAGCAGGGACTCATCCTCCTGGACGGGGTCTCCACAGTCACCATCGCCAACATCGACGCCGGCAACGGCGTGGCGCACGCGGTCAACGCAGTTCTGCTCCCACCGTCATGACGCCCCGACTCTCGAGACGTCCCAGGAGTTTCCTTGTCTCAGGACCGGAGCCGGATGGGCGACAATCAACAGACGCCGGCGACTTGGGCCCCGCGTGTTGGGTTTCTCGCCGCGTGGCTGGAGTGTCGTGCCTTGGCTGAAGCGCCCCACCGTCAGGGTCTTCGGAATGTCGCCGGCGACCTGGCGATGAGCACATCGCATGGGGCGTGGCCCACGAGTGCCTCGGGGACGGTTCCCAGGAGAACCATGCGGGTGGCAGACGCCCCCCGACTCCCAACGACGACCAGGTCTGCGCCGCGGCGTCGCACCGCCTCGTCGATGTTCTCGGCCGGCGGCCCATCGGTGACCATCGTGCGAATATCGCCGTTCCACGTCTGGGTGAATTCGAGCATCCGGTCCTTGGCCGCCTCGATGCGAGTGCTCCGGGAGGCTTCCATCTCCTCTGTGAAGAGACCGGCATCGGCGAGAAGCGGGTCGAATCTCGCTGGTAGGGAGTACATCACCGTAACGTCGGCATCGGGGAACATCTCGAGCGCCCGCGAGACCGCGGCACGCGATGCCTCGGAGAAGTCGACGGCAGCGAGGATCCTGCGGTAGGGAACCCGCGGTTGACGTCTCACGATCAAGACGTCGCTCAACGCCATCCGGGCGACACGAAGTGTGACCGGCCCGCCCGAAAAGGCGTCGACCGTGGACGATCCCAAGGCAACCAGGTCGACCTTCTTGGCCCGCGAGACGAGCTCCCAAGCGGGCGAGCCTTTGACGACGTCCAAACTGACGTCTACTGACGTGCGTTCAGCGACCCATTCGGCGATCCGGCGAGCCTCTTGTCTCTGGTGATCTCGCATGAGACGGGCCAATCCCGGCTCGATCATGGCCTCACCGACCGGCTCGAGGACATGCACGAGCTCGATGTCACCGCCGATACCTTCGGCCACCAGACGAGCCCGATCGGCCACGCGACGACCCATCGTCGTCAGGTCGATGCCCGCAACTACGGCCGGTGCCATCCTTCTCCGTGCAGCACGCCGGCGACTTTACTGTCGCCGCGGCGTCTCTAACCATGGTCGTCTGCGAATGGCCCCGGCACTGCGAGCGCCTCGGGTAGCAGGCGTAGATACTCGTCCCGACCGATCACCACCGCCCCGAGTGACTCGAGGTGTGACGTCTGCCATTGCACATCCAGCAGACGACCACCCCTGTTCATGACTACAACGAGATGGACCAGGGCTACCTTCGACGCATCGCGAGCCAGATGGAACATGCTCTCCCCCGCGAACAGCCCTCCGATCGCAACTCCGTAGAGACCACCCACGAGATCGTGATCTGAGTCCCAGACCTCGATCGAGTGTGCCCAACCCAGTTCGTAGAGGCGGCTGTAGGCCTCGACCATCTCATCGGTGATCCACCCGTTGGGACGGTCGATGTCGGCGCACCACCGGATGACTGCGTAGAAGTCCTCGTCCACGGACACGAAGTAGCGCCGCGTCGACTGTCTCAGCGAGCGCGTCACACGAAGTCCATCGACGGGGATCACCGTTCTCTCCACTGGGGACCACCAGCCGAGGTGACCGTCGGGCAGATCCATCGGGAACATGCCGTGGCGATATGCCTGAAGCAGCGTCCCGGGCTCGAGGTCGCCGCCCACTGCAACGACATCGCCCTCGGCCGTGCGCGGATCGGGGAGTTCGAACTGGGAGGGGATCGGCTCTACCGGCACAGACCGATTGTGTCAGAACAGCGCACCCGACGTGGCCGGCCTTAGTCTGCGGACCATGAGAGCTCTCATCTGCGATGACTACTCGGGAATCGAGTCACTTCGTGTCGGAGACCTCCCCGACCCCGCACCCGGTCCGGGGACGCTTCTCGTCGACGTCGAGGCAGTGACCGTCAATTTCGCCGACACGCTGATGGTCAAGGGTGAATATCAGATCAAGCCCGATCCTCCGTTTGCGCCCGGCTACGAGCTGGCCGGAACAGTGATCGTCGCCAACGAGGCGCCGGGCTTCTCGCCCGGGGACCGAGTCTGTGGTTTCACTTTCCATGGAGCCATGGCGGAAAGGGTTGTGCTCGAAGCTGGCAACACAGCGCTGCTGTCCGAGGTCATCGACAGCGACACGGCGAGCACACTCCCCGGTGGATATGGCACCTCCTATCACGCTCTCGTCGATCGCGCCGAACTGTCCGAAGGAGAGACCCTTCTCGTCCTTGGTGCATCCGGAGGCGTGGGGATGGCAGCCGTGCAGATCGGGGACATCCTCGGGGCGCGTGTCCTGGCCGCGGTATCCTCCGACGAGAAGGCCGAAGCTGCAACCGAGGCCGGTGCCCACGCAATCATCCGCTATGACGAGGTGCCGATCCGTGAGGCAATCGATGCTCTGACCGACGGCGAAGGCGTCGACGTGGCCTACGACCCTGTTGGGGGTGAGGTCACAGAGCAGGTCCTGCGATCGACGGGTTGGAACGGAAGACTCCTGGTGGTCGGTTTCGCTGCCGGCGATATCCCTCGGATACCTCTCAACCTCCCTCTCCTCAAGGGCAACTCGATCGTCGGCGTGTTCTGGGGCCGGTTCACCCGGGAGGAGCCGGAGCGACACAGGGAGAACTTCGCACAGATCATCGAGTGGGCCGCCGAAGGCAAGATCCAGCCGATCATTCAGAAACGCTACTCCCTGGATGATGGAGCGAAGGCCCTCCAGTGGGTGGCCGACCGCAAGGCGGTGGGCCGGGTGATCATCAACCCGTGACCGATTTCGTCGTGATCGGTGGTGGCTTCGCCGGAGTCTCTGCGGCCGCCCATCTGGCACCACACGGTTCGGTGGTCCTGCTCGAGATGGAGCCGAGCCTGGCGTATCACACCTCGGGCCGTTCCGCGGCGATGTTGGTGGAGAACTACGGGTCGGCGGGCTCGCGCCCACTGGTTCGGGGTGCTCGTGACTTCCTCCAACATCCACCCAAAGGGGCCGTGGACTCACCGTTGCTGTCAGATCGAGCAGTCATGTGGGTGGCCGACCGCGACGGTCTGGAAGATCTCGAGGCTAAGGCTGCCATGGGACGGGCCAACGGCGCCGAGAACGAACTGCTCCAGCCGTCACGGGCCATCGAACTCATGCCTGCGTTGCGCCCCGACTGGGTTGCAGGAGCGCTCTTCGAGCCGTCCGGCGCAGACATCGATGTCGCTGCGCTGCACCAGGCGTTCGTGCGTGTCGCAAGGAGCCATGACGCGGAGTTGATCACCTCGGCCCCGGTCTCCTCGATCACACGTCAGGGTGCGCAATGGGTCGTTGTGGCCGGAGACAGATCGTGGCCGGCCTCAGCGGTGGTCAATGCCGCCGGAGCCTGGGGCGATGTCATCGCCGAGATGGCGGGCGTGGAGCCCATCGGGTTACAGCCATTCCGGCGCACGGC
>DASPGH010000043.1:0-15081 GCA_035620735.1 Acidimicrobiia bacterium | reverse complement strand
CATCGAAGCTCCGAGCTCCGATTTCGGGAGCGTCGAGCAGGTCTTCGAGACCGCCCTGGCCCAGGAGCAGCGGGTGACACTGGCGATCCATGACATCTATCGCCTGGCGTCTGACGGAGGCGATCTGGCCAGCTTTCCATTCCTGCAAAGCTTCATAGCGGAGCAAAATGAGGAAGAGGCGATGGTGGAGACGATCCTCGAGCGGGTGCGTCTCGCCGGCGGTGAGTCGAGCGCCATCCTCCTTCTCGACAATGAGCTGGGCGCTCGCACCGCCTAGCGGTGTCACAGTCGGCCACGTCCGACAGTCCTGATGGCCTCGTCGCTCTCCGATAGCCGGCTCTCCAACCTCACCGCAGGACGGGTCCTCGACGGCTTCGACGACTACATGAATCGGTTCAGTGCCTTCAACAAGCGCTCTCCGACCCGATTTGCCCGAGCCGACTGGCGTGGAATGCAAGCCGACGCATTGGGTCGGCTCAAGATCTACAGCCACGTCGTGAAGACCGTCGTCGACGATGTGAGACGCACCCTCGGCGAGCGCATCGACGATCCGATGCTGTGGATCGCGATAAAGGCCGTCTACTCCAGTCTCATCGCCCAGCGTCAGGACTGGGAGCTGGCCGAGACGTTCCACAACTCGGTGACGAGACAGGTTTTCGACACCGTCGGGGTCGACAGCCGTGTCGAGTTCGTCGACACAGACTTCGACAGCCCCCCGAGCCCCTCCCACGAGGCCGTCTATTTCATCTTCGATCGACAGGACACCACGGCCGACCTGGTGGCCCGCATCCTCAGCCACTTCATGCAGGAGACCCCGTTCAAACGTCTCGATAGCGACGCCGCGGCGGTCGCCGCCCGGATCGAGGAGCGTCTCACCGAACGTGGCGGGCTCCCGGTCGTGGGACGGGCCGAGATGGTGCGGTCAGTCTTTTACCGAGGCCAGTCCGCCTACGTCGTCGGTCTGCTCTACGCCGGCTCGGTGCGTCTCCCGATGGTGCTGTCGCTACGCCACGAGGGAGGCGGTGTCGTCGTGGATGCGGTGCTTCTGACCGAAGACGAGGTGTCGATCCTCTTCAGCTTCACGAGGTCGTACTTCCACGTCGAAGTCACCCGCCCCTACGACCTGGTCCGGTTCCTGCGTCGGCTGATGCCGAGGAAACGGATCGCCGAGCTCTACATCTCGATCGGGCAGAACAAACACGGCAAGACCGAGCTCTATCGCGACCTTCTGCGTCACCTGAACTCCACCGAGGAGCGCTTCGAGTACGTGCCCGGCACCCAGGGCCTGGTGATGATCGTCTTCGGCATGCCCGGCTACGACGACGTCTTCAAGGTGATCAGAGACAAGTTCCCACCGCCGAAGCGCACCACACGCAACACCATCATGGACAAGTACCGCCTCGTCTCCCAGCACGACCGGGCGGGTCGGCTCATCGACGCCCAGAACTTCCAGCACCTTTCGTTTCACAGCTCGAGGTTCGACCCGAGTCTGCTCGACGAGCTGGTCGGTCAGGCGGGGAAAACGGTGCGGCTCGAGGGAGACGAGGTCGTCATCAGCCACCTCTATGTGGAGAGACGGGTCATCCCGCTCGACCTCTACGCCCGCGAGGCTATCCCGACCGCGGCCGCATCGGCTGTGATCGACTACGGCCAGGCGATCAAGGACCTCGCCTGCACCAACATCTTCCCCGGGGACCTTCTACTCAAGAACTTCGGGGTCACCCGACACGGTCGAGTCGTCTTCTACGACTACGACGAGCTCAGCGCCCTGACCGATGTCACCTTCCGCGAGATGCCGGAGCCGAGAGACGAGACAGAGGCGATGAGCGAGGCACCCTGGTTCTCGGTTGGGGACAACGACGTTTTCCCGGAGGAGCACCAACGGTTTCTCGGGCTCAAATCCGAGCTCCGCGAGGCACTTCACGAGCGCCACGGCGATCTGTTCGAGGTGGAGCCATGGAAGGCGATCCAGAAGAGGATCACCGCAGGCGAGCTCATGGAGATCTTCCCCTACGGCGACGAGGCCCGACTCCCCGGGACCGAGGACGTGAGAGGCTGGTGACCAACGGCGTTGCCATAGCAAGATGACTCGGAATCCACGACACCCTGTACATCCAACCCGCGTTGAGTCCTAGCGTGCGGACATGACCGACCTCGTGGTAATCACCGGTGCATCCAGTGGGCTGGGCCTGGCCTTGGCCCGATCGGTTCCGTTTCCGGCCCTCGTCGTCGACATCAGTCGTTCGGGACCACCCGAAGACAGCGGAGTCGCCCACTTCCCCGCCGATCTCTCCGATCCAGATGACTGGGTGGCCGTCGGAGACGAACTGCGGCGCCTGATCGTGGAGAGCGAGCCAAGAAGAGCAGTCCTCATCCACGCCGCTGGGACCTTGACCCCGATCGGATTCGCCGGTGAGGTCGATTCAGCGGCCTACACGTCCAACGTCCTCCTCAACAGTGCCGCCGGACAGGTGTTGGGGCATCATTTCCTGGCGTCTCTGGCCGGTCGCGAGGGCAGTCACGACCTGGTCATGATCAGCTCCGGAGCCGCCTCCAGCGTCTACGCCGGATGGTCGTCATATGGGGCGGGCAAGGCGGCGCTCGATCAGTGGGTTCGCAACGTGGCGGCGGAACAGGACAAGCGGGGAGGTGTCAGGGTCTCGGCGATCGCCCCCGGCGTTGTCGCCACTGCGATGCAGGCGGAGATCAGATCGGTGGCCGAGCAAGACTTCCCGGAAGTCGACCGATTCCACGACCTCCACGAGCAGGGCGACCTGGTTGATCCCGATGTCGCCGCCCGTCGGATCTGGGCGGCCATCGAAGCTGGAATCGAAAGCGGCTCTGTCATCGACATCAGACGTCTGAGCTGACACTCTCCTCGACCCAGCGACCGTCCTCGTCTTGAACCCAGCGACTGTTCCCCACGACGAAGTCGACCTTCACCCAATCCTTCATCTCGTTCCTGATGAGCTTCATGAGTGCCTTGGCGTCCTTTGTCAGCTCCTTGGCCTGCTCGAGACGCAAACGGAGTGGGATCTTGCGTTTGTCGGTTCGGCTCCTGACCTTTTTGGCCAACTCGAGATTGACGTCTCGGCTGGCGTAGAAGAAGGAGATGAGGGTTACCAAATCCTGGTCTGAGAGCTGGGAGACGAAGGGCGCCGTGGCATGGGCCATCTGCCCATAGATCTCGCTGGTGATCTGCTTGGCCTCCTCGGTCATGGTGATGAGCACCTTCCGGCGATCTCCCGGGTCACTCTTGCGTTCGAGTAGACCGGCCCTTTCGAGACGGTCGACCATGGCCGTTACCGCTCCGGTGGTCAGCCCGACCTCGGTGGCCAGCTGCCCCGCCGTCACCTCGCCCAGCCGGTCGACCACGTCGAGACATCGGCCGTCGGTACGGTTTATTCCGAGGAAATCGCAGAAGGCTTCGTCCATCATGTCCGACGCGGTCTGCGACGCTCGCAACGCGTCAACCATCTGAGCAATGGCTGCCAGACGCTGTTCTCTTGACAATTGAATCTCTTGATTCATAAGATACTCAACACTCTAAGCATATCAGAGAGGTCGCAAATATGTCGGAAATCATGATCGAGTCCAGTGGGCTTCGCCGGGTGTACAAGAGCAGAGCCGGGGAGGTGGAGGCCGTCCGTGGCGTCGACTTCACGGTCGACACCGGGGAGATCGTGGGTTTCCTCGGACCCAACGGGGCCGGGAAGACCACGACCCTGCAGATGCTGACAACCCTTCTCCGTCCCACCGACGGCTCGGCCACGGTCGCCGGCTGCGACCTGGCAACCGACCCCGTGGGGGTGCGTCGTCGCATCGGATACGTTGCCCAAGGCGGCGGCACCGATCCCGAGGCCCGGGCCGGCGAGGAAATCGTCGACCACGCCCGTATGTACGGAACCGATCGCGCCACGGCCACCGCAAACGGTGAGGCCCTGTTCGCCCAGCTCGACCTCGACGGGCTGTGGAAGCGCCAGTGCAAGACCCTATCCGGCGGCCAGAGACGTCGTCTCGACATCGCCATGGGTCTGGTCCACAAGCCGGGTCTCGTGTTTCTCGATGAGCCGTCCACGGGCCTCGATCCCCAATCCCGAGCCAATCTCTGGGGGCATATCGCCGGTCTTCGTGACGGGATGGGCACCACCATCTTTCTCACCACCCACTACATGGATGAGGCAGATCTCCTGTGTGATCGGATCCTGGTGATAGACGAGGGGGAGATCGTGGCCCGAGGGACACCGGACGAGTTGAAGAGGAGCGTTCATGGCGACTCGGTGACCATCGGCTTCGCCGGTCCTGAGAACGCCGCCATCGTGGCCGCGATCGCATCCCACGTCGAAGACGCAAGTGAGCCTGAGATCGAAGGGACCGAGCTGAGGTTCCGTGTCCCCCACGGAGCGGGCGTCCTCCCCGGCTTCCTCAGAGAGATGGTGGCCAGGGATATCGACCTCACCGCGGTCGAAGTCCATCGCCCCACCCTCGACGACGTGTTCCTCACTTTGACCGGAAGATCGCTTCGTGAGGACAACCTCGAGCCCGACTCCACCGAGCGGGCCGCCTGAGCAAGGGAGTAGGACATGACATTCATCAAAGAGACCTGGCTCGTGTTCAGCCGGGCGCTGCGACTCTCGATACGCAACCCGGTCTGGGTGATACTCGGGGTCTTCCAGCCGATCCTCTACCTGACATTGTTCGGCCCCCTGCTCGAACCCGTGGCCAACACCCCCGGTTTTCCCGGTGGAGACGCCTGGCAGTTCTTCGTGCCCGGTCTCTTGGTGCTTCTCGGTCTCTTCGGAGCCGCCTTCGTGGGCTTCGGGCTGATCGCGGAGTGGCGTTCGGGGGTCATCGACCGCATGAGGGTGACTCCGGCCAGTCGCGGGTCGTTGTTGCTGGGAAGAGTCCTGCGTGACGTGGTGGTGGTGACCACCCAGGGTTTCATCCTGGTGGTTACCGCCCTGTTCATGGGTCTGGAAACGACAGCGGTGGAAGTCGCCATCGTCCTCGGCATCGTGGCTCTCCTCGGTGGCTCCTTCTCCGCAGTGTCCTACGGTGTGGCTCTCAAACTGAAGAGCGAGGATGCCTTCGCGCCCCTGGTCAACGGGGTACTTCTTCCCGTGATGCTGCTCTCCGGGATCTTGCTGCCGATGACATTCGCCCCGGGTTGGCTGGAGACACTGTCCGAATGGAACCCGCTCACGCGCATCGTCGACGGGGCGCGCGCGATCTTCGGTGGCGACATCTTCTCCAGAGCGTCCGCGATCGGGCTCGCAGTAACGGCCGGCCTGGTCTTGGTGGGCGTGTACTTCGGAACGAGGATGTTCAAAAACGAGTCGGCATGACCCCACGATTCACCAGGAGGCCTCTAGGCACTCCCGGTGGCTTTCCAGCTCGACCTGAAGCGTGGCGTGGTCGATCCGGTAGCCCTCCGCCAGCAGGCGGCGAGCCTCATCCAGCACTGGATGGGGTCGAAAATGACGCTCGCCGGCGCGTGGCTCGTGGCTGTGACCCATCTTCTCAACGCTATCGGCCCCTGAGTCTCACCTCACTCCATTAGATTGACCGTCGTGACAGCCGAACTGTCGGTCCACTATCGGACCTGCCCCCTCTGCGAGGCGACATGCGGGCTCGAGGTGAGCCATCGCAATGGCGACGTGGTACGCATCCGCGGGGACCGCGATGACGTTTTCAGCCACGGGTTCATCTGCCCCAAGGGCTCCACTCTGGGCAAGCTCGACCAGGACCCGGATCGGGTCCGCACCCCATTGATCATGCGCGAGGGCAAGCACGTCCCGGCATCCTGGGATGAATCGTTCGCCCTCATCGCAGAGCGGCTCACCCCGCTCATCGCCGAGTACGGCCCAAACGTCGTCGGGGTCTATCTGGGGAACCCGAACGTCCACTCGATGTCGGGTGCCCTGTATCCCAGGGCCATGCTGAGAATGTTGCGGACCAGGAGCATCTTCAGCGCGTCCACTGTCGACCAGATGCCCAAACACCTCACGTGTGGCTATATGTTCGGGCACCCGGACCTGATTCCCGTTCCCGATCTCGACCGCACCGACTACCTCCTGATGCTCGGCGCCAACCCTCATGAGTCGAATGGCAGCCTGGCCACGGCTCCGGACTGGCCGGGTCGAATGGCCGCGATAGGTGACAGGGGAGGGAAGATCGTTGTCGTCGACCCCAGGCTCACCAAGTCGGCCGCGGCGGCCGACGAGCACGTTCCGATCAGACCAGGGACCGACGCGCTGTTCCTGTTCGCCCTGGCCAACGTGATCTTCACCGAAGACCTGGCGACACTGGGCCGTCTGGAAGGCCATGTCGACGGTCTCGATCAGGTCGCCGCAGTCGTCGAGCCATTCACCCCCGACTCGGTCGGAACGGCGACCGGAGTAGACGCCGACGTCACGCGACGCATCGCCCGAGAGCTCGCCACCGCCGACACTGCCGCGGTCTACGGGCGGATCGGAACCCACACCGCCGAGTTCGGCACGATGGCCTCGTGGATGGTGGACGTGCTCAACGTCATAACAGGGAACCTCGACCGGCCTGGGGGCGCCATGTTCCCCAGGGCTGCGCATGAACAACGCCGGTCCCGTCGCCGTTTCGAGACGGGGCGGTGGACAACCCGGGTCAACGGACGGCACGAGGTCCGGGGCGAGCTCCCCGTCTCGGAGATGGCCAACGAGATACTCGAGCCCGGGGATGGCCGGATCAGAGCGATGATCACCATCGCCGGAAACCCGATCCTCTCCACGCCGGACAGCCGGCGTCTCGAAGAGGCCTTCCGATCTCTCGATTTCATGGTGTCTGTCGACATCTATCTCAACGAGACCAGCCGCCACGCCGATGTGATCCTCCCGGGCAGCACTCCGCTGCGGCGGCCTCACTATGACTTCGCCTTCTATCAGCTGTCGGTGCGCAACATCGCCAACTATTCCCCGGCTCTCTACGAGGTAGAGGAAGATGGGCTCGATGAGTGGCAGGTGCTGCTCCGGCTCGGGGCGACGCTGACCGGCCAGGGCCCGGATGCCGACCCGGAGACACTCGACGACGCCGTATTCGCCATGATGGTCGGCTCGGCAGTGGGCGATCCGGGCTCTCCCATCTCCGGTCGCGACCCCGAGGAGATCTTCGCCGCGACCGACGGCGGGCCGGGACCGGAGCGGATGCTCGACTTTCTCATCCGGACCGGCCCCTACGGCGACGGCTACGGACGTGATCTCGAGGGTCTGAATCTGACCCGGCTCCGGGAATCGCCCCACGGCGTGGACCTGGGCCCACTCCAGCCCAGGCTCCCCGACGACCTGTGCACCCCATCGGGCAAGGTGGAGCTGGCTCGCGATGAGCTGATCGACGACGTGGCCCGTCTCCAGAGTCTGATGAAGCGGGAGACCAACGGTCGAATGATGCTGATCGGCCGACGCGACGTCCGCTCTAACAACTCGTGGATGCACAACGTCGAAGTCCTGGTGAAGGGTCGGGAGCGCTGCACCCTGCAGGTCAACCCCGACGATGCCACTCGACTGGGGCTGGAGCCGGACGGCGCAGCCAAGGTCTCTTCTTCTGCCGGGACCTTGATCGCCCCCGTCGAGATAACGGACGAGATCATGGTGGGCGTGGTTAGCCTCCCCCATGGTTGGGGTCACGACATGGAAGGAGTGCAGATGACGGTCGCCGCCTCGCGCGCAGGAGTCAACAGCAATCAGCTCTCTACGGGAGCCATGGACCCGCTTTCGGGCAACGCCGTGCTCAACGGGATCCCGGTCGAGGTGGTGCCGGCATGAGTCGGAAGGTGCGCATCACAGCTCTCCTCGTCGTTGCAGTCCTGTTACTCGCCGCCTGCGCCGCCGGCCCCAATCCCGCAGTCGACGCGGGAGCGGATCCTGCAGGATTCTGGCTCGGGCTCTGGCACGGTCTCATCGCACCCATCACCTTCTTCATCTCCCTCTTCACAGACAACGTGAACATCTACGAGGTCAACAACAACGGCAACTGGTACGACTTCGGATTCGTGCTCGGTGCGGGCCTGCTGTTGAGCGGTGGGCTGTTCGGCCGCAGGCGGGGCTAGCCGAACGCTCGTCTTCGCTCGTCGCCGGTCAATGAGCTCGCGGCGTAGTTCTGGGTCCCGTCCCTCTGCAACTCACGAGCAGCGCGGGCGGCGGCCCCATAGGCGACAAAGGCCAGGGCACCACCTGTCGAGAGCCGACGTACACCGATCTCTCCCATCTCGGCAACCGTTGGCCCTGTCGGGAGAAGCAGTGCATTGACCGGCTTTTCGACAGATTCGACCACTCGAGCGAGCTGGTCCACGTCGACGAGTCCCGGTGCGTAGACGACGTGAGCGCCGGCTGAGGCATAGGCCGTCAGCCGCCTGAGGGTGTCATCCAGATCCTGCACGCCGTAGAGATGGTTCTCTGCGCGAGCCGTCACGGTGACACCGTGACGGTTGGCCGCCTCGACGTAGATGCCCACTCGCTCTGTCGCAGCGTGGAGATCGAGCAGACCCTCTCCCGGCCGGTAGTCCTCGATGGAAACCCCACAAGCGCCTACCACCGCCAGGGCATCGACGGTGGCTGCCAGCCCGTCATCGTCGGCGTAGCCGTCCTCGGCGTCCACGCTGACCGGGATGGCCACGGCCCCGCATATGTCGGCGACGTGCCCGACCAGCTCCTCGAGACTCACGTTCTGGTCGTGCCGACCCAGGGTTGCGGCAAACCCGGAGCTGGTCGTGGCGATGGCATCGAACCCGAGTGACTCGAGAAGCCGTGCCGAGCCCACGTCCCAGACATTGGGCATGAGGAAGGTGCCTCTCTCGTGGAGGGCGGCGAAACGTGAGCGCATCGCGCCGATGTCAGGCATTTGCCTCCTCCCTGTCCCGCAGCACACGTCGCAGGATCTTTCCTGAGAGCGACTTCGGTATCTCGTCTATGAACTCCACTGCCCGCACCTTTTTGTGCGATGCCACCTGACTGGCGACGTGGCTCATCACCTCGTCCGGGCTCAGCTGCGCCCCAGTCTGGGTCACCACGAAAGCCTTGGGGATCTCCCCCGCCTCCTCGTCCGGGATTGGGATGACCGCGGCGTCGGCGATGGCGGGATGGGTCAAGAGGATCGCTTCCAGCTCGGCCGGCGCTACCTGGAAACCCTTGTACTTGATCAGCTCCTTGAGACGGTCGGTGATGTACCAATGGCCGTCGTCGTCGACGTGGCCAATGTCCCCTGTGTGGAACCATTCGTCCTCGTCGATGCACGCCCTGGTGGCCTCGGGGTGGTTGAGATAGCCCTTCATCACTTGCGGGCCGCGCAGCCAGAGCTCGCCCGAGTCACCCTCTCCCAGGTCATCCCCGCTGATCGGATCGACCACCCGAGCCTCCGTATTCGGGATCAGGACGCCAATGGAGCCCGACCGGGCCTGTCCGGGAAGGGCGGTGTGGGTCACCGGGCTGGTCTCTGTGAGCCCGTAGCCCTGGATCACCTCGGCGCCCGTTCGCTCCGCGGCCAGCATCTCGATTTCGGCGCTGAGCGGCGCCGCCCCCGAGCCCACCTGGACGAGGCTCGACAGGTCGTAGTCGGCGACCATGGGATGCTTGGCCAGGGCGAGGACTATGGGCGGGACGACGGCGACCCTGGTGACCCGGTGGGTCTCGATGAGGGCGAGGAATTCGGCCAGGTCGAAACGCGGCATGGTGACGATGCGCGCCCCATGGAAGAGCACTCCGTTCATGAGGACCTGCATCCCGTAGATGTGGAAGAAGGGGAGAACGGCGAGGATCACGTCCTCCTCCGTCGTCGTGGCCAGAGCCTCTGTCTGGGCGAGGTTGGCCACCAGGTTCCTGTGGGTCAGCTCAACTCCCTTGGGCAGACCGGTCGTCCCCGACGAGAACGGCAGCACCACCACTTGCTCACCCGGGTCGATTTCGATCTGATCGATGGGGTCGGCGGCGAGCAACTCGAAGAACGACCGCGAGCCCTCACGAGCCTCCCCCAGGACATAGACGGTCTCGACACCGGATGAGGCTGCCGCCTCCAGGGCCGACTCCAGGAACAGCTCGATGGTGACCAGGAACCGCGCGGCCGAGTCGTTGAGCTGACGGGAGATCTCGCCCGTGGTGTAGGTGGGGTTGATGGTGGTGGTGGTTCCCCCCGCCAGGGCCACACCGTGGAAGACCAGGGGGTACTCAGGGATGTTGGGAAGAAGGATTGCCAGCACGTCCCCCCTCTCCATGCCCGCGGCAACAAGCCCGCCGGCCACCTTGCGGGCGGCGCCGAACAGCTCGGCATAGGTGTATGACCGACCGCTCGGGCCGTCGATAACCGCGACGTGATCGGCGAGTCGATCCGCCTTTCTGAACACATATGGGGTCAACGCCGTATCAGGGATCTGCACGTCGGGGGCGGGGCTGTGGAAGACCTTGGTCACCGCCCGCCCAAATCTATTGGATCACGTGGACCGCGACCGGCCCAGTGCGGCGCGGGCATGCGCTTCGAGACCCTCGAGGCGGGCCAGACGGGCAGTGTCCTCGATGAGGGGCTCGGGCGAGTCGACGGCCAGCCAGGTGGATGCCTTGAGGAAGGTGAGAACCGACAGACCGCCGGAGAAGCGAGCACCTCCGCCGGTGGGCAGCACGTGATTGGGGCCGGCCCCGTAGTCGGCGAACGCCTCGGCAGCGGTTCCGCCGACGAAGATCGACCCGTAGTTGCGCACCTGCATCGCCACCGCCCGAGGGTCGACGGTGTGGATGGCCAAATGCTCCGGTGCCAGGTTGTCGGAGACCCCAGCGGCACGGGTCAGATTCTCGACCACCACGCACACACCATTGTGGATGGCCGACCGGGCGACGTCGGCCGTGGGGAGATCGGCCAGCTGTGACTCCAACTCGGCATCTACCCGTTCTGCCAGCTCGGCGGAGGTCGTGATCAAAGCCGGGATGGCATCGACGTCGTGCTCTGCCTGCGCCAGAAGGTCGGCAGCGACCAGGGTCGGGCTGGCATGCTCGTCTGCAATGACCAGGATCTCGCTCGGGCCGGCCAGCCCATCGATGCCCACCTCGCCGTAGAGGTGCTTTTTGGCCGCCGTCACCCACTTGTTCCCCGGGCCCACGATCAGGTCGCAGGAGGGTGTCACCGTCCCGAAGGCGAGAGCAGCGATGGCCTGGGCCCCGCCGACCGCGAGCAGGCCGTCCGCTCCCGCAACCCACGCCGCTGCCAGCGTGAGAGGGGAAGGACGTGGTGACGCCACCCAAACGCTTGTCACTCCGGCAACTCGGGCCGGAGTGACAGTCATCAACACCGACGAGGGAAGGGGGTAGCGCCCACCAGGGGCATAGGCGCCGACCGAGCTCACGGGTATCCAACGGTGGCCGGCCTGGCCTCCCTCGATGGAGATGGTGAGATCGGACAGGCCTTCTCGTTGTGCCCTGGCGAAGGACTCGATGCGCCGGTGCGCCCTGCCCAGCGTGTCCCGGCTGGCCGTGTCGAGATTCTCGTAGGCAGCGCGCAGGTCCTCACGATCGACCGTCAGAGGCCGACCCTCCTCGATGTCGCCAAACTCCTCCGCATGTGAGCGCAGCGCCGGCTCGCCACCGTTGCGCACCGCCTCGACGATGTCCGCGGCCACCTTGGCCTCGTCAGGGCCGAACGATGCCGGTCTGTTTCCGTTCAGCTCTGCCGGGGTGACCCGGCGCAGCATCCCGCTCACTTCTCCTCCTTGACCGTCATCGGTCGTCGGGTTACGGCTCTCTCCCGGCGGTCGAGGACCCTTTCGATGTCCTCCATCCTTACTCCCGCTGCGACGCTTTTTACCAAAGCGAAGTAGAGCACGTCGGCCGTCTCGGAGATGATGTTGGAATCCTCCTCCACCAACTCGGCCAACTCCTCGGTCAGTTTGGCGTCGAGTAGACCCGGATCCTCGAGCAAACGGACGGTGTTGGAGCCCGGGGGCATCTCCTCGGCGATCGCTCGCAGGCGACGGTCGAGACGACCCAGGCCCCGATCCTCACCCCAACAGGTCCTGGTCCCCTCGTGACAGAAATGCCCGGTCTGTCTGACTCGAAACCGGAGTGTGTCCCGATCGCAGTCCACGGCCACGGTGAGCAACTCCTGGACGGCGCCGGTGCTCTCACCTTTCACCCATCGACCACGGCGCCGGCTCTCATAGACGCCGCTCCTCGTCTCCAGTGCCTGTTTCAGGCTGCCCAGGCTCGAGTAGGCCAGACCCAGTGCCGTGTCGTGCTCGTCTACGACGACGGTCGGCCACAGCCCGTCGTCTCGGTCGGAGACCAGAGGAGCGGCAAAGGCTTCGCCGAGATCGAGCTTGCCGGTGTAGAGCGCCATCCCAACCTGGGCATCGGCCCCGATCCGATCGAGCTCTGCGATCTCAGCCGGTGTGGTGATCCCTCCGGCGATCGTGACCCGGACATCTCCAGCGGCTTCGACGACTCTGGCAGCCAGGGCGAGATCTGTCCCGTCCATATGACCCTCGCGCTCGACGAAAGTCACCAGGAAGCCATCGCAGAGATCCCCGAACCTCGTGATCGACTCGAGCAGGCCGCGCCCGGTCTCGGTGCGCCATCCGTGAGTGAGCACCTCCCCACGTCTCGCGTCCAGGGCGACGATCACCCGCTCCCTGGGTAGCGCGGAGAGCAGATTCTCTTCGGCCGCGGTGCCGATGATGACTCGCTCGGCTCCGGCGTCGAGCCAGGAGAGAGCTCGTTCGACGGAGCGGATCCCACCCCCAACCCTGATCGGGGCCCTGCCACAAAGGCTCTCGATGATCCCGGTGTTGTCTCCCTCGCCTCGGGCGGCGTCGATGTCGATCACCGCGACCTCTCCCACCAGGGAGAAGCGGTCGAGGATGGCAGAGGGGTCTCCGGCGTCGAGGACCGGAGTCTCACCCTCGATTAGCTGGACTGTCGTTCCGGCGACGACATCGATCGAAGGGATGATCATGGTCGCACCTCGACTCCGGCCGCCAGCAGGTCGCGTTTGAGCAGATCGACTGTGCTCAGGCCATCATGGAGAATGGAGGCGATGAGAGCTGCGCTCGCACCCGCCTGGAAAGCCTCGATCATGTGGGCCGACCCGGCGGCTCCGCCCGATGCGATGACCGGCACCGAAACAGCCTCAGCCACCTGGGCAACCAGGTCCAGCTCGTAGCCATCGCCGGTGCCATCTCGATCCCAGCTGGTGAGAAGCAGCTCTCCCGCCCCCAATGCCGCGGCCTTGCTGCACCACTCAATGGCGTCGAAACCGGTCCGCTCCGCTCCACTGCGAACCACGACTTCCCACCCCCCATTCCGGGCGGCGGCGTCGACTGCCACCACGGTGCACTGGGCTCCGAAACGCATGCTCACCTCCGCGATCAGCTCAGGTCTCTCCACGGCGGCTGTGTTGATCCCCACCTTGTCGGCACCGGCTGTGAGCAGCCGGGCGACATCATCGGTGTCTCGAACCCCGCCACCCACCGTCAGGGGGATCGAGAGCACCTCACGTACCGCCGACACCACCTCGAGGTTGCCTGCCCGACCCTGGGGTGTCGCCGACACGTCGAGGAGAATCACCTCATCGGCACCCTGAGCCTCGTAGACGGCGGCGCTCTCCACGGGATCACCCGCGTCCCGCAAACCGGAGAAACGAACACCCTTGACGACCCGCCCCGAGTCGATGTCGAGACACGGGACGACGCGTTTCGCCAGCATCAGGTGGCCCTCCCCAGCCAGCGAGCCAGGACTCCGCTCCCCCAGGGCCCTGAGAGCTCGGGGTGGAACTGACAGGCCAGAACGTCGCCACGCTCGATGGCTGCAACGAAACTGCCGCCATGGTCGGTGGATGCGCCAGCCCATCCTCGGGGGACGTCGACCATGCGGTATGAGTTGGCGAAGTAGGCCCAGCCGTCGGTAAGGAATCGAATGCCACTCCCCGGAACCGTCACCCGGTTCCATCCCATCTGCGGAACCCGCACCGTCCCGGGGAAGCGGCGCACCTCACCCTCGATCACGGACAGGCCGTCGACACCGGTGCTCTCCTCGCTGGTCGCGGCCAGGAGCTGCATGCCAACACAAACCGCCAACGTGGGCCGGCCCTCCTCGACCCGCTTCGCCAAAGCCTCTCGGAGCCCTCGTCGATCGATCTCCGACATCGCCGCTCCAAAGGACCCCACCCCGGGCAGGACGACCCGGTCTGCGGTGTCCACCTGCGTCCGGTCGCCTGCGGTGACCGGGTCGGCACCGAGCCGGCGAAGGGCCGCGAAGATCGAGGCCGTGTTGGCCGTGCCGGTCGGCACCACCACCAGACTCATCGGAGACTTCCTTTGGTGCTGGGGACGTCGTCCCCCTGTGGGCTCACCGCCGCCCTCAGGGCGAGGGCGAGAGCCTTGAACGCCGACTCGGCCTTGTGGTGATCGTTGTCCCCCCGGATCAGGTCGATGTGGAGGCCCAAGCGGGCTTCGATGGCGAAGCTGCGGAAGAAGTGGATGAGGTTCTCAGTGGCAACCTCGCCGATTCGCTCCCGGTCGAAGTCGATGTACACCTCCGACCAGGGTCGTCCGGACAAATCGACCACCGCCCGTGTCAGCGACTCGTCGAGAGGTGCATAGGCCGAGCCGAAACGAGCTATCCCGTGACGGTCACCCAGGGCCTCGTCGAGGACCCGGCCCAGCACGATGGCGCAGTCCTCGACCGTGTGATGATCGTCGACAACGACATCCCCTTTGGCTCGGAGACCGAGATCGAAACCACTGTGCTTGGCCAGAGTGGCAAGCATGTGGTCGAGAAATCCGAGACCGCTGTCCACACGGGAAAGCCCGTTCCCCTCGAGCCGGATCGAGATCTCGACATCGGTTTCTCCGGTCTTCCTCTCCATCTCCGCGGTCCGGGTCAGGTCCAGCTCAGGAGACATCCGCCACCTCCATGTCCTTGACGTCAGCCAGGACCTCGGTGAGAACCCTCACCAGGCGGTCGAAGTCGTCTCCACTCCCGGGTAGGCCGATGCGCACCGAGCTCTCCAGACCTGATCGTCCCGGGAAATGCCGGAGACCCACTCCGGCCGACGCAGCCTTCTCGACCAGGTCGGGCG
>DASPGH010000042.1:0-4139 GCA_035620735.1 Acidimicrobiia bacterium | reverse complement strand
CATGTGGCCACCGCGTGAAAGGGCCTCGACGCGGAGGCTTGGGTTCGCTGTCGGATAACGACCGACCCGGCTCGGCGCCCAACACGCTCACGCCTTGGCGGTTGTGCACTCGGGCATCCGACGGCTCTCTCTGGTCATGGGACCAAGCTACGCAGGGACCCGTGTTCAGGCGCCTGTCCTACGGTTGATCCTGTCCTCCACCCACGGATGGAGGACAGGGCAGTCGTCAGCCGAGTGGGTAGACGGCTTCTATCGGTTGGCCGGGGACCTGTAGGCATCTGGGCATCTGCGAGTGATCTCATGAAGTCTCACTATGTTCTCACGACACCTCACCTCGGTCGCTCCACAGCCGCCCCACAAGCGGTCTAACCGATCACAAAGCACCTGGTCAGAGCGTTTTGACCGCATCTTTCGCAACGAGGGGGTCGGGGGTTCAAATCCCCCCAGCTCCAGTAAACACCCTAGTCAGATCGATTTTCTGATCACGTCCTGATGGTGCCGGGTGGCCGTTACGAAACCGATACGTAGCAGAGCCTCAAAACCTCTCCAAAGATCCCGTCCTGGGTGTTGGTCTGATGGCCCCCGGCCCTGCTATCAGCGGAGAAGCGAAAGCATGTCGTCACAGAAGTCTCTCCCTTGGAGATCGTTGCGACCAGTCGACTCTTTGAGGAGGCCCACGAACTCCAGGACCTCATCGTCGAACGGATCGTTCGGTGTCCCACCGTGATCGACCAGGAGCTCGTAGCGAGTCTGTCCTGGTTCCCGAAAGAGGAGTCGTCCATCGGGACCGTACCAACGATCGCCCCCGTTTGACTTGACGATGACCGTGAGAGTGCCATCGCCATTGTCAGTCACACGGTGATCTTGGTCGGCGATGTTGAAGACACTCTTGACAGTCTTTTGATTGGCCAAGTTCGTCCAGGTGAGGGAGCCATGGGCGTTTGATTGAAACGCCGGCAAATTCTCCCTGCCACGCGAAACGACGATGAGGTTGATCTCAGCGTCGAGCACCTCTAGGACTGTCATGCCCGACGAATCGCAGAAGTCAAAATGCGTAGTTTCGACGTGGGCGTTGAATCTCGCTCTCTCGAGTGGTTTCCCGTGGGCGGGTGCGACGTTGACCACAGAAGTAGCAACAACGGCCACCAAGAACAGGACGATTCGCTTCGAGCGCGACGGTTGCTGGTTTGAGTTTCCCAACCACGGCCTCCTTTGCCGATGCAGGTCAGATGCTCTGGCTCCGCTGGCCAACGTATGGGGTTGGGATCGATCCGCCTACGGTGAAAGCACTCGGATGAATCAGGGATTTCCCGCTATCTCACGGACGGGTTTTCGGCGACAATCCGGTGATGACACCGATCGGCGTCACCGTGAGGCGGCTCCTCTGTTTCGGTGTGGTGACGTTCGGTGTGACTACGGCAGTCGTTGGAGCCACGCAGGGTGCGCCGACCCGTTTTCTGGTGCTCGACACTCTGTTTGGCCTTGCATTTGTGGTGGCCGGCATTGTGGCGTGGGAAAGGCGGCCCGAGGTGCCTTTTGGAGCGATGCTCGTGCTCTGTGGCGCCCTGTGGTGGGTGGGGAGCTATGCGCCCTCGGGTCTGATGCCGTACAGCCTGATCGGTTTCACGTTCGAGCGGTATTACGACATCGTTCTCGCACTGATAGTTCTGACCTTCCCGGGTCTCGCGCTGTCCCGAAGCGGGAAACTGGCGATGACCTTGCTGGTGGTTGGCTTCGTGTCAAGGTCGGCGGGTCGGCTTCTTGTCGGCTGCGAATGCATGCCAAATCCTCTCGCTCTTGTCAACGACCAGGGCCTATTCGACGGCGTCCAGATGGCGACGACGTTCTTGATTCTCGTCGGTGCCCTCATCGTGGCCGGCCTAGCTCTTCTGCGACGGCGGTCTGCTGGATCAGCGGCTCGCGATGTCCTACAGCCAGTACTCATCGCGGGAACGGTTGCTGCTCTGGTTGCGGCGTGGGATGCCGCCGACCTCATGCTCTGGATCCTCACTGGACAAGGACTGGTTCGTCTCGAGGAGCCGTGGGCCGAGATTATGTCGTGGACGATTATCGCCGCCGTCGCGATGGTTCCACTGGGTTACCTGGTGGGAGTCCTCCGTCTTCGAACGAGGAGTGGCCCGTTGACCTCGTTAGCTCTTGAGATAGATCGGAGGCCTCCGCTTGGCAGTCTCGAGGAGGAGGTGCGACGTGCTCTTGGTGATGACTCGGCATCGCTTGTCTCGTGGGACCAGCGTGCACGAGCGTGGGTCGACCGAGACGGGCGGAGTGTCCCTCCTCCCGAGCCTGACGGAATCCGTGGTGTCGTCTCGATAGAGAGTGGGCAGAGGCAACTCGGCTTCCTGATCCACGACCGGGCGCTCGCCGAAGACCCCAAGCTCATGGCCGCGATCACTTCATTGCTTCGCCTCGTACTGGAAAACGAACGGTTGGCAGATGAGGCTAGAGACAGTCTCGAAGAGGTCCGGGCGTCGCGTCGACGACTGGTCGAGGCATCCGCCATGGAGCGACGGCGAATCGAGAGAGACCTTCACGACGGCGCACAACAGAGGCTCATCGCCGTCGGTCTCGCCTTGCAGCAGGCGCAGGAAGAGGCCCGGCGACATGACCCGGACACCTCGCTGGCACGCTTGCTGAACGACACCGCGGAAGAATTGCAGGTTGCGATCGACGAGCTTCGAGAACTGGCCCGGGGTATCCATCCGGCGGTGTTGACCGAGGAGGGACTCGAAATGGCCATTTCGAGCCTGGCGCGACGATCGTCGATACCAGTCGCCACGCATGTGCAGGTGCCGGCGAGGCTTCCGACATCGGTGGAGACCACGGCCTACTACGTGATCGCCGAGGCCATGACCAACATCACCCGACACTCAGGTGCGCGTAGCGGCAACATTTCGGTGGTTCGATCAAACGGCGCGGTCCACATAGAAGTACGAGACGACGGTCACGGTGGCGCCGACCCGGCGGTCGGCTCTGGACTGCGCGGCCTCATGGATCGAATCGATGCGATATCTGGGACGCTCGTAATCGACAGTCCGCCCGGAAGAGGGACGGTTCTGCGTGTGGACATCCCATGCGAGTAGTGGTCGCCGACGACTCAGCCGTGATCCGCGAAGGAGTTGTGCGAATCCTCACAAGCGCCGGTCTTGATGTCGTCGCCGAGGTTCGGGACTCAGGACAGCTGATGACGGCGGTCGACGAGTATCGGCCAGATCTTGCCGTCGTGGACATAAGAATGCCGCCCGAGGGGAACTCCGGTTTGCTCGCAGCCGAGCGCATCCGCGAGCGCTACCGGGACGAAGTTGGAGTACTGATCCTCTCGCAGTATTTGGAGCCCGACTACGCCCTTCGCCTCCTAGGCCAAGGGACAGGTCGAGTCGGATACTTGCTCAAGGACCGCGTCATCGAGTCAGCCGAACTGGTCGATGCGGCCCGACGAGTCGCCGGCGGCGGCTCAGCCATTGACCCTGCCGTTGTCGGCGAACTGGTGAGAGCGCGTAGACATCGTGACCGACTTGATCGTCTGACTGACCGGGAACGAAGCGTGCTCGCTCTTCTCGCTGAGGGCCGTTCCAACAGGTCGATAGCGGATCGTCTGATGTTGTCGGTGAAGACAATCGAGACATCGATTGCGACCATCTTCAGCAAGCTAGACCTCGTGCCGGATCCTGATGACAATCGGCGCGTTCTGGCAGTTATCGCGTTCCTCGACTCGGGCCGCGATGTCCACATGCCCGGCTGAGCGCCATGACATTATCGGTGCAATTGCCGGGTCACTCCTTGTCACGTCATGCCCTGGCCCAATGCCCCGCTTTTGTGGGGCTTAATGTCGTAACTCTGGGCTTCACGTCTTAGTCTCACGCTCCCTCACGACGTCTCACGCCACTCGCCCCACAGCCACCCCACATGAGCGCGATTGCGGGCTGGTTCCCCTGGTCAGAGCGTTTTGACCGCATCGTTCGCAACGAGGGGGTCGGGGGTTCAAATCCCCCCAGCTCCACTGAATCCCCTGGTCAGAGAGATTTCTGACAGCGTCCGGCTCGTCGATTTAGGCGTTGAGTGCAGTCTCGCGCTCCACGCGGGGCCCACAGGATTCGTGATGTGTCCCCCTCGCTGGTTAC
>DASPGH010000041.1:0-66602 GCA_035620735.1 Acidimicrobiia bacterium | reverse complement strand
GTACGAGAGCCTGTTTGCCGCCTTGCCCCGACACCACGTCGCCTTTCAACCCGATCCCGGCGGCTTCAAGCCGCCGGACCAGTGCCTCCACGTCCTCGACCTCGATCTGAAAACGCGCCCACCCCCCAGGCTGGGGATTGCCGCCGGCCTTACCCGCTCCCCCTGCTCCTGGCCGGTTGAGGAGAAGAGTGAGATCGCCACGGGAGAGTGCGGCGAACCCCGGCGCAGGGTGCATGTCCACCTCGAATCCGAGATGGTCGCGGTAGAACCCGATCGCCTCTTCGACATCGTTCACTATGTAGCGCACTTTGGCCAACGTGTGCTCCCTTCGTATTCGTCGTTGGTTTGCCCGCATCCAGAGATCTGAAAACTTGACTTCAACCGCAGTTGAGGTTCTAGCGTCGATCTGACCTCTTGATCGATTGCCGGATTTTCCGGGACCTCCATACCCTCTGATAGTTCATGTCCACCGAACAGATGACAACTGACGACGTCGCGCTCATGGGCAGCGGACGCCACCTGATCGCCAGACAGCTCAGGAGGGCGCCGAGAGAGTTCCTGTTCGGCGGTATCGGAACAACCTTGTACGCGGGGATGACCATTCTCTCCTCGTTCGTCCTGGGCTGGATCATCGACCTCATGTTGATCCCCGCGGTTCGGGCCGGGGAAGTCTCCACGTCGGCTCTCGCCGCGTCGGCAGCAGCCATCGTCGGCGTCGCCACTCTGCGTGGCATAGGCATAACCATGCGACGGACCGGTGCCTATTACGCCCAGCATCGTCTCCAGTACCGGGACCGTGTCGACGTCACAGATCGGTATCTCGACTTGCCGGTCGAATGGCATCGCCGTCACCCCACCGGTCAGTTGCTGGCCAATGCCAATGAGGACGTCGAAGCTGCCTCGTTCATCGCCGCTCCCCTTCCTATGGCCTTCGGTGTCGTCCTGATGCTCGTCGGCACAGGCGTGATCCTGGTCGTCACCGACCCCTTCCTGGCCCTGATCGGCCTGCTGGTCGGACCGGTGCTGATTTTCGTCAATTACACCTTCCAAAGACGTATGCGTGCGGTGGCGGCCGAAGCCCAGAGTCTGCGCGCCGAAGTCGCCGACATCGCCCACGAGTCGTTCGACGCCGCCCTCGTCGTCAAGACGCTCGGTCGGGAGGACGACGAGGTAGGAAGGTTTGGTGAGCGATCCGACGCCCTTCGAGATCGCATGGTGGAAGTGGGGCGTCTTCGCGCCTCGTTCGACCCCCTCATCGAAGCGCTACCCAACCTGGGAATCCTGGCGGTTCTGCTGGTCGGGGCATGGCGTGTCGACCAAGGTCTATTGAGTGCGGGCACGCTTGTGACGTTTGCCTACCTGTTCCGTCTCGTGGCCCTTCCCATGCGGGTGTTCGGCTGGCTGCTCGGCGAGCTCCCACGCTCCGTGGTCGGTCTCCATCGTGTCGAGGCGGTCCTCAACGAAGAGGAACGGGTGATGTACGGGTCGGCCACACCCTCCGTCGACGGTGGAGCGGGCGCCGTCGTCGAGGCGATCGCCTACGAGTACCCGGAGTCGGAGTACGAGGATCTGGGTGCTGCCGGTGTGCCCCGGCCTGTCGCCAACGGTGACGGCAGGGGCATCGAGTCGGTTAGCCTCGATGTGACCCCGGGGCGGACGATCGCCCTCGTAGGGCCGACTGGGTCCGGGAAGTCCACCGTGGCCCACCTCCTGGTTCGGCTCTTCGACCCAGACACCGGCAAGATCAGTCTCGATGGCCACACACTCGTGGACCTCGAGCGTGATGTGCTCGCCAGATCGGTCTCGATCGTGTTCCAGGAGACGTTCCTCTTCAACGACACGATCTACAACAACATCACACTCGCCGAGGCCTTCGATGACGAAGATGTGTTCGCCGCGGCCAGGCTGGCTCAAGCCGACTCGTTCATCCGGGGTCTCGAGCAGGGCTATGCGACCATCGTCGGCGAACGCGGCGCGGCCCTGTCGGGTGGCCAGCGTCAGAGGGTGGCCATCGCACGGGCCCTGGTTCGCAAGCCGCGCCTGTTGGTCCTCGACGATGCCACTTCGGCAGTCGATCCGGCAGTGGAGAGCTCCATTCTCGAAGGGCTCCGACAGCTCGACACGACAGTGGTCATCATCGCTTACCGGCGTTCCTCGATCGTCCTCGCCGACGAGGTGATATTCGTGGAGGACGGTCGGGTCATCGATAGGGGCACCCACACGTCGCTATACGCGTCGCTCCCCGAGTATCGGGATCTCATCGACGCGTATGAGAAGGAGCCGGCATGACGGTCGTCGCCCCTCCGGCATCGAATCGGACCAAACGCGGCGCCCTGAACACGATCAGAGACGGCCTCGCCCTCTCCCCGGAGCTTCGTCGCGGCCTGATCGGCACCATCCTGATCGCGGTCGTGGCCACCGCTGGGCGGGTCGTAGTCCCAATCGCAATACAGCAGATCGTCGATGGCGGGTTCGACGAGGGAAACGTCGACATCGCGTTCGTCGCTCGAATGACAGGACTCGCCCTGGTGGCTGTGTTGATCACGGGAGGGGCGACGGGTTGGATGCATCTTCGGTTGGCGCGGGTGTCCGAGACCGCTCTCTCGGGGCTTCGCATAAGGGCGTTTCGTCACATCCACGATCTCTCCATGCTTCATCAGGCTTCGGAGCAGCGTGGTGTGCTCGTCACCAGAGTGACCTCCGACGTCGACCAGATCAGCCGATTCATGCAATGGGCCGGGCTCCAGCTCCTGGTCAACGGTCTTCAAGCGCTCATCGCCCTGGTGGTCATGCTCGTCATGTCCGTCCAGCTCGGGCTGGTCGTGGTTGCGATGCTGCCTGTGATCATCATGATGATTCGTTTCTTCCAGAGCCGACTCGAAGTCGCCTACCTCACTGTCCGGGAGCGGGTCGGGCAGATGCTGGCCCTGATCGCCGAGACCGTCGTCGGCGCCCCGGTCATTCGTGCCTATGGCATCGAGAGCCGCACCCGCGAGCGTCTCGAGGAAGCCATCGAGAACCATCGCGTCGCAGGCACCCGGGCCGGCCGGCTCTCGTCGACCTTCTCAGGATTCGGAGAGTTGACATCCGCTCTTGTGGTCGCGGCAGTTGTGGTGGTTGGAACGATCCTCGCCGTGAACGGGTCGACCACGGAGGGAGTGGTGATCGCATTCCTGTTCCTCGTCCAGTTGTTCGTCGAGCCCGTGCAGTTCATGGGTGAGGCGGTGAACGAGGCACAGACCGCGGTGGCCGGATGGAGCCGGGTCCTGGACATCCTCGACATCGCCCCCGATGTCGCAGATCCGGGCCCCGATGGCGTGACCCTCCCCCACCGTCCCCTTGGAGCCCGGTTCAGTGACGTCCACTTCCGCTACCCACGTCCAGGAGAGACCGCGGGTGAGGCTGACGCCTCTCCGGCACTGGCCGACATCGACGTCGAGATACCGGCACGCCTGCGTGTCGCCATCGTCGGTGAGACAGGCTCGGGCAAGACCACGTTCGCCAAACTGCTGACCAGGCTCATGGATCCATCAAATGGAACCGTCGAGATCGGTGACACCGACCTGCGCAAGGTCCGCTTCTCCTCCCTTCGGGATCGCGTCGTCATGGTTCCTCAGGAGGGCAGCCTCTTCAGAGGCACGATTGCGGACAACGTGCTGATGGGCGCACCGGAGGCCAGCCGTGAAGAGCTACTCGCCACCTTCGAGCGTCTCGGGCTGGCGGACTGGCTGTCGGAAATGGCGCAGGGAATCGACACTCCGGTCGGTGAACGAGGCGGCTCTCTCTCCGTCGGCGAACGGCAATTGGTCACCCTGGTGCGCGCCGCCATTGCCGACCCGGATCTACTCGTGCTCGACGAGGCGACGTCTGCTGTCGATCCGGCCACCGAGGTGCGGATCAGCACCGCTCTCAACCAGCTGACTTCCGGACGTACCGTGGTGACCATCGCCCATCGTCTCTCCACGGCAGAGGCGGCAGACAGGGTTCTCGTCTTCGACAAGGGTCATCTGGTCCAGGATGGTTCGCACCGAGAGCTGGTCCGTGAGGGCGGCGTCTACGGACGTCTCTACGAATCGTGGCAAAGAGGGACGACGAAGTCCTGAGACCGCTCGGTGCGGGTCAAGGCAGCTCGACCTGGAGGGTCTCCCCACCCCAGCCGTAGACCAGGTCGCGGGCCTCGATGGTCACCGACTCCACACCTTCGGGTATCCCGACAGGCCCAAGCGACCGTGTGAAGGGTTGCTCCCCTGAGTGGTCGTGTAACAGCTCCCGGACGGCATAGACCCTGCCGTCATCACCCACCACCCTGAAGGCGTCGGCGTAACGCTCCGGAGAGTCGTACGGCGAGCTGATGGTCACCTCGAAGTTGTAGGTGTCGGACCCCTGTCTCACATCGACGGCGATGACGTCGGGATAGAGCGACTCCTCGAGATCTGGCTCGATGCACCGGTCGCGACCCACCCCGCGCTGCGGATTGAAGATCCTCCCCTCGACCATTGGCGCCCCGGACTCGTCTGTCGTCAAGAAGGATTCGATCGCATCGGCGACCGAGGTTGCGGCCACATCCACATATTCCGATGTCTGGTAGAGCTCTGCCTCGGCGCGGTTGGCGATGTATCCCAGCTCTACGAGGGCGCTCGGCATCTCCGGGAGACGAACCATCCCGTAGGCGTCCGAGCCCCTGGAGTTGAGCACTGTCATCACACCGGCGTCCGGTGCCCGATCCCACTCGACGTCGAACTGCCCGAGAGCGGCCATCGTCGACGCGTAGATCAGACCCCCCAGACGTTGCGACTCGGTTGAGTCGTTCTTGACGAAGATCTCCACCCCAGGCATATCCGAAGGGTTGGCAGCCGGAGCGTTGTGATGAATCGACACCAGCGCTTCTGCGCCCATGAGTCGCGCGTATTCGGCTCGGGTGCGGATCGGGATCGGGTAGTCGGCGATCCGGGTGAGGACCGCCTCGATCCCACGGTCGGCCAGTATCTCCTTTGTCGCCAACGACACTCGGAGATTGATCTCCTTCTCGGCAAGCCCATTGGCGCCCACGGCCCCGGTGTCCACGGGACCACCGTGCCCCGGGTCGATCACCACGTCGACTTCGTAGATCGGATCACCGGTGGTGAGGGTCTCCGGGTTGCCACAAGGCGTCAAGACCTCGACGACGTCTCCGCCGGGCATGGTGACGGCCAACGGCACGCCTGAAGGTGCATACCAACCAACCGCTGGCCCTGGTGGGATGGTGGTCGTCGTCGTACCCGCCGTGGTAGGCGGGACCATCGACGTGCTAGAGGAAGGGGCAATGGTGGTGGTGGGCCGGCCGGGGTCGGTGGTCGCGGCATCGTTGCCGACCGTAGGGCTCGTGCAAGAGGCTGTCACGACGAGAACGACCAAGGCCGGAGTCAGACGGGACATCGAAGGACACATTGGCATGTATCGCGAATTAACTGCATAACCTCATTGCCATGTTTGGGCCTCTCAACGGTGTGCGAACTGCCCTCGTGATCGCAGCCTTCTTGGCCGCCCTCGTATCGCTCATTGCCGGCTACCCGGCGGCCGCGGCCGTCCTGGGTGCGGGTGTGGCGTTACACGGGCTGGGATGGCTCTATCTCTACCTGACACGAGACAGGCCCAAGGCAGGCTGAGGCTCACACGGGCAGCGAGTCGGCCAGTCCTTCACCAATGGAGGTCGCTTGCTCCATCATCTCGCGATAGCGGGAGTCGGGGTCGTCACTCGCATCGTTTGTGAGGTCCACGTACACCTTGAGTTTTGGCTCGGTGCCACTTGGACGCACCAGGACACGCCCCAACTCACCCAGATCGAGCTCGACCAGGGCTTGCTCCCCCAGCCAGGACGGGCGGGATTCGGCTCCGTGGCGATAGTCAGTCACGTCCATGACGCGGTGGCCGTCGATCGAGTCCGGCGGGTGCTCGGCGAGCTGCTCCACGGCCCCGGTGAGCTCCTCGGCCGCGCCCGGCCGCACGATCGAGGTCTGAACGCTCACCCACAGCCCATATCTGCGCCATAGACGGTGAAGCTGGTCTATGACGGTGTCGCCGTTGTCAGCGAGGTCCGCCACGAGATCTGTGAAGAGCACCGCCGCCGAGATGCCGTCCTTGTCCCGAACTGTCGAGCCGACCGTATAGCCCAGCGCCTCCTCGTACCCGAATATGAACCGACCCTCACCGGCCGACTCGAGAGCCAGACCCGCTCTGACGATCCACTTGAAGCCGGTCAGGGTCGCTTCGTGCCGGGCACCGAAGTCGGCAGCGATTCTCGACAGCATCGGGCTGGAGACGATCGAGCTGGCCACGATGGCAGTCGACGGATCCCGATCATGAGACAGGAGATATTCCCCGAGCAGCGCCCCGACCTCGTTTCCACTCAGTGGCCGCCACCCTTCATCTCGTGGCACCACCGCGGCCAGCCGATCTGCATCAGGGTCGTTGGCTATGACCAGATCCGCATCCTCGCGCTCTGCCAGGTCGAGGGCGAGATCCAAGGCACCAGGTTCCTCGGGATTGGGGAACGCGACGGTGGGGAAGGACCCATCGGGCTCGGCCTGTTCGGGAACAGCCACGATGCCCTCATGGCCTGCCCGACTCATGACATCGAAAACCGTGGCTCTTCCGACCCCATGAATCGGCGTGTAGACAATCCGCAGACGCGATCCCGATCGCCGGGACCGACTGGCCGAGACCCCCTCCCAGTATCGGTCGACGATGTCGTCGGGCACTTGCTCGGCGAGGAGGGAGGCTCCGTCGAGAACGCCTTCCGCACGTGAGATCTCATCGGCAGCAGGGGCCTTCTCGATGTTTCTCTGGATCTCGACATCCACCGGTGAGACGATTTGAGAGGCATCTCGACCGTAGACCTTGTAGCCGTTGTCAGCAGGCGGGTTGTGCGATGCCGTGACCACTACGGCGGCGGCGGCTCCGAGATGTTTGGCTGTGAACGCCACGAGCGGTGTCGGTGTGACGACAGGGAAGTAGACGACCTCGATGTCGTGTGCCACCAGAACCCCGCAGGTGTCCTCGGCGAATTGCCTGCTCGTAGGTCGGGCATCGAATCCCACGACCACGGGGTGATCGGTATCACCCAGGTACTGGGCCAGCCCGTAGGTGGTTCGAATCACCACCGCTCGGTTCATCCTTCCCGGCCCGGCTCCCACCACGCCACGGATGCCGGCTGTTCCGAAGTTGAGAACGGTGTCCATGCGACTCTCGAGCTCGTTCCTGTCACCGGATGCGAGGACCTCCTCCAGCTCGGCCCTCGTGCGAGGATCGGGGTCGGCGGCGATCCACCTCCGGGCGCGTTCGGTCAGGTCGGTCATCGTTCGGAGGCTAACTAGTGCCGTGTCAGCGAGCGTTTTGCTGCCAGTGCCAGGAGTCGGCGCACATGGCGGCGAGGTCCTTGGTAGCCGCCCAACCCAGCTCATCCCGGGCTTTGGTGACGTCGGCCCAACTCGCGGCCACGTCTCCGGGCCTTCGATCGACGACCTCATACGGAACGGGTCTCGCCGACGCTTCCTCGTATGTCTTGATCACCTCGAGGACACTGTGGCCCCTTCCCGTCCCGAGGTTGTAGACGTGCACTCCGGTCTGGCCGGCGCGCTGTTCCAGGGCGGCGACATGACCAGCTGCCAGGTCGGAGACATGGATGTAGTCGCGGACCCCGGTTCCATCGGCGGTGGGATAGTCGCCTCCGAAGATCCGGACCCGGGGAAGCAGACCGGCCGCCACTCTCGCGATGTATGGCATCAGATTGTTGGGTGTGCCCCGAGGGTCCTCTCCGATCAGCCCGCTCGGGTGCGCCCCGACAGGGTTGAAGTACCTAAGCAGGGACACACTCCATTCCGGATGGGCCACCTGGACGTCGGCCAGAACCTGCTCCATGACGATCTTGGTCCATCCATAGGGGTTGGTCGCCGAACCGACTGCCATCTCCTCACGGAACGGAAGATCTTCGCTATCCCCGTAGACGGTCGCCGACGAGCTGAACACGAAATTGGAGACACCGGCATCGACCAGCACCTCGAGCAGCGACACGGTGCCTCCCACGTTGTTCTCGTAGTACCGGAGAGGTTCCTCGACCGATTCGCCAACGGCTTTGAGAGCGGCGAAGTGGATGCATGCGTCGAATCCCGTCGAGATCACGGATGCCAATGCGTCCTGATCCCTGATATCGATCTCGTGGAACTCCGGCGCCGATCCAGTGATCTCGCCGATCCTTCGCACCACCGAACGATCTGCGTTGACGAGGTTGTCGATGACGACAGGGTCGTGGCCGGCTTCCATCAGAGCGACGACCGTGTGGCTCCCTATGAAACCGGCGCCACCGGTGACCAGTACACGCATCAGTGGAGGTTAGGAGGCCGCCGGCAGTGTGACGATGAACGAGGAGAAGCCCTGCTGGTACCGGTAGACGAGCGACCCACCCATGAGGGTGGCGAGCTTGCGTGCCACCGACAGGCCGAGACCCACCGATCTGGCGTCGAGCAGCCCGCTCCCCCGCTCATAGGACTCGAAGATGCGTTGAGCCTCGTCCGGGTCAAGCGGCTCACCCGAGTCGCACACGAGAATCTCAACCGAATCGTCCCGCCGCCGCGTGGCGACCTTGATCTCGTCCCCGCCATAGCGAGCGGCGTTGCTTACGAGGTTTCGCAGGATCTGCCGGGTCCGTCGCGGATCCCCCAACACCATGCGCGCGTCATCATCGACCTCCAGGGAGATCTCGGCTTCCTCCCCTTCCAGAACTCTCTCGATCTCTTGAACGACATCGAATGACTCGGAGGCGACGCTGACCCGGCTCACATCCTCCCGGTAGGCGACCAAGAGGTCTTCGATGATCCAGGAGGCGTCATCGGCCTGACCGGCCATCACCTCGGCAATCTCCCGACGCTCGGACTCGGAGAACCCGTCGTAATCGGCCGCCAACTCCTGGGCAAGGCCGAGAAGGACCGAGATCGGGTTGCGCAGCTCATGAGAGACGGTTGCGACGAACTCGTCTCGAGCTTTTTTCGCCTTGACCTTCTCGGTCACATCTATGAGCGCCCCCTCGCAGTACATGATCTGACCTTCGGAGTCGTAAACGGCTCGGGCAGTGTCCTGAACCCAAACGGTGTCTCCATCACGTCTCCTGAACTCGACATCGAAGTCGTGAATCTCGCCCGACTCTTTGATTCGCTCCAGCCAAATGTCCCGCTTTGCGGGGTCGACGTATACCGAAGCGATTGACCCCACGGTTTCGTCCAGCTCCTCGACCGTCTCATAGCCCAACAAACGCGCCAACGCCGGGTTGCCGGCCAGAAGGGCGCCATCTGGCGTCGAGCGGTAGAGGGCCACAGGAAGACGCGCAAACAGCTCCTCGATGCCCCCAATGAGCGTTGTCACGTCTCTGTTATCGGCAGATTGACCCAAAATCTCCATAACCTCTTGCACGAATACCCGGGCCTCAAGATACCCACGCCCCCAACGCTGCGTTGCTATAGCAAGATGTCGTGGTTTCCGAGACCCGGTGCACACCCAACCCTGCGCTGCCATGGCAAGGTGTCGTGGTATCCGAGACCTCATGCACACCCAAGTGGTTTGGGCACGTCGAAACGGTCTCAGCCTTCGAAAGGCAACTCCAGCTGTGGTTCGGGACGGTGATATCGCGCCAGACCGTTCCACGCGAGATGATCCATGAAGACCCAGGAGCGGCGGTGGATCGCACTGGGACCCATGGCGTGCAGGTGTGCCTTGTGCGTCGGGCAGGGGTACCCCTTGTTGGCTTCGAAGTTGTAACCGGGAAACTCCGGCGCCATCTCACGCATGATCCGATCCCTCGACACCTTGGCCAGGATCGACGCCGCCGCGATCGACAAGGAAGTTCGGTCTCCACGGACGATTCGCTGGGCGCCGCCAACAAAGTCCCAGTTCCCGTCGACGAGCACATGATCGGGGGCGACACCGAGCCCCTCCAACGCCCGCTCCGCGGCCAGACGCTGTGCGTCGGACATACCCAACTCGTCACATTCGGTATGAGAGGCGTGACCGACCGACCATGCCTCGACCCAGCCGGCGATCCGGTCGAACATCGCTTCCCTCTCGTCCTCGGTGAGCATCTTGGAGTCCCGGATCTTGTAGACCCTTCGCTCCCGAGGCACCACCGCCGCACCCACCGAGATCGGGCCGGCCCACGCACCCCTGCCCACCTCGTCGACACCGACGACGACGGTCACGTCTTCTGCCCATAGCTGTCGCTCGACGGAGAGACCCGGTGACTGCCGCTTCAGACTGGGCCGGAGACGCGGGACCGTGCCTACGGACATGCTGCAACAGGGTAGGCATGCTCACCGACATGAGCCGGCGTTCAGCCCAACGTGGTCGACCAGACGTCTTCTTCGAAGATCGGCACGGTGATCACGTTGACCATCGACCCGTCCTCGGCTGAGTACTCGAAGAGCTGAATGGAGGTCTCACCGGGTGTCACCAGGTCGGAGTCAACTCCGACACCGAACTCACCCCAAGTCCCGGATCCACTGGTGGCCTGCACGGGCTCCTCATGGATCGTGTTGCCATCCCTGTCGATGACCCTGATCATGAGCATCGCTTCGAAAGTGTTGGATCGGCCGGACACGACATAGACATTCTCGACCTCCATGATCGGCTCGGTGAGGAAGATGAGAGCCGACTCGGTGAGGAACGAGTCGCGGTTCACAGGACCGCTCAGCACCATGCCTTCGCTGCCAAATGCTTCGACGGGCCGACCGTTGACCGTGAACTGCACCTCTTTGCCGGGGTCATCCTGGGTCAAGGTGTAGATGATCTGGTTGAGCATCGTGACGTCGGCGAGCAATCCGCCGGCCCCTTCGAGGAAGGGCTCGCTCATGTCGGCGACGATCGTGTCTGAGCTCTCTCCCTTCGACAACACGTGGACATCGCCCGGTACGGCGTTCTCCAGACCTTGCGGCAGATCCTGGCCAATCGCAGCCAGAGGAACCGTGAAGGGATCACTCCCACTCAACTGCGACGATGCGTCGGTCACGGCGACCTCGATCGGCACCAGCGCCGGATTGCCCAGAAAGCTGTTCTCAGGGGTCTGGAAGAGGTAGATCGTCCCTCGCCATGAGGGGCCGAGAGGTGCCCCCGTGGTCGTGGTGGAAGACGTTGTGGTCGTCGTCGACTGACTCGTCGTCGAGGTTGTGCTTGGTTGGGTTGTGGTCGTAGAACCGACCGTCGTGGTCGTCGTTGTCGACCCCACCGCGGCGGGGGGCGGGTCATTGGTCAACAGGACCACCGGCACGGCCAGAGCCGCAACCAGGGCGGCCGCGCCGGCGAACACCAGGGCGGGGTGGACACGTTTGCGGGGTGGCTCTTTCGCAGCCATGGGTGACTCCTCCGGATATGGCGGTGCTTCCGGCGACATCGCCACCAATCGGCCGAGGAGGTTTTTCATCTTCTTCTCGTAGCTCATGACAACAACTCTCCAAGACGCTTTCGGGCGCGGGCCAGATGCCGTTTGACCGTGCCGGTCGAGACTCCCATTCGCTCCGCCACGACGTGGGGAGGCAGATCCTCCCAGTAGGTCAGGTAGACGGCCGCCCTTTGCTGGACTGAGAGACGATCTACGGCGTCGAGCACCTCGACGTCTATGTCCTGGGCGTGGTCCGGGACCTCGTCACGTTGTGCGGATCTCATCTCGCGCAAACGACGCGACAGAGTCCGGCGGTGGTGGTCGTTGGCCACCGAAAGGACGGTTTTGTATAGATACGCCCGACGGTCGACGACGTCAGGCCATGACCGCGTTTCGAACGCTTTGAGACATGCATCGGTGACCACATCGGACGCATCGAACGGACCCACCAAACCGGTGGCGTACCGGGTCAGCTCCTGGCCGTAGCTCCTGTAGACCTGTTCGTTGTCCATCACGCCTGCGGCGGTGATCATGCACTTGTGACGGAGCAGAACCCGGTCTTGGGTGACAACGATCTTCAGTTCATCGTGACGTCATCTGGAAAAGTGGAGACCACCGAGAGAAAGCCCGGCTGCCGTTTGAGGACCCGGCGCCATTGACCTTCGTCGGAGTCGAACGGGTCATCTGGAGACGCCTGCACCACGTACCACGACCCGGTGGCGATCTCGGTCTGCAGCTGCTCAGCTGCCCAGCCCGAGTAGCCGGAGTAGATACGTACCGGCGAGGTGCTCTCACCCGGTTCCTCACCCAGGTCGATCAGGCTCAGCCCGGGCACACCTGTCGGCATTCCGCTGTTGGTGAGTGACAGGCCGATGGCGACTTCCGGCTCCACCGGCCCCCCGTAATTGATGATCGAGGGGTCGGCGACACGGTCAGCCCACTCCGGAATGTGGTCGACGACAGGTTCCCCGGTAGGTCGGTTGAGAACGATGCCGACACAGCCGTCCTCGTCGTGCTGTATGAGAAGCACGACGGTTCGAAAGAAGTGAGGATCGAGAAGAATCGGCGTTGCCACCAGGAGATTGCCCGCAAGCGAGTCCATACCCCCCAATCGTGGCATACCCAGCACCCGGTGCGATCGGCGGTGGCGGCTACCGTGTTGAGAGATGAGGGCCCTGGTCAAGCATCCCGACGAGACGGGTCTCCGGCTCGAGGACATCCCGATCCCGTCCGTGGGGCCCGACGAGGTCTTGATCAAGGTTCACACGACCGGCATCTGTGGAACGGATCTTCACATCTACGAATGGGACGACTGGGCCCGGGCAACGATTCCGGCGCCAATGACCGTCGGACACGAGTTCTCGGGCTACATCGATGCGCTGGGGTCCAACGTATCGGGGTTCGTCGAGGGCGAGCTCGTGGGAGCGGAAGGTCATGTGATCTGCGGTGCGTGTCGCAATTGCCTGGCCGGTCGGCGTCACTTGTGCCACCAACCACGGGGCCTGGGGGTGAACATCCCGGGTGCTTTTGCCGACTTCGTGGTGGTGCCCAAGACGAATGTCTGGCGGCATCTCGAAGACATCGACCCCGAGATCGCAGCTCTATTCGACCCGTTCGGCAACGCGGTACACACCGCCCTCAAGTTCCCGGTCTTCGGCGAGGACGTGCTCATCACAGGGGCCGGCCCGATCGGTTTGATGGCGACTGCGGTGGTGCGTCACGCCGGCGCCCGCAACGTCGTGGTGACCGACGTCAACGGGTACCGCCTCGCCCTTGCCCAGACCATGGGGGCTTCGAGAGTCCTCGACATCAGCACCGGCGACCTCGACCTGGTGAAGAAGGAGCTCGGCATCATCGAGGGCTTTGATGTCGCCCTGGAGATGTCGGGAAACCCCGAAGCCCTGAACGACATACTCGACAACACGATTCACGGGGCCAACATCGCCCTTCTCGGTATCCCCGCCGAGCCGTATGCCATCGACTGGTCCGTCGTCATCTTCAACATGCTGAACATCAAGGGCATCTACGGGAGAGAGATGTACGACACGTGGTACAAGATGAATGTCCTGATCCAGTCGGGTCTCGACATCGAGCCGGTGATCACCCACCGCTTCGACGCCGCTGATTACGACGCCGCCTTCGAGGCGATCAAGAGCACCGAGTCGGGCAAGGTGATGTTGCGCTGGTGGAGCTAGATTCCTGCCAGCTTCTCGTTCAGCCAGGCAACAATGTCGGCCACTACCTCGGGACCTTCAGGCTCGTTGAGCGTCTCGTGACGCAACCCCTCGTACACCTTGCGGTCGACACATGACACCTCGCCCAGGTTTTCGGTGCACGACGTGGGGACCAGTCTGTCATCGCCGCCGTGGATCACGAGCGTCGGGATGCTCAGGTGCTCCAGCTCCCGGTTGAGCCGCTCGATCTCGGCCAATGCCTCCGACCCGAACCCCAGGGTCGCCTTGGGTGTCACCAGCGGATCGGCGAAGTAGGCCTCCGCCACATCCGGATCACGCGACAGGTGCTCCCCCTTGACCGGATTTGGCAAGGTGAGCCGCGGAAACAAGCTACCCAGGAACGGGATCACGGACTTCTGCCACCCGTCACCGCCTGCGAGGGCAGGAGCAGACAGGACCGCGAGGTCGGGTTGGGGCCGTTCGCTCAATAGATAGCCCAGCGCGATCGCTCCACCCAGCGAGTGACCCATCAGGACGACGTGACCGGCCTGCGCTCGAGCCCAGTCGATGTGCGCCTGGACCTGATCGTGGTAGTCGCTCCACTCATCGACGTGCCACCGCCGCCCACCGGATCCGCCTGCGCCAAGCAGATCGAAGGACCGGACGAAGAAGCCCGAGTCGGCCAGGAGGCTCCCCGTTCGCTCGTACCGACCGGAATGCTCGGCAAGACCGTGAACCAGGACGATGTGGGCTCTGGGCTCCCCTTCCGGCACCCACTCCCTGATGAGCTCGGTCCCAACATCGGGGTGTGGGTTGGGGCGGGCGATGCTCGACATGGCTAAAAGGTAAACCTCGTGACGTCGTGAGGAAAGTCGCTCCACGCCAGCACCTTCACGGGACGAACGAACCTCATCCCTCCGGCTATTTCGTCCGACCATGAGTCCGGCGCCGGGGCGTAATCAGGTCCGTACTTCCGGGCGTATTCAGCCGCCAGCCGATCACCCAGCTCACCGGTGATAGGGTCGCTGCGGAGGGACTTTCCCTCGACGATGGTCACATCCCAACCGTTCTCGAGATGGAGGACGCACGAGGGATCTCTCTCCAGGTTTCGGACATGGATGGTCGCCGGCGAACCGTCGTACCAGAAGCAGTCGTCGAGCCACACACCCCAGCGGGGAACGACATGGGGCCGCCCGTCCTGGCGCGTCGTAGCCAGCCAATAGTGCCTTGCCTCCACCAGTTTGGCGGTCAATTCATCCCAGGTGAGATAGCGCGTGGCGGTGTCGGCTCCGTAACCTGCGGGCATCTCGGGTCGATCCGAGGTGGGTTGGCTCATGATGTGTGGAACGGCGGTTTGGCGAGGTGCCCCCGCACCTCGCGGTTGCGGATTGTCACATACATCTCCTCAGCTTCCTGAGGTGGAGGGGCTATGTAACCCAACCCAACCCCTGTGTCGAGAATCGGGCTCAGGTTTCCCGACGTCACAGTGCCCTCTCCCCCGCCGGCGGTTGCCACCGGGTAACCATGGCGCGGGATCCCCTTCTCGTCGAGGACGAATCCCGTGAGCTTGCGGTCGAGGCCGGCTTCTCTCTGCGCCGCCAGCGCATCTCGTCCGATGAAATCGTGGTCGAGCGAGACCGCGAAGTCCAAGCCTGCTTCGTATGGCGTCGTCGATTCGTCGATGTCCTCACCCCACAACGGCAGACCCGCCTCGAGCCGAAGAGTGTCCCGGGCACCAAGACCACATGGTGTGGCGCCGCCTTGGACAAACGTCTCGAACAGACTCGCTCCCATGTCCGAGGACACGCAGATCTCTGCCCCGGGCTCACCGGTGTAGCCGGTGCCCGCCATGGCGAGGTCTACGCCATGCCACTCCACGTAGGTGGTGCGGAATCTCGCAGGTGTTGTACCAACCACCTTCTCGACGAGTGCGGGAGCATCGGGCCCTTGCACCGCGAGAAACACCGTCGACTTCTGCAGATCGACTACTTCGTTGGTGGGATGTTCGTCAAAGGCGCTCATCACCCGGTCCTGGTTCGCTGCGTTCGGCATGACCCAGAAAAGTTCGGGCTCCCACCACCAGACGATGAGGTCGTCGACTATCCCACCATGCTCGTTGAGCATCATCGTGTACTGGCAACGTCCGGGCTCGATCTTGCCGATGTCGTTGCAGAGCAGCTTCGAGACGGAATCACGTGCCCCTGATCCGGACAATTCGAAGCGGCCGAGATGGGTGACATCGAAGATGCCGACGCTATTTCGCACCGCTCGATGCTCCCCGAGCACCGACTCGTACTGCACCGGCATCTCCCAGCCACCGAAGTCGACGAACCTGGCCCCGAGCGTCCCGTTGAGCTCGTGGAGGGGGGACCGGTTCATCCGATGAGACGTTCGCCTCTATCTTCGAGACGGACAATCTCAGGTTGACCCGGGATGCGTGTCGGAGCCACCACGTCTTCGAGATTGTCGGGCTCCTCGAGCCCGTACTTCACGACGAGGTGGAGATAGTCACGCTGGTAGAAGATCTTGCACTTGACGTCGGGGTGGTACTTCTTCAGCAGCTTGACCTTCTTGTTCTTCTTGGTGACCAGTTTCTGGTTCATCGTGGTGATCTCGATGAACAACTCGTCCTCCGGCATGTAGAAGTCAGGGGTGAAGAACTTGACAGGCTCACCGTCTTCGAATCCGATGGGAAAGCTGCGCGGCTCGTACTCCCAGGGAACGCCGTAGAAGTCGAGGAGGAGGGCGAACTGTCGCTCGCTGTTGTGAGCGAACTCGACCTCGTATGCAGTCAGGGGTTCAGTACTCAGGGGGCTCCTACCTCAACAACCCCGGGTAGCTCGTCTTCCGGAAACAACTGGTGAATCGCACCTTGAACCTGATCCTGCACAGGTCCTATCGCGATGCTAAACACACCCTGGCCCTTACGGAGGACATCCACGACCTCCTCGTCGGAGTGGGCGGCGTAGATGGTCTGGCCGTCGCTGAGGAGGGTCACGTCTGCGAGCGGTTGGTCGGAGTCCATCTCGGCGCGGAGGATCTCGACGGCGGAGCGGATCTTCTTGAGGCTCATACCCGCGTCCAAGAGGTTCTTGATCACCTTGAGTTGGACGACATCGGTGAACGAGTAGAGCCGCTGGGAGCCGGACCCATGGGCTTGCGCCAGCGAAGGGACGATGAGCCCGGTACGGGCCCAGTAGTCGAGCTGGCGGTAGGTGATACCGACCAGATTGCACACTTGTGGGGCGCGGTAGCCGCCCACTTCCCGCTCTACGGTCATGAGTCCTCCGGGTTACATCAGTGTAACTCCGCCCCGGGAAAGCTAATTGCACCTCCCTCTCCATGTCAACGTTTTCCTGTGGAAAACTCGCGAGATCAGCGAACCCAGGGCTGTGCACTCGGGCAAGGAGAGGCCGGCGAGATCTGGAACCCTGGGTAATTGGAATCTGATTCATCGGGCCGGTTTCAAGAGCTCGGCGGCCTTATCCACCTGGTCCTTGGTGCCAACAACCACCAATCGCTCTCCCGGGCTGATGACTTGGTCCGGTCCGGGGTTGACGATCACGGTGTCTTCGTCCCCCTCGATGGCGAGGATGAGAGCTCCTGTGTCTTGCCGCAGCCCCGAGTCTCGAATCGTCTTGCCGGCAACCGAGCACTCCGGATCGATGTCCAACTCCTCGACGCGAAACTCGACAGCGTTGCCACTCACCACCACGTCGAAAACCTGAGCCAGTTCCGGCTGGATTGCCATCATCGCCATCCGCTCGGCGCCCACGGCCTGTGGCGCCACCACCGCATCGGCCCCGGCGAGCCGCAGCTTCCGCTCCGATTCCAACTCGGTTGCCCGACATATCACCCGCAGCTCTGGCCGCAACGACTTGATGGATAGAGCGATGACGAGATTGTCGGAGTCGTCCTGGACGCAGGCAACCACTGCCTCTGCCGATTCGACTCCGGCCATCTCGAGAACATCGTTGTGGGTGGCATCTCCGTGAATCACCAGTGCCCCACCGGTGCGGGCATTCTCGGCCCGCTCACCGTCCATCTCGATGATGACCACATCGAGTTCACGATCACGGAGGGCGGCCCAGACTCCACGACCGACACGGCCGAAGCCACAGAGGACGATGTGCCCCCTCAGCCGGGCGATGTCACGTTTCATGAGACGCTTCCTCCGTACTTCTCTCAGGTCGACCAGATACTCGATCGAGGCCACGGCAGTGTAAAGAGTGGCTCCAATGCCCATCGCGATGACCGCCATCGTCCAGACCCGGCCCGTCGTCGACAGAGGAAACTCCTGTTGGAACCCCACGGTGGAGACGGTGATGACCACCATGTAGAGGGCATCGAAGAACCTGGCTCCCTCGATCACGACATAGCCGAGGGTCCCGACCAGGACCGCTATCGAGAGCAGGCCTAATCCGAAGACGATCTGACGTCGCGAGTCCACCGGACCCGATCGCTCAGCCCTGGTCCCCGCCGAGGAAGTCCTCGACGGTCACTTCCTCGAGGAACTCGCGGAAACGGGCGACCTCCTCTTCCTCGTCCTCGTCTTCGAAGTGGACCGCCGCCTCGTCCAGGACCGCAGCCGAGGCGAACACAGGGGTTCCGGTCCGCACAGCCAGGGCGATGGCGTCGGAGGGTCGCGATGAGATCTTGGTCTCCTCGCCGGACACGTCGAGAGCCAGGTCGGCGAAGAAAACTGCATCACGCATCTCGGTGATCACCACACTCACCGGCAGTGCGCCCACCGCATCGAGGATCGACCTCATGAGATCGTGAGTCAGTGGTCTCGGCGGTTTGACGCCCTCCATGGCGGTGGCAATGGCAGTGGCCTCGTTGGCACCTATCCAGATCGGCAGATAGCGGGCACCACCCTCCTCGCGCAGCAACACGATGGGCTGGTTGGAGGGCAGTTCCACCCTCACGCCCACAACCTCCATGCGGATAGGGGCTGCGTCTTCTGCCATGCTCCGAGGTTATCACCGGTGGAGCGAGAGCCAACGGTGACCGATCAGACGTGCCCCAGATCGCTGAAGAGCGCGGTCGGTTCGGCGATGAGCCTCTCCATGTCGAGGACTGCCCAAATCGATCTCAGATTGCGGTAGAACCCCTGCCAATCGAGGCCGTACCCAACCAAGAACTCATCGCCCACTTCGAAACCCCGGTACTCGATTTGAACATCTGCGACGCGACGTCTGGTCTTGTCCAGCAGTGCAGCGGTGGAGACAGATGCCGCCCCCCTGTCCGTCATCATCCCCCGAAGTGCAGTGAGTGTCAGACCGGTGTCGATGATGTCCTCGACTATCACCACGTTGCGATCGAAAAGCGGTGCGGTCGTGTCGAGCGTGATACCGATCCGCCCACTCTCGCCGAATCTGTTGAGCCCGAGGAAGTCCACTTCTGCATTGATCGGGACGGCACGCACCAGATCTGCACCGAAGGGGACGGATCCGTTGAGAATCACGACGAACAGCGGGTCCCGCCCCTCGTAATCGTGTGCTATCGCCTCACCCAACTCGACGACACGCGAGAGTATCTCCGACCCGGGCAGTGCCTCCGTTGCCAGGTCGGTCTCAGCCATCGAAGGCACCGGTGACCAGTCCCAGCCAGTAGGCGAGAGTGGAGAGGACCGTGTCCGGTGCCGGGTCCGGATGTCTGGTGATGTCGATCTCAGATGGCGGCATCGGCAAGTCCTCACCACCCAGCCTCGGGGAGGCATTTGCGGTAACACCTTGTGCCGCAGTGTGCAGGAGGGCCTCGACATTGGCTTCGACCTGGAGCGGAGACACGTCCACGCGTTCTGCAACCGGCTCATAAGGGATCCCCAGGGCCAGGGTTCCCTGTATGCCCAGGTCGTTGAATGCCCAGTCGTAGAGGGCTATCGCGTCGGAGAAATGCGCTCGCTGCCCCACCGATTTGAACACGATGGCGTAGAGACGACGCCCCTCCCGCTCGGCGGCCCCGACGTAGGTGAGGCCGGCATTCGGGGTCTCACCGGTCTTCACGCCGATCACTCCCTCATAAGTGTTGAGGATGCGATTGGTGTTGGTGGCCGAGCGTTCTTCACCGGTGGGGGAATCGGGAAACACGAGAACGCGGGAGCGGGCCAACTCCTCGAACTCTGGCATCGACATCGCCTGTCTGCTCAGAGTCAGCATGTCACGGGCACTCGAATAGTGGCCGCTGGCATCGAGACCATTGGGATTGACGAAATGTGTGTCGTCCATCCCCAATTCTGCGGCCCGCTCGTTCATCATCGTCACAAAGCCGTCGATGGATCCGCCGATGTGCTCGGCGATCGCGGCAGCCGCGTCATTCCCGGATCGCACCATGGCCGCCCTGACCAAAGCGCCGAGCGTGATCGTCTCCCCCGCCACGAGGTTCATCTCCTGTCCACCCTGGCCGGCGGCCACCTCGGAGACCACGATCTCCTCGTCGACGTCTCCGTTCTCCAGGGCCAGCATGACGGTCATGATCTTGGTGATAGAGGCCATCGGTCTTCGCGTGTCGGCGTCCCATTCGGCCAACACCATGTCGGTGGACTCGTCATAGAGGATCCAGGAGGCAGCGGTGATCGACGGCGGCTCGGTGTCGACAGGGAACCCGTCTTGGTCCATTGCGGGAAAGACGAACGGCGCAGCTCCGGCGGGGAGCGCGATCAACAAGGTGAGTGCGATCGCCATCGCAATCGCCCTGGTGGCTCTGGTCATGTCTTCAGGTGCTGTCTCAGTTCAGAAGTCATCAATGCCTTGTGCATCGCCTGCACGGAGTCGGCGCTCGACTCCAGCACGTCCTTTGCCCGCGCCTTGGCCTCTGGGTTGGAGGCCTTGACGAGCGGAGCGACCAGCTGTTTCAGCAGGTCGGACTCCCGCTCCGACGAGTGCTTGATGGTGCGGAGATGCCGCGCCTCCAAGCCCTGATCCATCAGACGCTTAGCCTCCATCGCGATGATCCCGGCTTCAGGCGGGAACACCACGGAATCGTCTATTGGCCGGATCAAGCCTATGTCGATGAGCTCGCTTAGCTCACCTTCTTCGAGCTTGGATCGTTTCAACAACTCCACTCGATCGAGTGGTTCGCCCCCACCGTTGAGATGGTTCTGATTGACCCCTCCGTCTGCGCTGACGTCCTCTCCGCGTTCCCACAACGTGAGCTTCGACTTGATGACCTTGAGGGGCAAGAAGTGATCCCTTTGCTGTTGGAGGATGAATCGCAGACGGGAGACATCGTTGCTGTCGAACTGGCGATATCCCGAGCCCGTTCGATCGGGATCGATCAGCCCCTGGCTCTCGAGAAACCTGATCTTCGAGACCGAGACGTCAGGAAAGTCGTCGCGGAGGAGATTGATCACCTCGCCGATGCTGAGTTGGGTTGCGTCAGGCATCACCGTGGGCAACTACGAAGTGGAACCGGCCCACGAGAACCTCGTCCCCGGCTTCGAGCTCTGAGCTGTCGACCCGGTCATCGTTGACGTAGGTACCGTTCGTCGAGCCGCTGTCCTCCACGATGAGCGTGTCTGCCTTGGTCACGAACCGACAGTGATGGCGGGAGACCGTCACGTCGTTGAGAAAGATGTCGCTCTCCGGATGTCGACCGACTGTGGTGTTCCCCTCGCGAAGCAAGAATGTCATGCCTGCTCGTGGCCCCCTCTCGACCACCAGTGCGAAACCACTCAAACCTTCGATGTGGGCTGCTTCCTCGGGGCTCAGTGGATGATCGGCGCGATCGGAGATCGGAACATACACGACGGTCGGGTCGGTCTCGACCTCAACTTCAGCTTTGGCCTTGTCGGCGCCTTCCGCGCCCCCTGACTGGCTCATTCCAGGAATGATAGGGGGCTGGAACGCTGGTCCAGGAGAACTACTCGGTCAGTTCCTTGTAAGCCCCCGCGTCGAGAAGCCCTTCCTCGGAGAATTCGTCGCTGACCGTGATCTCGACCAGCCAACCGTCATCGTAGGGGCTGGAGTTGACGAGCTCAGGTGTCTCGGCCACGGCTTCGTTGATTCCGGTCACGATCCCGGCAAAGGGTGCATAGACCTCTCCGACCGATTTCGTGCTCTCGATCTCGACGACCAGGTCGTTCTTGGCGACCTCGCGTCCGCTCTCCGGTAACTCCACATACACGACATCTCCGAGCTGATCCTGGGCATAGTCGGTGATCCCGATGCGGACAGTCGTGTCGCCAACCCGCTTGATCCACTCGTGTTCGTCCGTGTATAGAAGATCTTCCGGTGTGTTCATGAGCTCTCCTCGGGGCCGGCTGCCGACTCTAATTCCCGCACCACCCTCAGGGCGTCACCCGTGTATTGGAAGGCCGTCACCCAGTAGAGGACGAGGCCGATCACTCCCGCAGTCCACGCCAGTGGGGTGAGGATGGTATCGAGAAACGGGATGGCGGCGATGTAGAACCAGCCGATCGAGGAGTAGACGAGAAAGGTCGCCCACTTCCCCAGGACCCGCACTTCGAGGGTCGACCTCGTGCGTGTGAAGACAAACAGGGTGACCGTTGCCATGTAGATCTCCCTCGCGATGAGGGCGATCCCGATCGGTGAGGGGACGATGCCTGCGATGAGCCCGGCGACCACCGCCGAAGCGATCAAGAGTCTGTCGGCCACCGGGTCGAGTGACTTCCCCAGCTTGCTCACCTGGTTGAGGCGGCGAGCCAGATAGCCGTCGATCCAATCGGTGGTGGCGATCACAGCAAAGAGGATCGTGGCCGCCCTGACGTTGTCCGCTCCCAGCAGCAGCCACCAGAAGACAGGGATCGCGGCGAGCCGGACGAACGACACCAGATTCGGGATCGTGAGGACGCGGTCGGAGACCTGCTCGGTGGTCACCGGGCGAGAGTAGTTCGAGAGGTCTACCGGTCGTTGGGCTTCACATCCAGGATTCCACCGAGACGGCCCTGGAGACCGCCGAGGCTCTCTTCGACGTCGAAGGCGATTCGATCGGAGCGGTAGACCTCGGTGAGCTCGCTGGTGTAGAGCACGAGGTATGGGAGATCCACGGCGAGCGTCTTCTCCATGGTCCATAGAGCCCGTTCAGCCTGTTCGGCCGTGAAAGCGTTCTCGAATGCGGAGAGGGCCTGATCGAACTTCTTGCTCGCATAGCCGGTGTTGTTCATCGCTCCTTTGGCAGTGAACAGGTGACGGTAGAAGTCGGGCAATGACGGGTTCCCCAGCGTCCAGCCGAGCATGTACATGTCGTAGTGGAGCTCCCCATCGTCGCCACGGGTGAAGGCGAGGTCGACCACGGTGTCGAAGTCGGTCTCGACGGGTCGGGTATCGAAGCCGAGAATGGCCAGCGTGTCGGCGATTCGCTGCACGTATTCGGGCCGGGCAGTGTCATACGCGTCGCCAGGGGTGAGGATGGTCAGAGGCTGAGGTGCCCTGGTCCCGATCGTGAGACCCTCGCCCCCCACCAGAGCGCCCTTCTCGGACACGGTCGGTTCCGTGGTCCAGGCGTATCCGGCTTCCTTCAAGCCCTCGAGGGCCTGATCCAGCCGCTCTTTCAACTTGCCCGCATACAGGGAGCGGTTTGCCTCGGCTGCCGCCTCGTCGAACCACTGCCCGTTGGCACGGGGGATCATCGACCACGTGACCGCCCCGGTGTGAGGAATCTCCTCGGCAAGACTCTCCCTGTCGAGAAGGAGAGCGAGAGCGGTTCTGAACTGCGGAGCCGACATCGGCTCCCTGGAGAGGTTGAATCCGAGGTAGCGGACACCGTTGGCGGGACTGGTCAAGACCGAGACCGACGACTGGTCTTTGATCGTCTCCAGCTGCTCGTGGGTCACACCTTTCGGGGTGAGAAGCGTGTCTACCTCTCCGGCAGTAATCGCGTCGATCATCGACATCTCGTCCTCGTAAACGTGGTACTGGACCATGTCCGGCACGTTCGCGTCCGGGTAACCGGGGTTGGCCCGGCTCACCACGACCGAATCCGTGACTGCTGCCAGAGTGAGGGGGCCGCCACTGACATCCTCCCCGCCGGGTTTGTCGTACAGCTCCTCGGCAGTTGCGCCCTCCACCGTTCGTGCCCAGACGTGGGCCGGCATCACCGGCGCCAGACCAACGCCGTGTGGCCAGACGGCGAGATTGGGGCGCTCCGTGAACTCGATGCGGAGCAGCCTTTCGCTTTCGGCATGGACCGACTCGATCGAAGCCGGATACGAATCGGCCCAGGAGCCCCCAAGTTTCAGGGAACGGACTGTCTCAAAGGTGAAAACGAAGTCCTCGGCTGTGATCGGCGTACCGTCACTCCACTCGAGATCCGCACTCAACGGGACCCGGACGCGCCAGCCTTCGCTGTCCCAGGTGGGGCCGACCCGGTCATTGGCCAATTCCGGCGTCAGGGTGCCCGAGGCGGGGTCGAGGGTGAAGAGGGCGGGCTTGGTCGGACCGAGGATGTAGGAGTTCCAAACCGACGGCTCTTCCCCGTAGTAAGCCCAGAAGTTGTCGGTGCTGACACCGGAGAGCACGCCGATTCGGTAGGCGAACAGCTCAGGGGCGGCTGTCGTGGACGGCTGTCTTTGAGATTCGAGACGTTCAGTGGCGCCGGTCGACGACGTGTCGCTGAGGGCGATCTCAGTGGGCGTCTGCTCTTCGTTGGCTCCGGCCTGGGCGATCCCGGCAACGACGATGCCGAGAAGTACGACCGAGGCTCCGATTGTTCTCAGGGTGATGTTCTGCACGCCAACCTCCCATCAGAAGATCGGCACCCACCCCCTACGGTTGAGCAATACCTGAGATCCTCTCGATCGCCTCTTCGAGGGTCGATTCGTCCTTGCAGAAGGCGAACCGCACGAGACCCGACCCGAGGTCGGGGTTGCTGTAGAACACGCTGGGCGGTATCGCGGCAACGCCTGCCTCGATGACCAGACGCCGGCAAAACGCCCTGTCGTCGTTCGCATCGGCGTGCCCCGCCATGAGGAAATAGGTCCCCTCCGGTAGGAACACTTCGAATCCCGTCGCCGACAGACCTTTGGCCAGCAGGTCACGTTTCGCCATGTACGAGGTCCTCATCTCTTCGTAGAAAGACATCTCTGCGCCCAGGGCAGCCACCGCCCCGTGTTGGACCGGAGTGGGTGTGGTGAATGTGAGGAACTGGTGCGCCGCACGCAGCCCTGCCGAGAGCTGTGGTGGGCCGACGGCCCAACCCAGCTTCCAGCCGGTGAGGGAGAATGTCTTGCCCAGGGACGACAACGTGAGGGTGCGCTCCCACATGCCGGGATACGTGGCGAGGCGGCGGTGGGTCACTCCGTAGGTCATCTCCTCGTAGACCTCATCACAGATGGCGATCACGTCGTGGTCGACACAGAGTCGGGCTATGGCCGCCAGCTCATGGTCGGTGAATACCCTGCCCGTGGGGTTGTGCGGGTTGTTGACCACGATCGCCTTCGTCTTCTCGCCGAAGACGGACGCCAGCTCATCGAAATCGAGCTCGAAGCCGGGGGGCTTCAACGAGACATACCTCGGTGTGGCGCCGGCCATCGCCGCATCGGCCGGGTATGCGTCGTAGTAGGGCTCGATGAGGATCACCTCCTCCCCCGGGTCGATCAGACCGAGGAAGGCAGCTGCCAGCGCCTCGGTGCAGCCGCTGGTCACCGTGACCTCCGTGTTCATGTCGACCTCTCGACCGAGCAGTGGTCCGTATCGATCCGCTATTGCCTCTCGTAGATCCGGGATCCCGGGCATCGGGGGGTACTGATCGTGCCCGCCCTCGGCCAGGGATCGACTTGCCGCCTCCTTGACGAAGTCGGCACCGTCCCAATTGGGGAAGCCCTGCCCGAGGTTTATCGCATCATGCTCGAGTGCCAGTGCGGACATCTCGGTGAAGATGGTGACCCCGAAGGGTGCAAGGCGGTCGGCGGTGGACACGGCGGTGACATTAGGACGTCGTCACGTCGACGATCTGGCGTCGGGGGGATCGTGGGGTATTCTTCGAACCGCACTCGAAATCTCTTCACCCTGCGTGGCGAGATCAACACGGGCGGTGGCTCAGTTTGGTAGAGCACCTGGCTGGGGGCCAGGGGGTCGTCGGTTCAAATCCGGCCCGCCCGACCACTCCCTCACATCTGGAGTGCACTCAAGCGCGATCAGCGCGATCTACCCGCACACCAGACTGACCCCTCCCTCTGTGGTGCACTCAGGAGCGCTAAGCGCGATCTACTGCACACCGGATTGATCGTGCACGCGCAATCGCTCGGCGGCCCGACGTGACCGTCTCGTCCGAAGCCAGGCGACACCGATCGAGCAGGCCAGCGTCAGGAGAAGAAATCCGATCGAGAGCTCCTCTGGCCAGGCGCCGTAGATCTGGGACCAGAGGAAACCGGCGATCAGCCATCCGACGAAGCCGATGAGAACATTGGTGAGAAGGGAATTGTCTTCCCGACCACCCTCGACGATCGCACTGGCCACTCCCCCGGTGAAACCCGCCAACAGAACCACGACTCCGACGAACAACACCGCGAATATCACGATGTCCACCCTCGACCTGTCCTTCTGCCGTTTTAGGTGCGGCCCCTGAAATTCTAGCTTGGATACCGAGCCCGCATCACCAGATTCGATAGAAGCTCATTGAGCCCGCGCATCGACAGGCGCTGTTCAGAACACTTTCCCCCAGAGCCAGACCACGCCCTCGACCAGACGCCATCCCAAGTAGAGGACGACGAGCACGATCATGATCTTGAAGCTCAGCGGAGTCTTGACATCCTCCTGGTCTCGGGGCTCTGTCAACGCTCACCCCTCCTCCGTGTCACGAAGTGGATCGGGTTGCCGGTGAAGTCGTACTTCGAGCGAAGACGGTTCTCCAAGAACCGGATGTAGTCATCTCCCAACTCCCCACCCGAAACGAACACCACGAACGTAGGAGGAGCCGTGCCGGCCTGTACCGCATAGTGGAGCTTGGGTCGCCTGCCCTTGCGCACAGGTGGCGGATGCGCAGCAGACCACTCCCGGATGTGTCGGTTGAGCACTCCCGTCGGCACCCGATTGGCCCTGGTCTCGACCACCGCCTCCAGAGCGTCACCAAGCCGGCCGACACGGGCCCCGGTGAGGGCCGACATGCGGAGCACCGGTGCCCATCCCACGAACGAGAAACGATCAGGGAGCGATCGCTCGGTCACCTCGCGCTGCTCCTCGTCGATGGCGTCCCACTTGTTGAGCACGACGATGAGACCGACACCGGCCTCGACGATCTCAGAGGCGATGCGCTGATCCTGATGGGTCACCCCTTCGGCTGCGTCGACCATCAGAATCGCCACGTCCGAGCGTTTCAGGGCCTCACGCGCCCGCAAAACAGCGTAGAAGTCCGCATCCTCAGAGATCTGCGGTTTGCGTCTGATCCCGGCCGTGTCGATCAGCCGGTAGACGACGTCACCAATCACGGCATCGACATCTATCGGGTCGCGTGTCGTTCCCGGGGTGTCCGAGACGATCACCCGCTGTTCACCCACCAGACGATTGAGCAGAGTCGACTTACCCGAATTGGGTCGACCCACTATGGCCACCCGCGTCACATCCGGTCGCTCCTCGTCGGTTGGACTATCGGGCAGCTCGGCGATCAGACGGTCCAGGAGGTCACCCACGCCTCGTCCGTGATAGGCACTGACCGCCATCGGCTCGCCCAGACCCAACTTCCAGAAGCGGTCGATCTCTCGCTCGGTGCCGGCGTCGTCCACCTTGTTGATCGCCACCACCACGGGCACGTCGGCAGCCCTGAGGATGCCGATCATCCCGGTGTCGTCGTCGGTCAGCTCCGTGGTGCCGTCCACCACGAGGACCACGGCATCGGCTCCGGACACTGCACCCTCGGCCTGCTGACGAATGGACATGCTGAGGTCGCCATCCGGTTTGACCTCCCAACCACCGGTGTCCACGAGGATGAAGTCCCGACCGGCCCAATCGGCGTCGAACTGACGACGGTCGCGGGTCACCCCGGAGAGCTCCTCGACAACTGCCGAGCGCGAGCCGATGATCCGATTGACGAGAGTCGACTTCCCGACGTTGGGGCGGCCGACTACGGCAACCACGGGAAGCGTGCTCAGGACCGTCTTCCTCTCAGGCGCTGATCAGCTCGAGGGCCTCGGTAGCGGTCCACTCCCGATCGCGTTCCAGCCATGACTCGCCTCCGGGCTTGGAGGCGGTGACCCCAGCCTCCACGAGTGTCTGCAGGGTCGTAACGAAGGAGCGCAACTGGGGAGGCAACGGAAAGTACTCTGCCTCTCGGGTCGCCGACCACAGCTCGAACCCCTGAGTGGGGGCGAGACGGTCTATGACTTCTTGCACGAGATGATCGGGGGCCGAGGCCCCGGCGGTAACACCCACGGTTCTGACGCCCTCCAGCCACTCGGGGACGATGTCGTCGGCGGAGTCGATTCGATGAGCCGCAACCCCGTTCTCGTGAGAAACCCGCACCAGTGCCTGTGTGTTCGAGGAGTTGTGTGAGCCGACGACGAGGATCAGATCACATTCGTCGGAGAGCTGGTTGACCACCTCCTGGCGGTTGGTTGTCGCGTAGCACAGGTCCGACTTACGGGCCGTCTTCAGCGATGGGTAGCGGTTCGCTGCTTCGTCCATCACCTCTTGCCACTCGTACAGCCCGAGAGTTGTCTGAGCCACCAGGGCGACCTTCTCGTCGTCTTTCGGTGCGAACTCTCCGAGACCCTGTTCCGGCTCGACCAATGTGATGGCGTTCGGAGCCTCGGCGACCGTGCCAACGGCCTCATCGTGACCCTCATGCCCGATGTAGATGATGTCGTATCCCTTCCGGGACATCATCTTGACCTCGTGGTGCACCTTTGTGACCAGAGGGCAGACGGCGTCGATCACAACCGCGGCCCGGTCTCCGGCGGCAGTCACCACCTCGGGTGAGGAACCGTGCGCCGAGAGCATTATCGGTGCGCCTTCCGGTACGTCGGCGATGTCATCGACGAACATCACGCCGACCCTCTCGAAGGCTCTGACCACCCACTCGTTGTGGACGATCTCGTGATAGCAGTAGACGGGCCCATCGAAGATCCTGGTCATCCAGGTCAGGGCCTTGATCGCCATCTCGACGCCGGCACAGAAACCTCTCGGCTCGGCAAGGAGCACCCTTTCAACGGTCATCGATGTTCATGGTAGGTCCGTGCCGTGCCCACAGAGACTCGGCGTTCAGAGGATCTCACACATTTCAGGACCGTCTCGACTTCTCATGGATCAAATCGAGGAGCTGTGCGACGACCTCATCGAAAGTCAGCTCGGACGTATCGACTATCACGGCACCATCGGGGACCACGAGGGGCGATACCGCACGTGTCGAGTCGAGTCGGTCCCTTCGATTCAGGTCGGCGAGAACGAGGTCGAAGTCCTCGCCGGTTTCCCGGGCACGCCGACGGGCTCTCACCTCGGCGGATGCATCCAAGTAGATCTTTAGGTCGGCGTTGGGAAAAACGACCGATCCGATGTCGCGGCCCTCGACCACACCGTCACCGTCATGCCGGCGGATCCAGGCTCGCTGCTCATCCACCAGAAGCCTGCGTACCGCCGGATGTGCCGAGACTGCCGAAACGGCCGCGGTGACCTCATCGCCCCGTATCGCCTCGGAGACATCGCGTTCGCCCAGAAACATGCGACCGGATTCTTGGGCGAATCTCACACCGGTGAGCACAGCCACTACTTCCGACTCGACGCTCGGGTCGGCGCCCGCTTCCACGACGGCGAGAGTGGCGGCCCTGTAGTAGGCACCGGTGTCGAGATGGGGAAGACCGGCTTTGTGTGCCACCACCCGGCTGACAGTGCTCTTGCCGGTCCCTCCCGGCCCGTCGATGGTGACGATCACACCTGGCTCAATGTCCGCAGCACGGGCGAGGAGCTTAGAGGCGGTGGGAGAGCCATCCAGGCTCCGGAGGGGTTGTCCGACTTGGGGGGAATTCGGACAATGGGGGCGAAGTCGGAGTCCGGGACCCTCCCACCAAAACGGAAACATAGCGGGCCTGTCGGGGCGGTGACGACTTATGACACCAGAAGATCGACGAACTCCCAAAAGCCGGGCCAGGTCTTGTTGACCACCTCCGGTGTTGATACAGACACCCCCGCCACGACCGTCCCCACACACGCCAAGGACATCGCGATTCGATGGTCACCGTGGGGATCGATGACGCCTCCAGCGAGACGTGAGGGCTCGATGATCAGACTGTCACCGTCGACCTTTGCTCGTCCCCCGAGCTTCGAAATCTCGGATGTGATCGCTTCGAGGCGGTCGGATTCCTTGTGACGTAGAGACACCAGCCCACCCAGTCTCGAGGGGGTCTCGGCGAACAGCGCTACGACGGCAACGCCAAGAGCACCATCCGGGGCTTCTGACATGTCGACATCCACTCCAACGAGGTCGACGTCGGACCCATCGACCACTGTCCTGGTTGCCTCCTGTTCGATCCTGCACCCCATCCGCTCCAGGATGTGGGCCACACCGAGATCGGGCTGCCAGGAGTCGTGACCGAGACCCTCGACGACCACCCGTCCACCCGTGATCGCGGCGATGGCCATCGGATAGACCGCGGCGGATGCGTCGGGCTCGATCACGATGTCGGCCCGGGTGTATCCGGTGTTTGCGATCTCATAGCCCGTCACTGTCGACTCGATGCCTGCGCCGAATCGACGCATCACGGAGACGGTTCCCTGCAGGTAGCCGGCGGACCCGGTCAACCCCGACAATTCGATCACCGACGACTTCTCCATGATTGGTGCGACGAGCATTGCTGCAGTGGCGAACTGAGAGCTCTCGGAGCAATCGACCGTGATTAGACCTCCCCAAAGATTGCCCCTTCCGATTATCTCGATGGGGAGGTGATCGCGGTCGACCTCGACTCCCTGTGACCGGAGCACGTCGACGATGCCGGCCATAGGTCGTTCCGGGAGTCGCCCCCTCCCCCGGATCATCGTGGTCCCGGGTGCCGACCCCGCCATGGCAATGAGTATTCGCGCCGAAAGCCCCGACTCGGCCGCGTCGAGGGCTCCCCCCGCCTCCAGACGACCCCCACCACCGTCAACGGTCCAGGGGTCGCCTTCGGTCACGGTCTCCACGCCCAGAGCCCGGAGAGCTTCGGCCATCGCCTCGGTGTCCTCGGATCTCAGAGGGCTGTACAAATGGCTTCTTCCTTCGGCCAGCGCCGCCGCAGCGAGCGCCCTGATGGTCTCCGATTTCGAGCCGGGCGGGCAGATCGCAAAGTCGATCGGTCCCTTCAGCACCGGGACGACTCGGGGCTGTCCACTCATTCGGAGAGAAGCTTCTTGATCTCGGTTGGCGACAGGAGCCGGGAGTCGCCCGGGGACAGGTTGGGATCGGAAATGGTTCCGATCGCGGTGCGGACCAGACGACGAACCTCATGCCCGAGGACGTCGAACATGCGTCTTACCTCGCGGTTGCGGCCCTCCACCATCACGACTTCGACCAGGGCGCGGTCCGGCCTGGCGTCCACAAGTCGTGCTGAGCGGGCCTTGGCCGGTCCGTCATCGAGGTCGACACCGTCGGTCAATCGTCGCAATGTGGAACGATCCGGTCGTCCCGACACTTCGACGAGATAGGTCTTGGTGATTCCGTATCGCGGGTGGGTCACCCGATCGGTCAGCTCCCCGTCGTTGGACAACAGGATGAGACCCTCCGAATCGGCGTCGAGACGCCCCACCGGGTAGAGACGTTGCTCAGAGGGAATCAGGTCGACAACTGTTCTCCGACCTCGAGGGTCGTCAGCGGTGCTGATTATGCCGACCGGCTTGTACAGGAGATGGGTCTCCAGGTCCTCCCTGACGGGGATGGGAGCGCCGTCCACGGTCAGCACGTCGCGTTCGGGGTCGACACGATCTCCAAGGACAACTGGCTCACCGTTGAGCCGGACTCTTCCTTCCACCATGGCCTCCTCGGCGGCGCGTCGTGACATGAGGCCGGCTCTGGCGATCGCTTTCTGAATGCGGATTCTCTCCGCCACGTGTCACTCTCCAGCGGGTCGGATGGACTCCTCGAGAGTATCGACAAACTGCGCAGGAGGGACATGGTCGGCCAGCGGTGGCAATTCGGACACGTCGTTCACACCCATGCGCTCCAAGAAGAGCTCGGTCGTCCGATAGACGGCAGGATTGCCGGGGAGATTGAGCCGCTCCTTCTCCTCTACGAGCCCGAGACGCTCGAGAGTGCGCACGGCCGAGTCGGAGTCGACACCGCGAATCTCGGAGATCTGGCTCCGGGAGACAGGCTGGCGATAGGCGATAACGGCCAATGTCTCCATTGCGGCGGGGGAGATCTTCCTCGACGTGGCAGAGGCGGAGAACCGTTCCAGGTAGGGGTAGGTGTCGGGATGGCTGTAGAGCCGCCATCCCCCTGCAGAAGATCGGAGCACCAGCCCAGCCTCGCGTTCTTCGAGCTGGGTTTGGAGCTCGCCGAGCAGCTCGTCGATTCTCGCTGCCGGAACCTCGAGCACCTCTGCGAGCTCCCGGGCCGGGACCGGTTGCTCGGTTACGAAGAGAATCGCCTCGAGGGCCGCCAACTCGTTCACGACGAAGCCCACTCCGAAGTGAGGTCGATCGAGCCGTCGTCGAGATGCTTCACCTGTATCTGAGACGTCCAATCGGCCTGAGACACCTCGATCAGACCCCAGCGCGCCATCTCCAACAGGGCCAGGAAGTAGGCGGCCACCTCAACGGGGCGGCGACAATGCTCCGTCAGGTCCTCGAACGAAGCCACGGTGGCGAGCCGCAGACGCTCCTGGAGATCTTCGATAGCCAGCTCGACGCTCGGGAGGTCGAGATCGAGATGGTCGAGGTCCGGCTCCAGGACCGCCCTGGCGAAAACCTTGCCCGCGATGACGGCGAGCTCCTCACCGGTTGCCGGCACGACGATCTCGGGCGGGGGTCTGCGGATCCTCTGGTCGATGCCGGAGACGCGTGGTACATAGCGGTTCGCGTCCTGGAGACGACGTTTCAGCACGGCGGCGACGTCCTTGAAGGTCACCGATGCGAGCAGCCGCGACAGCAACCGATCTCGTTCCTCGGCGAGGGCGAGCTCCTCGTCGAGATCGAGATCCGACCTGGTAGGCAGGAGCGACTGCGCCTTGAGCTGGACGAGTGTGGCGGCGATGAGAAGGAACTCAGAGGTCACATCCAGGTCGAGCTCTCTCATCTCGTCGAGAAGGCTCAGGTACTCCCCCACCACCTCCGTCAGCCCAACCGCCGTTATCTCGACTTGATGCTTGGTGATCAGCTGCAACAAGAGGTCGAGCGGGCCCTCGAACACTGTGGTCCGAACGTGGAAGGTCATGTGACCGTCGAGGTTATATCTCCCCCACCACGTCGAGACGTCTTTGCCGGCTGATCGGCCGCCGCCAGGGCCTCCCACACATCTTCGGGGATGGTGGGCGGACGCTCACCGTGATGATGGAGGGCGAAGTCGATGACGAGCGAGGGCGCCCCCAGCTCGCCGAGCTCCCGAGCGGCGATCAGGCCGTGATCCCGATAGACGGCGAATCTCGCGGGAAGCGTCACCCCGATCAAAATCAGAATCGAGGCCAAAGAACGTCCGAACAGCCCGAGACGGGCGTGTCTCTTGCCCACATCGTGCATCAAGGCTGCCGTCAACACGTCCCGGTCGTCGAACCCGGCTGCCAGCACGGTCAGGCCCGCCTCATAGCCATGACGCTGGTCGTGGTCGGGCTGGGCCAAAAAGATCTCCAGCAAGCTGTCAGCGAGCCACTCTCCAACCTTGGTGCGCTCGTCGGCTGTCAGGGGGCGGGCGGACGCCACATCGAAAAAGCGTCTGGCGAGGTGGGCCGGCGAGCCCGGCAAGTCAGTCTCCCGAGTCGCAGTTCACAAGTGGCCCGACTTGTTCTTGCAGTCGACGCAGAGGACGGACATCGGGCGGAACTCGAGCCGATCGGCCCCGATCTCGTTGCCGCAGTTGTCACATGTGCCGTAGGTGCCGGCCTCGATGTGGGCCAGGGCGGTGTCGATGTCGTCGAGTTGGCTCTTCAGGGAGTCGACGAGGCCGAGGACTTCGGTTCGCTCGGCCGTCACCGAGGCGGCATCGGCGAAGCTGCCACCGAAGTCGATGTCAGAGCGCAGGTCTCCGGTCTCCGCGGCTCCCAGCTCATCGAGCTGGTGGATCAATTGTTCGCGCTCCTTGCGGAGAGCTTTCTCTGCGCTTTCGATGTCGAGCGCCATTTACCTACTCCTTGGATGTGCCTCGACGTAGATTTCCATGACGTGGGCAGGGCTGACCCGTGTATAGACCTGGGTCGTACTGATCGTAGCGTGGCCCAGCATTTCCTGGACGGTTCTCAAGTCTGCTCCTGCCTCGACCATATGCGTCGCCGCCGAATGACGGAGAACGTGGGGAGACACCCTCGCCGGATCGATATCGGCGGAAGCGGCATGTTTCTTGACGATGTCGAACACGCCTTGACGGCTGATACGTCTTCCTCTGAGATTGATGAAGAGGGGGTCTCCGGCCACATTTCGCCTGATCAGAGACATCCTGTCGGGTAGCCACGCGGTTATTGCAGCGACCGTTTTGGTGCCCATCGGCACCAGGCGCTGCTTGGATCCTTTGCCGGTGACAAGGGCCACCTTCTCGTCGAGATCGAGATGACCCAGATCGACGCCGACGGTCTCGGTGACCCGGGCGCCCGTTCCGTATAGGAACTCGAGTAGCGCAGAATCGCGGCGGGCGGCGGCGTCATCGGAACCCGGCGCCTCGACGAGGGCTATGGCCTCGTCCACGGTCAGCGCCTTTGGGAACGGGTCCGGTCGACGTGGACTGTCCACGAGCACGGTGGGATCGTCCTCGCGCAGGTCCTCGACGACGAGAAAGCGGTGGAGGCCACGGACTGATGCGATCTTGCGGGCAATGGTCGAATCGGCGAGCTCGCGCCCTCTCAGCTCGGTGATGAAGCCTGCCACGTCGTCGGGATCCGGTTCGGATCCGTCGAGGTAGTCGAGATATTGGTTCAAATCGCGCTCGTAGGCGGCCAGTGTGTTCTTCGACAGGCCACGCTCGACGCGAAGGGAGACGAGATACTCGGCAACCCCCGACCCCAGGGTGGGCTCCGGCGAGCTCACACCGAGGCGAGAGCCTCCAGCACGGGGGAATACTCGACACCGAGGCTGGCCGCCACTGCGGGATGGCAAACCTGGTCTCCCACGATGTTCACCCCTGCCAGAAGCTCCGGGTGGGCCTTCACCGCGGCCTGGACGCCCTGGTTGGCCATGACCACCGCATACCGCAAGGTTGCGTTGGTCAGGGCGTAGGTCGACGTATGGGGCACCGCCCCGGGGATGTTGCCGACGGCGTAATGGAGGACATCGTGGTGTTGGTAGACAGGGTCGGCGTGCGTCGTCTCACGTGAGGTGGCGAAACAACCGCCCTGGTCGATGGCGACGTCTACGAGAACGGCTCCGCGCTTCATCGACTTCACCATCTCTTCGGTGACCAGCTTTGGTGCCGACGCTCCGGGCACCAGGACCGTTCCAATCACGAGATCGGCGTTGAGGACCTCCTCCTCCAACGTCAACTTGTTGGAGTGAAGAGTCACGATCCTGCCCTGATAGAGCGAGTCGATCGCACGCAGCTTTGTCAGGTCGGTGTCGAGCACCACGACATCGGCCTGCATACCCATCGCGATCACCGCCGCATTCGACCCGGCGATGCCCCCACCGATCACCACCACCTTGCCGGGACGTACCCCTGTGGTGCCACCGAGGAGGATTCCCCTACCGCCCTGGGACTTCTCCAGGAAGTAGGCACCGGCCTGAGTGGCCATCCGCCCGGCGATCTCCGACATCGGCGCCAGGAGCGGAAGGGAACGGTCGCTCATCTGGACCGTCTCATAAGCAATGGCGATGATCCCCTTGTCCGAAAGTCCGGCGGCCAGCTCCGGATACGCGGCGAGATGCAGGTATGTGAAGAGGATCTGGCCCTCACGGAACTTCTCGACCTCGGACTGTTGAGGCTCTTTGACCTTGAGGATCATGTCGGCGCCGCTGAAGACCTCGTCGGCATTCGGGACGATGGTCGCCCCTTGCGCCTCGTACTCCTCGTCGTGGATCGTCGAGCCTTCGCCCGCGTCCTTCTCGATAAGGACGGTGTGTCCGCGATCGGCCAGTTCACGCACGCCGATGGGCGTGATCGCTACCCGGTGTTCCTCTGTCTTGATCTCGCGGGGAACTCCGACGATCAAATGCTCACACTGCTTTCTGCGGTCGACATGACGGGTCTGGAGGCTCGCAGAGCGGCGGCCGCCTCGATGAGGCCGACGAACAGTGGGTGGGGGTTGTCGGGTCGTGACCGGAACTCGGGGTGCGCCTGCGTAGCGACGAAGAACGGATGGTCGATGAGCTCAATGTACTCGACCAGGTTGTCGTCAGGCGAGAGACCCGACAGCCGCATTCCGGCTGCTTCGAGGTCCTTCCGATAGCGGTTGTTCACCTCCCATCGGTGCCGGTGACGCTCGTAGACCAGCTCTTCGCCATACATGGCGCGAACCTTGGATCCCTCGGCCAGCTTGGCCGCGTAGAGACCGAGCCGCATCGTCCCACCCATGTCCTCGACGTCTTCCTGACTGGCCATCAGGTCGATGACCGGATCGGGAGTCGACGGGTCGAACTCGGTGCTGTTGGCGGCGGGGAGACCGAGGATCGAGCGCGCGAACTCGATGACGGCACACTGCAGCCCGAGACAGAGGCCGAGCAATGGCAGATCGTTCTCACGGGCGAATCGAATCGCCTGGATCTTCCCCTCCACACCGCGGTACCCGAATCCGCCGGGTATGACCACCCCGTCCAGGTCTTCCAGATAGGCGTCGGCGAGCAAGCCGGTGAGCTCGTCGGACGGCACCCAGCGCAGGTCGAGACGAAGACCCTGCGACGCCGCGCCATGCCGCAGAGATTCTGCGACCGAAAGGTAGGCGTCGGGCAGATCGACGTACTTCCCGACGATTCCTACTGTCACTTCCTCGGTCGCTCGAGTGGCCTTTTCGACCATGGCCCGCCACGACTCCAGGTTGGGGGGCCCGGTGACCAGACCGAGACGATCGCAAACGACTTCGTCGAGACCACCGGCGTGGAGGTCTAGGGGGACCTCGTAGATGTCGTTGGCGTCCGGGGCGGCGATCACCGCCCGCGGCTCCACGTCACAGAACAGGCTGATCTTCTTACGGGCGGAATCGTCGATATCCCGATCGGAGCGCACGATGATCACGTCGGGATGTATTCCCTTGGAGCGCAGCTCCGCCACCGAGTGTTGGGTGGGTTTGGTCTTGAGCTCGTCAGAGGTGGCGATGAACGGGACGAGGGTCACATGGACGAACATCACATTGGTCCGCCCGATGTCGTTGCCGAACTGACGTATCGCCTCGAGGAAGGGAAGGCTCTCGATGTCGCCGACCGTGCCACCGACCTCGGTGATCACGACATCCACGTCCTGGTCACCGACCCTGCGGATGCGCTCTTTGATCTCGTTGGTCACGTGAGGGATCACCTGCACGGTGTCCCCCAGGTAGTCGCCGCGGCGCTCCTTCTGGATGACCGACAGATACACCGAGCCGGAGGTCACATTGGACGTGCGACGCAGGTTCTCACCGGTGAAACGCTCGTAATGCCCGAGATCGAGGTCGGTCTCACCACCGTCATCGGTGACGAACACCTCACCATGCTGGAAGGGGTTCATCGTCCCGGGATCGACGTTGATGTATGGGTCGAGCTTCTGGTTGACGACCCGAAGACCCCTCGACTTCAACAACCGTCCCAGTGACGCGGCAGCAATTCCCTTGCCGAGACTGGAGACCACGCCACCGGTGACGAAGACGTACTTGGTGGGGTCAGTCGATGGGACCTTCTCTTCAGGAGCTTGCTCTGTCGAGAAAAGTGGCCCGTTCATGACGGGACGCCAGAGTAGCACGGCTCCAGGAGATGCCCCTGCAATACGCGCTACGCACCGTTCTGTGCGGGTTTATCAGGACTCTGTCCGTGCAAACCCGCACACAACGGTCATTCAGACGCCAGCGCGAGCAGTTCGAAGGCGGCGACCTGGCCGGCTTCGCTGTCGGGTTGGCCGGCGAGCATCCGGGATATCTCGGTGACACGGTCGTCGTCGGTGACCTTTCTCACAGTTGCCACTCCGGAGTCGGCGCGTTCCACCACGTAGTGGGTGTCGGCATGAGCCGCCACCTGGGCGAGATGGGTGACGCACAGGACCTGCCCGCCCGCTGCGAGAGCACGCAGCTTCTTACCCATCTCCAGCGCCGTCGAGCCGCCGATGCCGGTGTCGACCTCGTCGAACACGAGAGTCGTCGTCGACTCACTCCTGGTGGCGAGACGCAACGCCAGGACGAGTCGGGAGAGCTCACCACCGGAGGCAACGGATCCGACCGGACCCGGTTCGAGACGAGCGTCGGATGCGAAGAGAAGCACGGGTCGGTCGGCGCCGGAGGGGCCGGGGTCGGTCTTCTCGAGACGAATCTGCACCTTGGCCGACCCCAGTCCGAGATCGGATAAGTGGGAAGCGACTTCCTCCGAGACGGCGGCGGCGCTCTCGTTTCGGACCTTGCTCAAGTCCTCGGCTCGATCGGCGACCTCGCCACGCGACCTCGCAACTATCGAATCGATCTCGTCGGCATCGGCGATGAGCTCCTCGAGCTCTGTGGCGCGGCTCGCAGTTTGATCTCCATAGGCGATGACCTCTTCCAGCGTCCGGCCATATTTGCGTTTCAGGTCGCCGAGCTCGGTGAGACGCTCCTCCAGCTCGATCAGGGTCTCTGGGTCGGCATCGAGGTCTTCCTCCGATCCCCGCGCCTCTCTCGCCAACTCGGCGACACCGGCCGCGATCCCCTCCGCCTCGCGAGCCAGATCGGCGAGCGATGGGTCGAGACCCACGGCCTTTCTCAGCCGGGCCACCATCTCACCTATCGACTCTGACATCTGCTCGGCGAGGTTCATGGTCTCGCCCAGATGCTCCCTGATCTCCTCGACGTTGCGCAGCCTCGACACCGAGCCTTCGAGCTCATCGTCGAGCCCGGGCTCGAGTCTCGCAGCCGCAATCTCCTCAGCCTGATAGCGGGCCAGGTCGAGCTCGCGAGTGAGCTCGATGCGGTCGCCACCCAGTTGCCGCTGTCGCTCGAGTGAGGCCTGAAGCCGGTCCCAAGCCTTCTGGTAGTCATCCCGGGTGCCCTGATGGGTTGAGGCTCCATCCAGCTGCTCGAGGAGGTGGGAGGGGCGGGCTATGGCAAATTGATCGTGCTGGCCGACGATCTCGACCATGGAGCCCAGCCTCTCGGTCAGCGTCGCCGCCGACACGATCGACCCCTCCAGGTAGGCCCGGCTCCTGCCGTCCCCGGGAATGATGCGTGTCGCACCGATCTCCTCGTCTCCGTGGGTGAAGAAGCCGTCGATCGTCGACTCGGCTCCATAGGGCCCCACCGCATTCGAGTCTGCCTGGCCACCCAGAATGAGGCGGAGACCACCGAGCAGGAGCGTCTTACCCGCCCCGGTCTCACCGGTGACCACGGTGAATCTTGGCGAAGGATCGAGGGCAGCGTCCTCGATCACCCCGAGGTTGGCGACACGGAGATGGTCGAGCATCAGTCGAGACCGAACTTGTCCCTGACCAGCCCCGGGAAGCTCACACTGCCGAAAGTGACGAAGCGGGCGGGGCGGGGTCCTCGAGTGATGGTCACCCGGTCACCGTCACCGAGCTCGCCGAGCACAGACTTGTCGACGTTCACCCGCACCGGTCGATCGCGCTGCACGGTCACGATCACCTCGGTTGCGGCGGGCAGGACGATCGGTCGATCGAACAGCGAGTGAGCGGCGACCGGCGTCAACACCATCGCGCTGACCCCGGGATCGACGATCGGGCCTCCAGCGGAGAACGAGTAGGCGGTCGAACCCGTGGGTGTGGCCACGATCAGACCGTCGGCGCGATAAGTGGTGAACGGCGTCCCATCGACGACTACTTCGAGATGGACGAGACGGGTGCTCTCGATCTTCTCAACGACAACGTCGTTGACGCCATCCAGCGTCCCACCGTCTGCCGAGGCCTGAATCGTCATTCGCTCGTCGACCTCGTAGTCCCCGGAGAACAGACGCTCGACAACCCTCTTCATGTCCTCCGGCTGAGCCTCGGTGAGAAAGCCAAGGGTGCCGAGATTGAAACCGAGGACCGGGACGTCCCAGCCAATCGCCTGATAGACGGCGCCGAGCATGGTGCCATCGCCACCGACGGCGATGACCATGTCGGGGCTGACACCCTGCTCGACCACCGAGCCGCCGGCAGTCTCGATGGCTTCGGTGAGACTCTCGGCGAACTCGGCTATGGCCGACCTCCCTGTGCGTACCTGCAGCGCGAACTTCATTCGCCGTCGGTCTCCTCGAGGATCTCGTTGAGTAGCTCGACTAGTTCGGCCGCCGGCTGTGGCAGCTGAGCCGGGTCGAGCTCGGTCAGTCGGCTCAACTTCTCTTCGATGGCCTCGATCTGTTCCGGAGACAGGTCCATTCCACTCTCGATTATGACTTCCGTATCGACGAAAGGACTAGATCTACGGCCGCGGGAAAGTCGGCCACGACGTGATCTGCCTCGTAGGCCTCTCTGTCTTCGCTCCCGGCCACACCCGTCAGGACCAGGATCGAGACCCAGTCTGGCTCGTCGCGTGCGATTGCGATGTCGGTGTCGGGACGGTCTCCGATGACCCATGCCGCTCCGACACCGCGGGAGCGGATCAGCTCCCGCATCGGTGGATGCGGCTTCCCGGCGACGATGGGCTCACGGGAGGTCGAGGCAGCGATGGCGGCAACGATGGCCCCGGCACCGGGCATGAAGCCATCCTCCGTCGGGAAGGTGGCATCGTCGTTTGTCGCGATGAATCGAGCCCCTGACCTGATCGCGGCCATGGCCCGCCCCAATAGGTCGTAGTCGATGTGTCGGGCCAGCCCCACCAGAACCGAGCGTGCCAGGTCGGGGTCATCGGTCTCCTCCAGACCGGCCCGGGCCACTGCATCGCTCACGCCCGACTCGCCAACCACGAGAACGGGGCCGTCATCCGGCCCCAGAACACCAACGGCGGCCAGGGAAGAAGACAGAACCTGGCTCTCATCGGTCTCGATGCCGGTGAGCACCCGAATCTTCTCGGCCCCCTCCGCCGGTGTTCGGGTGGAGTTGTTCGTCATGTAGAAGATGCCAACTCCGAAATCCCTGAGTCGGGACAAAGCTTCGGGGACTCCGGGCAGAACCGATCCGCCCCGGTAGATGACCCCGTCGAGGTCGCAGAGAACGGTCGGGTCAGCTAACGCCAAGAAACCGGGCCAGCACGTTCTCGTACAAGGAAGTCGTGCGTCTCACCGACTCGACCGAGACCCGCTCGTCGTGCCCGTGGAACAGTGCGAGCATCTCGGAGAAGTCCATTCGGTCATCGAAGAGACCCACGCCATATGCGATGGTCCCACGCTTCCGCCAGAACCTGGCGTCGGTGGCGACGTTCATGATCGCCGGCAGGAGACGACGATGGCCTTCCATCTCCTCGACGGTGTCGGCGATGGCGTCCCACAACGGGTTGCCGACGGGGCTCTGCGTCGCCTCGAAGTCCTGGATGGGCTCTATGTCTATGTCGTCGCGTGCCGACCCCATCGCCTTGTAGAGATACGAATCCACGAATGACCTGTCGATGCCGGGGAGAGCCCGGATGTCGATATTGGCTTTTGCCTGGCTCGCTATCACGTTTGACTTGACCCCTGCCTCGAGCATGTTGGGCGAGATGGTGAGGTGGGTGACGGCATGGGCATACCTGGCGAACAGCGGGTCATCGATGGCGAGGGTCTCCAGGGCGTCGTCGACGCGATCGGGGTCGATCAGAGCGCTCCTCACATCCTCATCGAGGTCCAGCGACGAGACGAAGTCTTCCCACTCGTGGGTGATCACGACCGGCATCGGCTCGGAGAAGATCCCGTGGACGGCGTCGACCATCTTGCGCAGGGCGTTGTCGGAGCCGAAAGGAGCCGACCCGTGGCCAGGCGTCCCCGTGGCTCGGAGCAGCGACCAGAAGGCGCCTTTCTCTCCCGTCGCCACCGGAATAGCTGGCTCGGTCGTATACGACATCTGGGGGTAGGCGACCTCCGTGAGCATGTACTCGACTTGCACGTCGTCCCAGCGCCGTTCGGTCAGGGGATTTGCGCCGAGGGCGCCACCCGCCTCCTCGTCGGCGAGAGCGACGAACAACAGATCGCCTCTGGGTTGGACTTGTCCGGTGATGTAGGGCCGGGCTGCATATGCCATGGCCGCGGTCACATTGAGCATGTCGACCGCGCCACGGCCGTAGATCATTCCGTCCTCCACCTCGGCGCCGAATGGATCTCGAGTCCAGCCAGACTCCTCAACCGGGACCACGTCGATGTGTGGCGCCAGGCCGAGCGAAGGCGAATTCGGCTCGGACCCCGGCACGCGATAGATGAGAGTCTGCCGCCCCGGGTGGGTCTCGAAGATCTCTCCTTCGACACCGAAGAACTCGGTCAACGTCTCAACGGAGCGGTGCTCATGGCCGCTGTCGGGAGTTCCGTCGTTGACACATCGATTGCGTATCAGCTGCTTGAGTAGAGCGACGGCTTCGTCGGTCATGACCGCAGCGTATCGACCAGGTCGTACATCGTCCGAGTCAATGGATACCGATCGGCCACGTCCAAGGGCACCCACCGTACGTCGTCGGCATCGTCTGCGGCGCGCATCTCGCCTCCAATGACCTTGCCACGGAAGTCGATCAGGACGATGTGGTGGTCGTCTTCGAGAAACTCACCGACCCAGACCACATCGCCAACTTCCACGTCGAGACCAGTCTCCTCGGCCACCTCTCGTCGTGCCGCCTCTTTCATCGGCTCGCCGAACTCCACCTTTCCTCCAGGCACCGCCCAGAGACCCTTTCCGGGGTCGCGACCTCTCTGGACCAACAGGAGCTTGCCCTCGTCGACGACGGCCACACCCACGCCCACGACCGGAGGTTCATTTCTTTTCATCGTCGCGGTGCATGATTATCGATCGAGCCGAGAATCCGCCGGCCTCGAAGAAGTTCTTGGCCAGACGATGCCCGGGTAGCACGTGAGCGTCGAATTTGGTAATCCCGCGTTCCCTCAAGAGTTCGAGGGCCATGTCCCTCATCTCCTCGGCAACTGCCACCTCACGAGCCTCCTGATCGACGTAGATCAACCTGATTGCCCCGACCAGCTCGCCATCTGCCTGGACCAGGAGCCTTTCTACCGTGGCCAGAAGGAAGCCGAACGGGTAATCCTCGATCTCGCCGATGACCACGATCGTGTTCTCGGCGTCGAGAGCGTCACGAAAGGAGTCGCCGACGGGCTCGTCGAGACCGTCGGCCACCGGCCACATCACATGGAGAGCTTCCATCTCCTCTTCCAGCCGCCGATAAAGGCCGACGAGGGTGTCCAGATCTCCCTCGTTGGCGCGACGTGCCGACACCCTCACGACGTCCGTCCCACGATTCGACGCAGGCCCCAGAACGTCACCAAACGCATTGCTTCGATCACGATGCTGGTCCCCATCTTCGACGTCCCCCTGGTTCGATCTCTGAATGTGATTGGGACTTCGGTGACGGCCAGTCCCGTCTGATGCGCTCTCCAGGCCATCTCGACCTGAAAGCCGTACCCGGATGCCTCAGCCTCTCTGTAGGGCAGCTTGCGTAAAGCCTCGGCGCGGAAGGCGCGAAACCCCGCTGTTGCGTCGCGAATCGGGATGGAGAGCAGGGTGCGGGCATACACGTTGCCGCCTTTGGAGATCAGCTGGCGAATGGCGGGCCAGTCGGGTGTCTCACCTCCCGGGACATATCGGGAACCGATTGCCAAATCGGCGCCGGCATCGACGGCGGCAACGAGCCGGGGAAGGTCGCCAGGGTCGTGAGAGAAGTCGGCGTCCATCTCGATCACGACTTCAGCACCCGTGGCAAGGGCTCGATCGAACCCGGCGGCGTAGGCAGGTCCGAGCCCCTTCTTCTCCGCACGATGCAGGACATCGATGCGCTCGTCCTCGGAGGCGATTTGGTCGGCGATTCTGCCGGTGCCATCCGGCGAGTTGTCATCGATGATCAGGAGCCGATAGCCCTGGGCCACGATGGCAGGTGCGATCGCCGGGAGATTCTCTGCTTCGTTGTAAGTGGGAAGGGCGACGGTGACCCGATCTGGCATCGTCACCTTCTCCTCCGAATCGCTCACGGCGAGGTCGTAGTTGGGGGGTGTGGGAGCGGGGAGGCTCCACACCAGCGCCCCCCGGCGCGCTCCGCACGGTTTGGGGGGTGCTCGATGGTGGAGGCCCCACCAATCCCCCCTCGACCTGGTTGAGCCGGCTCTGCCGGATCAGCCGGCAAGAAAGCGCGCCGCCGCAGGCGGCTCGCACAGAGTCGGGCCGAACCCCCGTTTCGGCCCGCCCTAGTCCACACAGTCGAAGCAGATCATCTTGCGTTTGTTGGCGAGCTGGCTCGTGCGCTTGACCATGAAACAGGACTGACAGACGAACTCGTCGGCTTTTTGGCTCTGGGCGTCGACGTTGAGGGTCAGCTCCTCGCGACGCATGGCCCGCAACTCGGCCACCTCGTCGACGAGCATGGCTTCGTTCGCCTCTTCGTCGAGAAGCTGCAGCTCCTGGTTCTCGAGCTCTTCGAGGGCCTCAGCGGTCTCCTCGTCGTGCTCCTCGTCGTCCTCTTCGTCCTCGCCGTCGTAGCCGCCTTCTCCGGAGTCCTCGTCGTCTTCATCGAAGTCTTCTTCTTCGATGACGACCTCGATGTCTTCATCGAGCTCCTCGTCATCGAGGATCTCCTCGTCGATGTCATCGATTTCGTCGAGGTCTTCGACGTCCTCGATCTCTTCGACTTCTAGCTCTTCTTGATCGTTCTTGGCCATTTCTGTGTTTCTGCGCTGGTGAGGCGGCGGGAGTATGCCACATTCCCCGGTGATGACACCTAGATCTTGAGTTGTAGCGCGGCGGGGAGAACGCGACCCGCAACCGGTGTATTCCCCACGTAGTCACCATCGGCCTCCAACGGCCACACCACATCGGTTTCGATGCGGTACGTAGCGGCTGACAACCGCCTGACAGCGCGATCGGCCAGATGTGTCCCGCGGATCACCTTAGGGACAAAAGCCGGAGCGCGCGCCTTGGCTATGTCGATGATCTGCACGTCGAGTACACCATCCACCAGGGTTGCCCTCGGCGCCACGTTCCAACCGCCGGCAAAGAACTGCGCATTGGCCAGGATGACTGCCAGCGCCTTCGACTCGTATGTCCTTCGCTCGGTCTCGACCCTGACGTTGGCCGCCGGGAACCCGGGAAGACGCATCAAGAATGCAGCGGGATATCTCGCTGCGCCGAGGCGTCGGGCGAATCGGGGAGCGGTCTGGGCGGCCGCCGCGCCCACGCCAACCTGAGCAACGTTCACGAAGTAGCGGGTGCCCCATTCTCCTTCCAGGGTTGCGACGTCGATTGCATACGTGTCGTTGGTGGCGAGATGTCGCGCCGCCTCTCCCAGCTCCTGGGGCATGCCAAAGGTCCGGAGGATGTCGCATCCGGTGCCCACGGGCAAGACCCCGATGACGGGCGGCTCGAGATCGTCGAGCCTCAGCAGCGCGTTGGCTGCGAGATTCACCGATCCGTCTCCGCCGGCGATCGCGAAGTGCGTATGCCCCGCCCTGGCGGCCGCGACGATCGTTTCCTCGGTCTCAGTCCGGCTCGTCGGCACCACGATCTCGGCTTCGACGCCCGCGGCGTTGAGGGCTCCCCTCACCTGATCCACCGATGTGGGAGTCTTCCCCGCGGCTCGATTCACCACGACCAGCCACTTGACCGCCACTACCCCACCCCTTGGGCAGCCACCACCCCGCGGTCGACCGATCGCAACGCAGCATCCGCCTCTTCTCTGATCTCAGACGCCGCCTCCCTGAGCTGACGAAGTAGGTCGGCCAGCTGTCTGCTCACCCTGACGAAGTCACCCGGCGCCATCGACCTGGCGGTGAGATCCTCGAAGCTCTCCCCGCTGGACCACTGGTAGGCGACTCTTCCGAATCCGGGGTCGGGTCGGCGCATAGGTGAGAGCCGGTAGTCGGTCTCCAGACGATGCAGGCGGCCCCAGATCGCCTCTACCTCCTGCCAGCGTTGAGCGAGCTCATCGCTCGGCCAATCGGCGGAGGAGATCTGATCTGTGCGCGGCTCGTAGACGAAGACAGATGCGAGCGCCACCAGCTCCGGTGGCTCCAACCCGTAGAACAGACCCTGTTCGAGGCACTCGGTGACCAGGAGGTCTGACTCGTTGTAGATCTTGCGGAGACGCTCGCCCCGGGGTGTCAGTGACCAGCCGTCGAGGTAATCCAGGTTCGTCAGCATCTCTTGGATGGACTTGAACTCCTCCACCAGCCCGAACCCCGAGCTTCTTCGCGTCGACCTGTGTTGCTCCAGCCGGGTCCGGATCCGACGGGCCCGGCGCAAGGCCGACACGTGATGGGCTGCGTCGGGACATTCGGCGACCGGATGGTCGAGTGTCCTGGGCCGGGTCGGTGACCTATCCCTGTGGGGTGGGGGCACTTTGCGCAGTCTTCGCAGCGTGTCCTCGACGAAGCGGCGATCCCGGGGACGGAAGGGGCGGGGCAGATCGATGTCACCGACTACCAGGCTGGCATCGGGAATCTGTTTGTACCCGATCGTTGATACCCGTCCCGACGTGGAGAGAACGAGATAGCGGGCGCCACCGTTCTTCGAGGAGAGACGTTTCAATACGGCGTAACGCCCGTCTCTGGGCCCGCCGACCACGTCGACGACGACACCGGGCCCGAGAAGAGAAGCGATGCCGTCGCGTCGATGACTCGGTGGCGCGGCTTCGACCATGGCCAAGTATTGCTCCACGTCGCCGCGGTCACACAGGGCTTGGGCTTCTTCTTTGGCGAGTTGATGCTCGAGAGCCTCGATGCGTTGGGACGACTCGAGACGATCACCCTCTCTCTGAAAAGCCGCAAACGACGATTGCAGCAGTTGCTGCGCCCGCTCCTCTTCGTAGTTGGCCACGAGGTTGGCGGTCATGTTGTATGTGGGCCGGAAGCTGGACGTGAGCTCGTGGGCGCCGATCGAGGCAATCTCGGTCACCTGACGGAATTTGACGAAGGGTGAGTGGAGGACGACGCCAAAGCCCTCGACGTCGATCCCGCGCCTGCCCGCCCGCCCGGTGAGCTGGGTGTAGTCGCCCGGTTGGAGCAACTCGTGCGACTCCCCGTTGAACTTGGACAGATTCTCGATGACCACCGAGCGGGCCGGCATGTTGATGCCGAGAGCGAGTGTCTCGGTGGCGAACACAGCCTTTACCAGACCCTGTTTGAACAGCTCTTCCACCGTCTCCTTGAATGCCGGCACCAGCCCGGCGTGATGTGCGGCCACTCCGCTTTCGAGCGCATAGATCCAGCGGTCGTAGCCGAGTACGGCCAAATCGTCATCGGTGAGGTGGGCTGTCCTCTCCTCGACGATCTCGCGAATCTGTCTCCTCTCCTCGGCGTCGGTCAACCGAATACCCGAGTCGGCGAGCCGCATCGCAGCCGAGTCACATCCGGAGCGAGAGAAGATGAAGTAGATGGCCGGGAGCATCTTGGAGGCGGCGAGCTCGTCGATCACGTCATGACGACTGGGCATCTTGAACCTGCGGCGCCGGCCACGCTCCAGGCCGAGCATGTGCTCCAGACGCGGGTTTGGGCGTCGTCTTCCCTCGCGCTCGACAAACATCGGGAGGAAATGGAGGGCCCGGCTCCCCGCGCTGTCTTTGAGCATGTACATCGACTCCAGCGGCACCGGTCTCTCCGTCGAGCTGATCAGCTTGGTCGGGCCTCTTCTCTCCTCGACCCAGTCGGCGAACTCCTGGTTGTTGGAGATCGTTGCCGAAAGACACACGAAGCGGACGTGGGAAGGGCAGTGGATGATGACCTCCTCCCAGGCGGCACCGCGCGAGCGGTCCTGGAGGTAGTGAGCCTCGTCGAGAATGACCGTGGCCACGTCGTCGAGACGATCCGGGTCTGCGTAGATCATGTTCCGGATCACCTCGAGGGTGGCGACGATGACGGGAGCGTCGGGGTTGACCACGTTGTCTCCAGTCAGGAGACCTACCTCGCCTTTGCTGTAGACCGCGGACAGGTCGGCGAACTTCTGGTTGGACAGCGCCTTGATCGGCGTGGTGTAGAACACGCGTTGGCGGCCGGTCCTGCCGAGAAATGTGGCCGCCTCGGCGACCATGGTCTTCCCGGCTCCGGTCGGAGCCGTCACCACCACCGACATGCCTGCGGCGATTGCCTCAGCCGCCTCGATCTGGAATTCGTCCGGTGAGAACTCGTATCTCTGCCAGAAGGCGTCGAGGCTCATTTCTTGAGGAGCAGTCTGACCAGCCAATAAACGATCTCATACATGAGATACAGCGGCACGGCCAGGATCAACAGGTTGGGGATGTCTCCGGTCGGTGTGATCAAGGCGGCAGCGACCACGACCAGGAGTACCGCCCAACGACGACCTCGAGCCAGCTGTGCGGAGCTGACCACACCGGCTGCAGCGACTGCGAAGAGGAAAACCGGGTAGAGAAAGGCGAGCCCGAACCCGAGCAGGAAGCGGAGGACGAACGAGTAGTACTCCCCGATCAGGAGGTTGTTCTCCACGTTGTCGAAGATCCCCAGAAGGAAGGCGAGACCACGGGGCAGCACCAGATAGCCGAAGAGAACGCCACCGACGAAGAGGACCACCAGGGCCGAAACCACCGGTATCGCCCATTTGCGCTCTCTTTGGGTGAGTGCTGGGTTGATGAACGCCCATATCTGGTAGAGGATGACCGGGCTCGCCAGGATCACTCCACCGAACATGGTGATTCGCATCAGCACACCCCACTCCTCGGCCACCTTGAGTGCCTGCAGCTGGTTTTCGGGAACCGCCTCCCGGAATGGAGCTTCGAGGATGTCTCTCAGCCCATTGGCGAAAAAGAAGGCGACGATGGCACCGACGATGACTGCGATGCCGATCTTGACGATTCGCCAACGGAGCTCCTCGATGTGAGCGAGGATCGACTGAGGAGCGTCGCTCGTCACTCTTTGTGCTCTTCGGGGTCAGACGGGGTTTGGTCGGCGGTCTCGGTGTCGCCGTCTTTCTCAGCGAGACGATTCATCTCCTCGTAGTCCCGCATGGCGTCCTCCGGTGTCGGGCCCGAAACCGGTTTGGGGCCTTTCCACTCGTACGCACCGCGCGCCTCCTTACCGAACCCGGTCACCTCGTCACGGATCTCGCTCAACGGTTTCTTCACCTCGTCGAGAGGAGCCTTCAGGTCGCGACCGACCTCTTTGAACTCGCTGACCTCCGCTTCGAGTCCCGCGGTGATCTCCCGGGCGGCCTTGCGCAGCTCGGCGGTCCAGCCCCCGATCTTGCGGGCCATCTCGGGCAGACGCTTGGGGCCCAACACGACCAAGGCGAGGATGGCGATGATGATGATCTCGCCGGTTTGCATGCCTCGGATGCTAAAGGGTCTGGGGGCTTGCCGAGGATGGAGTGGCATCCCTTCGCCAAGCGCAGGGCGGTTGCCATGCATCTGCAGAACGTAGAGAAGGCGGTGACCGCCCGGATCACCGCCTTCTCAGCAGAGCACCGTCCCCCCGGCGCTCAACCCTTGTGCGTGCGTTCGTTCAGCCGGCCAACAGACGGAGCGGATCCGGCTCCGTCTCGAGGGCGGCTATGAAGGCCTCGACCTCCGTTTCGGTGATCGGGTCAGGATTGACGACCTCGAAGTGCACACCAGTGGCGAGCAGGACACTCACGACCCTGGAGTTGGCGTGCCGCCTCTGCTCGGACGTGCAGCTCGGGCACTTGAAGCAGTAGTCACCTTCCCTACCTCCCGGCCGTAGCTCGAGTGCCACGTCTCCGGGTGTGAGGTGAATATCGCCACAACGAGTGCACGTTGTCTTGATGGTGGTCATTTCTTGGTCTCCGGTATCCGCATTCGGGTAGAGACCAGATCGGCAGTCGCTGATACGAACTAAAGGGTTGGCACTAGGTCGATCGACCCCTATTGGTAGATCGAGAGCAGGGAAGCACCCATTTCCCTGACTCGTGCTCTCACCTCGTCGCCCTCGACCAGTCTGGCGTCGGTGCCGAGCCGGAGGAGGAGTCGGGCAGGAATCTCGGTGTCGGGAGAGGAGAATCTGATCGTCGCCGAGCCATTCTCGTCGGACAGGACCTCGACCGGGTAGTACTCGAGAACCCATCTGGCGGCCGGTTCCAGTTCGATCGTGCAGACGATGTCCCCTTCCCGGGGCACGTAGCCGACGCCGGGTTCCGGAATCTTCTGCGGCCGCTCGAACACCTCGTTGGTGACCTCGAGGTCTTTGATTCGGTCGATCCGGAAGGTGCGTTGACCGTCCACGAGCCGGCAATGGCCGAGGACGTACCACCGTCCGAGGGCGGCGAAGACCGACCACGGCTCGATGTCCCTCTCAGTGGTCTCCTCCTTGGCCACCGATCGGTAGGTGATGTGGACAACCTTGGAGTTGGCCGCGGCGTCGCGCAGCACCCCGACACTCCGGGACTCGTCGATGACGTCGACGGTGAGGGTCGTCTCGGCGTCAGGCATCACGGCCTTCGTGAGCTTGCGCACTGCCGACTCCAGCTCGGGGCTTGCCTCGCCGGAGCCGATGACCGTCATCCCGGCCGCGAGAAGACCGAGTGCCTCCGCCGGGGTCAGTTTCGGAGCCTTGCCGAAGAAGTCGGCGGCGTCGATGATCACCTCGTCCTCGTCCATGTAGGCCTCCATCAGGTCTCCGGGCCCGTATCCGGGCAGACCGCAGACGAAGATGGTGTTCAGGTCCCGTGTCAGTTGATCCCTCGTGTACCCGAACCTGTCCATGACCTCCTCGACGTCGACAGTGGACCGATCGAGGACATATGGGATCAGGGCGAGTATCCGCGAGAGGCGGCTGACCGTGCGCCGACTGGTCATCCCGTTTGCTCCACCGCTGCCCGGACCCTGGCTGCCACTGCCTCCCGCATGTCCTCTGGGGCCAGTACCTCCGCCGACGTCCCGAAGCTGAGGATCCAACCGATGAAGGCATCCCGGTTGGCTACCTCGACTTCGGTGGTGAGCTCGCCATGGGGCTCGGCCACTCCCAGGCTGCGGGCCGCCCACCATGCGACGTCTTCATCGAATCTCACCGTGGTCACGGTGACGGGATCAGCCCCTGCCTCCCAGGGCTGGGAGTCGACCGCCGCCTTGATGTCGAAGTTCCGGGGTTTGGTGAACGCCTGTGTCGTCTCGCCCACCCTCAGCTTGGAGATGCGGTCCACGCGATACATGCGCTCACCGTCTGCCGTCTTCCCGACCAGGTACCAGTGGCCCCGCCGGTGGGCGATCCCGTACGGATCGACGGCTCGAGACTGGTCTCGGTATGTGAACTCGATCGCGCGCCGGTCAGCGATGGCACCGAACAGCTCACCGAGCGTGTCCGCACCCTCCCCGAGATCCGCGGCGAGCGGCTCGATCCCGGCTGCACCCTGCTCCAGCCCGCCGAGCTTGATGATGGCGTCGACGCCGGCCTCGGCGCCTCCGAGACGCACCATGCGCGCTGCCACAGACAGCGCCACCCGTTCCTCCTTGGTGAACCCGGGATCTCCAATGGCGTACTCCTCGGGATCGATGGTGTAACCCTCGTCGATCTCCCACGGGTCGAGCGCTTCGAGCCTGAGCGGAACGCCGATACGCCGCAACACCTGCTTGTCCCGCTCGAACATGCGGTGGAACGCCTCATCGGACTGGTCGGCATACCCGTGGACCGTGTTGCGCACCTCGTTCGAGGTCACCGGCGTCGGCGACTCCAAGAGATATATCAACAGGTTGAGCACCCGCTCCACCACGTTTTGCATGGCTAGACGTTATAGCCCCCAAACAGGCGAACCCGGGGTACGTGGGGCCACATGTGGCCCAAATCCGCTCATCTTCAGCCTCGCCGTTCTCCGTAGATGAGCGGATTTGGGCCGAATACGGCCTGAGCAACCCCGGGTTCGCGGTTTCACAAGCTGGCGATGAGCTTGTCGACCCGCTCGTCCTCGGATTTGAAGGGGTCTTTGCACATCACGGTGCGTTGCGCCTGGTCGTTGAGCTTGAGATGGACCCAGTCGACCGTGAAGTCGCGTTTCCGTGCCTTGGCGGCCTTGATGAAGGCGCCGCGCAGTCTCGCCCGAGTGGTTTGCGGGGGCCGCACCACCGCCTCGGCGACCTTCTCGTCGGTCACGATGCGGTCGGTCAGGCCGGCGTTCTCCATCATGTAGTAGAGACCTCGTGTCCGGTCGACGTCGTGATAGGCGAGGTCCATCATCGACATCCGCGGATCGGACATGGGAATGCCCCGCTTGGTCGAGTAGCGCTCGAGGAGTTTGTACTTCATGACCCAGTCCACCTCACGGTCGAGGGTCATCGGGTCCTTCTCCAGCCCGGTCAGCAGATGCTCCCAACGATCCACCGCCGCCTGGACCTGCGGCGGGAACCCGGGGCTTCGGGCGAAGCGCATGGCGCGATCGAGGTACTCCCACTGGATGTCGAGGGCGCTCAACTCACGACCGTTGGCCAGCCGCAGCTTGCGGCTACAGGTGGTGTCGTGTGACACCTCCCTGATGGCGCGGATCGGATTCTCCAGGGTGAGGTCCCTGAACACGACGTCCCGTTCGATCATCTGGAGGAGCGCGACCATCGTCCCCACCTTCACGAACGTGGCGTACTCGCTCATGTTGGAGTCACCGGCGATGACGTGGAGCCGGCGGTAACGCTCGGCATCGGCGTGGGGCTCGTCCCGTGTGTTGATGATCGGACGGGACCGGGTCGTAGCCGATGAAACCCCCTCCCAGATGTGGTCGGCGCGCTGCGCCACCGTGTAGCCGGTGCCGCGAGGAGTCTGGGTGAGCTTGCCTGCGCCGACGAAGATCTGCCGGGTCACAAGGAAGGGAATGAGGACGTCGACGGTGCGATGGAAGTCCTTGTGCCGGCTGACGAGGTAGTTCTCGTGACACCCGTACGAGTTGCCGGCCGAGTCGGTGTTGTTCTTGAAGACGTAGATCTCGCCGCGAATACCTTCCTCTTCGAGCCGCTCCTCGGCTCCGGAGACCAACCCTTCGAGGATCCGCTCCCCTGCCTTGTCGTGCGCCACCACGTCTTCGAGTGCGTCACACTCAGGTGTTGCGTACTCGGGGTGCGAACCGACGTCGAGATAGAGACGTGCCCCGTTCTCGAGGAAGACGTTGGAGGATCGACCCCATGAGACGACCCGTCGGAATAGGTAACGAGCCACCTCGTCGGGGCTGAGCCGACGCTGGCCGCGCAAGGTGCAGGTGACCCCGTACTCGTTCTCCAGCCCGAAGATCCTGCGTTCCACCCGGTCAGGCTAGACCGGCCCCCGGAGTTCTACGAGGTCCCGATTTCGTCAGCACTGAGTCGCCGGAAAGAGCGACGTCCGTTTCCCCCGTCCAAAACCGCTACTTCCCAGCCTTCGGGCTCTCGGCCCTCGGCCCGGGAAAAGGCTTCGACACCGGCGTTGAATGCCTGCTCGAGGGTCATGTCCTCGCTCCACAAGTCGTCGAGAGCTTCCATCAGCTGCTCGGCTTTCCCGCCGATGGCCACGTACTTGCGCTCGTCGAACAGTGTCCCGTCGTAGGTGACACGAAACAGACGATGCTCACTCCCGTCCTCTGAGATCTCGGCGAGCAAGATCTCCACTTCGAATGGCTTGGGATCCCTGGTGAAGATCATGCCCAGAGTCTGGGCGAAGGCGGTGGCCAGGCCCATGGCAGTGACGTCGTCACGGGAGTAGAGATAGCCCATGAGGTCGGCCTGGCGGATGCCCGCCTTGCGAAGGGTCTCGAATTCGTTGTACTTGCCTACTCCGGCGAAGGCGATGCGGTCGTAGACCTCGGAGATCTTGTGGAGGGCGGTCGAGGGGTTCTCCGCCAGGAGCAGCAGGCCTTCGGCGTAGTCGACTGCCACGATCGAGCGCCCCCGGGCGATGCCCTTGCGGGCGAACTCGGCCTTGTCCCTGACCAGCTGTTCGGGTGCGACGTAGAAGGGGATGCTCATCTGATCGTCTCCACCGCTGTCTCGGCGAACGGGAAGATGGTCTCGTCGTCCAACTCCAGCAATCCGTCCGGGTCGATGCGGACCACGTTGGGGAGAATCCCCCGCTTCAGGTCGGGGCCGCCAGTCGCGGTGTCTTCGGTGGAGGCCGCCACCAGGGCATTGACTGCGATCGCAGTGGCGTCCTCAGGGCCGAGATCGTCCTCGTAGGCGGTGCGCAGATAGGCCTTGGCAAGACCCGAGCCCGAGCCTGTGCTGCCGAACTCGGTCTCCTCATATCGCCCGCCCACGACGTCGTATGTGTAGACCCGGCCCCTCGTCTCTCGCTCGTCGTAGCCGGCAAATAGGGGAACCACCACCAGCCCCTGAACGGCCATCGGGAGCTGGCTCCTCACCATACGGGCGAGAAAAGAAGCCTTGCCCTCGAGCGACAGTCTGAGACCCTCGATCTTCTCGTAGTGCTCAAGCTCGACCTGGAACAGCTTGACCATGTCCATCGCCAATCCGGCGACACCGGCGATGGCTACCGCAGAGAAGCGATCGGCCGGGAACACCTTCCGGATGCGGCGGTGTGCCACGAGATGTCCCTCTGTTGCCCGCCGGTCTCCCGCCATCACCACACCGCCGTCGTAGCGGAGGGCGAGCACCGTCGTGCCTTCCGGGACGGCGGGCACCTGGGTACCCGGCGGGATGGTTATCTGGGGTGAGGCGCCGAGCGACTCGAGGAGGTCGGTGAAGCTGGAACCTGGAACTGGAGCGTCGAGTGGCAGCGGTCCGAGTGGTCTCTCGATCACTGCCCGCCCTTCTGGACATAGTTCTTGACGAACTCCTCGGCGTTCTCCTCGAGGACCTCGTCGATCTCGTCCAGCAGGTCGTCCAGGGCATCGAGATCGGTGTCGGTCTCGACGGCCTTCGTGCTCTGGTCTTCGGTCTCTTCCTCGCGCCGGCCCTCGGCCTGGCCTCTATCTCGATCTGACATACAAGACTTCCTTTTAGCTCTCCAAACGGCGCAGCAGGTCTGCGGCGTCTTCGGCTTCATCGAGCAACTCTCCCACGAGGGAGATGTCACCGCGAAGCGGTTCCATCATAGGAACACGTTTCAGATGCGCTTCGCCGATATCGAAGACGAGCGAATCCCAGTTGGCGGCGACGAGTGAGCCGGCGAACTCGCTGACGCATCGGCCCCGGAAGTACGCCCTGGTCCGGGTGGGAGGGTTGGTAACGGCGTCGACGATCTGCTCATCGGTGAACAGACGTCGCATCGACCCCCGGGAGGCGAGCCGGTTGTACAGGCCGCGATCCGGGTCGACGTCGTGATACTGGAGATCCAGAGCCCGCAGTTTGTTGTTGGTCCACTGCAGACCGTCCCGTTGGACATAGCCTTCGAGCATCCGCTTCTTGGCCACCCAGTCGAGGGTGTCCGACAGCGAGTCGGGGTCAGTCTCCAGACGCTGCAGGGTCCTCTCCCACTCCGCGATGACCTGATCCCAAACCGGGTCGTCCATCTCCTTCTCGACGTACTTGGAGAGCCATTCCAAATAGCGGCCTTGTAGCTCCAGGGCGGTTGCGATACCGCCCCCGTCGAGCTCGAGCGGTTTGCGAAGTGCGAGATCGTGGCTGACCTGCCAGCAGGCCTCCACCGGGTCGAATAGGTCGAGGGGGTCGGGGATGGCGCCGTCCTCCAGGGCCGCCAGCATGAGGGCGGTGGCGCCCATCTTGAGAAACGTCTGATACTCCGAGAGGGTGGCGTCGCCGATGATCACATGAAGACGGCGGTACGCCGAGGGATCGCCGTGCGGTTCGTCGCGAGTGTTGACGATGGGACGTTTGAGTGTGGTCTCCAGCCCGACTTCCTCTTCGAAGAAATCGGCTCGCTGGGTGATCTGGAAGTCGACGTCGGCTCGATCGTTCTCCTTGCCCACCTTGCCTGCTCCGGTGAACACCTGACGGGTCACCATGAACGTCATCGCATATCTGATGACGTCGCCAAACGGAGTCTCCCGGCTGAGCAGGTAGTTCTCGTGGGCGCCGTAGGAGTTGCCCTTGCCGTCGGAGTTGTTCTTGTAGAGCGAGATCTGACGGCCCGCCGACTCGGACGCCGCCATCGAGGCCCGGTGCATGACGACCTCGCCGGCTTTGTCATAAAGGGCCGCCTCCAGCGGGTCATAGCTCTCGGGTGCCGAGTATTCGGGATGGGCATGGTCAACATAGAGACGGGCACCGTTGGCGAGCACGGAATTGACCACCGCTCCCTCAGGGTCGATCAGCCCATAGGTGTCGTGACCGAAGCCGCGGGCGTCACGACCGGGCGACTCTTCCTCATAGGACCACTGGACCTTGACCCTCTCACCGGGGTAGCTGTTGACGACGAGCGAGGAGGCAACCGCAGGGTTGAATCCGGGATCGCCCCGGACGACTATCCCGTACTCGGTCTCGGTTCCGAGCACTTTGTGGATCGCCATTACGAGAGCGCCATCAGAGGTACTGGCCGCCCGCGACCTTCTCGATGAGGCGACTGTCCTCGTCTCCCCCGACCAGGGTCCGTACGTAGACGATGCGCTCCCCCTTCTTACCTGAGATCTTGGCCCAGTCGTCGGGGTTGGTCGTGTTGGGAAGGTCTTCTTGCTCGCGGAATTCCTGTTTGATCGCGGTGATGAGATCGGTCTTCCTGACGCCGCCGGGACCGCCTGCTATCTGACGCTTGATGGCGTCCTTCTTCGCCCGTCTCACGATGTTCTCGATCATGGCACCACTGGCGAAATCTTTGAAGTAGAGAGTCTCCCGGTCGCCATTGGCGTAGGTCACTTCGAGGAACTCGTTGTCCTTCTCTTCGGAGTACATGTCGGAGACCGTGGCCTCGATCATGTCGTCTATCGCCGCGGCGGGCGGCGTGTCTCCGACCTCGTCCTTGTCGAGCGGGGTCTCATCACTCAGGTAGATCTTGAAGATCTCTTTGGCTGCCTCGGGGTTGGGGCGGTTGATCTTGATCTTCACGTCGAGCCGACCGGGGCGAAGGATGGCCGGGTCGATTAGGTCTTCACGGTTGGAGGCGCCGATGACGACGACGTTCTTCAGCGACTCGACACCGTCGAGCTCGCTGAGCAGCTGAGGCACGATCGTGGACTCGACATCTGAGCTGATACCGGTGCCGCGGGTGCGGAACAACGAGTCCATCTCGTCGAAGAACACTATGACCGGCACACCCTCATCCGACTTCTCCTTGGCCCGCTGGAAGATGAGCCTGATCTGGCGCTCGGTCTCACCCACCCATTTGTTGAGTAGCTCGGGGCCCTTGATGTTGAGGAAGTAGGAGCGGACGTCGGGGTTGCCGGTGCGCTCGGAGACCTTTTGGGCGAGGCTGTTGGCCACTGCCTTGGCGATGAGTGTCTTGCCACATCCGGGAGGCCCGTAGAGGAGGATGCCTTTCGGAGGCTCCAGCTCGTACTCCTTGAACAGGTCGCGGTGGAGATACGGAAGCTCGACGGTGTCGCGGATCATCTCGATCTGCTCGGCGAGACCACCCACGTCGCTGTAGGTGATGTTGGGGACCTCTTCGAGGATGAGCTCTTCGACCTCGGGCCTGTCCAGCTTCTCCAGGATCAATGACGTCTTGGAGTCGACACGGACGTAGTCGCCGGGACGCAGGTAGACGTCGTACATCGCCTCGGAACGGCTGAGCACACGCTCGTCGTCTGCGTGGGCGATGACCACCACCCGCCCGTCGTCCATGACTTCTCGGACCCGGAGGATCTCCCCGGAGGGCTCGTAGTAGCGCACGTCGATGATGTTGAAGGCCTCGTTGAGTAGCACCTCCTGACCGACTTGGAGCTTCTTGACCTCGACCGAGGGCTGAGCAGCCACTCTGAGCTTGCGGTTGCCGGTGAGGATGTCGACGGTGCCGTCCTCGGACACCTTGAGCACAGTGGCGAAGTTGTTGGGCGGCTGGGTGAGCTTTTCGACCTCCTCGCGAAGGACGCCGAGCTGCTCGCGTGCCTCTTCGAGGAGGGCTGAGAGCTTGTCGTTCTGGTTGACCACCCGGTCGAGCCGATCCTGGGCCCGGGCGAGATCTGCCTCTAGCTCCTCGGCTTTGCCGGGGGCTTCGCGGAGACGACGTCGCAGGAAGGACACCTCTTCCTCGAGAGCAGCCACGACCTTGCGCAGCTGAGCGGCATCCTCATGTTGACGTCCTTCTTCCACGGCTACCTCCTGGCTGCTGGTCGCCTCTTGGTCAGTATACGAACCACTCTGTTTAGTTCCCCGGGTTACTTTGCTCGGTTTCATCGGCCACTTTGCGCATGAAGATGAGGAAACCGGTGTGGCCGATCATGGAGTGCTCGGGTCGCACCGAGCGTCCACTGACGTTCCATTCCCGCATGAGGAACTCCATGACCTCCACCTCGGCGAACCCAAGAGCCACTGCTTTGTCCACCGTCGTCTGCACCTGGGGCACGGTGGGAAGGTAGGCGGCGAGGACACCACCGGTGGGCTGGTGGACCGCAGCAGCCTCAAGTGTGTGCCACGGCTCGGGGATGTCGAGCACGATGCGCTCGGGGCGCACATCCGCCACCTGGTCGGCCACGTCGCCGACTCTCATCTCGACGTTGTCGGGGATGGCCCCGTACCAGCGAGTGAGGGTCTTGCGGGCGTGGTCGGCATGGTCTTCGCGTCTTTCCACCGAGACGACCCTGCCGCCGGGACCGACGGCGCGGGCGAGTCCGAGGGTGAGAGCACCCGACCCGGTGCCGGCCTCCAGCACCGTCATCCCGGGCCCGATGTCGGCAAAGACGAGGATCGGGCCCAGGTCTTTCGGGTAGACCACCTGGGCGCCCCGCTTCATCTTGAGGATGAAGTCGGCGAGACGGGGGCGGAGCAGCAACAGGCGGGCATTGCCGGTCGAGGTGAACCACGACCCGTCCTCGGCCCCGATCAGCTCGTCGTGGGCGAGCTCGCCGTTGTGGAACTGGAACGTCCGGCCGCTCTCCAACCTCAGGAGGAACTTCCTGCCCTTGCTGTCGATGAGGAGGGCGGGCTCACCCTCACGGAGGGTCACGTGAGAATGGCGATGGTGGCCAGGCCCATGCTGAGGACCATCCCGATGACCACGACCCAGATCACGACTTTCGTCAGCTGTTTGTTCTGCATAGTGTTCGAGACGGTAGACAAATGGCGACCATGACGACACGACTCATCAACCGGGCCCTCGGCTATCGGGATCCCCGTGCAGAGGGCGTGCGTCGCGCCCTACGGGGCTTTCGAGAGGGCGATCAACGCGAGTTGTACATCGGCCTGGCGCTATGGGCGTTCGCCTACCTCCGCAACACCACCCCGAAGAAACAACTCCTCTACCGCAAGGTGGTCCCGGTCGGTTCCGCGATCGTCGTCCACCACACCGAGCGGGGCGGCGCCAGACTCGAGATCCGCAAGCCCTGAACCCGTTCTGTGGAGTGTGGACGCGAATAATTCGCGCCTGAACTCCACAGAAAGGGTTTCGGGGGCCTTGAATCACCATCTTGGTCGCGCGAGTGTCGAGACATGTGGGAGTGGGAAGTGATACAACTCGCCCGACACCGTCATGGGGTCGTCACCCGGGAGCAGGCGACCTCGCTGGGTGCGACCCAGCAAATGATTCGCTGGCGCGTTGGGAGCGGACGCTGGACCAGAGTGCAACCCGGCGTCTACTACCTGAACGTGACCCCGAAGACCTGGAAGACAGACGTTCTGTCTGGGACTCTCACAGCCGGCGTCGATGCCGTGGCTTCGCATCGAACCGCCGCCATCCTCCATGGAATGGAAGGGATCCTCGGAACGATGATCGATGTCACCGCCCCCTTCGACGACAGACCTGAGCCGGTAGGGATAGTCATGCATCGCACCAGACGTCCCATCGACCGAATGATCGTCGATGCAATCCCGATCACCACGCCTCCGCGAACGATTCTCGACCTGGCCGCTCTCTTGAAGGATCGTGCTCTGGAACGGGTGGTCGCTTCAGCTCTCCGAAAGAAAATCACGACCGTTGATGAGATCGATGAAGTCGTTGGCTCGAGGGGCGGTCGCGGTGTCAGCGGTACTAGGCGAACACGTCGCGTCCTGAGACACGTAGCCGATGACGTGAGCGGCAGCAACGCCGAGGTCGACCTCGGGCAACTCATCAGGGACGCCCCTGTTATGACACCGATCGCACAGCTCAAGATCCCCCTTCCTGATGGTGACAACGCGTACCCGGACTTCGCCTGGCCTGATCGGATGCGAATTGCCGAAGTCGACGGATTAGAGGCCCACGCCACCGCCGATCAGCTTGCTCACGACTTGAACCGACAGAACCAACTGCTCGACCTCGGCTGGGAGATCCGTCGATGGCCGGCCCGACTTGTACGACGAGATCCCCAACGCGTGATCCAGGAGCTGACCAGATTCGTTAATGCTTCGTCTCATAACCGTTCTGTGGAGTCTGGACGCGAATAATTCGCGCCCCACCTCCACAGAACGGTTTAGGTCACACCTTGTAGACCTCGACCACCGTCTTGTTCCGGCCACCACGTCGGCGACCGATGATGAAAGCGGCGGCCACGACGACCCCCACCGCCGCGGCGACAATCACCGCTTTGTTCTTGACGGACTGGGTGGTGTCCTCGACGGCACCGACGAGTTGTTGCGCCTTGCGCTCGATGTCATCCCTGCTGACTGTCAACCGAGATCCTCCATCCGATGATGCCGGCCGCGATGGCGGCGGCGATTGCGGTCAAGCCCCTGGCCAGGACGACCCACCACTCCCCTTCGGGAAGAACCAACGTGAGCCCGTAGTAGAGGCCCCAGACAAGACAGACGGCCCCGATGGACATGAGAATGGCGCCGCCAACTCCCATACCGGCAGCCTTCCCGAGTTGTTTGGCTGGCTCGAGTGTCTGCTCCCGCAGGTACTCGCGGGACATCTCCACCAGTTCGGTGGTGATCTGGGGAATCTCCTGTGGGTCGGCCATCACGATGAATCTAACAACCGCTGGACACATCGCCAGCCGGGGTTAACGTCGCAACCGGTGGAATTCATAAGGTCAATGCGCTCGCTGGGCCCTCGCTACCAGGCCCTTTGGGTCGGGCAAACGATCAGCCAATTCGGCACGTACATCGCGGTCATCACCGTGCCGCTGCTGGTCCTCTATCTGCAGGAGGCTGCCGGCCAGACCGAGACCGCCGCCCTCGACTTTGCGATCGCCTACGCCCTGGAGACGGCGCCGACCCTCCTCGTCGGCCTGGTCGGCGGTGTTCTCCTCGACCGGGTGGCCCTGAGACCGGTGATGATCGCCACCGATCTGCTTCGAGCCTGCGCCTTCTTCTATCTGGCCGCCCAGTTCCCGAGCTACGGGGTGGGGACCGTCTTCGCCATGGCGTTCATCGTCGGCTCGCTGACGACCTTGTTCGACGGTGCTCTGTACGCCATGATCCCGGCCCTGGTTCCCAAGGATCGGCTGTCGGACGCCAACTCCTTTGTCACCGCCTCGATCCAGGCGATGTTCGCGCTCGGGCCGCTGGTCGGCGGCGTGCTCGCCGCGGTCTTCGCCGGGCCCCAGGTCGGTCTGTTCATCAACGGAGTCAGCTTCGTGATCTCGGCGTGGACCCTCAAATACGTGGGACGGGTGGCACACCACGCCGAGCGTGAAGAGCGCCAGGGGTGGTGGACCGAATTCCTCGTCGGCATCAAACACATCTGGAACGAGCCCCGTCTGCGGATCTCGACGATCTCGGCGGCAATACCCAACTTCGTGATGGGTTTCGTCGAGGCAACCCTGGTCGTCCTCGCCACAGTGGTCCTCAACGCCGAGTCCGAGACCGAGATCGGGGTGCTCTACTTCTCCATGGGGCTGGGCGGTTTGGTCGGCGCCCTCTTCGCTCCACGTGTCACCCGGATACTCGGGCTGGGGAAGGCGATGACCTCGGGGCTGGCATTCGCCGGACTCGCCCTGCTTCTTTTCATGTTCACCACCTATGGGTTCGTGGCGATGGCGCTGCTCTTCGTCTTCATGTTCGGGGTGTCTGTGATCAACATCCCCTTGGCCACGATCAGGCAGATCTACGCGGGCGAAACGATGTTGGGTCGCGTGATCACCGCTTCCAGGGCGATCGGCTGGGCGACGCTGCCCCTGGGTGCGCTGCTGGGCGGATGGCTGGGCAACACCGAGACCACCTACCCCTGGGTGGCGAGGTTCTTCCCGTTGATCCTCCTCGGCTGCGCACTTTGGCTGTTCACCACGGTGATCTGGACCGACACCTACGGCCCGGAATACAGACGTGGCGGGCATGAGGCCCCCCGATCCAGACACCAGACGATGCCGGAACCGAAGCCGAGACCTCACGCCTCCGAGTAGGCAGTGGAATGGCGCAGCGGGCGGAGATCGCCCAGCGACTCGGCGACCACGATCAGGTCGTCGCCTGGCTCGAACACGAAGTCGGATTTGAGGTTGTTGTAGGTGTGGTTGCCCCGGGTCACGGCGAGGAGGGTGGCTCCATGGTCGCGTCGCAACCGAGCCGAGACGTCGTCGATGGGAAGCCCCAGGCAGTCCTCCGGTAGGTCGACCCGGTACAACTCGGACCCTTCGCCCCCCGACACCAGGTCGGTGACCAGCTCCGACAGCCCGGGATATAGCGCCGATCGGGCCAGAAGATGCGATGCCAACTTCGAAGTCACCAGCACCTCGTCGGCGTCGGCACGCTTGAGATGATCGACATGATCAGGGTTGTTCACCTCTACCACGGTCCGCACCTGCGGAGCCATCGATTCGATCGCAAGAACCGTGAGGATCGAGGTCATGTCGGCCTCGTTGCCGGTATCCGACGGACACACGATGGCCGTCTGGGCGTGCTCGATTCCGGCTCGCCGCAGGTCGTCTGCGTTGGAGGTCACACCTCTGACGAAGTAGACGTCGCTGGATGCCGGGTTGTGCTCGAGGTCGGCGAGCAGGACGATGTCCGTCTCGTACGCATCGGTGCTCAACTCCGTCACCAGGTCTCTCGCCGTCGAGTTCCAACCACAGATCACCAGATGGTCTTTGTATCCGGCCGCTCCCATTCCTTGTCCCTCCTTCAATAGGAAATCGATGACGAATCCGACCAACGCTCCGGTGATCGTGGCGACGATCGCCACTCCGAAGAGACCCAACAGCCAGCCCATCGCCCATCCCACCGGCGTCGTGACGTACGAGGCATCACCCTGACCGAAGACGGTGGTGACCGACCAGTGAATCGAAGCGCCCAAATCGCCCAATCCGCGCTCAGTGTCCGAGAGCCAGACGATGGCTGACACGATTGCAATGACGACTGCGAGCCCGACGAACAACGAAGCGAAGAACCGTCCATCGATCTTCCCCGTGATCCGTTTGACGTGCCAGGACACGCGGCGAAGCAACGGTGAGTCGAAGAGCCCCCTGAGTCTGTTCATGGCCGGGGAACGGTACTCGCGCAGCCGGTCGCGGGTATCCGTTCAGCCGGTCAGAGAGCTGATGCAGAGACTGCTGTTACTGGTCCTCACCGTCCACGTCGATCGTCTCCGAGCCGCTCGATGACTGGACATCGATCTTGCGTGGCTTGGTTCGTTCCGACATGGGGACGGTGATCTTCAACACGCCGCTGTCGAGATCTGCCTCCATCGCTTCTGTGTCGAGCCCATCGCTCAGCATGATGCGCCTGACGAAGGTTCCTTGCGGTCTCTCGGAGGCGAGGATCTCCTTGTCCTCCCCGCCCCACCGGCGCTCCACCGAGATGGTCAATTCGTTGCGCTCGATGTTGACGTCGATGTCGTCGGCATCGACGCCCGGGACGTCGAGGTAGATGGTGACCATCTCGTCGTCTCTCACCGCGTCGAACGCCAGGACCGAGGGTGTTGGTCTTCGCCTGGCTTCTTGATTGATGCGCTCCAGTTCTCGAAATGGGTCGAATCGCAGCATGGTGCCTCCTCTTGGCTTCTCCACCGACAATTCCCGAACAACGACAGGACGAAACGTCGTTCGGTCCCAGACTACGTGGTGAGTCCTGCCTCGGCCCAGGCTCGGAACTGTGTCTTGTCTTCCTCACCCTCGAAGGATCGGAAGGGAACCCATCTCACGGTGGCGCCACCACTGCTGACCAGGACGAACCCGTCTCCGGTGTCGACGAGTGGCTCATAGTTGGACCATCGGAAGAAGTGGTCTGACGTGTTCTCCACGCGAAGCCCATTCTCAGTGGCAGTCAGAGTCATCGGTCTCGTATAGCCACCGTTGTCGGCCGCACGTCCAAGCTGTCGTCTCTGAAACCACATAGTCGCAAGGACCGAGAGGCCCACCGCGGGGATGCCCAGGGCCCAGAACAGACCGGACGATGCGACCAGCCCGATGACGATCATCACGGCGGAGCCGATGAGGAAGATGACCCAGGCAAGTCGACGAAACGCGACGAGTGCCGGCAAATCTTGTCCAGAAGGCCCTGACGATCTCCTGTCGCGTCCCTTGCATGCGCACGGTCACGCTCTGTGGCATGGACGGAGACCCTAAACGGCGATGCTGCTCGAAATTGAGACCGTGTTGGCGAACGAGCTCGGCGCCCACGAACAAACCCAGGGTTGCAGACTTCGCTGAGCGCTGTCTGCAACCCTGGGTTTATCTAATCAGGCCGTGTCGTCCGGCGAATCAGGGTGTGTCGTCCGGGGACTCCGGGCTGTCATCCGGAGACTCCGGGCTGTCATCCGGCGATTCCGGGCTGTCCGGGGACTCCGGGCTGTCATCCGGGGACTCCGGGCTGTCATCCGGAGAATCAGGCGATTCATCGACTGCCGCTTGATCGTCATCGGGAGAGGCTGGAGACTCGTCGGCGGCCACCACGTCCTCGTCTTCCGGTGTCTCTTCGGCCGTCACGACGTCGTCGTCCGGGGTTTCCTCGGCCGCGAGTACGTCGTCGTCGTCTGCGGTCTCCTCGGCGGTCACGACGTCATCGTCGTCGAACGGAGAGGCGAGCGGGTCGTCGAGGGCGGCCAATCCCTCGGCGATAGACGCTTCAATGGTCGCCGCCGCAGACGGGACCTCCGACACCTTGACTACATCGTCAAGAGCGAGGGCCTCGTCAGCATCTGCGTCCAACGTAGCGGCTACACCCGTCCCAGCTCCGAGGGCCACCGCTACCGACACAGAGCCGGCAATCACCTTGAATCGGTTTGGGGGCATGGCTTCCTTTCGTCGGGGAAGTACCGCCCGATACCCACACGGAAGCCGTCCCAAACATCATGCTATGACGGTTCGTAGGAGGGGTCAATGGCGTGTCTCGGGGCCCTTTTGGCGCCCTTGGCGCGAAGATGGACAGCGATGAGCCAAGAAATCGAGATGATTCAGTCTCTGAGAGACCCCGCACTCCCCGCGTTCGGGCTTCTTCTCGGCGACGCCGCGGGTGATCTTCTCGAAGCCGTTGTCTCCGAGGCGGGGGGTCGTGTCCTCACCGCTCGACCTTCTCAGGTGAGGTATGTCCCGTCGAAGATCCTCATGGTCCAGTACCGGACAAGCATCGAGTGGGCGGATTCGGGGGCATCTGATGAGATCCTCGTCGCCTCCTTGGGCACGCCTGTCCCCGATCACGTCCCGCTGGTCGCCACGACCGACGGCGACATTGCAGTCTGGAGGTACCCCCACGATCCGTTCCTGCCGGGTCTTGCCGCTGCGGCGGATCCCGCCCGGACGGCGGAAGTCCTCGACATCCTCGGGGCCCCAGACCGAACCGTGCGTCTGAGACGGCGGGCATACCGACCGGGGAGCAGAGCCGTCGTCGAGGTCGTGGCACCCGACACCCGGATCTACCTCAAGGTCGTCCGACCGGAGAAGGTCGAGGACCTGCAACAGAACCACGCCAGGCTCGTCGACCATGTCCCCATCCCCCATAGCTACGGCTGGTCCAAGAATCTGGGTCTGGTGGCGATGCAGGCCCTTCCGGGAAGGCCGATTCGCAAGTCCCTGGAGTCGGGTAGTCGCAAGTTGCCGGATGCCTCACAGATCATCGCCTTGCTCGACATGCTGCTGACCGCCCCTGAGCCCACCCGACTCGTCGTAGGCCCGGCACAGCGAGCCGCCAGTCATGCAGCACTTCTGGGAAAGGTGCTACCCGACCTCGGAGAACGGCTCGACGCCATCACCGGCGCCGTCGCATCGGTAGAGCCGTCACACGAGATTCCCGTGCATGGAGACCTGCACTCCTCGCAGATCCTCACCAAGGGCCCGACAGTGACAGGCTTGATCGACGTCGACACGGTCGGCATGGGTTCGAGGGCCGATGACTTCGCCGGGCTGCTGGGCCACATCTCGACCCTGAGCATCAACTCGCCTTCCAGACGGAGCGTGGAGAGATACGGGCGAAATCTCATCACCACCTTCGACAGGGTGACAGACCCCGCTGAACTGCGTCTCCGAACCGCAGCCGCCGTCCTGGGGTTCGCCACCGGACCGTTCCGGGTTCAGCAGAAGCGTTGGGTGAACGAGACCGAGCGGAGGGTGGGTCTGGCGGAGAAGTGGGTGGACGCGGTCTCTGCGATCTGGTCTCGCTGTCCTCATCAAGCTCGAGGCACATCGTAGTTAGGCTGCGCCAAGCGCTCCTTAGGTGGGCAATCTGGCGGAGGTGACCGTCGACATGCGTTTTGAGGAGTCGATCGAGATCGACGCTCGGAAAGAGCGCGTTTGGGAGGTCCTCAGCGATCTCGAGGCGTGGCCGCAGCGAATCGAGACCGTGGGCGTCGTCGAGTTGCTAACACCCGGTCCTGTCTCCAAAGGCAGCCAGGTGCGCCTCAAGCAACCGAAACTGCCGGAAGGAACCTGGGACATCACCGTCTGGGACCCACCCTCCTTTTTCGAGTGGCGTCAGAAGTCGGGCGGCATCACCAGCGTTGCGGGTCATCACGTCG
>DASPGH010000040.1:0-28975 GCA_035620735.1 Acidimicrobiia bacterium | reverse complement strand
GCTCTTCCGATCTCTGGGCATGACCGATACGTGGGTGGCAGTCTTCGCAGTGCCCGCGGCGACCCTGGTCGGCTTCGCCTTCGGAGCAGCCGGCCTCGCCGCCGCCACCTGGATGAAGTCGTGGCAGGACTTCGATCTGGTGACCCTGGTGACCATGCCCCTGTTCCTGTTCTCGGGCACGTTCTTTCCAGTAGACATCTATCCGCCGGCTCTGCAGGTGATCGTCAAGTTCTCCCCGCTCTACCACGGCACGGAGTTGTTGAGAGGCCTGACCCTGGGCCGAGTCGATTGGACGATGCTGGGTCACGCCGTCTTCCTCGGCGTCATGGGCATCGTCGGCGCCGCCATCGCCGCCCGTCGTCTCGACGGCATGCTCCGCAAGTAGACAAGCGTGTGCAGATAGCGGGACCAGAGCACGGCATCTGCACACGCTTATAGGCTCACAAGCGACATGCTCGACCTCACCTTCCCCCTCCACGCGCCACGTGGATCGGATCTGAACACCAAGGGATGGCTCCAGGAAGCGGCGCTGCGCTGTCTGCTCAACAATCTCGACCCCGAGGTTGCCGAGGATCCCGAGAACCTCGTCGTCTACGGCGGGCGCGGGAAGGCCGCTCGCAGCATCGATGCCCTGCACGCCATCGTCCGCACACTGCAACGTCTCGAGGACGACGAGACGATGCTCGTGCAGTCGGGAAAGCCGGTAGGGGTGTTCAAGACCCACGACCTGGCGCCCCGTGTCCTCATCGCCAACAGTCTCCTGGTCCCTCGTTGGGCAACACTCGAGCATTTCTGGGAGCTCGAGGCGAAGGGGCTGATGATGTATGGGCAGATGACGGCCGGCTCGTGGATCTACATCGGAACCCAGGGGATCCTCCAGGGGACCTATCAGACCTTCGTCGCCATCGCCGAAAAGCGATTCGGGGGAACACTGGCCGGAACGCTCACCCTCACTGGAGGTCTCGGTGGGATGGGCGGTGCCCAGCCCCTCGCCATCACCATGAACGGTGGCGTCGCCCTCTGCGTCGAGGTAGACCCTCACCGGATCGAGCGCCGTCTGGAGACCGGATTCCTAGACATCCGGGCCGATTCGTTGGAGCATGCAGTCGAGCTGGCAACCGAGGCCAAGGGGGCCAGAAAGGCGCTGTCTATCGGTCTTCTCGGTAACGCCGCCGACCTCTTCGGTGAGCTCCTCACGATGGGTCTCGACGTCGACATCGTCACCGATCAGACCTCGGCCCACGACCCGCTCTACGGATACATCCCGAGCGGATACAACCTCGAGGAGGCGGCGTCGCTGCGTGAGGAGGACCCGGACACATACATCAAGGCAGCCCGTGAGTCGATGGCCACCCAATGTGAGGCGATGGTCGGCTTTCAGGAGGCGGGAGCCGAAGTATTCGACTACGGCAACAACCTCCGGGGCGAGGCCCTGACCGCCGGTTTCTCCAACGCCTTCGCCTACCCGGGATTCGTCCCCGCCTACATCCGGGATCTCTTCGCGGAGGGATCTGGACCGTTCCGCTGGGTTGCACTCAGCGGCGACCCCGCCGACATCGAAACCACCGATCGGGCTCTGATCGAGCTGTTTCCCGACAACGAGCCCCTGCTCAGGTGGCTCCGCCTCGCTGGGGAGAAGGTCCACTACCAGGGTCTCCCCGCCCGCATCTGCTGGCTCTCCTATGGACAGCGACACCTCGCCGGGCTGAGGTTCAACGAGCTGGTCGCCAATGGTGAGGTGTCTGCGCCGATCGTGATAGGGCGGGATCATCTCGACTCGGGGTCGGTCGCCTCGCCATACCGGGAGACCGAGGCGATGGCCGACGGCTCGGACGCGGTCGCCGACTGGCCGGTCCTCAACGCCATGCTCAACGTGTCGTCCGGGGCGGCATGGGTCGCCGTCCACCACGGAGGCGGGGTGGGTATAGGCAATTCGATCCACGCCGGGGCCCAGGTGGTGGCGGACGGGACCGACCAAGGAGCCTTCCGTGTGGAGCGGGTCCTCACCAACGATCCCGGGACAGGCGTGATGCGTCACGCCGACGCCGGGTACGAGAAAGCGCAGCGGATCGCGCGTCAGCGCGGAGTCGACATACCGATGCTCGATGACGGTGATTGACCGGGACTGGCCCAGTGCGGATGCGTGGCTGACCGGTGAGGACCCCGAGCCCGACCTGGTGGTCGTCGGCGTCCCCAATTCCCGGTCGAGCCTGGTTCCCTCCAACGCGGCACTCGCCCCACTGGAGATGCGCCAGCGTCTCCGTCGCTTCTCCACGTTCCAGGCAGAGACGCAGACCGATCTCTCCGTGGTGAAGGTGCGGGACCTCGGCAACTGGCCGGTGTCCGAGATCGACCCGGTTCCATTGCTGGACGACATCGGACGCTGGGTCGAGAACCTGCCCGTCGCCCCTCTTCACATCTATCTGGGAGGCGACAACGCCATCACCCGCCCGCTGGTGGCAGCGCGTTCTGCTGACCTGAATCGCATCGGCCTCATCACATTCGACGCCCATCACGACGTGAGGTCGTTGGATGCCGGCCCGAGTAATGGCAACCCCATCAGGGGGCTGATCGAAGAGCATGGCCTGCGAGGGAGCAACATAGTTCAGATCGGGATCCACTCTTTTGCCAATTCGGGCCAGCATCGGTCGTACTGCGAAGGACACGGGGTCACGACAGTGACCGTCGACGAGATCGGGAGCATCGGGATGACTGCAGCGGTGGAGGTGGCACTCGCCCAGCTGAGCTCAGGGTGCGACCAGATCTACGTCGACGTCGACGTCGACGTTCTCGACCGGGTGTTCGCCCCGGCCTGCCCGGGTGCCCGACCCGGCGGGTTGACTGTCCGCCAGTTGGCTCTGGGAGTGACCAGATGCGCCGCCCACCCGGTGGTCCGGGCAATGGACATCGTCGAAGTCGACCCGTCGGCAGATCGAGATCATCAGACCGTCGACGTGATGGCACACCTGTTTCTCTCGGCCGTCGCCGGGTTCGCCAGTCGCTCCGACCCCGGGAGCGGTTGACCACATACGGGCCAAGTTTTACCAAGGTCAGTGGCGTCCTACCCCCCGCTGACCACCTCTTCGGCCTCGGGGGCGAGTTCGAGATTGGAGCGGTCGGTCAGGAAGTCGTGAGGGAGACGAACCGGGCGCGGACCATGACTGTGGCCCCGGACCATCCGATTTGCCTCCTCCGGGAACGGGACATCCGGGTCGAGCTTCCCGACCAGGTCGACCAACTCGTCCACAGAGGAGACCCGCGACATCGCATCCCTGACCATCGGGCCGGCAGGGAAACCCTTGAGATACCAGGACGGGTGCTTTCGGAAGAGTCTGATCCCGAACCTCTCCCCGAAGTGGTCGACGAGGAGGTGGGCGTGCCGGATCATGATCTCACCGACTTTGCCCAGATCGGGTGGCTCCTGGGGAGGGCGTCCGGCGAACACGTCGGCGAGGTCCCGAAACAGCCAGGGACGACCCAGACATCCCCGGCCGACCACCACACCATCACAGCCAGTCGAATTCATCATCCGCACCGCATCGTCGGCGGTCCAGATGTCGCCGTTGCCGAGCACTGGAATCGACGCCACCGCTTCGCGGAGACGGGCAATGGCCGACCAGTCCGCCTGGCCTGAGTAGAGCTGACGGGCCGTGCGTGCGTGCAAGGCGACGGCGCCAGCCCCCTCCTCCTCGGCGATGAGCCCTGTGTCGATGTAGGTCAGGTGCTCGTCGTCGATCCCTTTGCGGAACTTCACAGTGACCGGCACTCGGCCGGCATTGGAGACCGCGGCGCGGACTATCGAGCGGAACAGATCGGTTTTCCAGGGCAAGGCGGCGCCCCCGCCATGCCTGGTCAGCTTCCCCATCGGGCACCCGAAGTTCATGTCGATGTGGTCGACATGACGCTCCCGAACCAGGAACGAGACCGCCTCTCCGAGAGCGCCGGGGTCGGTGCCATAGAGCTGGATCGAACGAGGGATCTCATCTTCGTCGAATCGGGCCAGAGCGAGCGTCTTCTCGTTTCTCTCTACAAGACCGCGGGCACCGATCATCTCCGAGACGTAGAGACCGGCCCCGAACTCTCGACACAGACGGCGGAAGGGCGCGTTGGTGACGCCCGCCATGGGTGCCAGGACCACAGGGGGGTCCACGCGCAGCGAACCTACGGTGAGGGGCATCGGAGAAAATGATATTTGCGCGGAGCTGCCAACCTCGATTCCGGTTTGGAAGTCACCCTCAACGAGTGAGATCCGGACCTTTCGTCGAGGTGCCGTTGGCGATCGGGGCGTGATCTACACCATCGGGAAGACCGCCCCAGCTGGCTGACCTCAGTTCATCACAGCCGGGTTGGCGACACCGGTCTGCGCCACCTCGACGAGGTTGTTGAGGAATCCAACCCAAGCCGGGGTGATGACTGCAATGATCGGGTCGTCCGGCTCGAACCCAGCATGGTTGAAGAGAAGGGATGAACCCTCCTCCACAGGCTCGACTTGAAATCGGATCGAGGTGCCCTTCCACCAGGGAGGGCTCTCCAACACATCCCAACTCACAACTCCATCGTGAGCCTCGGCGACCGTGAGATCAAAGACGACATCGGTCGTAGGAAAGCTGACATGGAATTCATCGCCCGGTGAGCCCGCCGACCCCCTGACCGTGTCCGACCACCATCCGGCGATCCCCTCGGTGGTCGTGAGCCACTTCATGATCTCCTCCGGACTACAGGCGGCATCGAAGCGAGCCTGAATCGTGTAATCACCCATGGAAACTCTCCTTTCGAGCTATTTTAGTACCCGCTAATCTAGCTGAGAGTGCAGACTATTTCAACCGAAACTAAAATATGCAAACGAGTGCGCCGATGGATGTCTTACAGGTGATCGCCGAGCCGCGTCGGCGGCGGATTCTCGAGTTGGTTTGGGATGACGAGCTGTCAGCTGGTGCCATAGCCGGCGAGTTCGACGTCACATTCGGCGCGGTCTCTCAACATCTCGCGGTGCTGAAGGACTCAGGATTCGTCGACGTCCGGACCGACGGGAATCGACGGCTCTATCGAGCCAACAAACAGGCGTTGGGCCCCTTGCGACAGGTTCTGGAGACGATGTGGTCTGAGACCCTCGACGATCTTGGGGCAGCCATCGAGAGCGACCTGCAATGACAGCCCCTTTGACGGTCTCGCGACGAATCGCGGCTGCACCCGAGGTGGTGTACTCCTATTTGACCGATCCGGACAAGTGGGTGCGCTGGCAGGGATCTCACGCCGATCTCGACCCACGCCCGGGCGGTCTGTTTCTCATGGCGATGCCGGACGGAGCACGTGCTCGCGGCCGGTTTCTCGAACTGGTTCCCGACGAGAGGGTCGTGTTCACGTGGGGATGGATCGATCATCCAGGTGTACCCCCTGGATCCTCGGTCGTGGAGATCTCGATCCACCCCGAGGACGACGGGTCGATGGTGACGATCACACATCGCGATCTCCCCGACGATGAAATCGAAATCCATCGCGCCGGCTGGGAGCACTACCTTCCTCGTCTGGCGGCGGTGGCCGAAGGTGTTCGTGTCGAGCCCGATCGCGGTCCGGGTGGTCAGAGCTCCTGACAGCTCGGGCACCAGTAGGTGACCCGATCCCCCTGGCGGTCCATCTCGATCGCCGTCCCACAGCGGCGACAAGGCCTTCCCGGTCGCCCGTACACCCACGTCTCGCGATCCGGCGCCCGGGACCCGGTGGTCGTCCGCGACGCGAAACCGGCGTTGGCCGCCATCAGACGAACCGCGTCGGCGCCGATGTCACGGAGATGATCGTCGGAGACCCCATCCACCGGTTTGTGTGGGTCGAGACCCGCCAGGAACAAGAGCTCCGACTTGTAGACATTGCCGATGCCGGCGATAACCCGCTGATTCAAGAGCACGTCGCCCACGGCGGTGGAGTTCTGAGTTCGTGCCCGGCGAATGAACTCCTCCGGATCGAAGTCGCCGAGCGGATCGGGGCCGAGCCGGCTCAACCCGGCATCGATGGCGGGTGTGCGATCGACTTCGACGGTGGGCGCCGCGCTGCACACCGCGATCGGACCCCCGGTCGAAAGCACCAAACGCGCCGAGCCGGGGATTTGCCCACCGCGGGGGACCACCCGCCATCGACCCGACATGCCGAGATGGACTCTTATCGAGTAGCCACCGGACAGATCGATTAGCAGGTTCTTCCCAACAGTTCTGATGCCTTGGACGGTGGCGTCGAGGATGCGAGGGGAGTTCGCTCTGACGGCCGGCGCAGACCCGCCCACGTCCGTGATCTCAGAACCCACCAGGATCGGGCGGAGCCGTGAGGCGTGACCTGCGACCGAATCACCTTCGGGCAAGACCTGGCCTCAAAAGTCGATCTCGGTCACGTTCTGAAGGCGGACCTGGCCCTGGGCGACGAGCTTTCCGTCCGACTCCCTCGTGATGTCGACCTGCCACAGTTGCTGGGTGCGACCCCGGTGAATCGGGGTCGCCTCGCCCAGGATCACGCCACTCTTCGTTGCCCTGATGAAGTCGGTCTTGTTGGACAGACCGACAGCACCGGCCATCCCATTCTCCATTGCCCACAGTGCCGCACCGGTCGAGGCCAGTGTCTCAACCATCATGCAGTACACCCCGCCATGGACGACTCCGTACGGCTGCTGGTGGTAGTTGGCGATCTCGATCCGACCCGTGGCGCGGTCCGTGGATGCGTCGGTCAGATCGAGACCCGAGTGGCTGACATACGTGGTCTGACCGGCGAACGGGTTGTCCATCAGCTTCCACAGCCCCTCTGCAAACGGAGGTTCAGGCCGAGGTCATCGTTCACGTACTCCCAGATCACCACAGCGAACCCCTCGAAGAAGGACGAGTTGGACACGATCTCCATCTTCCCGTCGCCGTTGAGGTCGGCCACCGTGCCCACCGAGTGCGCACCGAGGAACTGACCGTCTTCGTCCATGACCACTGTCTCCTCCATGATCGCGGTCTGCACCTCGCCCTCGATCACCTTCCGCATGAAGAGGATCGAGTAGTCGCCCGGCTGCAGCAACAACCCCGGGGTCACCTCCTCTGCGACTACCAACACCTCATTGACACCGTCACCTTCCAGGTCGGTGCGAACCAGCTGTTTGATTATCGGAACGTCGACCTCGAGACCATTGCCGGCGAGGATGTCGGAGGCGAACCCGGCGTAGGTCCCATCGTCGACTTCCCCATCGTCATAGAGATGAGGCTGGAGATCGAAGGGAGCCGAGATGGCGACGCCATAGGGTCCCGGATAGGCACCGAGGAGATCAGGGTCGGCCAGCTCGACCCCGATCAGTTCGAGCGGGTCACAGACGGTGGTTTGTGGCCCGGCGGTGGTCATCCCGAGAGCATCGCCGACGACCGTCTGGTAGTCCTCCCCGCCCGAAATCGGCAGGATCTCCTCGGACTCGGCGTCCAGCCAGTCGGCTCCGTCCCACCACCCCAACGCGCCGAAGTCGGTGACGATCAACGGCTGCGTCGCCCAGTTGCCGGTCGGCGCCAGAGTGGTTGTCGAGGGGACCGACGAGGTCGTGGCGCTCGTCGTGGTTGTGGTGGTGGCGGGTGGGGCCACGGTGGTCAGTGCAGGCTTGGTAGTGGGCGAAGCGACGATGGAGGTCGAAGAGGTGGTGGATTCGGAGGTCTCCCCCGGGCTGCACGCAGGAACCAGCACCATGAGGGCGAGCACCAGTCTCTTCATCGACTACAACCTATCCCGACGACGAAACACTTCCATATCCACCTCGACACGTCGCATCAGTCGCGGGAGCAGGTGAAGTGGCAGTCCGACAACGGTGAAAGGGCTACCCGAGATCGATTCCACGAACACCCCGCCACGGCTCTGCAAGCCATAGGAGCCGGCTTTGTCCATCGGGTCCCCATCGGCGACGTAGCGAGCGATCTCATCGTCGGTCATCGGGAGCATCTGCACGTGGGTGACATCCACCAATGACTCGATCCGGGCCCCCCGCCCCACCGCAAGACATGTGAAAACCTCGTGGCGCTCACCCTGAAGACGCTGCAACATCGCCCGTGCCTCCTGGGGGTGTGCCGGCTTGCCCAGGATCTGACCTTCGAAGACCACGGCTGTGTCGGCGGCGACCACGACGTCGTCGCGGGCATCTATGGCCATCGCCTTGTCCCGGGCAACCCTCTCCACGTAGGTGCCCGGTGGCTCGTCAGGACGTCGCGACTCATCGATCTCCGCCGGCATCACGATGTGCTCGAGACCAATCTGATCCAGGAGCTGGGATCGTCTCGGCGATGTGGAGGCGAGAATCAGCCTCATAGGACTCTCCCCAGACGTATCACCTGGGATGGCCTTGCCAGGACGCCCGGTTCCCGAACCGGGTCCTCATCGAAGAGGACAGCATCCGCAGGTGTACCGGGAGCAAAGTCGGGGTCGCGCCCGGTGACGACGAAACCCGCCCGCGACACAGCCTCCACAACCTGGCGGTTGGACAGCCCGTAATCACCGAGCCTGGCCGCCTCGGCCGCCACATTGGCCGGTGTACCCACCAGGTCGGTGCCGGCCAGGACATGGACCCCTGCCTCGACGGCCATGGGAAGCTTCGACCTCACGTTGGCCAACCCCTCCATCAGGAGCCGCCCGCCGCTCGAGGCCTCCCCCAATTGAGCCACGATTGCCTCCACCCGGAGCAGAGTGGGGACCCAAATCCCGCCACGCTCTCCCAGGACCGATAGGTCGTCTCCGGTCAGGAACAAGCCGTGTTCGATCGATTGGACTCCCGCCGAGACAGCCATCGACGGCACATCCCTCGCCATGGTGTGGATGGCGACTCGAGCACCACCCTCTCGGGCAGCGATGACCGCACGTCGCAATTGATCCTCATCGAAGTTCGCCACAGGCCCTATCCCTTTGCGAGGCCAATCTCCGATGACCTTGACCCAGCCCCGTCCGGCACGAGCCTCCCTCCCGGCCGCCGCCGATATGTCCTCCGGGTCGATCTCATGCGCAAATCCTGGAAAGTACCCCCCGTCGACGGCAACGACCCGGGCAGCTGCCTCGATCTCAGGTCGTTGGTCGGGCTCGAGGGCGTCGATCACCCGGATGGTGGTGTCGTCTGACCAGCCCTTGTCCAACAGGAGGGTGACGCCGGCGGTCAAGGACTCAGTTGCCCTCTCGACGGCACCGTCGAAATCACCGGGCTCGTAGGCGAGATGCGCGGAGGCAAGATGGGAGTGGGCGTCGACCAACCCGGGAAGTGCCCACATTCCCTCGCCGATCGTCTTTTCGACAGTCCCCGACACCTCGGCCCACCGTCCATCGACGATGTCACGGACAACGGGATCACCCAGAGGATGGCTGAGGACGACACGCAAACTCACGATTGGGACGCTAACCGGCGACGGGTCCGCATAATGGCCTCCGTGAGCAGGGTTCTCCTCGTCGTCATCTGGTTCGCCGTCGCCTGTTCCGGGCCAGCGGCTACGACCACTACTGCCGTCGGCGACGTGCCCACTAGCGCGGTCGTGGCCCCCGTAACGACGATGCAAGGTGTAGAGCTGGAGGTGCAGAACTGCTCGGCTCCCCCTGTCACCTTCAGTCCCCTATGCGAGATATACGAACTGCTCGAGACATGGTACGTGGACGCTCCGATCGATCCCGCGGCGCTCGCCGAGGTCGCGGTGCGTGGTTTGGAGGAGTATGTCACGACCGAGACCGAGGAACCCCCGCGCACACTGTTCTGCGCGATACCACACGATGCCTTCACAGACCTGTGCCACGAGCTCGTCGACCAGATAGAGACCTCTGAGATCGCCGTCGGGCCCGCGGTCGAAGCCGCCATGCTTCACATGATCGACGTCGGGCTCGACCCGTTCACCTACTACCTACCCCCAGGACAAACAGGGGCGGTGCGTCTCAACGGCATCGTCGGCGGCATCGGCGTCGTGCTAGATGCCCGCGATGCCGTCGGCTCGAAGTGCACGTCGGTGAACGAGACGTGCCGTCTCGAGGTGGTGGTGGTCCTCGAGGGTAACCCTGGCTTCGAGTCGGGTCTGCAGGTGGGCGACATCATCACCGCTGTCGACGGCGACCCTGTCACCGGCAGGGGTTTCACGGCGATCGTGTCCCAGATAGCAGGTGACGAGACCGGGTCGGTCGAGCTCACGGTCGAGAGGGAGGGCACCACACTCGACTTCTCCATCGAGCGCGCCGAGCTCGAGGTCCCGACGGTCGAATACGGGGTGCCTCTGAACGGGGTCGGCTACATCAGGATCCCCGACTTCGAGTTGGACATTCCCCAGCTCGTCGAAGACTCACTGGACGACATCATCGCCGAATCGCCCGGAACCCTCGTCGTCGATCTTCGCGACAACCCCGGGGGTTACGTCGACGCAGTCATCGACGTGGTCGACGAGTTCGTCGAGAGCGGCGTCGTGATGGTGAGCGATGCTCCGGAGGAGCATTTCGAGTACACGGCCGAGCCCGGTGGAGCCGCCACCGGCCAGCGGCTCGTTGTCCTGGTCAACCAGGGGACAGCCTCGGCCGCCGAGATCCTGGCGGGCGCCCTTCGCGACCGTCGCAACGCCGTCATCGTTGGGACCGCCACGTTCGGTAAGGACGCCGTGCAGATACCCTTCACATTGCGCAACGGCGGTGAGTTCTACGTGGCCGTGGCACGCTGGTCCACTCCCGACGGGGACACCGCGGCCAACGGCGGCCTCATCCCAGACCGCGAGATCTCCTGGCCCACTGGAGCCACCATCGAAGAGATCGTCGAAATAGCCCTGAACGCTGCCTCATGACCTCCCGAAAACCGATCGCCGCTCTTGCTCTGATCCTGGCACTCGTCTCATGCTCGCCGGGTGAGGACGCCGCGCCCGACCCCTCCTCGACGACCAACCCCGCCACGGCCACGACCCTCGCCCCGACGACCACGACCCCTGAGTCGACGAGCGTGCCCGACACGACCTTCCCTGAGACCGATCGAGAGCTCGAGTTGGCCGACTGCGAGGACCCGCCGGAGGAATCGGCCATCGTCTGTGAGGCGTACGACCTGATCAAGGAGCGCTACGTCGACGAGGTCGATGACGCCGACCTGGCAGAAGCGGCTGCGGCCGGCCTGGCCCTCCTCGACGGCGCCGACGCAGAGGGACTCCTCGTGTGTGCCACACCGGCAGAAGCCTTCACGTCGACATGCGACCTGGCCGCCTCGGCAGCAGATGACAGCAATGAGGCAGCAGAGGCGATGGTGGCCGGCTTCACCGCCTTCGCTCTCGACCCGAACTCGGCCTACTTCGACGCCGATGCCCTCGATCTCCTCCAGGAGGAACAAGAGGGTGAGATCCAGGGCATTGGTGCCCTGGTGTCGCCCGAGGATCAGACTCTTCCGGGGGACAGTAAGCAGTGCGGTGTGATCTCCGAGACCTGCGAGATGATCATCGTCTCGTCTATCGAGGGAGCACCCGCAGCCGATGCCGGGCTGACGGGCGATGACGAGATAGTCGCGGTCAACGGCGAGTCGATCATCGGATGGACCGTCGACGAGGTGACCGCGATGGTTCGGGGACGCTCAGGCACCGACGTCACCCTCACCATCGAACGGAATGGTGAGCGATTCGACGTCACAATCACCAGGGCCGCGGTGCAGATCCCGGTTCTGGAGGCCGAAGTGATCGATGATGTCGGCTATCTCCGACTCTGGACATTCACAGGCTCGGCCAGCTCCCAATTCGAGGCCGCGATCGTCGACCTGTTGGGTCAGGGCGTCGAAGAGCTCGTCATTGACCTCAGGGACAACCCGGGCGGGTTCCTGACCACGGCGATCGACGTGACGTCGGTGTTCGTCGATGACGGCGAAGTCGTCGTCACGGAAGGTCCCAACGACAACGAGACCTATCCGGTCAATGGCAACGCGATAGTGCCCGAGGACATGGAAGTGACGTTTGTGGTCAACAAGGGCAGTGCCTCGGCCTCCGAGGTCGTGGCAGCGACCCTGCAAGAGAGGGACCGGGTGACCGTGGTCGGCGAGAACACCTTCGGCAAGAACACCGTGCAACAACGGTTCAGTCTCTCGAACGGAGGTGCTCTCAAGCTGACCATCGCCCGCTGGCTGACACCTGGTGGGCTCGATTTCGGCGGAACGGGGGTCACCCCCGATGTCGAGATCGAGAACGTGTCCAGCTTGACCACCGCCGAGGTGGTGGAGGCGGCAACGGGCGCCTGATCCCTACCTCGGCGCGATCGGTTCCAACCTTGCTCGGCCGTATGCGATGTAGGCCAGAGCCACCGCGTTCACGATGTTGAGGCCGATATTGACGTACTCCTCGCGTCCCAAATGCCAAACCATCGCGGCAACCATGATGGCGAGTAGACCCAGAGCAGCAATCGGTGTGAGCATGGGCTGAATTCGGATGAGACCGGGGAGGATCAGCCCGAGGCCACCGAGTATCTCGGCTGTGCCGCTGATCAGATGGATGGTGTCATCGAGGTCGTACATCCAATCGAGTTGCGCGGGGAGCCCCTCGGGGAGAACGAAATGCATCACACCGATAGCGATGAAGTAGAGACCGAAGATCCACTGCAGAGCCCAGAGCACGCGATTGCGCATACTTACAACCTACGTGGCTGTCACCGGCGCGGTTCACGCGCCCTCGTCTTCTCACCCCACTCCAAGTGCACAGCGTTGCACTGAGCGCAACGCTGTGCCCGCGGGCACGTTGAGTCGGCCCGTCTCAACCGAGCCCTGGGTAGGCGATGCCGGTGTTGGCGTGACAGTCGTACCCGTGAGGGTTCTTGCCCAGGTATTGCTGGTGGTAGTCCTCGGCGAAGTAGTACTCCCCCAAAGGCTCGATCTCGGTCGTTATGTCACCGAAGCCCTTTTCGGTCAAGACCGACTGGTAGATGTCCTTGGAGCGCTTGGCCTGGTCGAGTTGGTCGTCGGTCGTTGTGTAGATGGTCGACCGGTACTGGGTGCCCACGTCGTTGCCCTGGCGATAGCCCTGGGTGGGATCGTGTGTCTCCCAAAAGACTCGCAGCAAGTCGTCATAGGACACCTGGGCCGGGTCGAAGACCACCTGCACTACCTCGGCATGACCGGTGCGTCCTGAGCACACCTCTTCATAGGTCGGGTTCTGAGTGCTGCCACCGGCATAGCCCGCCGAGGTCGTGTACACCCCGGGCATCCGCCAGAAACGACGTTCGGCCCCCCAGAAACATCCCATGCCGAACACGGCGACCTCGGTGCCCTCAGGGAACGGTCCCTGCAGTGGGTTCCCGTTGACGAAATGGGCCGGCGGTACCGAGACACTCTCGGTGCGTCCGGGTAGCGCGTCTTCGGGGGCAGGCATCGGCTTCGCAGACCTTCCAAACATCACAAACCTCCTCGAGACCGGCATTTCTGTGCGGGTCCCGGTCGTCTCAATCGTCTCTGATCTTCATCATGGCTCTCAGGCTGTTAAGACGGCGTCAAGCTCCATCTCCACATGCCATCTGGGGTCCAACAACCCTCCCACTACAACCATCGTCGAGACGGGTCGTATTTCCGAGAACACGGCACCGTGTGCGGCCCCGATGAGGTCGGCGTGCTCGGGGTCGGTGATGAACATCCTGGTCCGAACCACATTCTCGGCCCGACCCCCGACGTCTGACAGGGCGTCGAGCATGATCTGGAGACACCGGGCGGCCTGTGCTCCTGGATCCGGGTCGACGAAGTCGTCCGGCCAGACCGGCGCCGTACCCGCCACGAACACCCGGTCCCCTACCCGGAGGGCACGGCTGAACCCGTATCTCGGCTCGAAAGGCGATCCTGAGGAAACGATGTGACGGGTCATCGGCGTGACGGTAACCCCGTTTCCCACTTCGCTGATGACCGGCGGTTGGTTACCCTCACACGTACCCCATGCGGTTCGCTCGCCTTTTCACGGCACTGCTCACCCTTTCTCTCCTGACCTCCATCGTAATTATTGGAGGGCCTCTGGCACGCGCCCAGACCACCGAGGACGCCGAGCAGAAGGCCGAACGTGCCGCGGAACGAGCCGAGACCGCCACCGGTCTGGTGGACGAGGCGGTGGAGGACAGAGACGAGCTGGAGCATCAGCTGGCAGATTCCATCGCCCGCATGAACGAACTGGCGGCCCAGCTCTCCGAGGTGGGAGCCGACCTCGACCGTCTGGCGGCACAGGTCGGGTACGCCGATATCGAGCTGGCCGGAATCCAGGCCGACATAGAAGATCAGGCCGTCGACGCCTACATGACAGTCGTCGCCTCACCGAGCGCTTCGTTGGTCAGCACGGCAACGGTGGAGATGGCGATGGTGGCCAGCTCAGTGGTCGAAGACGTCGTGGCCGACGGTCGGATCACCGTCGGAGAGCTCTTCGCGAAGCGAAAGGACCTCGAGACCCTCAAGGAAACCTACCTGGCCAGCCAGGAGGACTACCAGGCTCTGAAGGTCGAGGTCGATGCAGAGGTCGAGCACTACTCGGTCCTGTATGAGCAGGCCGAAGCCGAGGTCGCCAACGCCATTCGAACCGCCGAGCAAGCCAATCAGGACTACATCGCGGCCTTGAGCGCAGTCGACCTGGCCAAGGCGAAGGACGACGAGAGAAAGCGCCAGGAGGCAAGGGAGGGTGGAACCACGACGACCACCGGCGCCGGTACCACCAGTCCTCCCACCACCAGCCCATCGAGCCCGACCACCACCGACGCCGCTTCGACCACGACCTCGGGCGGGGGTGGTGCTGGCCCGTGGAACCACCCACCCGAGGTCGAGCAGTGGAGGGGTCTCGTCGCCGCCTACTTCCCCTCGAATCGAGTCGAGGAGGCTCTACGGATCATCGACTGCGAGTCGAATGGCGACCCAAATGCCCTGAACCCGTATTCCGGCGCCGGGGGTCTGTTCCAGTTCCTCCCCTCGACCTGGGAGTCGACTGCCCCCAAGGCCGGTTTTGCGGGAGCGAGCGTGTTCGATCCCGCGGCAAACATCGGCTCGGCAGCGTGGCTGGCCAACCGATATGAGCAGCTGGGCTACTACTACTGGCACCCGTGGAACTGCAAACGGGTCCTCGACTGACCTGAACAAGTCCTGACTTAAACTCGCCCAGCCATGGAGACCCACCAAGTCCACGCACGAAGCGCGCTCCTGTTCATGGGTGCTGCGGCCGTCGTCTCGATACCTGGCGTGATACTCCGGGTGGCATCAGATCATCCCAACCCGATACTCGGCTCCCTCCTATTCGGCATGGCCATCGTCGGCGCCGCCTTCATGATCTCCTGGGCGGCAGAAATCATCCAGCTCGACGTGGGGGGAGGGCTCGCCCTCGCCCTGCTGGCCCTCATCGCAGTCCTTCCCGAGTATGCGGTCGACTTCGTGCTGACGGCCGAGGCCGGACGGGTTTTCGCCGAGACCGGCGCCGAGGACGCAGGGCAGCTGGCGCTCGCCAACATGACCGGGGCCAACCAGTTGCTCATCGGATTTGGCTGGCCGCTGGTGATCCTTCTCGGGACGTGGAGGGTACGCCGCACCGGAGCCTCTCCCGCCGAAGCCGAGCTAGCCACCGGGACGACGGTGAACCTCAGTCGCCCCCAGAACGTGGACATCGCCTACCTCGCCATCGCCTCCCTCTACGGAATGACCCTTTTCTTGAAGAGCACCCTCTCACTCTTCGATGCCGTCGTGCTCGTCGCGATATATGTCTTCTACATGTTCCGCCTGTCGGGTGCCACGCCAGGCGAGCCACATCTCGTCGGGCCGGCTGCATATGTCGGCTCGATGCCCAAAGTGCGTAGACGCGTCATCAACTATGCGATGTTCGTCTTCTCGGCGGCTGTGATTGTTCTGGTAGCTCACGAATTCGCGGTATCACTCCAGGAACTGGGAGAGGCGATAGGCATCAGCGAGTTCCTCCTGATCAAATGGCTGGCACCGTTGGCCTCAGAGGCTCCCGAGCTCCTGGTGGCGACTCTGTTCGCATGGCGGCTCGCCGCCCGGACCGGGATCGGTGCTCTCATCTCCTCCAAGGTCAATCAGTGGACTCTGCTGGTGGGAACTCTCCCCATCGTTTTCATGATCTTCGCCGGCCAGCTCCACGGGCTGCCCCTCGACGAAGTCCAGCGAGACGAATTGTGGGTGACGGCTACGCAGTCGGTGTTTGCCGTGGCCATCATCGCCAGCCGGTCTATCAGCACCAGAGAGGCGTGGGCGATGCTGGGACTGTTCGCCATTCAGCTCGGGGAATCGTGGCTGGCCGAGACCGGGGTCATCTCGGAAGACATCTCGGCCGCAGCGCGCATCGGTGTCGGGGTGATGTTCCTCCTCGCTGCCGCGTTCGTGCTCCGCAAGGACTTCAGGCGCTTCGGCCGTGCGATAAGGGACGGTCTGCGCACACCCTGGTCCGAACTCGAGGCCGCGCCCGAGGAGCCCGAGACCATCATCTGAACACCCCCCTTCAATTCTGTCGATCGGCCACCGTATGTTCGTCATATGGGTGAAAGGAGAGATGGATGCCCAAGTACTTCACGCCGGCATTGTTCGCGTTCCTGCGAGAGTTGGCCGACAACAACGACAGCGAGTGGTGGGACGCCAACAAGAACCGCTATGTCGAGACAATCCGTGAGCCGGCCCGTGACTTCATCGCCGACTTCGGGGACCTGTTGGCAGGTATCTCCGGCCATTTCTCTGCCGACACCCGCACCAACGGAGGGTCTCTGATGCGGCCCTACCGCGACATGCGCTTTTCCAACGACAAGACCCCATACAAGACGAACGTAGGGATCCAATTCCGCCACAAGCGGGGTAAGGACGTGCACGCCCCCGGCTTCTACCTCCATCTCGAGCCCGGCCGAAGTTTTGCCGGAGCCGGAATGTGGGCCCCCGAGCCGCGAGTGGCACGCACCATCCGCCAGGCGATAAGCGACCGGCCCGACGCCTGGGAGAAGGCAGCGCATTCGAAGTCTTTCACAGACGACTGGACGCTCGGAGATCACACTGAAGACCGACTCAAAAGAGTCCCTAGAGAACTGAACGAAGAGCACCCCTATCCGGACGACCTTCGTCTCAAGAGCTTCACCGCCGGTGCGAAGCTGACCCAGAGGATGGTCACCTCCAATGATTTCGCCGACGAGCTGCTCGCTCTCTACGCCACAGCGGGGCCCTACACGGAGTTTCTCTGTGAGGCCATCGAAGTGGAGTTCTAAGGGAGGGTTCCCGGTCGACACCCAGGGCGCAAGCGCCTATTTTGTATAGGCCAATTCGAATGGGGAAGCGAAGATGCCAATGTACGACGGCGTCGTCAACCTCGCGGAGGATGACATACCGGTGATCGTCGAACTGGATGACGGTGTCGTTCGGCTCTCGGCATCGGGCAAAGAGGTCGCACAATGGAAGAAGGGCGAGTACGAGATCCGTCATCTCGGAGACTCCACCTTCGCCATTAGAGCGGAAAACGAGACCCTCGAGTTCGTCCCGAGCCAACCCTCGCGATTTGCGGCCGCAGTCAACGGTGGGCTGTCCACGGATACCCCGGACGTGTCAACCGAGCCACCGACCTCGCCGATGCAGGAGCCTGAGACACAGAAGCCGACCCCTGCCATCCAGCCCAAGGAGGCACCCCCACCCAAGCCGCTGACAATGGGACTCTTCTACGCCTTGTGCCTGGTCACGACAGGTTTGGCGATCTGGTCGATCATCAGTCTCATCATGTGAGACGTTCCGGGCTCAGCCGCCGGGTGTCTCCATCCATCCACTGACCCGATCCAGCAAGTACTCACTCACCTCCCGGGCCCGGTCGAGGACCTCGCACAACTGCTCGCGCCCCATGAGGATGTCGACCAAGCTCACCTGACTCTTCCCGGTAAGTTGCAGACGCCGCTCCGGCGCCGCGATCACCTCGGCGAACGAGTCGACCGCCGACACCTCGACCGGCAGGGTCATCCCGCCCAGACCTCCGAGATCGGTGGCGAGGACGAGGAGATCGGGGGGATCGTGCAGTGGGGGCACAGCCCAGTTGAAGTAGAGATCGAAGAAGTAGTCGTCCGGTGGCTCCTCGAAGTCCGCCATCTCTTCGAGACGAGCCCGTAGCGATAGGAGGACGTTGGGGTCGACGTCGAGGGCGACATGGAGGTCGAGCGGACCGCCACAGCCGGCTTCGGGATGGACATCCACCTCCCACGACTGCCGCAGCGAGTAAGTCTCGACGAAGTGTCTCTCGTCGTGGACGTGGAACCCGTGGTCGGTTGCGTGCTCCTTGAAGTCGGCGACGAAGCCGGGAATGTCGATTGCCATCGATTGGGAGGTTATTGAGTTCGTGCCTCTGTGGCGAGGGGGTTGCTCACGACTTGCGGCGCCACCCGACGAAGAGCCCTCCGAGGAAGGCCAGAACTGCGGCAAGAGGAAGAGCCGGCTCGGGCCGGTCAACTATCCCTTCCGGTGCGACCTTCTCGTCGAGGAAACGAAGAGAGACTCCGTCCAGATATGTGTCGTACACCTTGGTCACCTCGGCACCGAATAGGAACACCGCCGATAGAACGTACGCGAGCAGGAGAATCACGAAGATCGATCCAACGATCGATGCCGCCGAAGTCTTGGACAGCTGGAAGTAGAGACCGGTGCCATAGGTCGCCAACATGAAAACGGCCGCCGTGAAGAACGAGCCCGACCAAATGGCTCGCCATCTCACCTTCACCCTGGTCAGACTTTGGAAGATCAGGGCGAAAAGGAAGGGTAGAACGAGGATGCTGGCCACAGGAGCGAGATAGGAAACCGCGTCATGGACGGGGGCGAAGGCAGGTGGCAGAAAGTCGTCGACGAACTGCCAGAGACTGTTGACCAGCCAGATGGCGACGAGGACGACTCCCAGGCTGAGTGCCCATAGAAAACCCAGACCCCTCTTTATGACGAAGCTCATGACGCCAGTGGTTTGCTCGTAGGGGACGTCGAAGATGTCATTCAGATCGTTTTGCAGCTCCATGAACAGTGTCGAGCTCGTCCAAAGAAGCAGAACGATCCCAATGAGACCTACGGCTCCGCTCGACTCGCCAACAGATCTGAGAAACGTATCCAGGGCCGCCTCCACGGTTGGGCCTGCCACCCGACCCACTGCGACGGTTATCTCCGTCCTCGCTTCGACATCACCGAAAAAGAGACTCACGACCCAGACAGCAACCAACAGCAACGGGGCCAGGGCGAACATGGTCCGGTAGGCCACCGCCGCCGCCATCCGGTTGACCCGATCGATCCCGTATTGCTTGCCGGCCGCCTTGAAGATCTCGTAAGTGACCTTCGCCGCGTCGTCTATCTTGGCCCACATCTGGGTCTCAGGGTATCGGGGCATACACTCGTCCTCGTGAGTCACCCGTTTCCCCCGCCTGTGGAGACCATGGAAGCCAAGGTCTCCGAGAAATGGCCCAGAGGCGAGTTCGTTTACGAGCCGAAGTGGGACGGCTTTCGATCCCTCTCCTGGTCGGTGCCGGATCTTCGCATCGACTCCCGCAACCAGCGTCCGCTGCTCCGCTACTTCCCCGAGCTCACCGGCGCCCTCCAACAGCTCCCGGAGGGGACGGTCGTCGATGGCGAGATCGTGGTGGTGGTCGACGGCGCCACCGACTTCGACACCCTCCAGCAGCGGATCCACCCCGCAGAGTCGAGAATCAACATGCTCTCGGAGGAGACGCCGGCAGAAATGGTGGCCTTCGACCTCCTCGCCGACAGAGGTGAAGACATGCGGGAGAAGCCATTCGCCGAGCGGCGTGAGCGTCTCGTCGCCCTTGCCGGAGATCTCGAGTTTCCCTGGCACCTGACACCACAGACCGACTCGGAGGAGACCGCCCGCGCCTGGTTCCATGAGTTCGAGCCGGCGGGCTGTGACGGCATCATCGCCAAGGACCCGGGCCTCGCCTATCAACACGGGAAGAGGGCGATGATCAAGATCAAACACCGCCGGACCATCGATGTCGTCGTGGGTGGGTTCCGGGAGCACAAGGACGGCGGAAAGATCGGCTCCCTGCTGCTCGGTCTCTACAACGAGTCGGGGGACTTCCATTTCATCGGGCATTGCTCGGGGTTTCCGAACGCAGACCGCGAGGACCTCTACCGGCGATTCATGGAGCTGCGAGCAGACGACAGCTTCGACACCGGGGCACGGGCACCCGGGGGCCAGAGCCGGTGGTCGACCGGCAAAGACAGCTCCTGGACACCGGTCCAGCCTGGCGTGGTGGTCGAAGTGAGCTACGACCAGCTCGAGGGAGACCGATTCCGCCATGCCTCACGGTTCCATCGTTGGCGTCCGGACAAGGACGCAACCCAGTGCACCATGGACCAACTGGAGCGTCCCGAAGGCGCCGCTTTCAGCGAGATCATGGCCTGATCGCCCGGATCGGATGGATGCGATCCAACCGGTCTCGAACAGCCGTTATGTGCGGATCTGTGAGGACATGGTGCTCACAAACCCGCACGGAGTGGTTCCGGGGCGTCTGGGGGGCATCCCTGATTTCTCAACGGGATCCGACCTGGCACACTGCCGGTGAATGGGTCAGGACAACATCGTCACAATCACAGGGCTGACCCACGACTACGGGGAAGTCGTCGCGCTACGGAACCTCGATCTTCAGATCCCTTCAGGAGTCACCGGACTGGTCGGTGCCAACGGGGCGGGCAAGACCACGATGCTGCGTCTCCTGCTGGGGCTTCTCCACCCCACCAGCGGCTCGATCGAGGTGATGGGCCACGATCCGAAGACCAACCCGCTCCAGGTGAGAGCCCGACTGGGATACATGCCGGAGGGCTCGTGTCTCCCACAAGACCAGACCGCCGCCGACTTCGTCGCTTACGCGGCGCAACTGGCAGGCATCCCTCCGAGCGAGGCACGTCGCAGATCCTCCGAAACCTTGTTTCTCGTCGGGCTAGAAGAGGAGCGGTTCCGGTTTCTCGGTGACTTCTCGACCGGCATGCAGCAGCGGGTGAAGCTGGCGCAGGCCATCGTCCATGACCCCGATCTGCTCCTGCTCGACGAGCCGGCCTCCGGTCTCGATCCCGCTGGGCGCACTCAGATGCTTCGTCTCATCCGCCGACTCGGCGAGTTCGACATCAACGTCATAGTCAGCTCGCACGTCCTCACGGACATCGAGGAAACATGCACCTGGGTGGTGATGCTGGACGCAGGCGACCTCTTGCGATCCGGTCCGCTCCAGGGTTTCGAAAGACACGGGACCGTGCAGGTGGAGGTCCTCGTCAACGCAGACCGCCTTGCCGAGCGACTCACCAACCGCGGTTTCACGGTCTCAGTCGACGATCGACGGCTCGTCGTCGGGCCTGGCGACGAGAGAATCGAAGCGGCCATCGTCGCGGATGCCGCTGCAGTCGAGTCGGGCCTCGTGCGAATGGTGCGAGGGTCGGCGTCTCTCGAGGACCTCTTCCTTCGACCCAACGGTGAGAGTCAATGACCGATCAGGTGATCTACGACCGCGGCTACCGGACATACGAGGGCCCACGCACCGGCCCCAAGGGTGCCCGCCGGGCCGTCTATCGGGAGGGGATCCGACGTGTCCTCGGTCTTGGTCGCAAGGCCCGCCGCAAGGTCTTTCCGTGGGCCTTGATCTCCATCGCCTTGATCGCAGCCGCCGTCTTCATCGGGGTCCATTGGGCCATCGGCAACATCGAGGAGAGTTTTCGGGAGGGTGTTCCCACCTACGGTGGGCTGTTCGACTTCTACTCGGCGATATCGCTGTTGTTCATCGCCCTGGCCGGTCCACAGCTGTTGGCCCCTGATCGCTCCTCTGGGGTGCTGTCGGTGTACTTCTCCCGACCCCTGACGGTGGACGGCTACCTCGGCGCCAAGGTCGGAGCCTTCGCCACCGTGGTCGGCGCCATCTACATCGTTCCCCAGATCGTGCTTCACATCGGTCTCGCCCTCATCTCGTCCGACGGGTTCCTCCCCTACATGGGCGACACACTGGATGTCCTGTGGAAGGTGCCGGTCACCACACTCGCCTTCATCGGCCTGCACGGCGGGATCGTGTTCATCCTGGCGTCGGTGATCGACCGAACCGGCATCGCAGCGGCGGCCTTCCTCGGGCTGATCGTGGCCGGGAGCGGCATTGCGGCGGCAGTCGGAGCCGCAGGGTTCCCCGGATCCAGATGGATCTCGCTGGCCTCGATCGACCAGCACCCGCGGATAATCCGCGACTATTTCTTCGGCGACACCGTCGAGTACCCGGCCGAAGGCGCAGGGTTCACGGTCTGGGCCTCCGTGATCTTCATCACGATCGTGGTTGTCGCCGCGGTGATTTTCGTTCGCAACCGATATCGAAAGCTGGCATGACAGACACCATCGTCGTCGACGAGCTCTCGAAGTGGTTCGGTCCCAAGGTGGCCGTGAGCGAGGTGACCATCGGGTTCGGCCCCGGAGTGACCGGTCTGCTCGGCCCAAATGGAGCGGGCAAGACGACGTTGATGCGTGTCATCGCCGGCTTGCAGAAGCCGTCCCAGGGTGCGGTGTCGATACTCGGTCAGGACCCACGCGCCCACCCCGCCATCTACCAGAAGGTCGCACTGGTCCCGGAGGACGAAGCCGTGTACGAGCGTCTCACCGCCCGTCGTTTCGTCGAGCTCGCTGCCCGTCTCGCCAAGGTCGACGACCCCCGAGGGCGGGCCCAAAGGACTCTGGAGACCGTCGATCTGACGGGGCCTGCAGACCGGCGTCTCGGCGGCTTTTCCAAGGGGATGCGACAGCGAGCCAAGGTGGCGGCCGCTCTCGTGTCCGACCCGGATGTCCTTCTGCTCGACGAGCCGTTGAACGGGGCGGACCCGGTGCAACGAGCCCATCTCATCTCGCTGTTCAAGGAGCTCGGGTCGGCGGGTAGAACGCTCGTGGTCTCCTCTCATGTGCTCGCCGAGGTGGAGAGGATGACCGAGCGGGTTGTGGCCATGGTGGACGGGAGACTCGCCGCCGTCGGCAGCGTGGCAGACATACGGAGCGCGATGACCGACCGACCCAGGCTGGTCTTCGTCGAATCCACGGACAACCGCCGCCTCGCCGCAGAGCTCATGACGACCGAAGGCGTCATCGGCATTCACATCGAGCCCGGGCGTCTTCGCGTGGAGGCTTCCGATGCTGGAGACCTGGCGAAGCGCCTCCCCGGCATCGCCATCGGCGCCGGCGTCGGTGTGAGCCGCGTCGAGCCTGCCGACGAGTCGCTCGAGTCGGTCTTCCGCTATTTGGTGGAGGGCGGGGAGTGACACTCGCCGTCCACCTCTACCGGCGGATCATGCGGCGGGGCAGACTCATCGGACTGATCGCCCTGTCGTCGGTGCCGGCACTGGCCTTCTGGCTCTCGGCATACGACTCGGCTCCTGACGAAGCAACCCTCCTCTACTCGGACATCCTCGCCCGACTCGGGTTCTCCTATGCGATCGCCGTTCTGATCCTCACTGTCGCCATCCTTCGCGAGGAGCGTGACGCCGGGACCCTTCCCTACATCTACATGCGGCCAATAGGGAGGGAGGCCATGGCTGCGTCGTCGATCGCCGCCGGCGTCGCCGCTGCGTTGACCCTGGCGCTGGCCGCGTGGCTGGTGTCGGTGCTTGCCGTTCTGGCGGTAGGCGCCCCAGCCGACACCTCCCTGACGGGTCTGACCCAGTACCTCGCAGCAGGAATCGGCTACGCGGCGGTGTTCGTCCCATTGGGCTATCTGGTTCCCCGGTCGATCTTGGTCGGCTTGGGTTACATCATCGTCGTGGAGTCCATCCTCGCCGAGGTGGTCACTGGTCTCGCCCAGATCTCCATCTGGCGAATCGCACTCTCCATCTCCGCCGACATCGGGGCCAATGAGAATCCGGGTGAGATGCTCGGTGCGATCACTCCGGGGACAGGTGGTGGCATAGCCAAGCTCGCGGTCATCCTCGTGCTCGGATTCGGGGCCCTCACCTGGGCGTTACGACGTCGCGACGCCCTCTGAAGACAGGGGTCGTCAGGAGGAGGGGCCCAGTTCGACTTCATCGAGCTGGAGCCTGATTTCATCAGGCCTGATCCTCAACCAGATCTCGGCCACCACCGCCATGGTGACGAACGCGATCCAGAAGGCCGCGCCGAACGAATCGGCGATGCCTATGCCCATCGCCTCACCGACTCCAATCACTATCCGGATCAATCCGACCCCGACCCCGATTGCGAAGGCGCGAATCATCCAGCGTCGGTGCTCGGTCACCCGACCGGAGCGGATCGCCCGATATGCCAGCACCAGAGCCGTGATGAAGTAGATGCCGAACGAGGTCGACGCCGAGGTCTCGGCAATCCCTCCGAAAGGCATGGCCACCCCCACGACAAGGGCCATGACCCCGGTTGTCAAACCGGCGACGAGCACCACCCGACCCACCCTTCCGTGTCTCTCGTAGTTGGCCGATCGGAATCTGCGGGAGATCTGCATGGGAGCCCCGAGCAGGTAGATCGCTCCAGGCAGGATGTGCAGATAGGCGAGGATCGGGTTCTCCGCGTACCGACGATCGAACTCGCCCTCCGCGGGCAAGGTGCCATCGGCGATGTTGGGCACATCGTTCGAAAGCCGGATCACGATGAAGGCGAGGACGGTGACGATCAGGAACCAGACCCCGGCCCAGCCAACGCCGCGTAGCGCTCTAGTACTCATCCTCGGGCCGACGTTGCTTGGAGGGCTGCACCCGGGGCGGCTCGCCCGGCATCTTGGGATAATGAGGCGGCCAGGGGGCGTCGCCTATGCCGTTCTCCTCATCGCGGACCACCCACTCCATCAGGGTGTCGATCCGTCCCGCCGCCTCGTCGATGCCATTCGTGAGGTCCCCAACCGACTCCCATCGCTGTCGAAAAGAGCCCAGGGGAAAGTCTTCGATCTCTATGTCTGCGAGCTCGTCCCATCGGAACGGGGTGGAGACGAAGCCCGTAGGGCGGACCCCGTAGGCCGAGGAGACCGTCTTGTCACGGGCGTTCTGGTTGTAGTCGACGAAGACGCCGAGACGCTCCTCTTTCCACCAGCTGGTGGTAACCAGGCCGTCGAGACGCCGCTCCAGCTCGCGGGCGAAGGCGAGCACGGCGCGTCGGGTCTGAAAGAAGTCCCAGAGCGGCTCGATTCTCACATAAACATGAATGCCACGGCTGCCCGAAGTCTTGGGCCAGCCCACCAGGTCCAGCTCGTCGAGCAGGGTCTTGGCGCCGACGACGGCCTCCTTGACCTTGTCGAAACCGAACCCGTCTGTCGGGTCGAAGTCGAATCGGAGCTCATCGGGGTGATCGATGTCGTCGGCGCGGACAGGCCAGGGGTGGAAGTCGAGACACCCCAACTGGACGAGGCGTAGGACATCGGCCGGAGTCACGGGGACATTCATCCTGCCTGGGCGTTGGGAGGGAAATCGGATCTGCACCGTCTCGAAGGGGGTGTTCTTGGACGCCCGCTTGTGATAGATCGGGTCGACGGTGACGTCCTGCATGTATCGCTTCAGCATCGTGGGTCGCCGTGTGATCCCCCGGGCTGCCCCTTCGGCCACCAAAACGAAGTGATCGGCCACGTCGAGCTTGGTCCATCCCTGGTCGGGGAAGACAACTCGACTGGGACTCGAGATTCGGACCTCCTCACCCCCGACCTCGACGGTCGCGTGGTCAGACACGGCGGCGTATGGTTGCGGCGTTCATGTCGGCCCCCCACACTAGGTAGGCGCAGAAATGGTCGAGCCGGTTCCGAATCCCGGTGAGGAAGATGTCGCTCGCTGGCAGCGGACCCTGGCGTCACATGCGTTCAATCGCACATGGGAGTTCCTCGACGCCGCGGAACTCACCCGCGAGCAAGAAGAGGAAATGCTGGCCGCAACCTTCGCCCAGCGACACCACTGGTATCAAGTCGGGGACGCCAGGAACCACGCCATCGCCGATTGGCAGGTGTCCCGGGTCGCCGCCGTGCTCGGTTATGCCGACCTCGCTCTACGTTTCGGAGAGCGCTCACTGGAAGTGGCGATCGAGAACGGGCTCGATGCCTTCGTGGTCGGGTTCGCCCACGAGGCAATCGCCCGAGCCGCAGCGGATGTCGACGACGTCGAGACCTTCAACGAGCACCTGGAGTTGGCACGAGCCGCCCTCGACGAAGTGGAGGATGACGAAGACCGCGACATCCTGGCTGCCGACCTCGCCGAAATGAGTGAGCGCTGATCACCCCTTCTCGATGAACCCCGGGTTCGCCGGTCCTCCGGCTGGTTGGAGTTTCGGAGAAACTTCCTACCTCACGAGCGCAGCTCGTGAGGCCTCTACTTGTAGAGGGGGAGCCGTCTCAGCAGTTTGAGCATGGGGCCGAGGATCCTTTGGTAGGTCGCATACGACATCGAGCCGATAGGAGCAAAGGCCGGCCCGATCTTCTGCACTGCGATGGTCTGCGACTCGGTGAATTTGAGGAGACCGACCGCACCGTGTCGCCGACCCAACCCCGACGACTTGAACCCACCCATCGGGGCGTCGTAGCTCGACCAGGCCGCCGCGTAGCCGTCGTTGACCCCGACGGTGCCGGCATGGAGACGGGAGGCGATCTCCACACCTGAACCGGTGTCCGAGGTCCAGACGCTGTAGTTGAGACCGAGATCGGAGTCGTTGGCCTGGGCGATGGCGGAATCCAGACTTTCGTATCCGTAGATGGAAGCCACCGGACCGAAGGTCTCAACACGACAGAGGCTCATCGACTCGTCGACGTCGGTGAGCAGAGTGGGCTCGTAGAACAATGGTCCGACATCGGGCCGTGGCTTTGCACCGGTCAGAACGGTCGCCCCGTTGTCGATGGCGTCTTCGACATGGGCGTGGACACGGTCGAGATGGTTCCTGTCGATCATCGAGGACACGATCGAGGAGAAATCGAATGCCGTCGTCATCGACATGCCACGGGTGTAGTCGACCAATCTCTGGGTGAATTCGGCCCGTATCGCCTCGTCGACGTAGATCCGCTCCATGGAGATGCAGAGCTGGCCGCCGTTGGCGAACATGGCCCGCCCGATCCCGGGAATCGTCGTTTTCAGATCGGCATCGGCGAGAACGATCGCCGCATTCTTACCCCCGAGCTCCATGGACGACCCGATCAGTCGCTCCCCGGCTCGGGCGGCGACCATCCGTCCGACCGCGGTCGAACCGGTGAAGACGACAAAGTCGACCTCGTCTATCAGAGACGGGCCGATGTCTTCGCCCGGACCGGTGACCACTTGGATCACACCTCTTGGGAGACCCGCCTCCTCGAGCAGGGCGACTCCATACAACAGGGAGAAGGGCGTCTTCTCGTCGGGCTTGCCCACCACGGCGTTGCCGGCGAGCAGGGCGGGGATGATGTCCGCCACCGAGAGATTGAACGGGAAGTTCCACGGGCTGATGCTCCCGACAACTCCGACGGGGTGCCGGTACTCGTAGGTCCTGGTCGTCCCTGGAATGGAGACGGCGCGTCTCTGACGCTTCAGGAGACCGGGACCGGTGCTCAGGTAGTACCGGGTGGTAGCGATCGTGTCGAAGACCTCCTCGAACGCGGGGATCCTGGCCTTGCCGGCTTCGAGCTGGATGATGTCCATCGCCACGTCGGCGCGTTCGATCAACAGATCGTGGAATCTGGTGAGAATCGCCACCCGCTCCCCAAGCGGCATCCGCCCCCACTCGAACTGAGCAGCCCGGGCCGCGGTCACAGCCGTCTTGACGTCGGTCTCGTCGGCTACCGGGATCGTGGCCAGCTCGGTCTCGGTGAATGGCGCCCAGACCGGCATGCCCCCCGAGCCGGAGACGACGTCGATCCGACCAACGAGCCCTTCGAGCAGAGACGGAGTCACATGTGGGGCGAGATGCGCCTTATCCGCAGTGGCTGTCACGGGCACCACATTACGGATATGACAGTCGATCATGACCGCCGGTCCTGACGTCGTGGCCCAAGGGTCGGGTCCATCAGATCAACACCAGCAAAGGCGGCGTGCCCAAGCTTCCCATCGACGACGCCGTGGCGGGTGATCGTCCCGGGTCGCCGAATGACGATCGGTCCCGTCCAGATCGAGATCAGTCACTACGCCACACCATGTTCCAAGAATGCGAGATGGTTCATCGACGGCCGCTACGACCGAATGCACCAGAGTCGTCACCCAGGTGAGTCCCGGGTCTACGCCCGGGTGCTGTCCGGTGGCCCGATCAGCCGTGGCGACACGGTAGTGCTACTGGACTGAGTGGTCGGCCAGAAACTCGAGAGTCCTCGACCAGGCCGTATCGAATGCGTCGGGGTCGAACGTGTCCCCATCGGGCTCGCAAAACCCGTGCCTGGTGCCGGGATAGGTGATCACTTCGACCGGCAGCTCTTCGAGACCCATCGTCGCCTCCATGAAGGCGGCCTCGTCGTCGGTGATGTACTCGTCCTCTTCGGCGAAGTGGACGAGATAGGAGGACTCCGAACCGGCGAAGTCGATCTGTTGGGTGCCATAGAAAGAGACGACTGCGCCCACCAGATCGTGAAGACGAACCGAGGCCCAGAGGGCGAGAGAGCCACCCATGCCAAAGCCGACGATCGCGATCGGACCTTCGGTGGATTGTTCGGAGAGCAGCCTGACCGACGAAAGCACCAACGAGGCGAGACGATCTGGGCTCGCCTCACCGAGACGATCGATCCCTTCTTCCTCGGTGTCTGGCAGCTCCCCGAAGTTGATGTCGGGGGCGAGCACCGTGTATCCCTCGTCGGCGAGACCGTCGCAGAGGGCCTTGACCGAGGATGTCAGACCCCACAGCGAATGGAGGACGAGGACGCCCGGCCCTCGCCCCTCATCCCCCTGCACGAAATAGGCGAGGTCGCGTGGCACCGAAGACAACCTAGGCGGGACCACCTCCCTAGTGTCCAGGGTCGCTTATGAGCTCGGCGGTCGAACCCCTCCGTTACCCGCATTTCCGCTGGCTTTGGGGCGGAAACGTCTTCTCGGCATCGGGCACGTTCGTCCAGTCTGTCGCCGGCTCCTGGCTGATGTTCGAGCTCACCGGGTCGAACA
>DASPGH010000039.1:0-12872 GCA_035620735.1 Acidimicrobiia bacterium | reverse complement strand
GCACGAACTGGAGAAAGCGGTGGGCGTGCACGTTCTCCTCTTCAGCTTGTGCCTTCATCCATGACCCCATGCCGATCAGATTCTCACCCTCGAAGTACGCCGCCATCTGCAGATAGGCCACCGAAGAGGCCAGCTCCATGGTGATCTGATCGTTGAATGCTCTCGCCAGGTCGTCGGGCAGTTTCATCCTGTGTGTCTCCTGTCTCCTCGATTCCATCGTAAACAGACGTATGTGGGTGAACACGGGTCTTGGGATTGAACCGGTACACACAGAATGGCTTCGCGCTGTGCGACGTGGCCACCGGGGCGGGTGCCTGGCACAATTGGTGCGATGAGTCGGAGGACGCGTCCTCAGACGACGCAAGGTGCGCCGCATGGTCTGGGCGAGATCCAACCCCCGTCGCTCGACGTCCGACCGTCATTTTGGGTCGCTGCCGTGCTGTGGCTGGCCTCTGTTTCCCTGGCGATCTGGGCAGCGCCCGTCGAGGTTTCCATCTTGGCCTGGGTGTCTTTCGCCACGGTGGGGGCGCTACTGGTTTGGCTGAAGCCGCTACACCCGGTGGGCTGGCTGCTGATGATCGACGGTTTGATCTGGACGGGCGGGGCCGCCGCTCACAGGTATGTGATGCTGCCCTCGTCGACCGGGCTTTCTGAGTCTGTGGTGGCGACTGTGTTCGACGTGGTCGGTTGGGTCGTCTCTGTCGGCTTGATTCCTTTGACCCTGCTACTCGTCCCCACGGGTCGTTTCATCGGCAAATGGGACCGGATGTTCGCTGCCTCCATCGTCGGGGGTGGGGGTTTGGTGGCGGCGGTAGGAGTCATCAGCGTCGACGGTCTGCCGAGTTACCCCTCGATTGAGAACCCATTCCGGCTGTCGGTTCTCTCCAACTGGGTCGAATGGCTGTGGCAGCCGGGAATGCTGCTCTTCTCTCTTGGTGTGATCGGAGCGCTCGTTGTGCTGATCGTCCGCTTCTTCGGTTCGCCTGGTGTGCTTCGCCAGCAGCTGCGTTGGCTTGCCTTCGCCGGGACGGTGATGCTCGTGGGGTTCATGTTGGGTGAGTTGCTCACCGTGCTCGGCCTTCCCGGCGAGCCGTGGGCGAATACCCTTCCAATGCTGATAGTGCCGGTTGCCGTAGGCGTGGCGGTTCTCCGGTACCGGCTGTGGGACCTCGATCTGTTGGTCCGGGGAACGGTGATCTTCGGGCTCGTGGCCGTCGCCATCACTGCCATCTATGTGGTTCTGGTGGCTGGCGTGGGTACCGTGGCGGAGCGCGGTGGCGCAGAAACCTGGCTGGCGATTCTCGCTACGGCGATAACTGCCACCCTGTTTCAGCCTCTTCGTCACGCCGCGACCTCCTCGGTGAATCGTGTCTTGGCCGCACGTACTCCCGCGGCACCCGAAGTCATGGTTCGTACACTCGGCGGGTTCCGGGTGGAGCGGCACGGCGTCCCTGTTCTCCGCGCGGAATGGCGTTCCAGGAAGGCGCGTCAGCTTCTCAAGATGCTGGTCTCGCAAAGGGGTCGGCCTTTACATCGGGAGCAGGCGATCGAGGCTTTGTGGCCCGATACGGATGTTGCAGACCTCTCCAACCGTCTGGCGGTGGCGTTGAGCACTCTTCGCTCCGTGCTCGACCCGGAGAAGAGCCATGAGGCCGACCACTACGTGGAGAGCGGCGACGACACGATTCGACTGCGGCTCGAGCACGTGGCTGTCGACCTAGAACTGTTCCTTCACGCTGCTGCCTCAGCGAGCACCATCGGTGAGCTGAAGAAGACCGAGGAGATCTACCGGGGCGGATTCTTGGTCGAGGACCTCTACGAAGACTGGGCTGGCCCGACCCGGGAGGAGGCCCGCGCCGTGTACCTGACACTGCTGCGACGACGGGCAGAGATCAGTCAGGACTTGCAGCCGGCCGAAGCCATCGAGGCACTGCTGCGGATCCTCGAAGTCGACCCGTTCGACGAGACGGCCCACCTCGACTTGATCCAAGCGCTGGAGATGGCTGGTCGTCACGGCGAGGCGGGCCGCGCCCGAACGAGATATGAGGAGACGATGGCCGAAATCGGAGTCACTCCCGACTTTCGATAGCGGTGCTCGGCCCGTTTTCATCTGATTGAAACGTTCGTCATCAGGCTCATCGCATCCGCTCGATGCGAAAGGAGCAACCATGAGCGAACAAACCCAATCGACCACCGAGACAAGACCGATCCGTACTGGCGGTTTCTCATTGAGAGCGTGGGTGTTGGCCAATGCCATCGGCCTCGGGCTCACCTACGGATTATTCGCTCTGCTGGGAGATCTGGCCGAGTACGGATTGGGCGTAGCCCACGACAGTCTGGTGCGCAATCTGGCCATGCTGGTGGCAGTGATCGTCGGTGCGTCGACTTTCATGTTCCTCCGCCAACGAGTGCTCGCCAGTCATATCACCAACTCACGTTTCGTGGCCCTGGCGGCCGCTGCTGGGCTGACGCTTGGCTTGATAGTCGGTTTCGCGGTGGGTGGTCCTCCTATCGACTTCGTGCTCGGCGCGATCGCTCTGGGAACGATCGGCGGGACCTTCCAGTGGCGAGCTCTGAGGGATCGCGTTGAGCATCCTGGTCGTCTCCTCGCAGCGAGCATCGGAGGCTGGGTTCTCGGCGGGATCGCCGGTGGAGCGGTCGCCTTTTCGGGAGACGCGCTCCACGCTCTCTTTGGAGCCCCCGAAGACGGGACGGCCATGGGCACTGTCTTCTTCGTGTTCATCCTCACTCTCATAGGTGTCGTAGGAGGAGCTGTCGGAGGATGGGTCGAAGGAACCGCGCTGCGACGCCGACTCGGATAGTTCAGGTGATCTCCAGGGCGAGCTGGATGGGGCCGCCGGAGGGGACCAAAGCCTCTAACGCGATGGCCGTGCCACAGCTATTTCTGGGAACGTAAGGGAGCGGACCCAGGGCGTGTGACGGCGCTCCCGGAGGTGATGAGATGAGCTCTGACGTTCTGGTTGGCCCATCGCAAGGGTTTGCGTCGCAGCGGGCGGATTGGTCGAGATGGCATCGGGCCATCAGAGCTGCTGGGTGGGCCGCTTTGGTTTCGGTGGCTCTCACATTCGTTCAGGTGTGGATATACGTCCAGTGGCCCCCACCCGAGGCGGTAGAGGGCTTCTACGCCCTTTTCAATGACAACCCACTTTTGGGATTGCTCTCCATGGACCTTCTCTACATTGTCAACAACGTCCTTGTTCTCCTGGTCTACCTCGGCCTGTCGTTCGTTTTGATGCGCAGATATCCGTCGACGGTGACCGTTGGCCTGCTCTTTGGTGCGGTGGGAATGGCGGCGTATGTGGCCTCGAACACTGCCTTTGAGATGATGTCACTGGCGAGTGCGTACGAGGCCGCCGATGCCACCGGGAGGATCGCCCTATTGGGCGCCGGAGAAGCCATGTTGGCGGTCTTCAAGGGCACCGCATTCAATATCTACTACATCCTGAACGGGATCGCTCTGTTCTTCTTCGCCGGAGCTGTGCTCGCCTCGGAGCGTTTCAGCAGGGCGGCCGGCATATCGGGGCTCGTTGCCGCCGCGTTGATGATGATCCCCTCCACGGCCGGACCCATCGGCGTGGTCTTTGCCCTTGCCTCGCTGTTGCCGTGGGTGGTTTTCGCCTTCCTCGTCGGCCGTCGCCTGCTCCGTCTGGCAACGTGACCACGCGGGGTGGAGGTCCGGTAATGGCCGTCGTGTCCTATCTGAGGGAGACGATTATCCATGCGGAGCCCGAAGAGGTGTTCGACTTCTGCAGCGACTTGTGCAACGAGCTGGTGTGGAACCCGAACGCCGAGCATGTGGAGAAGCTCGATAGCGGACCGGTGGGTGTCGGCACAAGGTTCGAGGCACGCTGGGCGAACACCGGGAAGGTCGAGGTGGAGGTGATCCAATTCGACCCTCCCCGGACGTGGACGACACGCTCCGCCACCCGAGGAATGGATGTCCTCTTCCGAGGGACCGTGACCGACGTGGGAGGAGGTGCCCACTACTCGGCACGGATGGTGCTCAAACCCAAAGGACTGGCCTGGCTGTATGCGCCTCTCGCTCTCCTCGCTATGCGTCGCCAGGAGGCGACCCACCTGCGTCTCATCAAGGAGACCTTGGAGGCGAATCCGGTGGTGGGCGAGCGGCCGCCTCGTAGTGTTTAAAGGCAACTGGGCCAGCTCATCAATCGGACCGATCCTGGGATAAACACTTGCTCACGAACGAAGAGGGAAATGATCTGACCGCTGATGAGCTCGCGGTCGAGACGGGGAGCAGCCCCGATCGAATTGCCGAACTCACGAATGCGGGGATCGTCCGTCCTCATGAGGACGGCGGATACACCGTTGGCGACGTACAGCGCGTCCTGGTCGCCAACGCACTCGATGAAGCCGGCCTGTCTGTGGAGCTCATGCGGCGTGGGATCGAAGCCGGCATCGTCAGTTTTGAGGACACCGACCTCCTATATCCTCACCCGGGTCGCCTAAACGGCAGTGTCGACGAGGTAGCGCTCGAGATCGGTATCGCCACAGAGACCCTGCTCGACATCATCACGGCTCTCGGCATCCCGCGTCCGGACCCGGACACCAAGCTCCATGATCCCGACGTCGAGCACCTCCGCTCCTTCGTCGAGGCCTGGCAGCCGCTGGGAGGCGACGATGTCCTCGTCAGAGCAGCACGCGGCTACGGAGAGGCCCTGCGTCGCGCTGCGGAGAGCTGGATCGGCATATTCGAGGATGTCGTGCTTGCGTCGCTGGCCGATCGGGCGTTGCCCTGGCAGGAGATGAGGGGTCTCACGTTGGAGCCGGGGATGCGCGTGCTCGGGGCGGGCCGTTCCTTGCTCCCGTGGCTATTGGACCAGCATTTGTTCCAGCTACTCAATCGCTTGAACTTCGAGTCCATCGAGCGGCAACTGGCGATCCTCGGGATAGCGCTGCCTGTTCCTCGCCAGCCGTCGGCCGTCGTCTTCGCCGACCTGACCGGTTTCACGCGTCTCACCGAGGAGCGCGGCGACGAGGTCGCGGCCGCATCGGCCATGCGTTTGGCGACGGTGGCCGGCGAGACGGCTCGTCGCCATGGCGGGCGTCTGGTCAAGCTTCTGGGCGATGGCGTGATGATGCACTTCCCCCGGCCGGGAAACGCAGTGGCCGCGGCCCTCGAACTGCGCGAGGCGATGGAGCCCGCGGCCCTGCCACCGGTGCATGTCGGCATCGACGCCGGGCCCGTCCTCCGACGTGAATCTGACTTCTTCGGGCGAACGGTGAACATCGCTTCGAGGCTGGCGGGGGTTGCCGGTCCCGACGAGATCCTCGTCACCGACGATCTCGCCGCGGCCATCAGCAGCGACGACGCTCCGCGCCCTAATCTCACCTCCCTCTCACCCATCGAACTGAAGGGCGTCCCCGAACCGGTCAATGTGCACCGGATCAACCGTTGAACATGGCCGAAATCGTCAGGGGCCGCTGACCGCAGAGTCGGGACCTTTTCCTCTGGCCAGGCTCAGCCAGGTGGAGGATCATCGATTTCAGACAACTTGTGACATTTCGTTCCATGAAGGGAGTTGTGATGTTCACGACAGAGGATGCCTCTGCTGCACTCGCTGCGGCAGGCATCGACATATCCAACGAGCGGTACGGCCTGGAGGCAGTGCGGGCTGGCATGAATGTGGAGTTGGAGCACGGCACGCGCTTCTCCGACTTGGATGTGAGCGGCGACGACCCGGTGATAACCGTGAAGATCGCGCTGGCCCATCTCCGGGAGTTTCCCGACTACTACGAGCGGCTCGAGGTGATGGAGCGCGAGGCTGAGGCCGCCTGGGAGGGCTTGCTCACCCACTGAGCACCCAAATCTGGACAACTCTCAAGACTCGTTCGGGATCTGATCGCACAAGACCATTCCCCGAATTCGATCAACACGCCCTTCACGGTCTGTTCGGGATGGGGGCCTAGCCTCTCGCTATCGTCGGAGCGAGGATGGCCACCCTGTCTGGATATGTCGGAAGCGGCTTCTGTGAGATGACCGCGAACGGTGGACCTCGCCCTCACTACCGACCGCTCGTCGCCCGATTCGACGAATTCGACATCGAAGGGATCCGAGCGCGGGCCCACCTCGTGGAGAGCCTCTTTCGCAGACAGGGCATCACATTTGCCGTGTATGGAGAGGAACAGGGACTTGAGCGGACCTGGCCGCTCGACATCTTTCCCAGGATCATCTCCAGCGAGGAATGGAGCGAGATAGAGACCGGGTTGATACAAAGGGTGCGAGCCCTCAATGCATTCCTCGACGACATCTACCAGGGTGATCAGGAGATACTGCGGGAGGGTGTCGTCCCCCGCTGGCTGGTGGAGTCGTCTACCGGCTATCTCCCCGAGGCGACCGGCGTGCCGGTGCCCGCAGGTGGTCGCTGTGTCATCTCTGGCATCGATCTGGTTCGTGACGGAGAGGGTGTCTACCGCGTGCTCGAGGACAATCTTCGAGTCCCCAGTGGCATCTCTTATGTCCTCGAGAACAGAGTGGCGATGACCCGGGTGCTTCCCAAGGCGTTCTCTCGATATCGGGTCAGGCCCGTGGCCGACTTCGGTGCTTCGTTGCTGGCAGCACTTCAGTCGCTGGCACCGCCGGGGATCGAAGATCCGGTCGTGGTGGTACTCACCCCGGGCGTGCACAACTCCGCATACTTCGAGCATGCGTTCCTGGCCCGACTCATGGGAGTGGAGTTGGTCGAAGGCCGCGATCTGGTGGTTGATGGCCGGGTCGTCTACTCGCGGACCACACGAGGTCTGGCGCGGGTCGATGTCATCTACCGGAGGGTGGGTGACGAATTCCTCGACCCCGTGGTGTTCAGACCGGACTCCCTCCTCGGTGTGCCCGGCATCATGTCGGCGGTGCGAGCCGGAACGGTCGCGCTAGCCAACCCTGTGGGAAACGGCGCCGCCGACGACAAGGGTGTTTATCCCTATGTCCCACGCATGATCCAGTACTACCTGGGTGAGGAGGCGATTCTTCCCAACGTTGAGACGTATCGGCCATGGGTGTCGGACGAGCTCGACTACGTGGTGGAGAACGTCGAGAGTCTCGTCATCAAACCCGTGGCCGAGGCCGGGGGGAAGGGCATCTTTTTCGGTCCGGCGTCCGACGAGAAGACGCTCGAGTCGGTGATTGCGGACATTCGGGCCAACCCGAGGGGGTTCATCGCCCAGGAGGTGATCCAGCTCTCCACCCACCCGACCTTCACCGAGAAGGGCATCGCCCCCCGACACATCGATCTCCGCCCGTTCGTGTTATCCGGCGTCAACGGCATCCATGTGGTGCCGGGCGGCCTCACCAGGGTCGCACTCAGGGAAGGCTCGCTGGTCGTCAACTCGTCCCAGGGCGGGGGCTCGAAAGACACCTGGGTGTTGACGGACTGATGCTGGCCCGTCACGCAGAGAACCTGTTCTGGATTGGTCGCTACGTGGAGCGAGCCGAAGACAGCGCCCGTCTGCTCGATGTCACGTACCACGGGTTGCTCGAGGCCGGATCGGAGCGAACGCCCGCCGACGTCTGGTCCGAGTGTCTCGAGATGCTGATGCTCGAAGACGAAGGCATCGAGGAGATCGCAGGTGACGCCATCGGGGAGCGGCTCATCGCCAACCGGTCAGAGCCAGGCTCCCTGGTTGCCGTCGTCGGCAAGGCCCGGGAGAACGCCCGTACCACCCGGGAGCTCCTGTCGAGTGAGGTGTTCGAGGCGTTGAACGACCTCCATCTATATCTAGCGAACACCGACCTGGTGGCCGCCGCCCGGGACCGCCCCTATGAGGTGCTGCGAACGGTCAAGTCGTCCTGTCAGGCAGTCAACGGATCGGTGGATGCATCCATGCCGAGAGGAGAGGGCTACCGGTTCTTCCTGGGCGGGCAGCGTCTGGAGCGCGCTCTCATCTCGTCGCGGGTGTTGCGGGTATGGCATCGAAGACTCGGTCGGCTCGCCTCCCAGGCTGCGTTCAGCGAGTGGGTCCGTCTGCTTCGATCGGTTTCGGCATACGAGGCCTACCTCCGCACCTATCGGGCCGCCATGGACGAGGGCCAGGTGGTTGCATTTCTCTTGCAGTCGGAAGACTTTCCCAGAAGCGTCCTTCACTGTGTCCACATGGTGGAGAATCTCCTCGATGAGATCGACACTGGCGAGGTGGGGTCAGGAGTGAGGAGGCAGGCAGGGCGGCTGCGAAGCAGCGTCGAATTCGTGGATCTGGCCACTCTCGATCAGACGAGACTCGAGTCGTTCCTCGAGAGCTTGGAAACCGGTGTCCTCGATCTGGCGGGCTCCCTGGAGAAGGCCTACTTTCGACCGGCCGGCCCGGTCTTCATGCACAGCTATGAGGCCTTCTGATGAGGCGGGCTAGGTGAAGATCTCGCTCCGCTACGTCACCCACTTCAGGTATGCGGCTCCGGTATGGGAGTCGCACAACTCTCTGCGGGCTTGCCCTGTGGACGGCGATGGGCAGAGACTTCTCGACTACCGCCTGGCGATCGTTCCCGACGTGCCGGTCTTCACGTACACGGACAATTGGGGCACCCGAGTCGACATCTTCGACGTTCCCCAACCCCACACCGAGCTGGTGGTGACAGCCGAGGCCGACCTCGACACCACGGCACCTGCGCTTCCCATGTCCGGGCCTTTGGCTGGAACCGCCGACATGTCCTACATCGAGGACAACTGGATGTATCTCCAGGCGACCCGTCACACCCGCTGGACGGAGGACCTCAAGGAGGTTGCCAGGGGAGCAATGGGAGCCTCGACCGATGTCGTCGAGATCGCCAATGGCATCGACGAGTCGGCGCGCAGTCACATCGAGTATCGGAGCGGCGCCACCGAGATCGGCTTCGACCCGGCTCGCATCTGGGCCGAGAAAGTAGGCGTCTGCCAGGACTTCGCCCACCTCACGGTCGCCATGCTGCGCTCGGTCGGGATCGCCTCTCGTTATGTGTCCGGCTACTTCTACGCGTCTGACCCGACCGACAGCGCCAGTGACGACACCGACGAGATCGTGGTCGCTACACACGCCTGGGTCGAGGTCGCCGTGCCCGGCTGGGGATGGTGGGCGATCGACCCGACGAACGGGTCTCCGGTTGGTGAGCGCCATGTCAAGATCGGCCACGGGCGCGACTACGACGATGTGACCCCCCTGCGCGGTGTCTATTACGGGGAGAGCGAGCACGACCTCGCCGCCGAAGTGACCATGTCGACGGGGAGAATCGTCAAGGAGTCGGTCCCTGAGGTGGGTGTCTCGGTCTTCGCCGATCAATAGGCCCAGGTGTCTTACGAAGCCGATTCGGCGAGACGACTCGCCACCAGGTTCTTGACGGTCAACGTGAGGAAGAAGAAGACGATGGGGACCACTGCCATCGTCGCCGATCCCGATGTGTTGGCGTGATAGCTGATGACGAGACCCAGCGCCACGCTCACGACGCCGACTACGGCGGCCACCAACATCATCGCCGGAACCCTCCGCACCAGCAGCGAGGCGGTGGCGGCCGGTCCCACGAGGAGCCCGAACACGAGCAGCGTGCCCACAGTCTGGAACGACCCAACGATGGCCAAGGTGATGAGGGCCAGCAGGGCGACATGGGCCAGTCGGGGGCGAAGACCGAGGAGTTGCGCTTTCTGTTCGTTGAACGACAGCGCCAGGAACGGGCGATACAGGGCGAGCGTCGCCAGCAGGGTCGCCACGAGCAAAATCGAGAGCAGGACGATGTCCCTCGAGGTCACCCCTAGGGCGTCTCCGAACAGGATGGCCGTGAGACTGCCCGAGAACGAGTCGGTTCGTGAGATGAGGATCACCCCGAGACCGAGCATTCCCACGAACAACAGCCCGATGGAAGTGTCCTCGAAGAAGGTGGTCTGCCGGTGGACCAGATTGATGCCGGCCAGCATCACTCCGGCGGCGGCGGTCGCTCCAAGCAAAACGTTGAAGTCGAAGAGGATGGCAACCGCGATGCCGGGCACGACTCCATGGACCAAGGCGTCGCCCAGGAATGACATGCCGCGGATGACCACCCATGTCCCGACCAGGGCCAGCGCCACTGCGGCAAGAGCACCGGCGACGAGGGCTCGTTGTTGGAAGCCGAGCTGGAAGGGGTCGAGAAGCCAGTCCACGTTCGGGAACGTATCAGCCGAGGGCTTCGCTGATCAGTCTCGCATCCTCGATCAGCATGCCGATCAGCGACCCCGCCGGAGTGCCCGGATCTCCAAGGGACTCGGTGTAGATGGCCACGACGGAGATGTCGCGTCCCACCTCGGCCGCCACGGCCTCGGCCAGACGATCGGGCAGGGAGGTCTCGTTGAAGATGACGTCGACGTCTTCTTTCTCGATGACGTCGACGAGAGCAGCCAGTTCCGCCGAGCTCGGATCGGCGAGGGTCGAGCCCCCCGGTATGACAACACCCACGATCTCCAGATCGTACGTATTGGCGAGATAGCCGAGAGCCTGATGATTGGTGACCATTTTCCGGCTCTCCTCGGGCACCGATGACAGGAGGCCACGCATCTCCTCGTCGGCCGCCGTGAGCTCCGCCACATATGCCTCGGCCCGAGCCGCCCAGTCCACCGAGTCGTCGACCGAGTGCAATTCTGCCGCGATCAGGTCGGTGGCGAGTGCCACCCGCTGTGGGTCGAACCAGACGTGTGGGTCGAGGCTGTCGCTGTCTCCCCCCGGGAAGGGGAGAGGGTCGAGCCGTGGTGTCAGCTCGATGACGCGGGCGCCGTCATTGACAGCGCTGTCCAGCACATCCTGCAGTCCTTCTTCGAGACCGAGGCCGTTGGCGATCACCAGGTCGGCATCCAAGAGACTGCCCGCCTGTCGGGGTGTCGGTTGATAATCGTGAGCGTCGACGTTCCGCGGTATCAGCACATCGACATCGGCGTCCTGTCCAACGATCTGAGTGACGACATCTCCCCAGATCGAGGTGGTGGCGACAATGGAGAGACGCTCGTCATCCGTACCCGTTTCCGAGCAGGCGACGAGGGCCAGGAGGGCCAGGATGGAGACGGTGGTGATTCTCGATTTGAAGATCGAAATGAGAACCGTTATCATTGCAATGAGAATCATAATCAACGGGTCGGGGATATGACCAAATCGACTCTCGATCGTCAGGTTGAAGTTCATCTGTTGGACCACGACGTGCGCTACACCAAGGGCAGGAAGGCCGTGGTCGATGCGTTGGCGCGGGCCGCCGGCCCGATGTCCGCGGCGGAGTTGACCGAGGTGGTCGGAGACGTCGTGCCCCTCTCGTCTCTCTACAGGACTCTGTCCGTCCTGGAGGAGGCCGATGTCGTCGCTCATCACCTGGGTGCCAAGGGACTCACCCGCTATGAACTGGCCGAGTGGCTCACCGGGCACCACCACCACCTGGTGTGCATCGAGTGTGGTCAGGTCTCCGACATCGAGATCCCACCCACCCATGAGGAGAGTGTCCGGGACCTGGTTGCCCAGATCGCCTCGCTCGCCTCCTTCCAACCCAGGGACCACGCCCTCGAGATCGAGGGCCTGTGCGCGCGATGCGCGTGAGATCGGTCGTCGGGGCGAAGGGCCTTCGAGTCGTCTACGGCCACACCGTCGCTCTGGACGTCTCCGACTTCGAGATCCCGAAAGGCGGTGTCGCCGCCGTGATAGGCCCCAACGGTTCGGGGAAGTCCACGCTCCTCAATGTCATCGCCGGTCTCGTGGAGCCAACGGCAGGGACCGTCGAGGTGAGTGCCGCGGCGAATCGGATCTCCTATGTGATGCAAGCGACCAAGGTCAACGACAACCTGCCGGTCACGGTCGGCGAGGTGGTTGCGATGGGCAGATATGCCTCGTTGGGCTCGTATGGGCGCATGAAGGCCGAGGACCGCTCAGCCGTTGCCGCGGCGATGGAGCGCATGGAGATCACCTCTATCGCGGGTCGACACCTCAACGATCTCTCCGGTGGGCAACGGCAACGGGTGTTCGTGGCCCAAGGTCTCGCCCAGGATCATGACGTCCTGCTGCTGGACGAGCCACTCACCGGAATCGACATCACTACCGCGCAGGCGATCGACGATGTGATCCATGCAGAAACAGGGGAGGGGTGCTCGGTGATCATGACGACACATGACCTCTCCGAAGCGCGGTCGGCGGATTTTGTGCTTCTCCTCGCCGGACGGGTCGTGGCTTGGGGGGAACCTGCCAATGTGTTGACCGAGCAGAATCTCGTCGCCGCTTATGGCCCGTCGTTGCTGCATGTCGAGAGGGGGAAGGTGTTTCTCGACGACCCGGCCCACTCACCTGTCGGCGGAAGACATCAGCACCGTGATCGCTCGATCCACACCGAGAGCGACCGCTCTCAGGTCCACGGAGATCAGAGTTAGCCGCGTCCCCCGTACACACCTTGGCCCAGAGCATCCATCAGATCACCCACCCGCTTGTCGACGACATCCTCGAGGGCGTCGAGTGACACCTGTGTCCCGTCGTCGAGGGTGATCAGCGGATTGAGGTCCTCACCGGTCGCCTCAGCGAGTTTGGCTCTCGCCTCCTTGGCTTTGGAGAGGGCGAAAAGCATCTTCTGAAGCCATCTGGCCTCGGTCTCTCGCTGTTTGTCGATCTTGCGTTGTAGACGTCTGGCGTCGGTCAAGGGTTCCTTTCGGTCGGTAGGGCTTCCCAAACACCCTAATGGGCTCTGTAAAACACCCGTTCGCGGCTCGATCCGTCACGCGTCGTCGCATGTGCGTACGGTTGACGGCGTTCCGAAACCGAAAGGAGACAACTTGTCGTTCTGGGACAGTCTCGTAGATCGACTCCAGACCTTCGGTGAGGCAGTGATCGAATGGGCGGTGCTCATTCTGGTTGCCCTCGTCGTGCTGGTCATTGGCCGTTGG
>DASPGH010000038.1:0-15795 GCA_035620735.1 Acidimicrobiia bacterium | reverse complement strand
TCCCTGGCCGTCGGTGAGACGACCGTCGTCTAGCACCTGGAGCAGCACGTTGAAGACCTCGGGATGAGCCTTCTCGACCTCATCGAGCAAGACGACGGAGTAGGGGCGACGGCGCACGACTTCGGTCAGTTGGCCACCCTCGTCGTATCCGACATAGCCAGGCGGGGCGCCGATCAGCCTGCTCACCGAATGCTTCTCCATGTACTCGGACATGTCGATGCGCACCATTGAGCGCTCATCGTCGAAGAGAAACTCGGCCAACGCACGGGCGAGCTCGGTCTTACCGACGCCCGTGGGGCCGAGGAAGAGGAAGGAGCCCACCGGGCGGTGAGGGTCGGAGAGACCGGCCCGGCTTCGCCGCACCGCATTGGAAACAGCCTCGACGGCTTCGCTCTGACCGACAACCCGCTTGTGCAGCTGTTCCTCGAGATGGATGAGCTTTTCGGTCTCACCCTCCATCAACTTGGAGAGCGGAATACCGGTCCACCTCGAAACCACTTCGGCAACATCTTCATCCGTGACCTCCTCGGAGAGCATGGAGCCCTGCTCATGGAGCTTGGCCAGCTCACGCTCCCGCTCGCCGAGCTGGGTCGTGAGGTCGTTGACCGTCCCGTAACGAAGCTCGGCGGCTCTGCCCAGGTCGCCGGCTCGCTCCGCCAGGTCGGCCTGGTTGCGGGCCTCCTCGATCCTGCCTTTGAGGTCCCGGATGGCCGAGATGACTTCCTTTTCCCGATCCCAGCGAGCGGTGAGAGCGTCGATCTCCTCGGTCAGGTCGGCGATCTCCTGGTTGACCCCCTCGAGACGCTCTTTGGAGGCCTTGTCCTTCTCCCTCTTGAGTGCCTCACGCTCGATCTCGAGCTGGATCCGGCGACGGGTGAGCTCGTCGATCTCCTCGGGCATCGAGTCGATCTCGATGCGGAGACGGGAAGCCGACTCATCGATTAGGTCGATGGCCTTGTCGGGGAGGAAGCGGGCGGTGATGTAACGATCGGAGAGAACGGCAGCGGCGACCAGGGCGGAGTCGGTGATGCGAACACCGTGGTGGACCTCGTAGCGCTCCTTGAGGCCACGCAGGATGCCGATTGCCTCTTCGACTGTCGGCGCCTCGACGAGGACCGGCTGGAAACGCCGTTCCAGGGCGGCGTCCTTCTCGATGTGCTTGCGGTATTCGTCGAGGGTGGTGGCACCGATGAGACGAAGCTCACCCCGGGCCAACATCGGCTTGAGCATGTTGGAGGCGTCCATGGCCCCCTCGGCGGCACCCGCTCCGACCAGGGTGTGGAGCTCGTCGAGGAACGTGATGATCTCGCCCTCTGACTCCTTGATCTGGTCGAGGACCGCTTTGAGCCGCTCTTCGAACTCCCCGCGGTACTTCGCCCCGGCCAGCATCGAGCCCAGGTCGAGTGCGACGATTCGCTTCGTCTTCAACCCCTCGGGGACGTCACCGTCGGCGATACGACGCGCCAGACCCTCCACGATCGCGGTCTTGCCGACCCCGGGCTCTCCGATTAGAACCGGGTTGTTCTTGGTGCGTCGGGAGAGAACCTGGATGACACGGCGGATCTCGTCGTCGCGACCGATGACCGGGTCGAGCTTGCCTTGTCGGGCGATCGTGGTGAGATCTCGCCCGTACTGCTCCAGGGCGTTGATGGTCGACTCAGGGTCGTCGCTGGTGACACGGCGACCACCTCTGATCTCGGCCACGGCGGAGCGAACTGCATCCTCGTCGAGTCCGAGTGTGTCGGCGAGGGCGAGGACCAGATGCTCGACCGACAGATAGTCGTCGTTCATCTTGGCCCGTTCCGCCTCGGCCACGGTGAGGGCACGCGACAGTTCACTCGAGGTGCTCACCTCGGCATCCCCGTACACGTGGGGCTGGTTGTCGAGACGGGACTCGAGGGAACGTCGCAGTTCGAGCGGTGATACTCCGACCCGATCGAGCAGGGGATAGAGGATCCCCTCTTGCTGGGCGAGGAGCGCCAGCCCGAGATGTTCTGGCATCACGGCGGAATGGTTGTGGGCCCGAGCCAAATCGGACGCCGTGACCAGGGCTTCTCTGGTTCTTGCTGTCAGTTTCTCAGGGTTCATCTGGAGAAGAGTTTAGTAGGAAATCTAAGTGCTGTCATATCAACTTGATAGGACTCGGCCTGTAGTTCTCTCCTCTATACCCCATGGTCCCGACCTGATGCAACACATGCCTTGTCCCATTGACTTCCTGGTCGTGTCGGGTAGTATGTACTACATGGTACCTAAAGGTGCTAACCAGAGTCATACGACCCAGTTGCTCCACGGAGTGCTCGACATGTGTCTACTTTCAATAATCGAAGAGGAGGCCTCTTACGGGTACGAGATGGTCAGCAAGCTGAGACAGCGTGGCCTCGACCTGGCCAGCGAAGGCTCGATCTATCCCCTTCTCTCCCGACTCCAGAAACAGGGTCTGATCGAGGGATATCTCGTCCAGAGCTCGGAAGGACCCGCCCGGAAGTACTACAGGATGTCCGACGAGGGTCGGGAGACACTCGACCAGTGGAGACTCGAGTGGCGCGAGTTCAGCCGCTCGGTCGATGCGGTGCTCGGAGGTGGCGCGCAATGACCGACAGAAGCCGGGTCCTCGCAGAGATCGAGCACTACTGGCTTGAAACCGGGCTGACCCCGGACAGCGTTGAAGAAATGAAGGTCGAGCTCGAGCAGCATCTCATCGAAGCCGAGCTCGACGGTCGCAGTGTGGACGATGTGATCGGCAACCGGGCCGCTTTCGCCGAGGGATGGGCGGCGGCACGGAGAGGTCGGTCCGTAGAGACTTGGGCAGACGTTCAGAGTGGAAGAACCAGGAGAAGAAGGGAGACCCGAAGGGACCTGGTCCTGTATGGGTCGGGAGCGGCGGCGATGATCGCCGCCGTTGCCGTCGCAACACAAGGAGGTAGCGACGTGGACAATGAACTTTGGCGCTGGCTTTGGACGATCTTCGCCATCGTCTTGGCAATTGGGGAGATGTTCACCGCCGGCTTCTTCCTGCTGCCATTTGCGATCGGAGGTGCGGCAGCCGCCATACTCGCCTGGATCGGCGCCAACGTGCTGGCCCAGTGGCTCGTCTTCTTCGGTGTGTCGACCATCTCCCTCGTTTACCTGCGCCGGTTCATCGGCCGTCAGGACGAGGGGGAACAGCCCCGGGTCGGGGCCAACCGTTGGATCGGCTCGGAGGGCATCGTGCTACAGGGAATCGACCCTCAATCGGGTGCGGGGATGGTCCGTATCCTCAACGAGGAGTGGAGGGCCACAGCACCCGGCAAGATCCCTGCCGGGTCGAAGATCATCGTCACCCAGGTCGACGGAGCGCGGCTGATCGTCGAGCAACTAGAAGAAGTTTGAGCATCAATTCATTGGAGATTCAGAGAAAGGAAGGGAAATGGATCCATTAGTGATCCTGTTTGCGATTGTGGCGATCGGGTTGATCGTTGTCGCCGCCGCCGGCTTCAAGGTGGTCCGGCCCTATCAGAAGGGTCTGATCGAGTTCCTGGGCCGCTACGAGCGCACGGTCGACTCCGGTCTGCGCTGGGTCATGCCGTTCGTGAAGCGGCTGACCAAGGTCGACATGCGGGAGCAGGTCATCGACGTGCCGCCGCAGGAGGTCATCACCAAGGACAACGTGGTGGTCACCGTTGACGCGGTCATCTACTACGAGGCCACCGACCCGGTGAAGCTGCAGTACAACGTGGGCAACTTCATCCTCGCCGTCACCAAGCTGGCACAGACCAACCTGAGGAACGTCGTTGGTGACCTCGACCTCGATGCTGCCCTGACCTCGCGTGAGGTGATCAACGCCAAGCTGCGTCAGATCCTCGACGATGCCACCGATAAATGGGGTGTCCGCGTGGTCCGTGTCGAGATCCAGAGGATCGAGCCGCCGGTCGACGTGACCGACGCAATGCACCGGCAGATGAAGGCGGAGCGCGACCGTCGTGCCGCCGTCACCGAGGCCGAGGGTCTGAAGCGGGCCGCCATCCTCAAGGCGGAGGGTGTCAAGGAGTCCCAGGTGCTCGAGGCCGATGGTCAGGCTGAGGCGATCAAGCGTGTCGCCGACGCCGAGAAGTACCAGAAGCTCACGGTTGCCGAGGGTGAGGGACAGGCGATCGAGCGTGTGTTCGGTGCCATCCACACCGGTGACCCGACACCCGACCTCATCGCCATCCGTTACCTGGAAGCCCTTCAAGGAATCGCCGACGGGCAGGCGACGAAGATCTTCCTGCCCCTCGACACCCAGGGTGTCTTGGGCTCCGTTGCCGCCATCGGCGAGTTGTTCAAGGAGACCCAGGAAGAGGCGGCGACGACAGGTCGGCCCTCCAGCCCTCCCAGACGGGACTAAGTAGACGACATGAAGGAAGGGGCCCGCATGGGGCCCCTTTCCTGCTTGCGTCCATTGTGCGATCCAACGTGCTCGGCCGGTGGAATGGCCCAGACGATGGGGTGGACAACCCCGTCCGCCATTGCTCTAGCGTACGGTGATGGCCAAGCCCGAGCCGTACGACCCGGACACTCTCGCTCTCCACGCCGGGCAGCACCCGGACTCCGACTGGGGTGCCAGGGCAGTCCCGATCTATCAGACGGCTTCGTTTGTCTTCCCGGATGCCGACACCGCCGCCTCCCGGTTCAACATAGAGCGCACCGGTCACGTCTACTCCAGACTCACCAACCCGACGAACGCCGTGCTCGAGGAGCGAATCTCGGCGTTGGAGGGTGGGGTTGGAGCGATCGCCACGGCCAGCGGTCAGGCCGCCACCCACCTCGGCATAGCCACCCTCATGGGCTCGGGGTCGCACATCGTCTCGTCGCAATCGATCTATGGGGGAAGTCACAATCTGATGGCTTACACACTCCCCCGGTTCGGGATCGAGACCACATTCGTCGATCCCCGTGATCCCGATGCATTCTCGACCGCGATCCGACCCGAAACCCGGCTCATCTTCGGGGAGACCATCGGGAACCCGGGAATGGAGGTCTTCGACGTGCCCACGATCGCAGAGATCGCACATGCCAATGGGGTCCCCTTGATGATCGACTCCACGTTCACCACACCGATGCTGGCCCGACCCTTCGAAATGGGCGCCGACATCATCGTGCACTCGGCGACCAAGTTCCTGAGCGGGCACGGCGTCGTCATCGGTGGGCTGCTCGTCGACGGTGGAGCCTTCGACTGGGAGGGCTCAGGCAAATTCCCCACCATCACCGAGCCCTACGCGGGGTTCCATGACCTCGTCTTCGTCGAGGAGTTCGGGCCCACCGCCTTCATCACGAGGGCTCGCAAGGAGGGCGCCAGGGACTTCGGCCCGGCCATGGCCCCGATGACCGCCTTCCTGATCCTCCAGGGCATGGAGACATTGGGCCTGCGCATGGCACGGCACGTCGAAAACGCCTTGCGTCTTGCCCGGTTCCTCGAAGGGCATGAGGCGGTGGAATGGGTGAGATACCCGGGGCTCGAATCTCATCCTGATCATGAGCTTGCCCGCAGGCTGCTACCGAAGGGTGCGGGGTCGATCTTCAGCTTCGGGGTGCGGGGCGGTCGGGACTCAGGCCAACGATTCATAGAGAACGTCGTCATCGCCTCCCACCTGGCCAATGTCGGGGACGCCAAGACGTTGGTGATCCACCCGGCGAGCACGACTCATCACCGAATGGAGGCCGAAGCCCTCGAGGAAGCCGGCATCTCCGAGGGCTTGATCAGGATCTCGGTGGGGCTCGAGGGCATCGATGACCTGATCGACGATGTCGGCCGGGCTCTCCACGCATCGCAAAGGGTCTGAGATGCAGTTCGAGGTGGGCGATGAGACCGTCTTTGCCGCCACCGGCGGCAAAGATGTCGACCCGGGCAAACAGACCGTGGTGTTCATCCACGGCGTGGGCCAGGATCACACCATCTGGGTCCTCCCCACCCGTTACTTCGCTCGTCACGACCGAAACGTTCTCGCCGTCGATCTCCCGGGCCATGGGGGGTCTTCGGGGACTCCACTGCGAACCATCGAAGAGATGGCCGACTGGACGGTCGCCGTACTCGACGCAGCGGGGGTCGACCGGGCGGCATTGGTCGGCCACAGCATGGGTTCGCTCGTGGCCCTGGACGCAGCAGCACGCCATCCCAACAGGGTGAGGGCCGTTGCCATGATCGGGATTTCGGTACCTCTGCGGGTAACCGAGCCGCTGATGGCTGGAGCAGAAGCCGACAGTCAAGACGCAATCGACATGCTCACCTATTGGGGTCATAGCGACGTCGCCAAGATTGGGGGCAGCCCCACTCCCGGGATATGGATGGCCGGCGCCAGCTCCAGGCTCTGGGAGCAGGCGGCACCGGGAGTCCTCCACGCAGACCTGCAGGCATGCAACGAGTACGAAGCCGGTCTGGAAAGGGCGGGTCGGTTGAAATGCCCGGCCCTCCTCTTACTCGGGGAGAAAGATCGCATGACGCCGGTGCGGGGAGCAGAGGATGTGCGCGAAGCCATTCCGGACCAGAGCACGGTCGTGTTCCCCGGGGCGGGCCACCCTCTCCTTCTCGAGCGCTCCGACGCGGTGCTCGATGAGCTGATTCGGATCGTGTGAAGCCCTGTTTTCCGAAGTGGTCGATCGGGTAATCGAGTTCCATGGGCCTTCTCGAATCCATCGTGTTCCTCGGGCTAGGAGTTGCGAGCGTCTGGATCGCCGTCACCCTGATCCGTCAGGGACATCCCGAGGACGAGGTCGAGCGGGACCTACCCGAGAATCCCGGACCGACTGGCGAGCCATACCCAACGGGCTCGCGTCCGGCCGGGCCCGGCGCCGAAGAAATGACACACGAGCCCTCGGCGACCGAGCACCACTCGGCCCCAGGCGACTGACCCCCTCGGCATCCCGACAAGTTTCACTCGCAGAGGAGCCCCATCATCAGGTGCGAACTACGAGGCGAGGCGCGCCATTTGCCTCTCCCCGCGATGGCCATGTTTCGTCGAGTGCCGGGTGCCGATACCGTGGAGCCGCGACGGGTCATCGTTTGGATTCGGGTCGGATGGCTCGTGGCTCCCCCAGCCACCTCACTGGGGCGAACTATCCGTCGAAGCGCAACGAGGATCACAAGACTCAACGCTCGAGCTCTACAGAGAGGCCATCGGGCTTCGTCGAATCTGGCTGCGGGACGAACCCTCTTTCGAGTGGACAACGCGGAACGCCGACGTGATCTCATTCTCCAGAGGCATTTGTCATGCATCGTGAACTTCGGGTCTTCGGCGCCTACCTTGCCCGAAGGGGAGATGATCCTCGCCAGTGAGCCGACGAAAGGTGACCTCGCACCCGACACCGCGGCTTGGGTCATCAGAAGCCGATCGTGAGATCTGAACAGTTCAGTGACCGGTGACCGAACCACCCTACGAATCGGTATCGTTTGCCCCTCCATCCACCGGGGTAGAGGGGATGCCGCATTGAGCCCCGGTAGCAACGACTTGAGGATTCCCCAGCAGGATGGCAAACACCTGGATGCCACCCTCGAAGGTCCGCCCGAGGGGCCACTCGTGATCTTCGCCCACGGCAGTGGGAGCAGTCGTCATAGCCCTCGAAACCAAAGAGTGGCGAGGGCACTGAACGGGGCAGGCCTGAGGACGATGTTGCTCGACCTCCTCACACCGGAAGAAGAGCAGACAGACCTCGTCACCGCCCGACACCGTTTCGACATCGATCTACTCGGGGAGCGTGTCGGACGCGCCGTCGACTGGGCACTGGACGAGCTTCAACCGCCCGCAGTCGGTCTCTTTGGAGCGTCCACTGGAGCCGCCGCCGCGTTGACGGCAGCCGCCTCGCGGCCAGAGGCCGTTGGAGCAATCGTCTCTCGCGGCGGCCGACCCGACCTTGCTGGCGCGACGCTGACACAAGTGACATGTCCGACCCTTCTCATCGTCGGCGGCCGTGACACAACCGTGCTCGACTTCAATCGAAGTGCCCTGGACGAACTCGGACCTGGTCACGATCTGCAGATCGTTGCGGGGGCGACCCATCTGTTCGAGGAGCCCGGAGCTCTCGACGAAGTTGCCTCCCTGGCGGCAGACTGGTTCCGACAGCACCTCAAGCTGTAACGGCGCCCGCTATCCCGGGAGCCGGGTCCCGGACACCGGACCAAGCAACGAGGTGACCTGCCAGCTCGATCGTCGAATTCGAGGTCGTCGTCGATGAATCGGTCGGCTGCGATGGCTCAGTCCAGACCGTGGGCTGGCGGCGATTGCTCGCGATCGGCCGTGGGCGGGGTGTGCTGGGCCAGCTCCCCATCGCTCGGATTGGGGACCGTTGTCAGCTCCCCACGACGTTCCTCGAACAGTGCGAGCACTGTGTCGTCTTCTATCAGGGCGCTGAGCTCTTCGAGCCGTGACTCACTGGCCGTCTCGCCGATCGTCCCGGCGACCGCGCCAGCATGGATGGCGGCTCGCTCGTCCTGGACGGGCTCATCCCGGGACAGCTTCATCAGGAATTCCTCGATGCTGAGTGATTGGCCGAACGGTTCGATGTCGACCTCTAAAGGCAAGATCTCCTGGATCTTGGTCCAGGACTCCCGATCGAGGACCTTCGCCAACTCGCGCAGCACCTCGTCGACGAGATCGGCGGCGTCGTGATAAGGAAGGTTGGCTCGCTCAGCCACCAGTTCGAGGAAACCGCCTCGACCCGATCCAATGCGTTCACTCTTCTCTCTCATCGGCATCGAGAGCCTGGGTGCCGAGTGCGCGCACCGTGTACAAGATCGACTCCACCGCCGGCCCCGCATCGTTGCCATCGAGGAGCTCTGTGAACCGGCGATGGACATTCCCCTCCTTGTCGGCAACGACCGCCGCGGCTGTGGGATGGGATGCGTCGTAATCGCGTGCCATGGCGCCGCTGGCATCCGCCAGAATCGGCACGGAGAGCCCTTGCTCGTCGGCCATCTCTCTCACCTGCCGAGCCGTCGCCTTCATCACGGCCAGAAGTTGAGCCCGTTGGTCTCCAAATTCCTTGTGCCGCCGGTCCATCTCTTCCAGCAGGCCAAGGGCAGCTTGCTCGTCCTCGGGGAGAAAGACCAACGCAAGGGAAACCTTCCCCCTGAATGATTCGAGACTCAACGTGGCCCCTGTGCTCGCCGGTAGACGAAAGTCCTCCATTTGGTCGGTGTTTGTCAATAGAAGCCTCCAGGTGGTCGTAGAGGGCTTACCCGGACCTCCCGATGCACGAAACCGGGCCGCGTTCGCGTCTGTCAACCGGTCAGCCGCCGACCCGGTTCATCCCCGTCAGGGCCGCCTCGACATCAGAAGGGTTCCAGGGTGGGTAGAAGACCATCGTGTACTGATCGCAACGCTCCCCAGGCTCCTCGAACCAGCCGACTACCCAGGTCCCATCGGGGTGGGGCCCTACTGCGGCCCGAGTGCCGTCGATGCTGACCTCGCCTTTCTCGCCGGGCCAATCGACGGGAGGCAGCGTTCCTCTGATCAGGGCGATAGCAACCGTGTCGTCGTTACGTGGGACGAAAATGGTGTTGGAGCCGGGGACGGAAGTCCATACGTCGGGCTCGAGAGTGGTATCGATGGTTCCCTCGCCGACCCCAACCGGGAGCACCGTCATCTCATAGGGCGCTGGCGGGCACTCCGATGGCGGCTCGGTGGTGGTCGTCTCGCCGGCCGTGGACGTGGTGGAGATCGGCTCGGGAGCGGTTGTGGTCGAAGAAGGATCGCCGCTGCCCGAGCAAGCGGCGACCAAGACAAGACCGAACGCGAGACGTCTCATCTAGCGGAGGGCCCGCATGTAGCCGTCACGGGATCCGATGTAGATCGTCCCATCCCAGACCGCGGGCGTGGACTCGAGACACGTCTCTCCCAGGGAGACAGACCAGATTCTCTGAGGTGCAGAGGGGTCGGCGAGATCGTAGCCACGGACATCGCCAGCGCATGTGGCGACAATCAGAGTGTCGTCGACCACGACCGGGGACGACCATGAGTGCCACCCAACCGAGGAATCCCGCCACACTATCTCTCCCGTCCCGGCGTCCACCACGACGAGGGACCCATTGTGAGTGTTCGTGTAGAGATACCCGTTTTGGAGCGCCGGCGTGGCCCACGTCCCCGAGTCTCCGGTGGCGTCCTCCACGAGATCGACCCCCCAGACGACGGGATCCCCATCGGTGTACGGGTCCAGTTTCAACAGCTGCCCGAGCCCCATCGATCTGGAGATGTTCCCCGACGTGCGATATCCCGATGACACCTGCCCCGGCTTCACGTTCGTCGAGACATAGATCATGCCGTCCTCGTCGGCGACGATCGATGCATCTCCATCTCCTCCCGCGTAGAAGTCGAAGACGACCGGCGCGTTGCCGTTGCGAATGTCGGACACGTCGAGGCCGATGACCCGACCTACCGAGTTGTTGAAGTAGACACGGTCCCCAAAGGCGACCGGTGAGTTCTCGACAGAGACGTTGGGGCCGGCGTCGTTGAGCAGCTGGGCGTCGTAGCTCGGCATCGACACCAGACTTCTCGGCTCGACCGTCACGTTCCCGTTGGCGTCATATCCTCGATTGAGCTCGTAGGCGAAGAACCAGCCGTTCTCACCACCCTCGTACATGACGTCGTCGATGACCACCGGGTTGGAGTCCCAGTCGTCGTTCCAGGTTCCGTCGACAGCTTCGGCGTGCAATGACCACAGCTCGGTCGGTTCATCCCGATCGAGGGCGATGATTCGCAGGTAATTGTCCCGGGAGCCGGAATAGAGCAGCGGATACCCGTCGGGGTCGATGGTGACCGAGCCCTTGATGATGTCACCGGTTGAAAAACGCGGTCGCAGGTCCTGTCCGGTCTCGGCGTCGACGAAATGGATGTTGCGGTCGTAGGCCCCGAAGATCATCTCGGTGACGCCGTCGGCTCGTTCCCAGATCGCCGGCTGACCCGTCCACCCCATGCCGCACCAAACGGCTGTCTCCCCGAGGTTGACCGACTCCGAGCACATTGGCTCGTTGGGATAGGCCCAGAGTTGGGAGGGAGAGTCAGAGATCGGCCCGCTCCCGTAATAGGTTCGGGTGGGGTTGCCGCGGAACATCGTCAAACCCACGGTGCTGCCCCAGGGGCGGCCCACGGTCGAGCCGGGGATCGTGTTGGGCTCGCGGACGACCCCATCGGGCCCTGTTGTCGAGGTTGAGGCGGCTCCGGGTTGGGTCGAGCCGGGCGTCGTGGAATCGCTGCCCTGACCATTGCCAGGATCGGTGGCCGAGGGGCTCTCAGGCCCGGCGAGCGGCTCGCCGCCTGCGTCACGAGGGCCGATCAGAAGGAATGCGATGAACCCGACCATCGCCCCGAAGGCGATAACCAAGATTATTGGTCCTGATCGTTCTTGCATTGCTTCCCTAACGGTCTGGGCCGCACTCCGGTGCGCCGGTCAACACAGGCTGACCCGAGTTCTCGATGAATGCCGGGATCAAACAGGCCTCGATCGCTCCGTCGGGGTGGATCACTGCCCGGGCCACAGCGGTTGTCGACCCAGCCATCGAAAACCGGGGCCAGACAAAATTACCAAGACCCCAAAACACTGCTGAATCGTTGATGATCTCGTGTGGCTGGAGCCGGTGGGCATGGTGGCCGAAAATGACGTCGGCGCCTGCATCGACCAACGCCAATGCTCGCTCGATGTCATCGGGACGGGGCTCGGTGTCCAGCTCCACGCCCCAGTGGATCGACACCACGACCACGTCGGCTGTGGCCGCCGCCGCCTCAACCGCTTCGACCATCGACGCGATGTCATCACCGTTGCGCATGCCCGGACCATCCTCGGTGGCGAACCAAGACGTGGTCGGATACACCCCCCCGAAGCCGAGCACTGCGACCTTCCACCCTTTCACTTCGAACATGGCCGGCTCCCCGGCCTCCACGACGTTGGCACCGGCTCCCACAGGAGCCACGCCGGCCGCGATCAGGTTGGCCCGGCCATCGACGAACCCGTCGGAGCCGTGATCGCCACCGTGGTTGTTGGCCATGTTGGCCACCTCGACACCGGCCGGTAGCAGGGATTGGAGAGACGCAGTTGGGCAGCGGAAGACAAATTCCTTGGGCTGGGGGTTGGGCATGTCGGTCGGTGCGCACTCCAGGTTCACCACGGTCAGGTCGTCCTCGAGAAAGAGCCCTTCGAGACCGGCCCAGGCGAATGCGTAGCCGTTGGCGGCGAGATTGGGGATGTATTCGGGGTCGAGGTTGACATCCCCTGTCCCCTGAATGACCAGCGTCTCCTTGGGTGGAACGGTGGTCGTGGTGGTGGAGGTGCTCGTCGACGTGGAGGTCGAGGATGTCGTCGACGAGCTCGACGTGGTCGTCGGGACGGCTGCGGGGAGGGTCCCCTCCGGCGCTTCGGCCGTTCCTATCTGCACGAGGCCGAACACGACGACGCCAACAAAGATGCCACCGCCGAACACGGCCAAGAGTTTGAAGGTGGTTGGGGCCAAGGCCAGATCAGCGTAAGACAGTGTCGGCTGTATCGAGCGTCATCCGATTGACTGAAGGTGAGCGGATTTGACCCATATATGGCTCTAGAAACCCCGGGTTCGCCTTTTCGTTACAGGATCTGGCTGAGGAACAGCTTGGTGCGATCCTCCTGGGGGTCGGTGAAGAAGTGCTCGGGCGGGCCCACCTCGACGATCTGGCCGTCGGCCATGAACACCACCCTGTCGGCGACCGCACGGGCAAAACCCATCTCGTGGGTCACCACGATCATTGTCATGCCGGACTCGGCCAACACCTCCATGGCATCGAGCACCTCTTTGATCATCTCGGGATCGAGAGCAGAAGTGGGCTCGTCGAACAACATCACTTTGGGTTGCATGGCCAGGGCTCGGGCGATGGCGACGCGCTGCTGTTGGCCACCTGAGAGCTGACCCGGGTACTTGTGCGCCTGCTCCGGGATCTTGACCCGCTTCAGAAGGTCCATGGCACTGGCTTCGGCCTCGGCTTTGGGAGTTCGCCGGACCTGTCTTGGAGCCAGAGTGATGTTGTCCAGGACGGTCAAATGAGGGAAGAGATTGAAAGACTGGAACACCATGCCCGTCTCGCGACGAACCTCTTGGATGTTCTTGATGTCATCGGAGAGCTCCACGCCATCGACGACGATTGTTCCGCGATCGTGTTTCTCGAGGCGGTTGATGCACCGGATGAGAGTCGACTTGCCTGACCCCGACGGTCCAATCACGACCACGACCTCTTGTCGTCCTACCCGTATGTTGATGTCCTTGAGGGCCTGAAAGTCGCCAAAGAACTTGTCGACCGAATCGAGGACGATGATCGGCTCGCCCTTGGCGTGGGTGGCATCTGCGTAATCGATATTGGTCATCGCTCTCCCACTCCGAGACGTCGCTCCAGCCGGCGCGCCTCTCTAGACATCGTGTACGAACCAACCCAGAAAGCAAGCGCTACGAACGGCAGCGTCACCCGATGGAGACCCTGCCCGAAGAACTCAGGCTGTGCGTTGGCATTCTGTGACATGCCGAGAATATCCGTGAGGGCCACAACCACGACCAATGTCGTGTCCTTGAACAGACTGATGAACTGACCCACCATCGCCGGAATCGTGGCGCGAAGGGCCTGGGGCAGGACGATGAGCCGCGTCTGCTTCCAGGGCGAGAGCCCAACCGCCTGAGCCGCTTCGACCTGGCCTTTGGGAACGGCGGCGAACCCACCCCGGACGACCTCTGCGATATAGGCGGCCTCGAACATCGCTATGGCGATGAGGATCCGGGTCGTTCGACTGGGTTGTAAGGCGTCGGGGAGAAAGAATCCCAGCGCAAAGGCACCCAGAAGCAAGAGCGTTATCAGAGGGACACCCCGGATGAACTCGATGTAAGTGATAGACGAGATCTTCAAAGCCGGGAGAGATGATCGGCGCCCCAGGGCGAGGAGCAACCCGAGAGGAAAGGCAAGGGCGATGCCGGCGACGGTCAAGAAGATGTTGAGATAGAGGCCACCCCAGGCGTCGTATCCGACGCCGCCACCAATCATGATCAAGTATGAGCCGATCAGCAGCCCGGCGACAGCCGGCCAAGCCCATCTCCGCGCAGAGCCCGGTATCGCCCTGCCCGCGAACATGAAGAGAACCCCTGAGGCCAGTGTGGCCCCAACGACCAGCCAGGGCGTGGGGGTTCCCGCCAGGAGAAGCACGAGAAGAATGAAGGCGGCCACCGGCCAGAAACGCCGGAGCACCGACAATGGACCGCTCGACTCGTAGTCCAGCCCCGACTCTTCGGCACGGTCTCGTGCGTTTGCTCTGATCAGCCCGCCAGCGAGACCTATGGCACCTCCGGCCAACATGAGGGCCACGGCAGGACGCCAGATCTGTTCCCGTGGGAACCGCCCCACCATCAGGTTGGTCAGGTTGACGCGGAGGATGGTGAAGTCGGACTGTGTCAGATAGCGAACCAGCCAATACCCCGCCAACGCGAACACGGCGACGAACACGAAGGTGACGGCTGTGTCGAAAGGGCCAGAGAAGAGATGCGCTCTGACCCACTCCGACGGGGTCAACTGCTCCTCGAACGGGCTTTCTTCCTCGGCCGGCCCCAACAGCTCATCAGGTCGGGTGTCGAGTGTCATCGCGTCTCGAGACTCAGTCGCGAGTTGAAGAAGTTGACCACTGCCGAGATCGTCAGAGAGAACACCAGATAGGCCGCCATGAGCAACAGAACCAACTGGGGCGCCGGGTTTCCGTTGCCTATCGCCTGAAAAGTGATGAGTGTCACTTCGGCATAGCCAACGGCGATGGCGAGGGATGTGTTCTTGGTGAAGTTCAGGTACTGATTGATCGTGGGCGGGATGGCGATCCGCATCGCCTGAGGCAGGATCACATGTCGAAGCCGCTGATAGCTGGATAGGGCCAGGGCATTGGCCGCTTCGGTCTGGCCCTTGGGAACCGCGAGGATGGAGCCTCTGACGATTTCGGCGACGTGGCTGGCCGTGTAGAGCACGAGTGCGACGAGAACGGCGAAGTAGCTGCCGAGACCACTCAGCCCGCCAATGACCTGTCTTCCGTCGAGCCGGGGAATCGTCCCTCGCAACGGGCGATCGAGGAGGAACCAGCCGACCACGGCAACGACAACGATCAGGCCAGCCGACCAGACAACCCGGTGGTGGGGCTCACCGGTTCTGTCCGACCTGCGAGTCCGCCACCACCAGACCCAGCCAGCGCCTGTCAACGCCGCCGCCATGAGGACAGCGAAGGCGGATATGTCGACGGTCGTCTCGAACCAGGGAACACTGATCCTCAAGTTGCTGACGACGAGAAGACCGAGGGGTGTCGCCGGGGATCGGGCAGGGGGCAACGGGAGAATCACTGCGAAGAACATCACGAACATCACCAGCAGAGGCGGCAAATTGCGAAGGGTCTCGACGTATATCGCCGACGCCTTCGCTACCAGCCAATTCGACGACAGTCGGCCGACCCCTACCAGTACACCGATGGCAGTCAGTAGTGGCAGCCCGAAGACAACCACAGCAAAGGTGTTCTTCACCCCGACAAGGAGAGCCCTCGAGATCGAGGCATTCGGGCTGAGATCGCTCCCTGCGATCTGAACGCCTATGGGGTTGTTGAGAAAATCGAACCCGGTGCTGATCCCTTGACGGCGCAGGTTGTTGACGAGGTTGAACCACAGCACATAACCGATCGCTACCAACAGCCCCAGCGCAACCACCTGGATCAGGACGCGAAGGACTCTCTCATCGCGCCAAAAGGGCGGTCGTGACTTGGTGGAACGGGTGTCTGCGATCGCCATCTCGTCGGGCCGGGGGCGCCTGAAGCGCCCCC
>DASPGH010000037.1:0-8764 GCA_035620735.1 Acidimicrobiia bacterium | reverse complement strand
ATCTTCGGGACCTGCATCGGCGACTGCACCGACCCGGACAGGATCATCTCCTGGTCCTCACGCACCCCCGCTTTCAACATCATCATCGAGCGCATCCCTCAAACGTTGTGGGTCCTGGGGATCGCATTCATCATCGGGATCCTGATCGCCATCCCCGTCGGCGTGATCTCCGCCTACAAGCAGTACTCGGTCTTCGACAACGTGGGAACCTTCGTGACCATGGTCGGGTTCTCGTTGCCGGTGTTCTTCACCGGGCTGCTGGCCATCATCGTCTTCAGCGTCTGGCTGGGATGGTTCCCTTCGTTCTACTCCACCACCCACGTCGTCGACTGGACCAGCTGGGACAGCATCTGGTTCCAGATCAAACAGATGATCATGCCGGTCGCCGTGCTCTCGCTGTTCAACGCGGCCGCCCTGAGCAGATTCACCCGGGCTTCGATGCTGGATAACCTGAACCAGGACTATGTGCGGACCGCCCGTTCCAAAGGTCTCAGCGAGAACAAGGTGGTCACCACCCATGTCATGCGTAACAGCATGATCCCCGTGGTGACTCTGATCGCACTCCAGGTGCCGGGGATTTTCGCCGGCGCCATCATCACCGAGCAGATATTCCGAATCAACGGGCTCGGCCAGCTGCTCATCTCCTCGCTGCAGTCTGCCGACATCCCGATGGTGCAGACCCTCACATTCTTGTTCGCTTTCCTCATCGTGGTCTTCAACCTGGTGGCCGATGTCACCTACGGGATCTTGGACCCACGTATCAGATACGACTGAACTGGAAAGACCAATGGCAACCACACAGGAGCAGATCGAGCAGCAAACCGGCATACAGGAGCCAGGTAGCGGTGAACGCCATCGCTCATTGCGTCAGGACGTCTGGCGTCAGTTCAAGAAGCACAAAGGCGCCGTTGTTGGCCTCATCCTCCTCATCATCATCGTCCTGGCCACGATCTTCGGGCCCATCATCTGGTCTGTCGACCCCTACGCCATCGACACCGCCATCGGCTCAGCCGGTCCTTCGGCTGACCATCCGCTCGGCACCGACAACCTGGGCCGCGACGTGCTCGCCAGACTCCTGGTCGGGGGCCGCATATCGCTATCGGTCGGGTTCGCTGCCATGATCGTCGGTCTCTTCTTGGGCACCGCAGTCGGAGTCGTCTCCGGGTTCTTCCGAAAACTCGACGGGCCCCTGATGCGTGTCACCGACCTCTTCCTGGCACTTCCCATCCTGCCGCTACTCCTCGTAATCATCCTTCTCTTCAGAGACCCCCTACAGGACAGGTTCGGCGAAGAGCTCGGCATCTTCATCCTCGTCGTGTTCGTCATCGGCGTCACCAGTTGGATGCAGACCGCCCGCGTCGTCCGCGGCGACGTCCTCTCCCTCAAAGAAGAAGAATTCGTCCTCGCCGCCAACAGCATCGGCACCAGACGACGAAACATCATCATGCGTCACATCCTCCCCAACACACTCAGCCCCGTCATGGTCTCCGCCTCCCTCGGCGTCGCCGTCGCCATCATCACCGAATCGGCCCTGTCATTCCTGGGCCTCGGCTTCCCCGCCAGCTTCCCCACCTGGGGACGGCTCCTCTTCGACGCCAACCAATACATCCAAATCTCACCTCTCCGCGTCATCGCCCCCGGTGTCATGATCTCCCTCACCGTCCTCTGCGTGAACTACATCGGAGACGGGCTCCGCGACGCCCTCGACCCCCGTCTTCGTAGCTAGCGGGCATCGATGACCGGACAATCTCCGCGTGATGTGGATTGGCCCACCCGACGCTGGCTGCTCTGGGGCTTTCTCGCCGTTCTCGTAATCACAGCCATCGCCCTGTTTTTCGTGTTCTTGGGAAACGCTGAGAACGAGCAGACCCAGGACCAGGACCCACCACCGGAAGGGGCGGAGCAGATTGAGTGGTCGATTGTCCTGGCCGACATGACCGGCGACGAGGTGACGCTGAAAGGCGATCTTCCGCTAGGAGTCCCCACCGAGACCTGGCAGAACGACTTTCAGGTTGCCCGCACCGCAACCGGGTCCTTCGAGTGGGACCTGGAGGCGGAGTTGCCCGTCACCGTGGTGGCCATCGATGAGGCAGCCGACTGCGATGCATTGAATGCGATCGTCACCGAAGTCGTCAACGGAGCCGACCAAGCGCTGGAGCCGGGGCTCTGGCAGGCACGAGCATTCGTTCAGCACGCGGTCAACACGATGCGCGACCAGGACTGCGAACTCGACGACGCCGACTTCGCCGGCATCGGCGGCTGATCTACTCGATCACACCGTATAGGAGTCTCCCCAGTCGAGGTCGACCACCTCGATGCCGTCTGGCTCGAGCACGTTCTTGGCCAGGGTTCGCAGCCAGGCCCGCCCGCTCTCATTGAGGTAGAAGTCGTGTATCGGGACCACCTGGCTGGGACCGAGACGACGGGCATGTTCGACGGCACCGGTCGTTGAATCCCACGGGGCCATCAGAGGCAGGGCGAGTATCGGGGCGGTTCTGGACGGCTCTCGACTGTCACCGGGGTGGGTGATCAGCCCATCGATCGTGTAAGCACGGTTGGGCGGCTGGGCACCTGTGGGGAGCATCCCGTGGAGAACGTCTTCGATGGAAACGCCTTCCGGGGTATCCACCGAGGCCTCGACACCAGCGGCGGACAGCAGATCGGCCACAGCCTGATTCGAGTAGACGGTGACGTCTTCTCCGCGATCGATGAGCCATCTCACGAATTCGGGATTCACGTGGTCCCGGTGCTCATGGCTAATGAGTACCTGGGTCACATCTCCAATCGAGTCGAGATCGATCTCGCCTTCGAGATAGGTGTGAAACCCCGGGTCGAACAGCGTGGCCGCGTCGTCGGTCGTGACGTGGAGACAGGAGTCGGTCAAACGGCGGATCTGTGTCATGCCCCAAAACCTACGCACCCAGATTCATGAGTACGGCCCTACCCTTTCCTGATGCTGAAGCGGCCCCTGGCGGGTGTGATCGCCTTGGCGCTTCTTCTCGGCGCCTGCAGCTCGGAGCTCACCACGGGCAAGCACCTCCTGGGTAACCACACCGTCGACCGGAATCGAGACATGCCCTACCTGCTCTGGCTTCCCGAAGGGATGGAACGAACCGGGGAGGAGCACCCGATGATCGTGTCTCTCCACGGCACCGGACCCACCGCGTACAGCCCTGAATTCGTCATGAGCTACGGGCTTCCTGCCGTTCTCGCCCTCGAAGAGCAGCCCGAGGACTTCGACTTCGTGGTGGTGGCGCCGCAAGGACTCGACGGTGTCGACTGGTGGTCGTCCGGTCAGCCCGAGGAAGTCAACGAGATCGTCGACGAAATCGTCGCCGACATCCCCATCGACACCGACCGCATTTACCTGACGGGGTTCAGCACGGGTGGTCAGGGCGCGTGGCATCTGGCTGCTAGATACCCGGACAAATACGCAGCCGTGGTGAGTGTCGGCGGGAGTGGCTTCAGATCTACGAATGGCGAGGTGAGCGAAGCTTCCTGCGGTCTCTCCCCGGTGCCGGTTTGGGGCATCCATGGCGAGGACGACTTGATCAGTGTCCTCGACGTAGTCCAAACCGAAGTCGAGGACTGGGAGGAGCTGTGCCAGACCACCGCCCGATGGACGACCTACCCCGGAGTTGGACACTTCCAGTCGTTCGAGATCGCCTATCGGGACCCGGCTGTCTATACCTGGATGCTCGAGCACTCTCTCGACTGAGGGCTAGACGCGAAAAGGGGCCCCCGGGGGCATCTCGAAGACACGCCCGTCTTCACGCCTGAGCTCGGCAACACACTCCTCTGATGCCTCGGTAGCGGTGGCGTGCTCAAGGCCGAGGACGGTCACCAGAGCGATGGTGGGCTGGTCGGTGTTGATTTGCTTGATCCCGGTGGGACCGGTTTTGTGCACGCTGAGCCCGTACAGACGGACGTAGAGATCTCCCTCGATGATCTCCGACTCATTGTCCGCCTCGAAGTTGTGCTGGCTCCACTGCCGGGGACCGAGAACCTCGCACTCCAGCCAGATCTGGTAGCGATGATGCCCGACCTCCCAGAAACCGGGCTCCAGGTCGAGGGTGAAGTCGATCGCCCACGGGCCACCCTCGAACGAGTCGGGACGGGGCGCTTCCTCGAGACCGGCGACGCCGGGGCCACAACCAACCGCCAGGAGTGCCAGGATCGACACCAGCCGGCGGACGGCCATCAGATGCCCAGGGCGAGCCCCATGAGGTCGCGCTGGTGCCACGGGCTACCCAGGAGCAGCGACGAAGCCTTGGCTCTCTTCAGATAGAGGTGGGCATCGTGTTCCCATGTGAAGCCGATCCCACCGTGCACCTGGATGCTCTCACCGGCAACCCAGACATAGGCCTCGGAGCAAACCGAAGCTGCGAGCGGCGCCGCAATCGCCAATTCGTCGGAGTCATCCATCACCCGCAGGGCGTGATATGCGGTGGACTTGGCATGCTCCACCTTCATCAGCATGTTGGCGCAGCGATGCTTTATGGCCTGATAGGAGCCGATCGGCCGCCCGAACTGATAGCGGCTCTTGGCGTAGTCGACCGCCATGTCCATACAGGCCTGAGCACCACCCACCTGCTCGGCCGCGAGCGCTGCGGACGCCATGCGCAGAATCCGGGTGAGAGCAGTGGGGACGTCACCGGTATCGAGGCGATCGTCCTTGTTCAGTTCGACACCGGAGAAGCTGACCGTGGCCTGTCTGCGAGTGGAATCGAGCGTCGTTTCCTGGGAGACGGCGACACCGTCGGCACTGGCATCGACTCCGAACACGCCCACTCCGTCACCAGTGTCGGCGACCACCAAGAGCAGGTCTGCTACGTGACCGTCGAGCACGGCGCGCTTGCGCCCATTCAGACGCCAGCCGTCGCCCGCCGTCTCCGCGGTGGTGGCGGCGGGAAGTACTTCCCAGCCACGGGGCTTTTCGTACACCGCGAGAGACGCGATCGTCTCGCCCGCCGCCAAGGATGGGAGGAGACGTTTCTGAGACTCCGGATCGGCGATCTGCTGAATCGCCATCGTGGCCAGCACGGCGCTGGCGAAGAACGGACCGGGCGTGAGCAGACGGCCCATCTCCTCGAGAAGCACACCCAGCTCGACCGGTCCCAGACCCGAACCACCGTGCTCTTCGGCAATGGCTAGACCGAGCCAGCCCAAATCGGCCATCTCCTTCCACAGCCCGGGCTCGAAGCCGTCGTCGGACATCATCAGCTCCCTGACCCGCTCCAGACCGATACGATCCTGGAGGAATTGCCGCGCTGTGTCCCGTATCAATTCCTCTTCGTCGGTCGGTGCATAGCTCACCTGCACATCAACCACGAGGAACCTCCGCCCACGGCAGGTCTTTGTCGACACGGGGCTCACCGGGCAGACCGAGCACTCGCTCGCCCAGGATGTTGAGCATGATCTCCGAGGTGCCACCCTCGATCGAGTTGGCCCTGGTGCGCAGGAAAGCCTTGCTCGGCTCGTGGAGACCACTCCGTTCGGGTCTGCTCAACTCGTACCCCTCGGGATAGAGCGTGCCATCGAGCCCGAGGAGGTCCACGGTGAGAGCCGTGATCTCCTTGTTCAGATTGGCCCACGCCAGCTTGCCGGTGGAGCCTTCCGGCCCGGGGATGCCTGCCGAAGCCATCTGATTCGCCCTGATCGCCGTGAGACGGGCGGCTTCGGCCTCGGCCCAGAGGTGGAGCAGCTCGTCCCGGAGCACGGGGTCGTCCTGGCCCGTTTCCTTCCATACGTCGACGGCCTGGCCGATGTAGCCGCCTCCACGCGGGTTGCTCCCTCCGCCGATGGCGACCCTCTCGTTCATGAGGGTGGTGAGAGCCACCCTCCAGCCAGCGCCTACGGCATCGATCCTGTTCTCATCGGGCACCCTGACATCGTTGAAGAAGACTTCGTTGAACTCCGCCTCGCCCGTGATCTGGTAGAGGGGCCGCACGTCGACGCCGGACGCTTCCATGTCGACGATGAAGTAGGTCATGCCCTGGTGCTTGGGGGCATCGGGATCGGTGCGGGTGACGATCATCCCCCACTTGGCGATGTGCGCCAACGTCGTCCAGACCTTCTGGCCGTTGACCACCCATTCGTCGCCGTCCTTGACGGCACGGGTCGCCAGCCCTGCAACATCGGAACCGGCTCCGGGCTCGCTGAACAGCTGACACCAGATCTCCTCGGTGGTGAACATCGGGCGCAGCCAGCGTCTCTTCTGCTCATCCGTGGCGTGAGCGTCGAGGACACCGGCGCCCATCGCGATGCCTAGCAAGTTCAAGTAGCGGTTCTCCGTCGAGGCGCCACCGTCCACGAGGAGCTGATCGATCCTGGTCTGATCGCTCCGGCTCATGCCGAGACCGCCAAAGCCTTCCGGATGCCATGCCCAGGCGAGACCCTTGTCGTACTGAGCTCCCCAGAACTCGACGTTCGACGTCGTCTCCGGGGGATGCTCGGCCAGGAGCTCCGAGACGAGGTTCTGGATGCGGTCCTCACTCATTATTGACCTTTCGCTCAAACTCTGTCTCCACGCTACCCGGGGACTGTTCGCACTTGCTCTGACTAGGGTTGGTAAGTGTCGTAAAACGTTTGACTCATTACCGAGAAACATGTATTCTGTAATGAGCGATGAGCGTGTAGCTCATTACAGTGAGAACGAGGAGAAGACGATGTTCGCCCCCTACTGCAACCGTCACGGATCGAGAGTCCTACTGCCCACATCGGCGATCACGGCGCTGGTTCGAGGGATGGACGGCATCGAAGCAGAGTTCATCTGCCACTGTGGCGCTCGCGGCGTCTGGAAGGCCGATGAGCTGGTCGCAGCGGGATCAACCCGCTGAACGCATCTCAGAAGACCTCTGGGCACCAGGGTGCCGGGATCGTTCTGAACATGCCGTTGAGCCGTTGGATCGCGTTGGTGTCGCCACCGATTCGACCAGCCCGCGCCATGGCCATCGCGTCACCACCCCCCAGATAGAGGTGACCGAGCACATCTAGATCGAGAGCGATGTCGGGTGTCGCATCGACCGCGACACAGTTCGACTCCCCGTTCGAGACCTCGAGCCGGTAGACACCGGTGGTGCCGGCCCGGAAGGCGTCGGTCACCTCCAAAGTCACCACACCATCTCGCTCATAGGTTCGCCTGGTGAGCGCGCCCGCCACGTCCATGATCCGGATCCAGAGTGCATCGGCCACGGACCTGCGGACACGACGGGGATCTGTGATCATCAGTGACAGCGGGTCGTCGACGGGGGCGTTCCACCAGCTCACCCTGGGAAAGAGGTCGATGCGGGTCAGGAACGACCATATGCCCCGATAGGCGTCGGCGTCCGGGGCGATGATTTCGACGACGTCGACCTCACCATCGGCGAGAAAATCGTCCCACTTCGACTTCTGCCGGTAGAGCGCATAGCCCTTGGCTTCGCCGTCGGCCTCGTAAACGGCATGTCTGAGGGCCGATCGACCATCCCGCCACGACTCGACATCGGCGAGAACCCTGTACTTCCACCACGCCTCGGATCGGGTGAGCATGCCGGCTCGCGTCGTCAAGGCGTCTTCGTAGAGCCGAGGGATGATCGATTCGGCCTCGTCTCTTTCCAGCAGCCGGACATTGCCTTTCAGGTCGTTGTCACGGAATGTCACCTTGCCTGCATCGAGATCTGACTTGTGCCGGTATGTGGCCTGTCCGTATCCGAATCTGCCGTAGATGCTGCTCTCGGATGCCCACAGTCCAGCAAGCGATTCACCACGTTCTGCCACCTCGTCGAGATGACGTCCCATAAGAGCGCGGAGGATGCCCCGGCGCCGATGGGTGGGCTGGACCGTGATGACCGTCGTCCCCCCCATTGGCACGACCTCGCCTCCGGGCACCGTTACGCCCAGCGAGAAGGCGCCCCCGGTGCCAACGATGTCCTTCCCGTCGAAGACACCGAAGGTCCGCTCGTATTCGAACGTGGCCTCGAAACGTTCCCGGGCGTCTTCATCGTCTGTGGCGTCACCGCCGAACCCGCGGGAGATCCTGCTCCTGAAGAGATCGGCGTCGTCGGAGGTGATGGTGCGGATTTCCCACATGGGCTTGACGGTACCTGCCCCACAAGTCATCTCCCCATGAAAAACGGGCACGAACCGAGTTCGTGCCCGTCTCGTTGGTCGTCTGCCTATGTCGGGGGTGGTGGTGGCGGTGGTGGCGGTGACGAAGATGCCGCGCTGACCGGTCCCTTCGGGCTTTCCGGGCTTCCGTAGCGAGCCCACCATTTCTTCCCGGCATCGATGCCACCGACTCCAAACGCGATGGCCAGAGCGATCGCGGTCGCACCGACGACGATCTTGACGATGTCCTCGGCGAACTCGATGTTCATCAGCTCCAGAGCGAAGAGCACACCGAAGACGATGATGCCGACGTGGACCACCGTGGTCACCCAGCCGACCCCTTGTTCTTCGGCGAAGGGTCGCACCAGGTTGGCAGCCCAGTTGCCGGCGGCCGCGGCGACGATGACTATCACACCGGCGAGTAGCAACAGGGGAACCCAGGCGAGAAGTCGCTCGAGCAACTCTTCGATGGTTATCAGCTGCAGGATTCTCGCCACGACCAGAAGCAGCCCGATCATCAAGTATGCATAGATGATGGTTGCCAGGATGCTCGCCGCGGTCTGGTCGGTGCCTTGGAGGGCCGTCGACACTCCGGAGCGGTCCCAGAGTGGCTGGAGCCACCTGGTTTCGAGCAGTTTCTCCGTCCAGGTTCGGATTAGTCCGACTATCCAACGGC
>DASPGH010000036.1:0-4240 GCA_035620735.1 Acidimicrobiia bacterium | reverse complement strand
GCCCGGCCTTCGCCGATCAGGAAGAAACCGGGCTCGCTCTGGCGCCGGTCGGGTAGCTGTGCTCTGGCGAGCCCGAGTGTCGCCCTGGCCACGTCGAGCTCGGAGGTGTTCGACCCTTTCGACAACTCCTCGATGGCGTGGCGATACTGGTCCCGGGTGGCGAAGCTCATCTCGCCGTAGGAGCTCTCCTCTCTGAGGGCGGCATCCACGAGGCTCACCTCCTCGACGAAGCCGGCCCAATCGAAGAAGTTGATCTCGCGGAGACTGGTCACGATGTTGCGGACCGTGACGTTGGTAGCCGCCTGCCGGCGATGGGTCTCGCTGACCACGTCGTCTGGTGTCGTTCCTTCGGCGTTGAGCCTGTCGAGGAGCCACGTAAGGCCTGGCGTAGTGGCCGGATCCTGATCGCGCAGACGCTGGAGCAGTTGGACCGCGAAGGGCTGAGGAAGCCTTCCCGGGCCGAAACGGCTCAGTGCGGCCGTGGTGTCTTCTGCGCTGCGGCCCCCCAGAGCGAGGAGGCCGTCGGCGACTGCGTCGGCCTCCCGGCGGAGTCGGCGCGCCCATACGATGGTCTCGGCGAGCCGGCGCAGGTTCTCGATGAGGATCAGCCGCAGGGTGATCGGAAGCGCCCAGAGCTCTCCGATGCTCAGCGGCTCCACCTGCTGGTACGCCCCGACAAAGCGAGCGAGAGCCTCAGAGTCGAAACGACTGTCCAGGTGGGCGATGTAGGCCCAGGCGATCCCGTAGACACGGGGGTAGCCGTCGAGGTGGCCGCCGTCGAGCTTGGGAAGCTCGCGGTAATAGCTGGCGGGGAGGTTCTCCCGGATCTCCCGCAACTGGCTCTCGACGAGATGGAAGTTGTCGACCAGCCATTCGGCGGCGGGTGTCAGCAGGGCTTCTTCCCGGATCGCCTTGGAGAGCTCACGATATGAGGTGAGCAGGACTTCGCCATTGTCTGCCAGCCGCTTGGAGATGAGACGGAAACGCCCCGGTCGTCCGCTCAGCTCCTGTGACTCGGCGAGACTCCGGGCGTGCTCTTCGAGTCGCTCCACACTGAACAGCTCGGCCCGGATCGGCTCCTCCATGGCCTCGAATCCCGACCCTCGGTTCAATGTCACCAGCGCACGATAGGGAGATAAATCACAGCCGACGTGACGGGCCCATGCCTCGAGTTTGGTTCCGGTCCGAGGCGTCGGGTGAGAGTCGGCTACGACAACCACGACATCACCGAAGGTTGGCAGTGACTCAGTCGCCGGACCGGTCAACACCTTCCCGTCGATATCGAAACGAGAGCCATGACAGGGACAGTCCCAGGTGTTCTCTGCATCGTTCCACTGGACGCCGCAACCGAGGTGAGTGCAGGTGGGGCTGAGGCCGTGCATTGCTCCAGAGGGATCGCGATGCACTGCCGCTGCTGACCCGTCGACTGACACGATTCCAGCCTGACCAGGTTCGAGGTCTCCGGCATCTGACAGTGAGACTCTCAGGCTCTCCATGTATCACGTAACGTGATACACTCATGACGTGGCTCAGGCAGTCTCTGTTCGCCTAGACGAAGAAGCAATGCGCGCTCTTGCCCAACTGGAAGCAACAGGTAAGTCGCGCTCGGAGGCGATACGTTGGGCTCTCGTCGAAGCCGCCTCGAGGCTGGGCGACGAAAAAGCTCTAGCCGAAGAGGTGGCAGCCCTGGAGGCAGACGAGCAGGACCGTGCCGAGATGCTCGCAGTGGCCGAGATGATGGAGAGCCTGCGTGCGCCGGGGTGACATATTTAGCCTTCGTCTTTCTAAGGGGATTGGCCACGAACAACAGGGGAAGCGCCACGGGGTGGTCGTCCAATCCGACGCCCTTCTCCCCCGATCCGTGGTCCTCATCGCCCCGACGTCGATGAGTGCACGAAGCGCTTCCTTCCGGCCCGAGATCGAGGTCGAAGGTCTAGGCACGAGGGTCCTCGTAGAGCAGATGGGAGCGGTGGACATCGGACGCCTTGGGGAGTTTGCCGGCCACCTCACCTCCGAAGAGCAATGGGGTGTGGACGCCGCCATCCTGACCGTCCTGGGCCTCAACTGACCGCTGTCTCTAGAACCTTGGCGCACGAGATCGAATCAGGTGCGGTTGAGACTGAGGGACTTGTCGCGATACGCTCCTTGCTTTCCTAGTCGAGGAACGAGGCGGCGACCACCCGCCAGTCGCCAGACTCCGACAGATCTTCGATCGACCCGTCGGATCCAACGAGAAGCACCCCGGAGAGGAAGTTCTCCGCCTCCACCGTTGCCAGCCCGACCAGGGTGAACTCGGGACCGACGTCGAGATAGCTGACAAAGGGCCGGCCGAATCCGTAGGGGTCGTCACCCCGCTCGAAGGCATCGAGGATCCTCACCCGCCCGATTTCTGTCTTAGCGGCCAGGTCCCAGCGGACCAGGTCGGTGGCGCCGTCCGGATACTCCTCGGCATAGAAGAGTGTGGTTCCGTCCGATGAGAGAGCCGCTGCCGCCAGCTTGGAATCGTCGGCAGGCTCCGCGAAGGGGGCATCGATATCCAGTGGACCACCGGTGTCATCGAAGAAGACGAGTCGTCTCACCCGGTCTTGCATCGGCCCAGCCGTCGACTCCAGTACCACCGCCCATGTCCCGGTGCCATGTGAGGCGTGATTGGCATGAGTCGGCCACTCGTTCCCTAGACTCACGTCGAACTGGAGGTCGGCGAACGGCTCGACCGCCATCGTCTCCAAGTCCAGGTAATGCAAGCCGTCCTCCGCGCCTACTAGGGCGAGGGCCCGGCCATCGATCACGGTGGTCCCCTCTACCCCCACTCTCCCCGAGAAGAGGCGAACCTGCTCACCAGGCGCGCACACGACGAGACCTTCTCCGGTCTGCAACAGCATGGCCCCACCGGAGGCGTCGAGCGGCGGTCCCAGGTGCCAACTGTCCCGATAACACTGCCCGGCGACGATCTCGATCGCCACCCCGTCTCTCACGATGGCCAGCCAGGATCTGCCCAAACCTTCGTCCTCTGGACTCTGGAGCATCTCGCCGGCGATCACCATCCCCTCGACCGCGGCGAGCAGAGCCGGCGGCATGGCGAGAGGAACGCCGGCGACGGCTTCCGAGGTCACCGTGACGGTGGCGGGCTCGGTCGGGGAGGTCGTGGGCGGCTCTGCCACCGCTGACGTCGTAGTCTGGCGGGGGGCGGTTGTCGATGCCAGCGACGTCGAGCTCTGGTCGGAAGCCGACGTCCGATCGTCCCCACAAGAGCCCAACACCAGGACGGCAGCCAAAAGGACCGCCGGCAGGCCTCTGCGCCGTCGCTTATGCCTGGTCTCCGATCCGGGAGCGCCAATCGGCTCACTTGCCCACAGCAGACTTCGCATGCGCATAGCCCTCCTCAGGTGTGACTCGCACATATGACGCCGCACCGGGGTCGCCTCGCTGACCGAGATGTCTACATGTCAGCGAGTGGGGGTGCTCCGGCTCAGGACGGTCAGCCGAGGCTACGCGAGGAGAATCGATGAGAAGGGTGCCGATCATTGTGACCGCGCTGGCGGGGCACACTCAAGAACACTCACAGTCGATGCTGGTACGACACACGATCCAAATAGGCGGTTGGCCAAGCCACCACTCCCCCGGTCCATGATCTCGTTCGTACGGCTCGGCGTGAACAGAGACATGAACTGCGGAATCGGAAACGTGCGCCCCGGATCACGTGCGACATGGGCCAGAAAGTCAAGAGCTGCCGTTGATTTCCGACCGTGATTTTTGAGACCCTGGAGGCAGGGGCGACGGGTCGGTCCTATGGAACGGCCATCGCCCACGTCGCCGGAGCCGGGTGGTCGCATCCGGTCCTCGGCGGCCACCAAATCAGGGCGGCAACCTCTAGAGGCCGCAACCGGTGCTCAGATGGCTTTGTCCATCTCTCTTCGGATCTCCTCCTCCGAGATCGGCTTCTCGTAGAACACCTTCCAGCCGTGGAGGACAAGCCCGACACCCCAGCCGAGCATGGGCCACACCGGCCAGAAATAGCCCTGATTGGTCAACGCCCATATGACCACCAACATCGCATTGACAATCACATAGACAGCCACGTGGTTTCTGAACTCCCGCTTGGCCTTCACCCGTGCGAGAGCAGCCTCACGACGCTCACTGTCGTCCATTAGATCTCCTCATGGTGCAGGGATAGTCCATACCGGGCACCGTCCACAAGGGCCAAAGGTCACTCTTTCGTGAACCTCGTGAACGACGTGAA
>DASPGH010000035.1:0-3031 GCA_035620735.1 Acidimicrobiia bacterium | reverse complement strand
GACGAGGCCGACCACCAGGCTCTGGTGACCACCACCGATGACCGGGCTCAGGTAGCGCGTGTAGAAGGCGGCGAGCACGCTCTCCATCTTCCAAGCGTGCCCGGCAACGATGGTCATCGACATGAGGAACTCGCCTGCGACGTCCGCGATGTCGTCGATCAACGAGAACAGTGTGTCGTCGTCGGCGGAGTCCAGGTCTCGCTCGCCCTCGGCGACGAGCCGGCGGTAGCGTGGCATCAATCCGTGGCGCCAGGCATTGGTCGCCGGATCGATCTCGAGGCGATGCAGGACCTCTGGGCGCCTGCTCAGCAGCATCAGCCCCCACCCGAAGCGAGGCCGACGCAATACCCCCAGCATCTGCCACATGCTGCCGCTTCCGAGCGGGGAGTAGAAGTACCAGCCGTTGACGAGCACATGCAGCGGTCGCGGTGTCTCCACCCCGAAATAAAGCCGTTGTTCGCTTGCGAAGGTCTCCTCGAGGCGTGGCAGCAGCCAGGTGGCGGTGAGCGGCGTGACCGGCTCGGGCAACCACTCGCCGAGACGGAAGTTGCGCGTCCAGCCGCCGGGGCGTGGCGATTCCCAGCGGACCGGATCAGGGAGCGCTGTCATGGGACGGGCCTGCAACAGATGGAGCTGGCCCCCGGCGAAAGCCCACTCGATGTCCTGGGGAACGCCGCCCATGACTTCCTCGACCCGGCGCGCCAGCCTGGCGACGGCCAGGGCTTGCGCCTCCTGGAGCACCTCGACCGGCGCTCGCCGGTCGCGCACGGGTTGGCCGTTGCGCACGATCCACTGCTCGCCGGTGGCCTCGCCTCCGACGAGCTGCTCCCCGAGGCCGATCGTCGCCGTGACAACGGTCTCCTCGCGATCGCCGGTGAGCGGATGGGCGGTGAAAGCGACCCCCGAGACCTCGGCGGCGATCATGGGCATCAAGAGCACCCCGATGCCGCTCACGCCAGTGGGCCCGTGCGTACTCCGGTAGATGGCGACGCGCTCGTCGTCCGCCGCGGCACGGACCCGGCGCACCGCTTCGACTGCGGCGTCGGCGCCGCGGACGTCGAGCACGGTTTCGTACTGACCGGCAAAGGAGGCCCCATCGAGATCCTCGGCCAGGGCTGAAGAGCGGACCGCCAAAGGCCCGTCGCCGAGGACGGCGAGGGCCTCTGCCACGGCCGCTCCGATGCCGTCGTCGGCTTCGGTGGCGACCACCACCACCCCAGGCGGCACCGGAAGGCCGAGGTTGGCGAGCGCACCGAGGTTGGCCGCTTTCGCGCCGACGCTCGCAGTGTCGTTTTGACTGAGCTCGAAGAGCTGTCGGGTCCGCGTCATGGAGCGGGCTCGATCGTGGGTGGCGAGGCCTTCGTGGTGTTCCAATCTTCCTCCTGGCGATCGAGCTCGTTGAACAGTGCGTTGATGGCCCACTCGACGGCGCGTCCCGCCTCGGCCCCGCTGAGCCCCCACTGCTCGTACATGCCGCGGAAGACCTGGACGCGCACGAGTTCGGCGAAAACCGCACAGATGCCGCGAGCGAGATCGGGATCCATCCCTTCGGTGTATGGCGCCACGATGCGCTCGATCGTCTCGAGACGCTTCGATCGGAGTGCCTTCATGTCAGGCGACTGTGCCTCGGGCTGGTGTTCGCCACTCTCGATCAGGGTGCCGAAGTACGTGAAGGCACGTGCTGTCCTCGGGCCGAGGTTCTTGGCGTTGAGTTCGTCCGGATCCCACCCAGAGCGAGAGACGATGTGTGCGGTCACGGCCTGCAAGAGGTCACGCTGGGTCGGGAAGTGGCGGTACACAGTGCGCTCGCTCACCCGGGCGCGCTTCGCGACCCTGTCGAAGGGGAGTTCTGCCGCCCATGGCGCGAAACCCGCCACTGCGGCCTCGATGATGCGCTGGCGGGTCGCCTCGACCTGCTCGGCGCGGAGCTCGCTTCGATAGGTGCGCTTCGTCTCCCCTTGCATGACAGTGATACTGCCATCAATTCATTCAACTGTCAAGAATAGAATGAGAGGGATCGTCACGTATGACGGGACCGGCACCGCCAGGAGAGGGCAATTAGGCACTAGCTCCCGGGCGGTTGTGACTATTGGCACTGGCCGGTTGTGGCCGATCACACCGACCATTGACGCGTCGTCAAATGGAGATGACATGGCACCGACGAGCCGGTCGAGGATGATGGTCCTGGGCGGAGCTGTAATCCTGGGTTTGCTGTTGTTGGAAGTGTTCGCGGGATGGGCCTATTTGCTTGTCGTCTCGGTCGTCATGCTCTCGGTCGGTTTGGTTCTACGTCTGAGCTCCCAGGAGCCCCGCCTGTTTTGGTGGCGTCCCGACCCAAGGGATCTGGCCACCATTGCGCTCTTGTATCTGGCTGTGGTGGGGGCAAATCGACTCGCCTTTGTCGGTTTCACCACCGACAACATGCTGGGCTTGTTCATCAGCTATGCAGTGGTCGGGTTGCTCCTGTTGGGCGTGGTTGGCCCCGTGGTCTACACCGTGTGGGGGCGTTCTCGTCCGCTCCGGTCGCTCGGAGTGGGAGTTCATGAATGGCGACCCACATTGCTCCTCGGTCTGGTCTTCGCCGCAGTCCAGTTCTCGCTGACCTTCTGGGCCTATGACCTGCCCGAACCAGTCGACTGGATACCGCTGCTGCTCATGTCCCTCACCGTCGGTATGTTCGAGTCGATCTTCTTTCGCGGGTTCATCCAGAACCGGCTGGAAGAGTCGTTTGGCCCGGTGGCAGGGATCGGGTCGGCAGCCGTCCTCTACGGTCTCTATCACTTCGGGTATGGGATGGGAGCCGGGGAGATCACATTCCTCACCGGCCTTGGTGTGGTCTATGGGGTGGCATTCGCCACGACCAGGAACATCCTCGTCTTATGGCCGCTGCTCACGCCGCTGGGCAGCCTGTTCAATAGTCTGGAGGCAGGGGACATCGAACTGCCGTGGGCTTCGATGGCCGGGTTCGGGCAGGTGCTGATTGCCATGGGAGTGGTCTTGTGGCTCGCCCTCCGTCATACATCCAAGAACG
>DASPGH010000034.1:0-13428 GCA_035620735.1 Acidimicrobiia bacterium | reverse complement strand
GACCTCCGACCCGCACCAGGTCTACGGCCTGCTCCACCCCGGAGGAGACCGCATCGAGTTCACCGTTTACCGCGATCCTGATGGCCTGGAAGGTGCGTCGGGCAGGATGACCTGCCCGACGCCGGGCCGCGGGCATCGCGTTTGCGATGACGGTGGACAGGGTGGCAGTGGAGTCGATGGGGCGGGCGGCGACTATCGCCCGTGCAATTCGGCGGGCCAATGGCTCTTCCCCGTATTCGCGGATGATGCGTGCGATGTCATCGACCGGCCAGCGGTTGACGATGTCGTCGGCGCTTAGCTCTGCGTCGGGTCCCATCCGCATGTCGAGGGGGCCCTCCTGGTGATATGAGAAGCCGCGGTGGGCTTCGTCGAGCTGGTGGGAGGAGACACCAAAGTCGAGGAGGACCCCTGAGATCGGATCGTCGGTGACCGCGCCTACGACATCGGCGAGATCGCTGAAGTTGCCCTCGACTACGGTCGCCCGCAGATCGGCGGCCTGAGCCACCGCATCCGGGTCGCGGTCGATGCCTATCACGTTCACCTCGTCTCCAAACTCATCCAGCATGCGTCTCGTGTGGCCCCCTCCCCCGAAGGTGGCGTCGACCACCACACCCGGAAGCACCGGAGCCATCAACTCGACGACTTCTTCGACCAGGACCGGCCGGTGAAAGCCGGCCGGCTCCTTGCTCTGGTCCTGGTTCATTGCGAGCCCTCCGGGCGCTGGTACCAACTAGAGGCGGGCGGAGTCAGGGGCCATCCAATTGGTTCCGGAGGGCTCGCAATGAGCCCAGACCTCTCCTCCTATTCGTCCTCCTCCTGGTCGATGTAGCTCTCGTCAGCCGAGGCCTTCTCCTGCAGATGGCGCTCCTTCTCCCACAGCTCGATGTGGTCGAAGAGCCCGAGCACCGCGATCTCCGTCCCGGTCTCGAGTCGGGCGAAATCCCTCAGGTCGGGCTTCACCAGGACACGACCCGATTTGTCCGGGGTCTGCAGGTCGGCGCCGGCGAAGACGGTTCGGGAGAAGCGGCGTCCCTCTCTGTCCTGGGGGCGGCCCATCACCTCGGCGGCCTTCGACTCGAAGTCGTCGGCAGCGAAGATGACGAGCTGACCGTCCTGTCCCTTGGTGATGACACAACCGTCTTCGAGACGACGGCGAAAACCGGAGGGCATGACCACCCGTCCTTTGCCGTCGAGGCTGTGGAAGTACTCGCCGAGGAACACTTCTGCTCTTTTCCGTTCGTCCTCACTGTGCTGAGCCCCCATTTCGCGGGGTGTGCGCCCCCTTGCTGAGCGCTTGCGCCACTATGACCCACTTCGCCCCACTTGTCAACCCTTTCCCCCACATGGTGCGCATTGGTGCGCCGAATCCGCCCGTCTCAGGAACTGGTGTGTAGAAACAGACCGTCAGCGCATCCGTGCACCACAGATCGATATCTGGGGCTCGTCAGGACCTGGGTGTGGAAACAGACCGTCGGCGCACGTCCGTGCACCACAGATGTTTGGGGGGATGTGGGTCAGGCGCTCTTACCCAACAGATAGGGATGCCAGGAGGGGTCCACCTGATAGCCGGTCGAGGCGTAGATCCAGGCGAAGCGACGTGGTGGGCCGGGCTGGCTGCGCAGCCGGAGCCCGCTCTCGTCAGGGGTCCTCGCCCCCTTGCGGACGTTGCACGAGCGGCAACAGGCGACCACGTTCTCCCAGGTGTGATCGCCACCCTGGGATCGTGGCTTGACGTGGTCGAGTGACTCGGCCGGGGCACCGCAGTACTGACAGGTGTGCTCGTCACGGCCGAACACGGCCCGGCGGGTCACCGGGACGGCACGTCGGTACGGGACCTTCACGTAACGATTGAGACGCACCACGGACGGGAGCTCGACTGTTGTCGACTCCGAGGACCAGATCTCGTCGCGACTCACCACGAGACTCGCCTTGCGGTTGAGGACGAGAACGACGGCCCGCCGTTCACTCACCACCGACAGCGGCTCATAACTCGCGTTCAAGACAAGGGCTCGGGTCATGTCTCTAGTCCTACCGGCTCGAAGCGTAATAGTCGGCGCAAGTTGCCAGAGCCATTGGGTATCGCTCAGCTGGCTGCCAGCTCCATATCGGGTTTGCCGGCATGCCCGATCACATCGCCGACGGCACCCGTGAGCGCATCCACCCACCCGTCCTCGATGTCGCGTGCCCCCCGGATGTGCTCGCCCCCATCGTTGCCGACCACACTCAGCAATCCGTCCTCCCCCACCTCTACCGAGACAATCTCGAGAGGCACCCGGCCGATGACCTGACACCAGACATCTGCCAGACCCTGGGCGACCGCCATCGCATCCTCGGCCACCACCCGGGATGACCTCACCGAGCCGGTGGCCACCTCGATGCGGGCGCCACCGTCGGTGGGTGTGATGGTCACGTCGACTCCGAGGTTGGAAACAGCCCGTGTGGCTCGTCCCACCTCCCTCCGCGGCCGTCGCTCCGACCGGACCCCATAGGCGGCCAGCAGAGCGCGCAACCTCTCCATGACCAAAGTCTCATCGGCCCCCGGCTCGAGACGGACATCGATCCCGCGACCGAACCCTTCGAGGTCCACGACTACAGACGCCACACCAGGAATGTCTTCGAGTCGACTCGCCAGACTCGAGCTCATGACCCCTCCCACCTGCGGATAGCTCTCATCTCCCTACGCCAGGTGAGATAGTCAAGCAGATCTCGCGCGCTCACGGTGGCTAGATGGTCACCGTATGCGGTGAAGGCTCTCCAGCGCAGATAGTTGCGAGACGGACCGATACCACCGATTCGGGACATGGCGAACCAGACCCTGATCGCCTCGAAGAGGAGACCGGGGTGACGCAGCAGACCAAGGACCGCACCACGCTCGAAACCCAACGATGCCTCCCAACGTTTGTTCCACGTGTTGGCCGAAAAGTCTAATGCCCGAAACTGAAGATCACCGTTAGAGTTCGTCGTCTGGACTGGAGGACTTCGCTTGGTAGAAGCAGGCAGCAACATCGAACTGTTCGGAGGACGGTTCCATCGCATCGTGTCCAACGTGGAGACGGTCATCCAGGGGAAACGAGAGGTCATCGAACTCATGGTCCTCGCCCTGGTTTCCGAGGGCCACGTCCTGATCGAAGACGTGCCCGGTGTCGGCAAGACCCAACTGGCGAAGTCACTCGCCCGCAGCATCGACGGGGAGTTCCATCGGATCCAGTTCACGCCAGACCTCCTCCCTTCAGACGTGACCGGTGTCTCGATCTGGGACCGAAATGCAGGACAGTTCGATTTCAAACCGGGCCCGATATTCGCCAACGTCGTCGTCGGCGACGAGATCAACCGGGCCAGCCCGAAGACCCAGTCCGCCCTTCTCGAGGCGATGGAGGAGCGTCAGGTGACATCGGACGGCATCACTCGAGGCCTCGAACCGCCGTTCATGGTCATCGCCACGCAGAACCCCCTGGAGCACGAAGGCACCTATCCCCTGCCCGAGGCCCAGCTCGACCGTTTCATGATGAGGGTCGTCGTTGGGTACCCCAGCCGGGAAAAGGAGCTGGAGATGCTCGACACCCACGGTGTCCGCTCCACCTTCCTCGATCTCGACCCCGTCGCCTCCCTGGCCGAGGTGACCGAGATGGTCGACATCGCCAGAACGGTGGCCGTCTCTCAGTCGGTGAAGAACTACATCGTCGATCTGATCGAAGGGACAAGGCTGCACCCCGATGTGATGCTGGGCGGATCGCCCAGGTCGGCCCTGTTTCTGCAGCGGATCGCCCGAAGCCGTGCCGCGGCCAACGGTCGCGACTACGTGATGCCGGATGACATCAAAGCCCTGGCCGGGCCGGTGCTGGAGCACCGGCTTGGACTCCGTCCCGAGGCCCAGATGCGTGGTGAGACGATCGGCTCGGTGATTCACGACGTCATGGCTCGCATCCAGGTCCCCGGAACCACCACCCGGATAGCCACCTGATGCCAACCACTCGGGGCTGGGCTCTTCTCGGCGCCGGGCTGGCACTCATCGTGCTCTGGTGGCTCCTAGGTGACGAGGAGCTCCTGCTGGCCGGATCGTTCTTCATCCTCGCCCAGGTAATCGCTCTCGTCTACGTCAACCTGCACGCCCCAGAGCTACTCATCGGTCGACGTCTCGGGTCGACGGCCGTGCACAACGGTGACACGGTCCAGGTGACATTGAGTCTGCGCAACGCCGGGCCCCGAGCAGTGCGAAACCTCACGATCACCGACGAGGTGGAGACGCTGGGGGTGGCGCACTTCGAAGTGGCCGGCATCAAAGCCGGAGAGGCGGTATCGGCGACTTACCGGGTCATGTGTCGGCCGAGAGGCGTCTATCGCGTCGGTCCGGGTCAGGCCATTTCCGCCGACCCCCTGGGTCTGGCCGAGCTGCCGGCCCCGGAGGGGCCGGTCGACCACTTGATCGTCTACCCCACCGTGGAGAAGCTGACGGGGTTCCCGATCGTCCGAGGCCAGGACCCTTCGATGGCAGCGTCGCGGCCCGAGCACGCACAGCGCGGCGGCGAGGACTTCTACACGTTGCGGGAGTACCAGCGTGGCGATGATCTTCGCCGCATCCACTGGCCGTCGTCAGCCAAGACGAACCGGCTGATGATCAGACAGCTGGAGACACCGTGGCAGTCCCGAGCCCTGGTGTTCCTCGACGTGCGTGGATCCGTCTACGAGTCGTCTGACGCCTTCGAGACCGCGGTATCGGGGGCCGCCAGCGTCATGACCCATCTCGTCGGATCGGGATTCGACACCGATCTCTGGGCCGGTGACCCAAACGCGATGGACGCAACTCGATATGGCCCGGCGATGGAGAAGCTCGCTCTCGTCGCGACCACCTCGAACATGGACATGCAGGCGGTGGCGTCACGGATAAGACAGAAGGGGGGCGGTGGCGCACTCGTCATGGTCACCGGCACCGCCGACAGATCGCTGGTCTCGGTGCAACAACTGCTGACCCGCGACTACCCGACCACAGTCCTCCTCGGCGCCTCGAGCACCACACCGCAGACGCTGGCCGGGTTCCATCGTCTCGGCGTGACCACGGTGACGGTGGCCCCCGGTGAGAGCTGGGCCTCGGCGTGGCTGACATCGATAGGAGAGGCATGGGACGCCGTGTCGGCCAGTTAGCGGCATTCATCGCTTTGATCCTGATGATCGGTCGACTCGGCCGACTCCTGGCCACCGGTCCCGACCAACCGCAGTGGAATCTCATCCTGGTGGCGGCCACGTTTCTCGGGGCCATTGCCTGGTGGCTCCTGGGACAGGTGACCAATCGCACAGGGGTGAAGGTCGCCGTCTTCGCGTTGGGTGGCCTTCTCCTGGCAATCCGGATCATGACACCCGAGACTCTCGACTTAGGCATCCTGCCCACCGGCCCCTCACTCGGTGTCATGGGCGACGAGCTCGCCGAGGCGTTTCGCATCATCAGGTCCGGTGTGCCGCCGGTGCCCGCCAACCCCGGTTTGCTTGCGGTCCTCGCCGTTGCGATGTGGGTCATCGGCGCCTTGTTCACCTGGGGCAGCACCGACGGCCCGTACGCGGCACTGTTCCTCCCGCCCCTCGTGATGTACTTCCAGTTCGCGGTCTTCGACCGCGGCCAGGCCGGGCTCGGGTGGATGGGGGTCTCGGGCTTGGTGCTGGGCATGGCCGCGGTCTCCATGGCCCTGGAGCGCAGGGGAGACACCGGTCGGGCACGTGACGAGAGTGGCCGTGCCATGCCGAGACGCTCACTCAACCTCGCCGCTTTCACCGCGGTATTCCTGACCATCGGTGCGGTCGCTCTGGCCAGCAACGCATCGACGTGGATAAACGAGTACGGCAACGCACCATGGCGTCAAGGAGGGGCAGGAGGCTACGGCGACGGGCCCGGCGGTTCCAGCTTCGACGGTCTGGTCGACCTCCAACAGAGAATCCTCAACCTGAGCGATGAGCCGGTGTTCGTTGCCAGTCTGGGCTCGGGAGCTCCCCCACCCGATCAGGTCTACTGGAGGATGGAGACCCTTGACACGTTCGACAGCCAATCCTGGGATCGCTCCAACCGCTCTTATGAGCGTTTCCAGCCCGGTCAGCCCCTCGCCAACGAGTACGACACCTATCAGGGGACGACCTACGACTTCCTCGCCAACGTCCGAGTCGAGAACCTGGTGTCGTCGGTGGCTCCGACACCAGGCGTCCCAGTCGACATCCTCGACCCGCCCGCCGAGGGCGAAGGGCGGGCGCCGATCCACTTCAATGCACTCCCGGACTCGGCGATCGTGGCGACACCCGAGTTGCGCCGGAACGACAGCTACCAGGTGCGAACGGTCTATCCGTCCAACGAGGTCGACCTCGGCGTCCTGGCGACCGGAGACGACGGCCAGCTCACGCCCATGTTCGCCAACGCGGCCGCCGCCGGCGACTTCCCATTCGAACCGGGCAGCGCCGAGCCTGCGGTCCAGCCTCCCAACCTCGCGTTCTACACCGAGCTCCCCGGCAGCCTCCCCTCCGGCATCGAGAGCCGCTCCAGATCGCTCACTGCGGATGCTTCCAGTGACTTCGAGCGTGCATTCATACTCCAGGACTGGTTCAGAGAGAGCGGAGACTTCGTTTACTCGACCGATGTTTCCACCGGTCACGACTCGCTGCGTCTCGACGATTGGCTCAACGACAACACCTCACGCAACTTCCGAAGAGGCTACTGCGAGCAGTTCGCGGCAGCGATGGCGGTGATGGCCCGGACACTGGAGATCCCGACCCGGGTGGTGTGGGGTTTCACGCCCGGTGAGATCGTCGAGTTGGAGGGTGAGCAGAACGTGATCGTCCGGGAGCGCAACGCCCATGCCTGGGTCGAGTTGTGGATCGACCCCTACGGCTGGGTGCAGTTCGACCCCACCCCGCGCCGCGAGGCAACAGGGTTCACCCAACAGCCGGAGAGCATCACTGCCGGTCTCGACCCGACCCAATATCTCCCCACCGACGATTCTCCCGGCTCGGTCGGCGAACCCTCGATAGCGGACGGGTCAGAGGACGCACCCGCCTTCATCGACGACGCACCGGTCGCGCTAACCGGCGGCGGTCCCCGCTGGTGGCTCTTCGGCCTGATGGCCATCATCGCTCTGGCCGCGGCTGTTCCACTGGCGAAACGAATGCGCCGGCGACGCAGGCTCCAGAGAATTCGCGAGGGCGACGTCACCGCAGCATGGGACGAGATCGTCGACCGTCTGGCCGATCTCGGCGAGCCGATCTCGCCAAGTCTGACACCCATCGAGGCGGCACGCGGCACAAACCCGGCGCTGCTGCCACTGGCGGTCAGCTATGCGGCGGCGATCTATGGCGGGCGCGAGGGCCAGGCCAGGGAGTCAGACTTCTTTGGCGCCGAGCTATGGCTCGACAGTCATTACGACACAGGAGCCAAGACGAGAGCAGCGATGAATGTGCGCTCTTTGATGAGACGGGAACCGACGGGGGGCTAGGACCCGGAGGCCTTGCGCTCCTCTTCGATGTCGTCCTCGACACGGCGCAGCATGGTGAGGAACTTGTCCCGGTCGAGTTCGAATCGGCTCACGTCCTCTGCCACCTCGTGGACGATCTCGTCGATGGCGACGAAGAAGGCCAGCTGACCTTCACGCAACGCATCCATGAGCTCGCCCTCGTCACTGCTGACCCGGAAGATGGTCTGACCGTCGGTCACCAGCTTCACCTCCGAGAGGTGCTCGTCCATGTCGCCCTCGCGACGCAGGTAGTCCCACGCCCGACGGACGCGCTGAAGAGACATGCCGTTGTCGAGAAGACTGCGGACGACTTTGAGGGCAATCAGATCACGGAATGAGTAGAGACGTCTGACGCCGGGGCGACCGCCCGTCGGCTGGATCGAAGGTTTGACGAGTCCTACTTTGTCCCAGTACCTCAACTGATGGTGCGTGCAGTTGCTCAGCCGGCAGGCTTGCTCGGCGGTGAATGCGTGCTCCACTCTGTCCTTCCAAAAACCTCGATGACGGACCGGGGGCGTGGTCCGCTTCATTGCACCCAGTCGTCGCTTGCCCGGGGCGACGCTCGACGGGGCGGGAACACTAGCGACTTCCGCGAGACGTCGCAGATTGGAATAGGGGCTTCTATTCGGCTAGGGAATCGTCGGTCTCGGACCCGTTCGAGCTCCAGCCGCGGATGCGCAACGCGTTGACTAGAGATGTCGCCGATGCAACCAGGAGGACGAATCCGGCGACCGCCACCCAAAGGATGCTGACGTAGGCGATGATGATGGCGAGACCGGCGATCACGCCCAGTAGTGAGAGCTTGACCCCAACCCGAGAAGGGCGCTCGATCCTCTTCACGGCGCGAGCCAGCTCAGGGTCTTCCTCGTAGAACTGCCGCTCGATCTCGGCGAGGATCCGCTGCTCTTTGTCGTCCAATGGCATTTCCGTCACCACACTCGGGATGAGTGCCCAAGAGAAACATTACACCCGTTGCAGAGACACATATCAGGGTTCTTCATCCGATCGAGAGGATATATCTTCTGAGAGAAGACGGGCAGGTCCAACAGACATTTCACCAAACCGATGACGGATCTCTGCAACGGCGTCCTCCATCTTCTCCCAATGGGCGTCTGAGCCGAGCCCGAGCTGAGCGGGCGCCTCCGCCGCTTCCAGAGACGTGGCTCCCAGACCGAGAAGACGCACCGGGTCGAAACGATCGCGTTGGGCGGCCAGCTCGGTGGCGATCGCATAGATCGCCCGGGCCCCGTCGATACCCGCCGGCTCGGTGTGTGAGCGGGATATCGTGGTGAAGTCGTCGTAGCGCAGCTTGAGTTGGATTGTTCGCCCGCGGAGACCGGCACGACGCAGACGACCCGAGAGTCGTTGCGCCAGTGCGAGAAGCGCTGTCTCGATCACCTCGTTCGAGTCCAGGTCGCGTTGATAGGTTTCCTCTACCGAGATCGACTTGGCCCGACTGTCCGGCACCACCTCACGGGGGTCGATCCCGTTGGCCAGGTCGTGGAGGTGACGGCCCGCCGACGGCCCAACCGCCTTGACCAGCGACGACTCGGGGAGGTCGGCGATGTCTCCGACCGTCTCGACCCCAAGACGGGTCAGAGCCGCCTGAGTCGCCGGGCCGACGCCCCAGATCGACGACACGGGGAGTCGGCGCAAGAACTCCCTCTGTTCGTGGACACGGATGTGACGTACCCCGTCTGGTTTGGCAGCCTCGGACGCCAGCTTGGCAACGAACTTGACGGGGGCGATTCCCACCGAAGCCGGAAGGCCCAACTGCTGACGCAGTGTCCTCCGGATGATCTCGGCGACCTCGAGGGGCGACTCGTAGTGGAGTCGAAGACCTCTCACGTCGAGAAACGCCTCGTCGAGGCTGAGGCCTTCCACCAACGGGGTCACCCCTCTGAACACTGAGAAGACCTGTGCCGACATGTCGCCATATCGACCATGTGCCGCAGGGACCACGATCAGCTCCGGGCACAGACGCAGCGCCGTAGCAGTGGGTTGAGCCGAGCGGACACCGTGCTTGCGCGCCTCATAGGAGGCCGATGCGATGACTCCTCTGGGGCCGGAGCCGCCGACTGCGACCGGCTTGCCCCTCAGTGACGGGTCTTCGAGACGTTCCACCTCGACGAAGAAGCTGTCCATGTCGACATGGAGGATGGGCTCGGTCCACACGAGCCCAAGTTACCCCCTGATGAAGAGAGGCTGGAGAACGATGAGAATCGTTCTTCCAACGTTCATCGGGTCAGGAGCCAGCCCACGCGATCCAGCGACAGGACGTAGTGGCCGACAACCAAGACAACGAAGACCACCACCGGCCAGACCGTCCCGGTCCCCACACCGAGCGCGGCCGCACCGATTGCGAAGAAGGCGGACTCGATGACGAGTCTGGTTCGACCGGACACAGAGACAGGTGCTCCGCCTCCGCGTGACGGGTCGCCAGGGACGTTGAATGTGCCCCAAACGGTCATGAGGGCGAGCGGTCCACCAATGACACCGACCCAGCGGGCGGCGCCATCCAACTCCGTCCAGGCAACGACACCGACAGCGACCAGCACCGCCACCTCGAGGAGGAATCGAAGCGCGAGATTCCACCTGTTCCTTCGCACCTTCTCCCAGGTTAGGCGGCGTCTTCTGGGCGAGTTACCCGTGGTAATGGTCTATTCGGGCCAAACTACGACGGGTATGGCCGCACTGGTGCACCTGGTACGAAACGCCGAACCCGATAATCCCGACCATCTCGTGTGCGGGACGATGCCCGGATTCGACCTGTCCCCCCATGGTTTGGAGCAAGCCCGACGGGTGGGCAGATATCTCGGGCCCCGTCCCATCGTCGCCATCTGGTCCTCACCACAGCAAACCGCACTCCGGACCGCCGAGGAGATCGCCTCCCGCAGCACCGTGCCCGTCAAGGTTCACCCGGACCTCGCCGACTGGGCGATCATGGAGCGCTGGAAAGGCCATCCCTGGAACTCACTCGGCTCTCGATTCCCCGGCGAGTTGGAGGCCTACCTCGAGCACCCGCAGAGACTCGACTTCGTCGACGAGCAGCTAACCGACGTCGCCGAGCGCGCCGTGAGCGTGGCCAGGTCGCTCGACGAGGAGCATCCCCACGGGGACGTGATCATCGTGTCCCATCAGGACGTAATCCAGGCGGCCCGTCTCCACCTCACTGGCAAGGATCTCTCCTCCTTCCACGACGAGCCACCTTCGAGCGGCTCGGTCATCTCGCTTCGCCCCGGCCCCTCATGGCGCGAGGAGACCTCGTGGCAACCCGGTGACAGCCCTCGTTTCGGAGAGCGATCCGACCTACGGGTGGTGAGCGGGACAGTCAACGACGACAGCCCGTCGCCCGCTTAGCGGCTTTCGCCTTGCTTCTCTGCCGCTGGCAGACTTTCACCCGTGAGAACTGCCTTCGGCGCCGCCACGACTCAGCTGGCTGCCCTCGGCTGGACTCTCGCGCTCCTCATCGACGCCACCCCTCTGGAGGCGGCCCCGGCGTTCCTGGTCGGACTGGGAATCCTCAGCATGTCCACCGTCGCCATGGTGGGGATGATCGCCGTGGGCGGACGATGGGCTCATCGGCTCGGGCTCATCGCCCTCGGTTTCATGGTGGCCCTCGCCATTGTCCGCCCCATCGACCTGGTTTGGCTCTTCGACGTGGGTCTGACGGCAATCGCCTTCCTCGCTGTGCTCTCGCCCTTCGTCACCCGTACGATCAGGAGGCTCCCTTCTGCGTCCGGCCCTCCCCCCAGGGCGATCATCCCTCCCCTGATTCTTCTGGCCACGCCAGCCATCCTCGGTTTTCTCGGGAACGGGTCGGAGCCCTGGGCACTGCTGATCGTGGGCTTGGGTGCGCCCAACGTCGCCTGGCTGTACAGCCATGTGATCCCCGGCGGCCTGGTAGCCATGAGAATGATATGGCCTGTGGTGGCGATCGTCCTCTCCCCGTGGATGAGCCTGTGGGCCGGTATTGCGTCGGTGACAATCGCCGTGGCGGTCATCGCCCTCTCCTGGCACAAGAGTGTCAAGGCCTCCTACCACCCACCACGTGAAGTCGGCACCGCCTACCCGATCCCCCCCGAGCTGGCCCCGAAAGAGGTCCTCGACGCAGCGGAGATCGACGACAGGGGTCGACCGAAGTGAGACGTCGTCTCCCCAATCCCTGGATCGCTCTGCCGTCTCTGGTCCTGGGAGTCATCGCCGCCGCCCTGGGGTGGGTGGTCACCGATGTGAGCTGTCGTCAGCCGGATGTCAACGGTGTCATCAGCCCGTGCAACGGCTGGGCAGCCTTCTTCGCCATCCTGGCGTTCTTCGCCGTGACGATCGGCGTCGCAGTCATGCTGGTCCTCGTGTTCCGCAGCCTGGCCGAATGGCGGGAGCGTCGATAGCGGTCACCGGCGAGCCCGGGGGGGTGGCGCCGTCGGGCGCGTTCTCTGGGCCACAGACTTCGCTCAGCGAAGTGTGTAACCCTGGGTTAGAAATGCGGAGTCGAGGAGGCCATTCTCGGGGCCACAGACTTCGCTCGGCGAAGTGCACAACCCTGGGTTAAATCAAGTTTGAGACAGGTGAGCCCTGGCCCTCGAGGCGGAATCAGTTGAGTTTTTGGTGAACCAGGTCGACGGCCTGTCCGACCGTGACGATGGACTCGGCTTCCTCGTCCGGGATCTTCACGTCGAACTCGTCCTCCAGCGCCATGAGCAACTCGACGACTCCGAGACTGTCTACGTCGAGATCCTCCTCGAAGTGGGCGTCGTCGTTGATCTTGGACTCGTCGAGCCCGAGTTCGGACACGAGAACGCCGGTGAGACGCTCCGATACTTCACTCCTGTCCATTTTTCTCTCCTTCTCGTTTGCTTGGGCGAGAACTTACAGCGATAGACCGCCGTCCACCGAGATAACTTGACCTGTTATGTACGAGGCGGCGTCGGATGCCAGGAAGGCGACCACCTCGGCGACCTCCTCAGGCCGACCGAAACGCCCGAGGCTGACCGACTCCACCGCGGCGGCCCTGATGCCCTCTCTGAGGCCCTCGGTCATGTCGGTGGTGATGAAGCCGGGCGCCACCACATTCGCCGTGATGCCCCGGGAACCGACTTCTTTGGAGATCGACTTGGAGAAGCCGATGATTCCGGCCTTCGACGCGGCGTAGTTGGCCTGGCCCGGGTTGCCCACGATCCCGGCCACCGATGCGATCGAGATCACCCGCCCCCACTTGGCGCGGAGCATGCCCCGCATCGCGGTCTTGGTGCACAGGAAGACGGAGCGGAGGTTGGTGGCGATCACGTCGTCGAACTGCTCGACGCCCATTCTCAAGAGGAGGTCGTCCCGAGTCACCCCGGCGTTGTTGACCAGGACCAGCGGCGGGCCAAATCTCTCGTCGACTGCCGCGAACATCTCCGCGACGGCCGACTCGTCCGCCACGTCCGCTTGCACGGCCATCGCCTCGCCGCCACCGGTCTCGATGACAGACACCACGTCGGCGGCGGCGGTCTCGTTCGTCGCGTAGTTGACGACAACCCGGTGGCCATCACGGGCCAGACCCAGGGCCATGGCCCTCCCGATTCCACGCGATCCACCCGTTACGAGCGCAGTTCGACCGAACGCCTCGTTCACCTCAGCTTCTCCGGCAAGCCGAAGAAGTCGAAGTTGGGCTGGAGCAGCTCCATGGTGTCGCGGTCGGGCTCGGGTAGAGCGGCATCGGACTCGCCGAGTGGATCGATGCGATCACCCCATCGCACGACTGCCGATCCCCAGCTGAGTCCCCCGCCGAAGGCGGCAAACAGCACGTTGTCACCGGGATTGATTCGACCCTCCTCGAGGGCCTCGGAGAGGGCCACTGGAATCGTGGCAGCCGACGTGTTGCCGTAGGAGTGGATGTTCACGTAGACCTTCGACTCGGGCAGCCCCAGTCGCCGCGCGGTGGCGTCGATGATCCTCACGTTCG
>DASPGH010000033.1:0-22661 GCA_035620735.1 Acidimicrobiia bacterium | reverse complement strand
GGTGATGGTGGCCACCACCGTTTCGGTGTTCTCCGCCACCGAGTCGTCTATGACGTTCACGGTTTGAGTGGCGGAGGCTTGTCCGGTGGGGATGGTCACCGTCCCGGTGAGAGTGGTGTAATCAGAACCGGCGGTGGCAGTCCCGGTCACCGTGTAGTTCACGGTCAACGGACTCGAAGTCGGACCGGTCCGTGTGAAGGTGAACACACCGTTGTTGGCTGGTTCCCCGGCGGCCGCATCAGTAGCCACCACAGACACCACAGGCAGGTCGTCACAGGTGGGTGCACCGACCGCATAGGAGTCCTGCAAGCCCTCTGACACCGAGTAGAAGTCGAATGCGAGCCGGCCGCTGCAGGCCTCCACCATGACATATCCGTGATCGTTGTTGTAGAAGAATTGGCTCTCCTGGATGAAGCTCGGCGGGGTGCTGCTGATCGACGCTCCGCCGAGACCGATCACTATGTAGGGGATGTTGCCTACCTGGAGCCGCTCGTAGACGTGTTTGTCACCGGAGAGCACCGCGTCAGCACCCCAGGCCTCGTAGGGCCAGTTCATGGTGTCGTTGCCACCTTCGGAATACCACGGTGGCTCGTGGGTGATGACCACCTGCCATGGCGTCGTGGAAGCAGCTAGTTGGGTCTGCAGCCAGTTGTATTGGACGCTTCCGGGATTCCTTCCATCGGGCTCGCTGCCGTCGCTGTTGAGGAGGAAGAAGTGCACCGGCCCCCGAATGAAGTCGTAGTACCGCTCATTCCCTGAAGTCCCACTGGTGGGGATGCCGGCTCCGGGGAGCGTGAAGTAATTCAGGTAGGCGTTGATACCTCCAGGCTCCTCGATGTCGTGGTTGCCCAACGCCGGGAAGAATCTGTTGACCGGGGAGCCGGCTCCGAAAGAGCCCTGGTAGTTGCCGATGTAGTCGGAGTACCACTGTCCGACCGCCTGATCGATGTCTCCGATGTATCTGTTGTCCCCGGTAGTGACGATGAAGTCGGGAGCTTGAGCATCTACAGCCGCCGCCACCAAGGCATCACCACAGCATCCGACGCCGAAGTCGCCGAAGGTGGCGAACTCGACGCGGTCCGGGTTCTGGGTGAAGTCATTGTCGGCGATGTCTACCGTGCCGCTGGACGGTGTTCCGATCGTGTACGAGGCGTTGCTCGTGAGCGTTGCCACCACCGTCTCCGCAGACTCGATTTCCGAGTCGTCGATGACAGTGACCGTCTCTGTGGCGGAAGATTGCCCGTTGCCGATGGTCACCGATCCGTCCAGCGTCTGGTAGTCGCTGCCGCCGGTGGCGGTGCCGGTCACGGTGTATGCGACGGTCAAGGGACCCGAAGTCGAGCCGCTGCGGGTGAAGGTGAAGGTGCCGCTGTTCCCGGGCTCACCGGCGGCCGGGTCTGTTGCGGTGAGGGTGACAACCGGCAAGGCGTCGTCGTCGGCGATGGTTACGGTGCCCGACCCGGAGGCTCCCACGGTGTAGGCGGGATTGGTGGAGATGGTCACGATCACGGTTTCGTCGGACTCGGGAGCGCCGTCGTTGATCACGGTCACCGGCTGAGTGACCGACGACTGGCCGATGGGGAAGGTGACAGAACCGCTCAGGGCTGTGTAATCAGCCCCGCTGGTGGCAGTGCCTGAGACCGTGTAGCCCACAGTCAGCGGATCGCTGGTGGGTCCGGTGCGGGTGAACGTGAACAGCCCGTTGTCAGCTGGCTCCGCGGCAACGGCATCGGTTGCGACGACCGAGACGGACGGTGGGACGTTCCCTGGCGGCAAGTAGTCGATCGTGAGTGTCGCTCCCCACGCACCGCCGACTGCTTCGGCCACACGGTTGCCGTTGCCGCTGATGACGAAGACCATGCTGTTCCCGGGAGCCCACCCCGACTGAGCGATCAGCTCCTCCACGATGACACCAAGGCTGCTCGTCTGCTGGGCGGGACCGCGGTCGCCGACGGCGTTCCAGGCGGGTGGCGACCACGACACGGACGCAGTGGTGGGCGGGCGATTGGATATGTTGTTGTTGGTGCTGGTGAAGGTCCCGGGATTGGGGGCGAGTTGTCCTCGGATGTTGAAGGTCGCTGCTCCGGAAGTGGCCTCGTCGACCTGGAATTGGATCCGGGCGTCGACGATCCCCGACCCGGGCTCGAGGTCGATCCCGGTGAAACGAAGACCCACCAGATAGCTGTTGCTGCCGCCGACGATGTCGAGGTCACCGCTGTTGAGATCGACGACGGAAGTGCTGACCCGCTGTTCGGCATCATCGGACTCGACGGCGATCTGACTGGTGATGGTTATCGGGTCGGACGGATCCCGCACCTCGATGGTGACCTGGCTGCTCGCCGTCAACTCGGAGTCGTCAGCTTCCAATTGGAGGACGTAGGTCCCGGGGACGGGGAAGGAGGCCGTGGTATCAACCTGGCTCGCGTCGGCGAATCCGACGGTTGCCGGACCGCTCAGCTGAGACCAGTTGGTGGTCAGGGATCCTGGCGGATCGGGCTCCCCGTCGTCGCTCACCGTTCCGTCGAGGATGGCGACCTCGGGATGGGTAATCAGTTGATTGGGGCCCGCGTAAACGATCGGGGGCAAGTTTCCACCGCCCAGGCTGTCGGGTGCGCTCACCTCGAACAGCAAGCCGTCGTTCTCGTTGGAGTTGGAGCCGTTATCGGTCTTTCGGTCCACTATCCAGAAATTCATCTGGCCGGAGCCGTTGCTGGCGGGTGCCACCGCCAGCCCGGAGACGTGACTGAGGCCACTTATGCCGGCGACGGCTATCTCTCGGAGCAGGGTCCCGTCCTTGGTGATCTCGAAGATCTGGTCTGTGGCGCGGGAGCCGACGTAGAGCGATCCTCGACCCGGATTGGAGGAGAGCCCCTCGAAGTCGGTCGGGCCGAGATGGCTGATGTCGAAATGGGTCATGGCATCGTTACCGTTCCCGAAGGACCCGTCCACCGGGTCGATGCGGTAGATCTCCCTCCCGACGCCGTCGAGGAAGAAAAGATGGCCTGTGGTGACGTCGAACTCAGGATCCTCGGTGTCGGTGCTGCCGTACGGGGACGTGTCGATCGGAACGACTGTGTCGTCGGCGGTCGCGAAGTCTCCGTCCGGGCCGCGCCAAAGCTGGAAGATGGCGTCGGCGTCATCGTCGGAGACGAACAGAACGTCCTGGAACGGGTCGTAGCCGGCACCGGTCGGCTCTCGTGAGAAGCCGCTCCCCCCGCCGGGGGCATTGGGCCCCCACAGGGTTCCGGTGCTTCGCTGTGCGCCGTTCCTGGTCACCTGCCACAGGTTCACGTCGTGCCAGCCGGCTCCGGTGGTCTCGTCGACTTCGGAGTCCACCACGACGAGCTCGTCGTCCGCCGGCAGAAATACGACTCCTGCCGGGTCGGGAGAGGAAGGACTCCACGACGAGGTCTGGATGGTCTGTACAAGTGTTCCGGTGTCGATGGGAGCGGCCAGCAGGGCTGCTGCTTCGAGGGAGACCTCGACTACGCCACCCATGCTCTGCTGGTCGCCGGCGTCGAGTATGAACAGGTTCTGGGCGGCAGGGTCGTCGGTCGGGTCCGACGATGGTGCGAAGACCATCGCCGACGGATCGCTCAGCGTGACACTGCCGAGATCGAACGTTGTCTGTATGGCGCCCTGTTCGTCGACCAGTTGAAGGTCCTCACCACCATCGAGTACGTAGACCGAGGCGTCCGATGGGTCGACCGCGATCAGTTGCGGCTCGGTGACCTCGTCGAGCGAGCGCTCCTGAGTCGCGGTGGCGTCCTCCTGGGAGATCCGCACCAGATCGCTCGAGTCTGTCGAGAGGACCAGCAAGTCACCGGTGGTCGGGTCGATGGCAGCGCTGACCGCGTCGACGGCACCGGTGATGGGCTCTTCGTGAACATTGGTGCGGCTGACGGTTGGGCCCAGCTGGCCCGAGGCGATTGGGAGTTCGGCCAGGGAGCCATCGGTGATGACTGTCAGATGACTGGACTTCGGGTCGTGGACCAGGGACGCGACGTTGTCCAACGCCGGCAGCTCGACCGTGCCGCGAAGATCTTCATCGGGCCCGAGCAGTATGGCCGGAGTGGTCTCTCCCGTTTGCTCACCGACGACGAGAAACTGACCACTCGAGGGCAGGTACGCCAAACCCGAGGGATGGGGCATTCCGAATTCGGCCGTCCAGACGGTCCGGACCTCCTGGGCTTCCACAGAGCTGGGTAAGGCTGACCGGAGCTCTTTGGCCAGGGACGAAACGGGTAGCATGCCGCACGCCACCACCACGGCGAGGGTTGTCATGGAGACTCGGCGCAACCGTCCTGTCATCAGCCCGCGCTCGATTCCCCGTGCGATCGCACTGACGCGATCTGTAAACCGGTCGAATTCACCCGTGGCGCCCCAATCGAAATAGCTCCGACGAAGCGATGTTAACGCGTTTGCACCCCTGAGTGGTCGATAACGGCTGTTGTCTCCCCTCGCCGCTAAAACGTGTCGCGTCGAGTCCCGCTAACCACCAGGCCAAGTATCCTGTCCCCAACGCGGTCGCCGTTTGCCGACGTGGTGTGCGATGGCCAGAACCGAACCCGGCGAAGCGAGTTATCTTGTTGAGGTCCGACTGAGCCAATGACCAATCGCTACGAATCTCAAGTCCTCGAGCCCAATCTCTGGGGAGCTGTCCGCGATCGCCGCTACCACATCATCGCCTTTGGAATCGTCTTCGCCGCGCTCGGTGTGTTGGTTGGCATCGGGCGACAGACCACCTGGAGCGCGACCGCTTCAGTGGTCGTCGAAGATCCTCGTCTCTCGACCGTGTTCGAAGCAAGCTCTGCTCAGCAGCCTGAACGGTATGTCGAGACTCAGATAGGTGTCCTTCAGTCGGCGGCCGTCGCCGAGCGCGCCTCCGAAATAGTCGCATCCGACTCGGGGATAGAGCTCAGCGCCGACGAGATCGTCGAAGGGACGGTTGTCTCCTCCGAGGAGTTCAGTGACCTGATCTCAGTGACTTTCACCGGCTCGTCTCCCGAGGAGGCCGAGGCAATAGCCAACAGCTTGGTCAAGTCCTATCTAGAGCTGAGACAGTCCCAGGCCCTGACCGCATTCGCTGCAGCCCTCGGCGAGCTCGACCGCTCAATCCGGGAAGGACAGGATGAGCTCAGGGGCCTCGAGGGCGACATCAATGAGCTTCTCGTCAGCAACCCGTTGCAGGCCGAGCTCGACGCTCAGTATCGGGCCACTCTGGAGCGGCTTACGACACTCACACCGGAGCAGGCCAACGATCCAGCTCTCTTGTCCGCGATCGCAACCCAACTCGACTCCATGCGGACAGTTCTGGAGATCGAGAACCAGAGCCCTGAGCTGGCCGCTCTGGTGGAGGAACAGAGGGTGGCCATATCACGTCTTTCCGACCTCGAGTCACGTCACAGTCAGCTGACGGTCGATGCTGAACTCGCCGGGGCGGGTGTCGTGTTCCAGTCGAATGCCCGACCGGCGGTGAAGACCAGCCCGGGGCTTGTCATGCACGGTCTCATGGGGCTTGCCGCGGGTCTCCTCATCGGGTTCGCCTTCGGATACGGGCTGGAACTGCGTCGCCGGAGATTCAGCAGTGCGACCGAGCCCGAGCTCGTCCTGCGGGCGCCACTGCTCGGTGTGGTCCCGATGTTCGACACCGGAGTCGCGTCACCACTGCCGGTTCTGAACACGCCACAGTCAGAGGCAGCCGAGGCGTTCCGTTTCGTCATGGCCGCCGTCGAGTCGCAACTGGCGCGTCCAGACCGGGGATCGCGCACCGCCGACAATGGGTTTGGCGATCGGGTCATCCTGGTCACCTCCGCCGCTCCGGACGACGGTCGGACCACGGTCGTAGCCAACGCTGCATTGGCGGCAGCCGCCTCGGGAAAGCGTGTCATGGTCGTCGACGCCGACTTTGCAGAATTGGGGCTGACCGAGTTGTTCCTTCCCGACTACGAGTACGCCGACGACAACGTTGGCTTGACCGAAGTGGTCGTTGGCTCGAGAACCCTGGGCACCGCCGTGAAACGGTTCCCTCTGGAGAGGGGCACGGACCTGGACGTATTGTCCCGAGGTTCCGACATGTTGAGCGCTCAGGACGTGTTCGGCTCGAGCGAGGTGGCCAACCTCATCGCTCAGGCCCGTCAGGACTACGACCTGGTTCTCATCGACTCCCCACCCCTTCACGAGGTCGGGTATGCGACAACTCTGGCAGGTCTGGCCGATCGGGTCATCCCCGTGGTTCGTCATCGCAGCCTCGTGTCGAGCCTGGACGACCTGAGACGCCGACTCGCCCTCGTCCATAGCCGCAGCCTCGGCTATGTCTACACGAAGGCCCCCGTCAGCGGTGAGCTTCGCCGTGTCGGAAAGCACGCCGACAGCTCCCACTTCGCCGTAGCCGACGAGATCGCCCTTGCCTCCGAGCTGGAGCGGATCTCCGACTGACGGCAGCTTTGGTGGAGAGGCGGCTGCCACTTCTCCAGATGGGGTCGACCGTGTCTCGGATCCTCTGTCCCGATTGACGAGGGGTAGTGGCACTCACTGAAGGGCACGGGCGAGTTCACTTAAGGGTTTCGTCAGCCAGAGTTCAGGTTCGTTCTGGGACAATGCCTCCGTGAAGATATTGCTTGTCGAGGACGACAAGAAGATCGCGACCATCGTCAAACGCGGTCTCGAGGCCGAGGGATTCACCGTGGAGGTGACCTTTACCGGAACCGACGGCCTGTGGCTGGCAAAGGAGGGGTCCTACGACCTCATCATCCTCGACATCATGCTCCCGGGGCGCAACGGGTACCAGGTATGTGGTGATCTGCGCGAGGCAGGGGACTGGACCCCAATCCTGATGCTGACGGCCAAAGATGGCGACCTCGATGAAGCCGAAGCGCTCGACACCGGAGCAGATGACTATCTGACGAAGCCGTTCTCGTTCGCCGTCCTGATCGCGAGGATTCGAGCCCTCCTGCGCAGGGCGGGAGGAAGGGCCCCGGTTCCCGTCGAGATCGGCGATCTTCGCATCGACCCCGCTCAGCGACGGGTCTGGCGGAATGGCGTCGAGGTGGAGTTGACGGCGAGGCAGTTCGACGTACTGGAATTCCTGGTGCGACGTGGAGGCCAGGTTCTCTCCAAGACCGAGATACTCAATGGTGTCTGGGACTACGACTTCGAAGGCGACCCCAACATCGTCGAGGTGTACATCCGCCGGCTGCGTTCCAAGATCGACGAGCCCTTCGGACGCCAATCGATAGAAACGGTCCGAGGTGCAGGATATCGTCTCGTAGCTGACGGATCCTGATGCGATGGAACAGTATCCGCTTTCGAATCACGGCTCTCGCCACGGCGGTCGTCGCCGTGGTGCTGGTCGTCGCCGGGCTCTCCCTGGTTCTAGTCCAGCGGGCCGTTCTCACCGATAGCCTCGACACGGCTCTGATTCAGCGCGCTGAGGACATCGTCGGGCTCCTCGAGTCCAGTCCGGCGCCCGATGAGCTTTCTCAAGGCGCCACCGAAGCCTTCGCCCAACTCGTCGGGGAGGATGGGAATGTCGTGGTGTCGACTCCCAACCTGGCCAACGATCCACCTCTTCGGATCCCGGTCGACCCCCAAGAGGGGACGACGATCCAGACCCTGGAGGGGTTGGAGGTCGATGACGATCACTTCCGTGTACTCAGTCGGGTCATCTCCGGGGTCGGTGTCCTGCATGTCGGAACTACCTATGACGTCGTGACTGAGAGCACGGCTGTTCTGACCAGCTCGCTGGCGGTGGTCGTTCCGATCGTGGTGGCGATGCTGGCCATCCTCGTGTGGTGGCTCGTGGGAAGAACCCTCCGGCCCGTGGAGGCCATAAGAACGGAGGTGGCGTCGATCGGATCGACGGATCTGCACCGCCGGGTTCCGGGGTCTGGTTCAGGAGACGAGATCGACCGGCTCGCCGGCACCATGAATGCAATGCTGGAGCGGGTAGAGACCTCGGTGACGCGCCAGCAGCGCTTCGTTGCCGATGCTTCACATGAGCTGCGCAACCCGTTGACCCGGATCAGGGCGGCGCTCGAGCTGGAGCGGCGGGATGCCGGCGATCCAAAGGTGATCGACGATCTGCTCGAGGAAGTCGTGGACCTCCAGCACATGGTTGAAGACATGCTCTACATGGCCAGAGCGGACGCAGGAGCCAACAAACCGGTGTTGAGAAGGGTCGACCTCGACGACGTGCTCCTTCGCGAGGCGCGGAGTGTCCACTCCCGGGTGGATGTGGCGATGGACATGTCGCGGGTGTCGGCGGCCCAGGTTTATGGAGATCCCAGTCAGCTGGGACGCGCAATCCGCAATCTCGTCACCAATGCCGAGAGACATGCCAGAAGCCGTGTCCAAGTCAGTCTCTTCGAGGACGACGGGTCGGCCGTGCTCGTGATAGCAGACGACGGACCGGGTGTCCCCAGCGAACAGGTCCAATTCGTGTTCGAGAGATTCACGAGACTGGATGAGGCTCGTAGTGCGGATGCGGGGGGCACCGGCTTGGGTCTTGCCATCGCCCGTGAGATCGCCGAGGTGCACGCCGGCACTCTGAACTTGATCTCGAATGGATCACCGGGGGCTACTTTCGAAATGAGGATTCCGCTGGCCGACTGACTGGTGGTCAACTGCGCCCGAAGAACTCCTCCTCGATCCGGTCGAGAGCAGGCTCGAGGTGTCCCAGCTCACAGCTGTCTGATACGGCCGTAACCGCGCGCTCCTCTGCTTGCAGCGCTTGGAGCTGCTCGGCTTCGGCGGCGCTGAGCTCATCGTGGTCTCGACCCTGGACCAGAGTGTCATATCTGATCTGCAGGTCGAAGTCCACGTCGTCGGGGTGACTGTAGGCGAACCCCGCGTCGGACATACATGCCGCGAATGCCTGGATGGCCTCCTGGGCTCTGGGGTCCAGGAGGATCAGGGCGTCTGCCGGATTGAAGTAGGTGGCGGCTACCTCCTCGGGTGCAAACACCTGTTCGATGGCGGTCCTGGTGCAACCGCCAGTGCGGGAGAAGTCCTCCGATTCGAGCCCGAATGCGAAGGTGGCGTCGTCGTTGTCTCCCCAGAGAGTTCGTCTGTAGGCAACCTGGTCCGGCTCAGAGAGGCCATCGAGGATGCGCCGGTTCTGGTCGCCAAGACCGATTTCGACGATTGGCTTCTCTTCCTGGGTGGAGATGCCATGACCGTATTGACTGAGATACTCCGAGCCACTCAGGCCTGGGGCCGACTTGTCGCTCACCATCGCTTGTCTGATTGTCGTGAAGTCGACCGGGATGTATTCGAAACCTGCCTCGGCCATGCAGGCACTTATGAGAGACTCGACCTCTTCGGCTCGCGTGGTGAGGTCACGCATCGTCAGTCCGAACTCCTCGGTACCGAACTGACCGCCGGCTGCTTGCGCCGCCGCTGCCTCCGCTCTCGCCTGAGCGGAGACATAACCCGGAACCTCCTCGCCACCTACCGTGGTGTCCGTGCCCTCCTGCGCCGAGCCGTCGTCGGTTGACGCGGTGGTCGTGGGAGTGCCCTCTGTCCCTGGTGTCCCTGGGCTCGTGCTCGACGGGACGGAAGGTACAGAGAACCCTGGCGCCGGGCCGGTGGCCGGTGTGCAAGCCGTGACCAGGAGCCCGAGGACGATCCCACCTGCTGCGAGAAGTCTTCTCATCCGCTCACGGGTGCTCCGAAGATCTCGATCTCGACCTCGCGTATCACCGGGTCGAGTGGGCCCTGGCACTCGAGGTCTTTGAGAGCCACCGCGATCTCCTCGGCCTGTAGGTCCTCGAGCGCTTGGAGAGCTGCCTCGCTCAGATCTTCTGGATCTTCCCCGCCGGTCACGGCCTCGAACCGCTCCTCGTATTCCTCGATGATCTCGTCCTGGTCCTCGTACTCGTATCCATCCTCGCTCATGCATTCCATCCAGGCCTCTTCGGCCGCGATCACCCTGGGATCGGACTCGACCAAGACGTCCTTCGGGTTGATGAAGGAATCGGTGAGCATCTCCGGCGGGAAGACCTCCTCCACTGCCTCCTGGGTACAGCCCCCGAGCCCACTGAAGTCTTCGTCGTCGAGCATCAGCCCGAAAGTGGCGTCGGGGTCGTCTCCGAACAGGGTCCGGTCGTATGCAACCTTCTCCGCCTCGGAGAGATTCTCATATATCTGGATGTTCTGCTCTCCGAGGCCTACCGCTCGGGGTGGGTTGTCGGTGCGCGTCGAGATCCCGTATCCCCACTGGGTCTTGTATTCCTCACGGCTCATGTTGGGGTCGGCCCTCATCCAGACCCCCACCTCGAGCACGGCGGTCACATCTGCCGGGACATACTCGAAGCCTGCTTCGGCCATGCACGTTGCGATTCTCGACTCGACCGCCTCGACGTTGGCGGTGAACTCCTCGTTGGTGAGCCCGAATGCCTGGATTCCCGGCAGCGGGATCGAGGTCGTGGATCCTGAGCCGTCACCGTTGCCGCTCGAATTCGAGCTGCATGCGGCGAGGACGAGGGCAATTGCCGTCGCGACCATAGTGAGTTTCGTTTTCAAGGCGGCTCCTGGTTTTTCGCGCTGATACTGCATCTGGATCCTGACGCTTCGCTGACTCAATGCCTTCATGAGTTCAGCCAGGAGTCAGGAAGGCGAGCAAGGCTGTAGCGATGAGTCGAACCAAAGGTGTCCTGATCCTGGTGGGGGCCATGGCAGTTGCCGCCGCGGGTGGTTGGGTCGCCGCCTCGCAGATCGAATCTCCAGCTGAGGCGGCCGCACGAACAGAGGCGCCTCCGCCTTCGCCGATTCTCGTACCGGCCGAAATGCAAGAGCTCTCCACCGATGTAATCACACGAGGCACCGGTCGACTCGGCTCGCCCGAGACCATTTCGATTCCCATCTCGCCCCTCAAAGGCGACATCCCCCAGGTCTTGACCGGGATCCCGGAACCGGAAGAGGAACTCGAGCAGGGAGCGGTTGGCTTGAAGGTCTCGGGACGTCCGGTGTTCCTCTTCGAAGGTCAGATCCCATCGTTCCGCGATCTGGGGCCGGGAATGAGGGGAGCCGACATAGAACAGCTGGAGACGGGCCTTGCCGCGATCGGGTTCGATCCGGGGCCGGTCGATGGGGTGTACGACGCAAACACCGAGCAGGCTGTTGCGGCCCTGTACGCCTCGGCCGGCTACGAGCCGGTGACGGTCACAGCCGAGCAGCTCGCCGAGCTGAACCCTGCCGGAACCGGGATCATCCCTGGGTCCCAGTCATCAGAAGGAATTCATGTCCCGGCCGACGAGATCGTGGTTGTCTCCGAGGCTCCCGTGAGACTGGCAGAGCTGCTTGTCGTCGTCGGAGAGGTCATCGACGGGCCGGTGGGAACAATGACTGGCGCCACGGTCGCCATCGACTCCTCGGTGCCCATCGAGAGCGCCGGGCTGATCGACGAGGGGATGGAAGTCGTCATCGACGAACCCGATCTCGGAATCGAAGCTTCGGGGACGATCAGCCGGGTCGCCGGGAACCCGGGAACAGACGGCGTCGACGGATTCCACGTTTACTTCGAGGTCCAGGTAGACGGTGCTCCTGTCAACATCGTCAATGCCTCGGTGCGTCTCACAATCCCGATCGAGTCGACGGGCCAAGCCGTCCTAGTTGTGCCGGTGAGCGCCCTCAGTCTCGGTGCCGACGGCTCCTCACAGGTTCAGCGGCAGGTGGGAGACTCGCTGGAGACGGTGGTCGTCGAGCCCGGGTTGTCCGCCAACGGTCTCGTCGAGGTGGCCCCTGTGGATGGAGAGCTCGAAGTCGGTGACCTGGTAGTTGTGGGATACGGATGACGAACCTGATCGAGCTGGAGGGGATCGGCCGCGAGTACGGAACTCAGACTCAGATTCAAGCTCTACAAGAGGTTGAGCTTTCGGTGGAGGTTGGAGAGTGGCTGGCCGTGGTAGGCCCGTCCGGATCGGGGAAGACCACACTGCTCAACATCCTGGGGCTCCTCGACAGGCCGAGCTCGGGCACATATCTCCTGGACGGTCGGGACATGTCCGCATTGACCGAGTCACAGCGCGCCGGAGTGCGAAGTCGGGAGATCGGATTCGTGTTTCAGTCATTTCACCTGGTCAGTCATCGCTCTGTCACCGAGAACGTGATGATGTCCGATATCTACCGGGGGGGCGGGCGCTCCGATCGTCGCATTCGGGCGATGGCCTCCTTGGAGAGAGTCAAGCTCGACCACCGGGCGGATTACCTTCCGCCACGTCTCTCCGGAGGGGAGAGACAGCGGGCCGCCATCGCCCGAGCGATCCTGGGGGAACCGAAGATCCTCCTCTGCGACGAGCCCACCGGGAACCTGGACACAGGAACAGGTGCGAGGATCCTCGATCTTTTCGGTGAGATGCACGGCGATGGGATGACCATCGTCATGATCACCCACGATCCAAATGTCGCCAGTCGCGCCCAGCGCGAGGTGCACATAGTCGACGGCTTCCTGAGTACGAGCTCGTGAGCCATCTGGCCCAACGGTCGGACAGTGACGTCAAACCCGCCCAGCGCGGACCTTCGATCTCGCTGAAGGACATAGTCGCCGAGTCCGCCTCGGGTTTGACGGCCCGTCCTGGTCGGACCGCTCTGACGATATTGGGCACGGTGATCGGGCTGGCGGCTCTGGTAGCGACCCTCGGCATCTCTCAGACCGCGGGGAATAGGATCGTTGGCCGATTCGACGAATTGGCGGCCACCGAGGTCTATGTGACTTCCCGTCCGCCGGCCCTCGATGCGCCAGACAACGACATGCCATGGGATTCACCAGAGAGGTTGCGTCGTCTCGAGGGAGTCGTCGCCGCAGGGAATCTCAGTGTTCTCGACGTGGGAGAGGCACTGGTCAGCACCTCTCCTCTCCGTGACCCGGCGCAGAGGACGGACTTCAAGCTGTCGGTCCAGGCCGTGTCCCCGGGGCTCTACGACGCGGTGAGGGCCCGGTTAGCCACGGGACGTCTCATCGACCAGCTTCAGTCTGATCGGGCCGAGCGGGTTGCGGTCCTGGGGAAGACTGCCGCGGAGCGTCTCGGCATCACCGGTGTCGAGCTGTTGCCGGCGATCCGGGTCGGGGACGAAGTGTTCTCGGTCATCGGGATTGTCGAGGACGTCTCTCGCCAGTTCGACCTTTTGGCAGCCGTGATGATCCCGGAAGGGACGGCGATGGAGCTGTACCGTCTCCGCGCTCCGGAGATGGTGGTCGTGGAGACGCGCATCGGAGCGACGACCCTCATTGCCGACCAGGCTCCGTACGCTCTGAGACCGGACAATCCGGAGGGACTCAAGGTGGCCTATCCGGCCGAGCCCCAGCGCGTGCGTGAGGGGGTGCAGAGCGATCTGGACGTCCTCTTCCTCCTCCTGGGCGGTGTGGCCCTACTCGTGGGAGCGATAGGGATCGCCAACGTGACTCTGGTGTCGGTGCTCGAGCGGTCGGGAGAGATCGGGCTGCGACGAGCCCTCGGTGCGACCCGTCGCCACATCGCCATCCAGTTCTTGATCGAGAGTGGTGTGATGGGTTTGCTCGGTGGGGTCATCGGGGCCAGTTTGGGGACATTGGTCGTGATTGGGGTCGCCGCCACGCAGACCTGGAGCCCGGTGCTCGACCCTGTGGTGGCGCTCTCGGCGCCGCTCATAGGCATCGTGGTGGGCTTGGCGGCCGGGGCGTACCCGGCGATCAGGGCTGCGCACATGGAGCCGGTGGAGGCTCTTCGCGCCGGGACCTGAGGCTCAGCCACGAGCCGCAACGGAGGGGGCGGTCAGGTTGGGGTAAGCCGCATTAAGGCTGCAGCAAGCCCGTCGGAGCGATGGTGTCCTCATGAGAATGAGAAATGCAGACACCTCGAGTTGGATCGAACTCCGATCCCATGAAATCGACGAGCCTTTGTCCGAGGATGGACGTGATGTCCGGTGGTGGTCGCGAGCTGCCGTCTCCATCGGGATCGCGATCATGGCAACGGCCACGATGACACTGGTTCTCTACCACCTCTACCTGGCCCTGGGTGAGACGGTCACCGGCTCTCCCGGCGCCCGGCCGACGGTAGCGCACGTGGCCGTCATCATCACCTTGGCCATTGGGGCTGTATTGATCGCCACCGGGGTTGTTGCCCGGCGCCTCGAGAGTCCATCCGGTCCGGAGAGCCTGAAAGAGCAGACGCCGGCACATGCGACGAATGGACACAGGAGTGGTCATCTGGTCGCGTGAGATGACTGCACTGGCCGAGGCGGACGGAGTCGTTACAGGCGGAATCGCTCCATCATCCGCATCCACCATGTGTTCTTTGGCTCAACCTCGAGTAGGGCGCGGAGTCGATCCCGCTCCTTTTCGGCCTGGATTCTGCGGTTCTTCTCCAGCTCGGCGATTCGCTGCGCCAGATCGTTCTCGGCGGTGAGCAGGGAGCGAAGCCGATCCCGTTCCCCCTCGGCCTCGATGCGTCGCTCTCTCTCGAAGTTGGCGATGCGCTCGGCAGTCTCCGCTCTGGCTACCGCGTCGCGGGTGTCTGCCCACGCCTTCTCCAGGCGATCGATCGCTGCCATGGGAACCAACGTCGTGGTCTCCGGTTGCACGATCTCGACCCCGGTGAGATCGACCAACCAGCGTCTCGAGCCGATGGACGAATCGAATGCCATCTCGCCATTGAGCTCACCGGTCTTCAACTTCCGTCGGACCGTCGTGTCCGATAATCCCAGCAATTGCGACGCCTGGGCGACGGTGACCCAACTCTCCTCGAATTCCTCGATCGCCCTCGAGTCTTCACCCGCCGAGTCTTGTTCGTCCGCCAATACGTCACCGTCTTGATCGCTGTCCGAGGGTAATGACTCGTCGTCGTTCATCACCTCTGGAGACTCATCATCGACGGCGACGACGTGTTCTCGGTCATCGACGTGTTCTCGGTCGTCGACGTGATCCCGGTCATCTACGGAATCCCGGTCATCTACGGAATCCCGGTCATCGACGGCCACCTCCTCTGAGAAAGCGCGCTCGCTTCCGTCTACCGCATCATCGTCGGCGAAGGGCGCCGTCCAGGAGGACGGGCTGACTTGTCCGGCCATTTCGTTCCTCTACGTAACGGGTGCGACCTCAGCGGCCTCCTGGGGGCGCTTCTTGGCAAACCGCAGGTAGAGGCTGGGCACCACGAACAAGTTGAGGAGCGTAGCCGTTATCAAACCACCCAAGATCACGTAGCCCATGGGCAGCTCGATCTCCTGACCGGGTATCTCGCCGCGAACGATCAACGGGATCAGAGCGAGACCTGTGGTGAGCACGGTCATGAGGATCGGCACCACCCGCTCGGTGGCCCCGCGCAGGACTAGCTCGGGTCCGAATCGCATTCCTTCCTCGTTCTCCAGGTGCTGGTAGTGGCTTATCAGCATGATCCCGTTTCGGGCCACGATGCCCAGCACCGTGAAGAAACCGATCAGAGAGCCAAGTGAGAGTTCGCCACCAGCGATGAACGCGGCGATGACACCTCCCACCAGGGCGATCGGAAGTGTCAGGAACGACAGCATTGCGAGACGCCAGCTGTTGAAGGAAGCCTGGAGTAGCAGGAACACGGCTATGGCGGCGACGATGGCGAAGAGGAACAGGACGCGCTGCGCGTCTTGCCGCTCCGTGAACTCACCGAGCAGCTCGGGATGGAACTCCTCGGGCCAGTCGATCTCGGCCATGGCCGCTTCGACATCGGCGACAACCGACCCCAGGTCGCGGGATTCGTCGATGTTGGCACCGACATCCAGGTTCCGGGCCAGGTTCTCGTGATGGATGATGTTGGGCACTCCGACGACGGTCACATCGGCCACGTCCTGGAGGTGGACCTGGGAGCCGGTCGGAGTGTCGATCAGCAGGTTCTCCACGTCGGTGAGGCTCTGACGGAGCTCCTTGGGGCTCCACAACTGGACGTCGTAGGCCCTTCCGGCATGGAATATGTCGCCAACCTCCTCACCTGCGATCAGATAGGAAGCCGACCTACGAACGTCACCCGGCTTGAGCCCATAGATCTTTGCTTTCTCCAGATCCACTTCGACACGGATCTGGGGGATGTCGGCCTGGAACTCGACATGATTCTCGATCACTCCAGGGATCTCACCGAGTTTATCGTTGAGCTCACTGGCCTTCTCTCGAAGGAGCAGCAAGTCGGGCCCGAATATCCGGATGGTGATCGCTTCACTCGAGCCAGTCAGGACCTCTCGTATTCGTTCCTTCAGATAGGTCAAGACGTCGCGGAAGAGGCCCGGGTACCCGTTCACCACCTCTTGGACTTTGGCCAAGGTCTCGTCGTAGTCAACTGACGGGTCGACACTGATCCAGTTCTCCCCGAACTCGATACCGACTACCTCGTCCATCAGGAGCGCCTGTCCTATGTGCGATCCGGCATTGCGCACGCCTGGAATCGTGAGCAGCTCGGCATTGGCCGCCACCGAGATGCGATATTCCTCGGGCTGGCCCGTTCCCGGCTTCGTCAGCCAGTGCATGAGGAAGTCTCGCTCCTTGAACTCCGGGAGGAGCGACTGGCCCAGGAAGGGAACGAGGGCAACCCCGACGACCATGAGCGCCGCCACTCCCGAGTATGCCCACCGGGGGTTGTCGACGACCCGTCTCAGGACTGCGTCATAGCCCCGCTTGAGTGGTGGGACCAAGGGAGACTCACGGTGACTCAGCGAGCCCTCCTTGCGGAAGAATATGAGGCTCAGGGCTGGGGTCACGGTGAGAGCCACCAGCATCGACGCTCCGAGGGCCAGAGCGTAGGCGGTGACGAGGGGTCGGAAGAAGGAGCCGGAGAGACCGGTCAGGAAGAAGATGGGGATGACTGCGGCTATCTCGATCAGAGTCGCGTAGACGATGGCGCTGCGGACTTCCATCGAGGCGTCCAGGATCACCCGCGCCGTCGACCTGGTGCCTCCCGCCTCTCGATGGAGACGAAGACGTCGCACGACGTTCTCGATGTCGATGATGGCGTCGTCGACGATGTCGCCGAGTGCGATCACCATTCCGGCGAGGATCATGGTGTTGATGGTCGCTCCCATCAGGTGCAGCACCAGACCGGCTGCGATGAGTGACAGCGGGATGGCAACGACGCTGATCAGAGCGGTGCGCCATTCGTAGAGGAAGGCGCCCAGCATGAAGATCATGAGCATGGCGCCGAGGAATATCGACAATCCCAGGTTGTCGATGGCGTCCTCGATGAACGTTGCCGGCCTGAAGATCTCGGTGTCGACGTAGATGCCGTCGAGACCGGGCTCGAGCTCGGCCATTGCCTCTTCGATGCCCCTGGTCACGTCCAGCGTGTTGGCCCACGGGAGTTTCTCGACGATGAGCATGAGACCCTGGCCGTCGTTGATGACGGCGTCCCCGATGAGGGGCTGGTGGTCACGGACGAGGTCGGCGACGTCCTGAAGCTGCATCGTCTGGCCCGAGGCGTTCGTGATCGGGATCTGTGCGAGCTGGTCGACGCTGACGATGGGCTCCACGAGCCGTATCGGCATCCGGGTGTTGGCCTCTTCGATGAAACCGCCGCGTCCGATGATGTGACCTTCGGAGTACTGGAGCAGACCCGATTCGAGCGCATCCGCGGTGGTGGTCATCACGTTCTCGAGAGTTACCCCGTTGGCTCGGAGCCGCTCGGGGTCGGCGTGAACCTGGAGCATGTCCAGACGCTCGCCCCAGATGGGCACGTTGGCCACGCCGGGGACGCGAAGAAGACGGGTGCGGATCTTCCAGTACGTCGTCATCGAGAGATCCATCATGTCGATCTCAGGATCGTCCGGCGCCAGCCCGATCTTCATCACGCGGCTGGTGGCGGAGAGCGGCTGGATCATGAACGGTGGGCTGGCCCAAGTCGGTAGCTGCGGAGCGATCTTGTCGATTCGCTCCGCGACCAGCTGCCGAGCGGTGAGCAAGTCGGTGCCTGGTTGGAAGATCATCTCGATCGAGGAGAGCTGCTCCAAGCTCTTGGAGCGGATCACATCGAGACCCGGCACGCCGGCCAGGCTCTGTTCGAGCGGGATCGTCACCAGCGACTCGACCTCTGAAGCCGACAACCCCAGCGAGGGGGTTTGGATCTCCACACGGGGTGGAGCGAACTCCGGGAAGACGTCGATGCGGGTGTGCTGCAGCTGCTGCACACCGAAGAACATCAGGGCCCCAGCCGCCCCCACCACGAGGAAGCGGAACTTGAGACTCGACCCGACCAGCCAACGCAACATCGTCGCCCCCTACTTTCCTACGCCGGTTTCTTCGCCGTACAGCTCCGGCACCCCGACATAGACGACGGGTGTGCCCACTGCGGGCCCCTCGGCGTACAGAGCCTGTCCATCGACTTCTCGGACGGACTCCAACGCGGCTCTCTCGTATGTGTTCGGCTCGACGTTGACGTACACCCAGAAGTCCCCATTGGTGTCGAGGATGAGGGCATCGCTGGTTATTGCCAGGTGTCCCTCGGCCTCAGTCACGTCGGCGGTTTGGATGTCCAGGCGTTCCACGGCCTGCGGAGTGAGGGTCACCCGATAGCGGTCGGTCCCTTCGATCTCCACCTTTGTTGCCGGTGGCTCCAACTCGACCGTGGAGTTGTCCCGACACGCCGGAACGGCGACCACGATGAGCGACACGGCCACGAACGTCGAGAAGCGACGTCGCATCTTCACACCTTCTCCGTTTCCCGCTCGTACTCGACGAAGAGATCGTCTGCCGAGGTGTCCGGGTGCTCGACATGTCCCCATCGGGCATACACCGCCGGGAGGACGTACAGGACGAGGGCGAGAGTTGTGAGCACACCGCCGATCACGGCGATGGCAAGCGGCCCCGCCAACTCCAAACCCGTCTCTCCGCCACGGAACACTGCCGGGAGGAAGAACCCCAGGATGGCAAGCCCGGAGGCCAGGATGGGAAGGAGCAGGTCGGCGGTACCCCTGGCCACCAGGGCCGTGCCGAACTCCTCGCCATCTCTCTCCAGACCCCGGTATTCATTTACCAGTGCCAGGACCCAACGGGAGGCCAGCACGAGCACGGCTATCAGACCCGCGGCCAAACCGAGGGTGAATTCCCGTGAGAAGATCCACGTGGCGATGAGCGACCCCGTGAGTGCCATTGGCAGCAACAGGATGGTGAGTGTGGCGAGTCGCCAGCTGGCGAAGGCCGACTGGAGCAACAGATAGATCGCGATCAGGGCGGCAACCGCTACCGAGATCACGGTGACTGTTGTCGCGCTGTCCTCGACGAATCCACCCAGCACAGCCGCATGGAACTCTGCCGGGAACTGATGGTCCTGCACCGCCGCTTCGATACGCTCGGCGACGCCGGCGATGTCGCCATCCGTCGTGGTTGCGCTCACATCGAGGAACTTGGACACGGACTCGTGTCTGATCACGGTTGGGCTAGAGACAACTCTCACGTCGGCGACTTCGCTCAACGGGATCTGGGTACCGGCGGGCGTGGTGACCAACAGATCACCGACGTCCTCAGGCGTTTCTCGCAGTTCCGGTGGTCCCCAGACCACGACGTCGAACACCTTCTGCTCCTCGAACAGGTTGCCCACCGTCAGGCCGGAGAGGAGGATCGCGGCCGTGCGCCGGATGTCGCCCGGTTTGAGCCCATGAGCCTGGGCGGCTTCCAGGTCGACTTGGATCTCGATCGTGTCCTGTTCCAACTCGGTGAGGACCGTGGCTTGCTCCACGCCATCGACGCCCGCCACGAGATCGCGGACTTCCTCAGCGGTCGTGGCCAATGTGGCGTCGTCCTCGCCGTAGACCCGGACCACGACCTCGTCTGAGGTCTGTCCGAGGACTTCGGTGACACGCTGTTCGGAGTAGGTCGAGACATCGCCTCCCACTTCGGGGAACCCACTGGTCACGCCCTCGATGGCGTCCACCGTCTCGTCGTAGGGGGCCGACTCGTCGATGTTGACCCAGACCTCGGACGCGTTCACGTCGACGATCTGATCGGACGTGATCGCCCGGCCCACGTGTGCAGCAATGTTGTCGACACCGGGCAGGGCCCGGACCTGGTCGACCACATCGGAGGTGATCTCGTCCATCCTGGTCAGTGACATGCCCGGTGGTGCGGTCAGTACCACCACCACGTCGCGCTCCTGGAGTGATGGACGCATCCGAGACTCGAGGAACGGAACCGTGACGAGCGCAACAACCAGCAGCGCCGCGAACACGATCGCAGGCCCCGCCAGACCGACACGTCTCGCAGAACGATCTTCGTAGGACCTCCGGATTCTGGAGGCAAAGCCTGTTTCCCGCACCCCACCTCCGCTACGCAGCAGGAGGACTCCCAGGGCGGGAGCCACCATCAAGCTCGAAAGCAGGGCCACCACGAGGGCAACGAAGTAAGCGGTTGCGATCGTGGGGAAGAACGCACCGGTCACGCCACCCATCACGAAGAAGGGCAGTAGAAGGGCGACGGCTATCGCCAGCGCATACAGCGCGGGGCGGGTGTTCTCCAGCGTGGCCATCAGCACCGTTCGGGGGAAGGTCGAGCCATTCCCTTCGGCCCGCTTCTCCGACGCCCGTTTCGCGATCAGGCCCGCACCGGCGATCGCTTCGTCGATGATCACGACGAGAGCCATGACGAGACCGGCCAGGATCATGGTGTTGACCGTGACATCGAACAGAAGGAGGACGATCACTGCTCCCGTGACCGAGACGGCGAGCGTCGTCACCGCGATGAGGGTGGTTCGCCAGTCCCGGAAGACGAGACCGAGGATCACGACCAGGAGGACTGCACCGATAAGGAGCACGACACCCAGATTCATCAGCGAGGCATCGATGAAGCTCGCCGGCTCATATATGGAAGTGTCGATGTCCATCCCGGGGAGACCCGGCTTCAGAGAGTCGAGTGCCTCGGCGACACTGGCTGCAACTTCGGGTGTGTTCGCCTCGGGGAACTTCTCTACGACGAGGAGGAGACACGGCCCGTCGTCACAGCGTGCATCGCCGATCAAAGGCTGGTGGTCTTCGACGATTTCGGTGACGTCGCCCAGGAGCATTGGCTCGCCGTTGCGAAGCACTACATCGCCCTGGTCGTCCTCGATCGGGACCTGTGCCAGCTCTTCGGGCGTCGAGATGGTCTGCTCGTGGAAGATGTGAAGCCGTTGGTTGGCCGTGTCGATGAAGCCACCCGTTCCCGGGCTGGAGGCCTCGAGGAAGCTGAGCGGTGAGACTTCGAGGGCATTGCCCGCCGTCCGGATCACGTCACTCAGGTCGAGTTGCTCCTGACCCAGTCGCTCCGGGTCTGCGAGCACCTGGAGCTGACGGTCCCGGAAGCCGAAGATCGAAACATTGGCCACACCGTCGACACCGAGTAGCGAGGGCACGATGACCCACCGTGCCTGGACCGACTGTTCGATCGGTGTCATCTCCGAGGAGGAGAGCGAGACGAGTGCCACACGACTTGTCGAGGAGAGCGGCTGGATCATCTGTGGTGTGTCGGCGACATTCGGTAGTCCGGCCACAGCCACCGCCTGGGTGAGCCGCTCTGCCACCACCTGACGAGCGTCGAGGATGTCGGTGCCGGGCTCGAATGTCATCACAACCGAGGAGAGGCCGGGCAGCGACGCCGACTCGATCTCATCGAGGAAGGCCACGCCGTTGAGGAGGTCTTGCTCCAGCGGAACCGTTATCAGCTGTTCGACCTCATAGGCCGATAGCCCGAGAGCCTCCGTCTGCACCTCGACGATGGTGGGCGAGAACTCGGGAAGAAGGTCCTTGCGCGCGTTCGAGAATTGCAGAAAACCGATTGCGATCAAGCCGGCCGCGATCGCGATCACCAACCATGGGAATCGAAGACTGAACCGGACTACAGAACGGAGCACTGTGCCCCCCTTTCCACACGATGGACCTTCTCCGCCCACGAGGGCAGAAAGGCTTTCCTCTCAGAGATTGGTGTCGGCGGATCCTCCGACATCACGAATCGACTCTCGATCTGACAACGAACGCGGTTGCGAAAAACGGTGGGGGGTGCGGTGGCCGGGCGGGACTCTTCCGGGCGGTGGTTCAGGTGGGGTTCAGGAAACCGCGAGCTGGCGGCGAAGAGGCCAGGCGGTAGAGAAGAGGGGATGGCGTAGCGAAGTGTGAGGCCTTCGTGACCAGCACGCCCCTCAAATGCCCAAAACCGACGATACCCACCCAGCCGGTGCCCCAAGTGTTGACAACCTCCCGATGCCTGGGCGGCACCTTAGTCGCCGAACACGGAGAGTGGGGAGAGAAATCGGGATTTTCTTGACTTTTCTTGTTCAGGTTGTGGTAAGGCGCATTTGCCCAGCGTAAGGCCAGGGTCAGGTACCTGACGGGCAGGGGGCCGGTCGTCCCAAGGCCTCGTCAGGCTCGGGGCCCGGTCAAGACTCGGTCGACGTCCTTGTCGAGTCCGATGGGTCTTGCTGGCTGGGCACGCGCGCCAGTCAGCAAGACCCATCAAGGGATCAGGAAGCCCACAGTGATGTGGAGAAGCTGGAGCCGGTGGAACGGCTCACCCACCAGGTCCCGTTGGGCGGGTAGAACTGGGCTATGTCTTCGCGGCCGTCACCGTTGAAGTCGCCAACCATCTGGTTCTCCCATCCACTGGAGGTGGCGAAGTCGGCCCACAGTGACGTGGAAAACCCACTACCTGTGGACCTGCTGATCCACCAGGTCCCGTTGGACGGGTGGAACTGGGCGATGTCGAGATCGGA
>DASPGH010000032.1:0-83654 GCA_035620735.1 Acidimicrobiia bacterium | reverse complement strand
CGGTCTCAGCGCGGATCAGCTTGCCGGCCGCCTTGCGTATCGTCTTCTGCATCTCGGCGTGGTCGGTCCGTCCGGAGTCGTGTGAGGCGATGGCAGAGCGCACGGCTTCGGCAGCTTTATCCAATACCGCGCTCGGATCGTCCATCAGCCCGTGACTGTCCATGTCCGGTCCGTAGATGATCTCGCCTGTGTCGTGATCGATGCCAACGGTCACTACGACGACACCCTCATCGGCGAGGTGTGACCTGTCCCTGAGCACTCCCCCCTGGACGTCGCCCACCGCCGAGCCGTCCAGGTAGACGTACCCCGCGGGCACCGCCCGGCGTTCGACCATCGTCTTCTTCCCGTCGATGACCACGCGATCGCCGTCTTCGAGGACGTCGACGTGGTCGACGCCCATAGACCGGGCCAGGTCGGCGTGCGCGGCCAGATGTCGATACTCACCGTGCACCGGCACGAAGGCCTTGGGACGGACCAGGTTGAGGAAGGTGAGCAACTCCTCACGGGCAGCGTGACCGGAGACGTGGACGTGGGAGTTGCGACCGTGGACGACCCGGGCCCCTCGCCGGATCAGGTTGGATATCACCTTGGACACCGCGGTCTCGTTGCCGGGGATTGGCTTGGCCGAGATGAGGACCGTGTCGTCCTCGCCAAGCTCGACGAACTTGTGCCGACCCTGCGACATGAGAGAGAGTGCGGCGAACGGCTCACCCTGGGATCCGGTCGTGATCAGAAGCTGTTGGTGGGCGGGGAACTCGCCGAGCTCGGTGATGTCGACCACCGAGCCCTCGGGAACCTCCAGCAACCCGAGGTCGGATGCAATCGTGGTGTTGCGGTGCATGGACCGGCCGAAGAAGGCGATCTTGCGCCCGGCGGCTATTCCGGCGTCCGCTATCTGCTGTACGCGGTGTACATGTGAGGAGAAGCACGCTGCGATCACCCTTCCCGACGCGTCGCGGATTGCGTCGGCGATGGGCTGGCCCACCGAGCTCTCAGACGGTTCGAAACCATCCTTCTCCGCGTTTGTCGAATCAGAGAGGAGGAGCCTGACTCCACGGCTCCCCAGGGAGGCGAAGGCCGGCAAGTCGGTGGGCCGACGATCGATCGGCGTCGGGTCGAGCTTGAAGTCCCCGGAGTGGAGGACAACGCCTTCGGGAGTGTCGAACGCGATCGCGGATGCCTCTGGTACCGAATGACTGACCGGGATCAGCATGAACTTGAACGGCCCGTGGCTGATCCACTTCCTCTGGTCGATGGTGCGAAACTCGGCCTCGACGCCGAGTTCGTCCACCCTCCCCTTGGCCAGTTCCAGAGTCAGTTCTGATCCGTACACCGGGACCGACAGATCGCGGAGAAAGTATCCAAGAGCCCCCATGTGGTCCTCGTGGCCATGTGTTATGACGACGAGCGACACGTCGCCGGCGCGCTCGATTATCCAGGACCAATCCGGGAACACGAGATCGACACCGAGCATGTCCTCCTCGGGGAACATGAGCCCGACATCGATCAGGGCGATCTTTCCGTCGATTTCGAGCGCGGCGCAGTTCCGACCGATCTCCCCCAATCCACCTAGAAACGTGACAGAGATGCTCACGAGGCGGTGATCGCACCCATTGCCTTCTCGATCTCCGCCAACGTGTCCTCGCCGGCCGCCACCAGCGGGAGACGCACATCGCCAACGGGCTGCCACAGCCGGTCCACCGCACCTTTGATCGGACCCGGGTTGGTCTCGAGGAAACACGCGAAGCAAAGCGGGAGCAGTTGGTGGTGAAGTCGTCTCGCCTCCTCGAGGTCACCGGAGAGAGCGGCCCTGACCATCGCCTGAATGGTGGGCCCGGCGAGATGAGAAACCACCGACACGACACCGACGGCGCCGACGGAGATCATGGGAAGTGTCAGTGAGTCCTGCCCCGAATAGACAGGGAGCCCCGGGATTCGGCTGACGGTTTCCGAGGTGAAGTCGAGACTCTCCACCGCGTCCTTGGTGGCCACGACATTGGGGTGTGCAGCGATCTCCGCCAGCGTGTCGATCTCGATGAGCCGGTTGGTCCGGCCCGGGATGTTGTAGACCATCACCGGGAGACCAACGTCGGCGCAGGTGTTGAAATGGGCGATGAGACCTTTTTGCGTCGGCTTGTTGTAATAGGGGGTGACGACTAGCACCCCGTCTGCGCCGAGCTCACCAGCCTTCTCCGTCAGATGGACGACCCGGGCCGTGTCGTTCGTCCCGCTTCCCGCGATCACCTTGGTCTTCTTGTCGGCGACGGCATCGATGACCGTCTTGAACACGGCGACCTTCTCGTCGTCGGAGAGGGTTGGCGATTCCCCGGTGGTGCCGCATACCACCAGGGTGTCCGAACCACTCTCGGCCAGATGTCTGGCCAGGTCCCACATCTTCTGATGGTCGACCGGGCCATCGTCTTTGAACGGAGTGATCATCGCGGTCGCCACCCGTCCGAATGGCGCTGAGTGAGAATCAGTCACGAACGCAAGGTTACCGGTCCTCCACTGCCAGACACGTCACCGGGTGTGTGCCACTGCGCCATGTGACTTCCGCCGGTCGCCTGCCAGGACTACGAACCGCTAGAAACACGTCATGGAATTGCGTCTGCCCGCGCCCAGCCTCGTCGTACTCGTCGGGCCCAGCGGCTCGGGCAAGTCGACCTGGGCCGCATTGCACTTCGCACCGTACGAGATCGTGTCATCGGACGGCTTGCGAGCCATGGTCGGAGCAGGACCCGACGACCAGACAGCCGGAACGACTGCCTTCCACCTTCTCGAGATCATCGTCACCGAGCGCATGCGCCGAGGGCTCACCACTGTCATCGACACGCTTGGGCTCAACGTCGAGAACAGGACGCGGTGGGTGGCTCTGGCCCACGAGTCGGGGATCCCGGCACACGCCATCGTGTTCGACACCGACCCAGAGGTCTGTGAGCAGCGAAACGAGGCCAGGGAGAGGCCGATACCGAAGACGGCCCTCCGTCGTCAGATCTCACAGTTCAACGAGATCAGGGAACATCTCGCCGATGAAGACTTCGACGGCGTGCACACCGAGCAGCCCGTTGCAGTGGTGGCAACGACCATGGCCACATCCACCGCGCCTGATGAGGAGGGTGATGGGGAGCCAACAGCCACGCCCCGTCACACCTTCGGGTTGCTGGTCTCCAGGTTCGACTGGGAGTCCGGGCTGGGACCGACTCTCACCTCGATAGCCCGACGAGCCGAGGACGCAGGGTTCCGCGATATCTGGCTCATGGACCACTTCCGCCAGATCCGCGGTGTGGGACGACCCTGGGAGGACATCCCCGAGGCTTACGTGTCACTCGGGTTCATCGCCGGCGTGACCACGACGATCCGTGTCGGCTCGTTGGTGACCGGGGTCACCCATCGCCATCCGGTGCTACTCGGGAAGATGATCGCTTCCCTCGACGTGATCTCCGGCGGACGGGTCATGTGCGGTCTCGGCGTGGCATGGGACGAAGCCGAGCACGACGCATACGGGATCGAGTTTCCCGAGGTCGGTGACCGTTATGGGATTCTCGAGGAGACCCTGCAGATGCTGCCCCTCCTGTGGGGCAAGGGATCACCCGAGTTCCACGGTCGTCACATCGACGCCAACGAGCTCATTTGCTACCCGAGACCCGTCCAGGAGCGGATTCCGCTGATGGTTGGCGGAAGTGGAGAGAAGAGAACGCTGCGTCTGGTGGCGAGATACGCCGATGCCTGCAATGTCTTCGGGGATCCAGATCGAGTCAGACACAAGGTCGAGGTCCTCCACCGACACTGCGACGAGCTCGACAGGGACCCCGCGACGATTGAGGTCACCCATCTCACCAACTCCCTGGTGGCCGAAGACCGCACTGCCCTTCGCGCTCGGGTGGAGCGGTTGCGGGATCGCAACACCCCCGCAGAGCAGTACATGAAACGACACAATGCGGGAACCGCAGACGATCTGGAGGTGCTGTTCGCCGGGTACTCAGACGCCGGCGCCGACCATTCAATCGTCTCGTTGCCCGATGTCGCCATGGCAGGCTCGATCGAGGCGTTCGCCGATGTGATCTCGAGATTCGCCTCGCCTTAGACTCGAATCATGGCTGTTTCATCCACAATGCTCGATCTCGGCACCGAAGCCCCCGACTTCTCGTTGCCCGACGTGGTCACCGGCGAGACGGTGTCGCTGGCCGACTACAGGGACAAGACCGGGCTCCTGGTGATGTTCATCTGTAATCACTGCCCTTATGTGCAACACGTGCGTCACGAGTTGGCCGCCATGGGCAAGGACTACGCCGACACCGGCATAGGCATAGTCGCCATCTGCTCGAATGATCCCCAGGTGTCGCCCGGGGACTCTCCGGAGCGCATGAAGGAGGAGGCGGAAACACAGGGCTATGTATTTCCCTACCTCTTCGACGCCACCCAGGAAGTCGCCGCGGCATACACGGCGATGTGCACACCGGACTTTTTCCTGTTCGGTCCCGACCGCAAGCTGGTCTACCGGGGCCGCATGGACGAGGCACGCCCCGGCAACGACGTGCCGGTGACCGGCGATGAGCTGAGGGCCGCCATGGACGCGGTCCTGGCCGGCGAGGCGATCCCAGGTGACCAACATGCTTCCATGGGTTGCTCCATCAAGTGGGCCGAAGGCAGACAACCCGCCTACTTTGGGTAATCAACACCTCCGCGAACCCGGTGGGTGCGAACCAGCGGTGTCCGACCCCGGGCTTGTGCGAACCCGGGGTTCCTCAGGCCATATCCGGGTCGAATCCGCTCATCTACGAGAAAGACAGGAATGACCAAACAATATGACAGCGCCCCCGAACTGACCATCGACCCCGCCAAGTCCTACGTTGCGACCCTCGACACCAATCACGGGGAGATCGTGATCGATCTCGATGCGGGCAGATCACCGCTGACGGTGAACAACTTCGTGTTTCTCGCCAACGACGGCTACTACGACGGTGTCGTCTTCCATCGAGTGATCGAGAACTTCATGATCCAGGGTGGCGACCCCACCGGGACCGGGCGCGGCGGTCCCGGTTACAAGTTCCGTGACGAGCTCGAGGGTGACGGGGACTACTCACGGGGCACGGTCGCCATGGCCAACGCGGGCCCCAATACGAACGGCAGCCAGTTCTTCATCTGCCACACGGACGTGGGACTGCCCCACAGCTACACGATTTTCGGCCAGGTGAGGTCGGGGATGGGTGCGGTCGACTCGATCGCGAGGTCCGGCACCGATCGCTCCGACCGCCCCAACGAAGACGTGGTGATCAACTCGGTGACGATCGCCGAGGAGTAGTCGCGGTTGGCCGTGCACCAGGTCTCGGAAACCACTACATCTTGCTATAGCAACGCCTAGAGCAGACGCGGGTTCTGGGTGTAGGTCCCCTCGATCGAGGCCTCGGCGAGGATGTGGCCTTGCATTGCCTCGCGAACGTCGTGGCCGGTGAAGTCGCCTTCGACGTCGAGCTCGTCCACATCGAGTGCGTACACCGTGAACACGTAGTGGTGGAGGATCGAGTCGTTCCAGGGCGGGGCGCATCCGTCGTATCCGTAGTAGTTGCCGGCCATGTCCGGATCGTCCGCGAACCATCCGGTGAAGTCGTTGAGCCCATGCCGGCCGACGTGGACGTCCTGGTCTTGGCCGCCCGACACAACGCCGTCGGAGAATTCGCCTTCTGATATCGAGGTCTTGTCCGGCGGGAGGTCGACGAGAACCCAGTGGAAGAAGTCCACTCGTGGCAGGTCCTCGGGAACCTCGCGATCGGGCTGGTTGACGTCGTCACCTTTGCTGGGGACGTCGTAGTCGTGACTGATCAAGGCGAACGACCTCGTCCCGTCGGGAATGTCCGACCACTCGAGCTGGGGGTTGGTGTTTCCGGCGAGTGTCACCCTGCTCTCCGGGTCCGGCTTGGCGAACGCGTAACGCTCGGGAATCGGGTCGCCGTCGTTGAAGCTGGTCGACGTGAGTCTCATGACCCCCAACCCTATAGATCAGACGAGTGCCGCGATCTCCGCCAGCTCCTCGACCGAGGCGACGTCGATCGGGTCGAGCACGATCTGAAGATGTGAGATCCCGGCATCTTCGAAAGTGCGCAGGTGATCGGCGACGGCGGACCGACTCCCCGAGATGGGCGGGGCAGTCCCCCGCTCGGCATCTCCTGGCCGGCGGCCGCCACCTCCTTGTAGCTGCACGTAGAGGGCCACGGTCCGTTCCACCTCCGCCGGGTCCCGACCGACGGCAGCACACGCCTCGTCGACGAGTCCGCTCAGTTCGGCGAGGCCTTCGACACGATTCCCGAAGCCATCGAACCAGGAGTTCCACATGTCGACGTGCGCCATCGTGGCCCTGAGCATGCGGGGACCGTTGGATCCGATGAGGATCTTCATGTCCGGGCGCGCCTTTGGAACCAACTCCATGTCACGCAGGGTGTGGAACTCCCCGACCCAATCGATGGAGCCCTCCCTGAGCAGGGTGCGAATGATCGTGAAAGCCTCCTCGAAGCGGCTGACCCGATGGTCATAAGGGAAGCCAAAGGCGTCGTACTCGACCTCATTCCAGCCGGCACCGAGTCCGAGGATCAACCGTCCTCCGCTGATGTCATCGACTGTCGCTGCCATCTTGGCCAGCATCGCCGGCGAGTGAAACGAAGTCGCCGCCACCAGGGGACCGAGCTCGACTCTCGATGTGGCCTCGGCGAGCGCAGCGAGACTGGTCCATGCCTCGAACGGGCCCTTCGTCCCCCGTTCGTCGCGATAGAGCAAGTGGTCGCCCACCCAGATCGAATCGAAACCACAATCCTCTATGGCGAGGGCGATCGCACGCGTGTCACTCCACGACGGCGGGCGTTCGACCTCGGGTAGCTGCACACCTATCTTCATCGGACAATCGTAAGGAGGCCGTTTGCTCGACGACGCCGGAGCCCTCAACCATCTGCAACGCCGCCGTCATCTGGAGAGAATGGCCAACGAAGGCGTCGATGTGCTGGTCATCGGGGGCGGCGCGACCGGTGCCGGTTCGGCTCTGGACGCAGCGGCGCGAGGTCTCAGTGTCGGGCTCGTCGAGCAGCGGGACTACGCATCGGGCACATCGAGCCGGTCGTCGAAGATGTTCCACGGTGGTCTCCGCTATCTAGAGCGGTTCGACTTCGGACTGGTGCGTGAGGCGCTCCGGGAGCGCAATCTCATGCTCAATAGGCTGTGCCCGCACCTCGTGACCCCGGTGTCGTTCATATATCCATTGGAGCATCGGTTCTGGGAAAGGCTTTATGTCGGAGCCGGCGTGCTCATCTACGAGATCCTGGCTCGTATGGCATCAAATCCTCTCCCCTGGCATCAGCACCTGGGGAAGAGACGATTGGGTCGCATGGCGCCGGCACTCGACGCCACCGGAGGCATCCTCTACTGGGACACGGTGGTCGACGATGCCCGTCACACCATGACCGTGGCCCGGACAGCTGCTGCCCGCGGTGCCCTGGTCGCCAACAGCGCCCGAGTCGTTGGGCTGACCAGGACGCCTGCCGGCCGGATCGAGGCGGCACGGGTCGTGGATCTCGAACAAGGGGTGGAGATCGTCATCCCGACCCGTGTTGTCGTGAACGCGACGGGCGTGTGGACCGACGACATCGAGAATCTTGCCGGCGAGCACCGAGTGGACGTCCGCGCTTCGAAGGGAATCCACCTCCTGGTCCCCCGGGACCGGATCGAGTCAGAGACCGGAATCCTGTTGCGCACGGAGGCGAGCGTCCTGTTCGTCATCCCGTGGGGACAACACTGGATCGTCGGCACGACCGATACACCGTGGTCGCTGCACCGGGCCCATCCAGCGGCCAGCCGGACCGACATCGAATATCTCCTGAAGTGGGTCAACACCGCACTCCGGACCCCGATCACAGCCACAGACATCGTCGGTGTCTATGCCGGGCTCCGCCCACTGCTGCAGGGCGAGACCGAGGAGACCTCCAAGCTCAGCCGCGAGCATGCGGTCGAGGATCGTGGCAACGGGCTCATCAGCGTCGCCGGAGGGAAGTACACGACCTACCGGGTCATGGCGGCCGATGCCGTCGACGCCGCCGCCGGATACCTGGGGGACATCCCGGGCTCATCAACGAACGACATACCACTGATCGGTGCCATCCCGCACAGCGACGACCGGCTGCGTAGTCGCTACGGATCGCTGGCCGACGAAGTCGAGGAGATGGCCGCGATAGACCCTGAATTCGCCCGGCCCGTGGTCCCCGACGCCCCCTACCTGATAGCAGAGATTCGCTATGCGGTGACCCACGAGGGGGCTCTTCATCTCGATGACGTGTTGACCAGACGGACGAGGTTGTCCATCGAGACCCGTCATCGGGGTCTCGATGCGATTCGCCCCGCTGCCAGGGTGATGGGCAATGTGCTGGGCTGGGACCAGATCACCACCAACCGGGAGATCAGCCACTACGAGGCCAGAGTCAGGGCGGAGATCGACTCGCAGTCCCAGCCCGACGATCACACGGCGGACGCGGCCCGGATGGGGGCACCCGACGTGCGGACCGGGGTCAGCGAGTGAACGGGGCGCTAAGAACCGACCTCGTCGTCGCTCGGTAACGCGGCAACATCGAAATTGCTGAGCACGTTCCACAGGATCCAGCCGACCCCATGGTCCTCGGCGGCCTGGATCGAGGTCCTTATCTGCTCGTTCGTCCACCAAAACGCCTGCAACCAAGGTCGAAGGGTGGAGCCCTCCGCCAGACGAGGGATGGCATCGGCGATGGCATCGGCGGTCACCTCGTAGGGGTGATCGTTGGGATCCTCGTACCCGAGCCATCCGTTGGAGTAGTGACTCGGGTAGACCATCGGGCTGAGCACATCCAGTTGGGCCGATAGCTCCTCCGGACGCTGGCCAAGCCCCTGATCGTCCTCCATCGAGACCACGACGCCGAAGACATCACCGCTGACCGCGCAACCCATCGGATTGAGCAGAGAGCGCGCTTCGCCGAGGAACGTCGCAATGGCCGCGACCCGATCCGCCTGGGACAGGTCGAGCTGGCCGGTGCGATCCGCGGTGGCTCCCGAGGGGTACCTGATGTAGTCAAACTGGATCTCGTCGAACCCGATCTCACATGCTTCGACAGCGAGGGAGAGGACATAGGAGCGTGCTTCCTGCGATGTGGGGCTCAGCCATCCACCGATCAGACGTTCTTCAGGGAACGCCGACGCACGATAGGCGTCATCGAAGACGACGATGCGAGTGATCGTGTAGAGCCCCTCGGAGTGCGCCTGCTCGATGCGGGTGGCCGCGTCGTAGTGGGGGGTCACCGCGCCTATCTGATGGGCATCCTCGACGGCGACGTCGTGGACGACGACACCGCCCTCCTGCTTGGTGTCGAAGACGAGAGTGTTCACCGCGGTGTCCCTGCCCAGTTGCAGGAGACGTTCGAACTTGTCGTCGTCGCCGGCCGATTCCGGGCTGACCCGTATCCCGCGCACCGTGAAGGCACTGATCGTGACCTCGTGGAACTCGACGGTCTCGTCGTATTCAAACTCCACGCTGGTCCATCCAGGCTTGGTGACGGTCACGGTGTCCAGCCCCTGGATCTCGAAGGAGAACCCACCATCGGCCCCGGTCGTCGCGACCTGAGCTCCCATCGAGACGTTCGCACCCGCTACGGGGGATCCCCGTTCAGTGGAGACTCTTCCGGTCACGTGACGAGTCGGAATGGTGGTGGTCGCGGTACGAGCGATCGTGGTGGTGGTGGTGGTGGTGGCGATCGAGGTTGTTGTTGTCGCCGTTGATGAGGAGGTCGTCGACGACTCCAGCTCGATGTTCACGCCACCGCCACCGGGCTCGCCGACGCAAGCGACGAGGAGCGTGGCAAAGAGCGAGCCGACGGCGAGAAAGCTGACCCGGTTCACGTTCCAATGGTACGGGTCGGCCGGAGATCGGCCCCTCAGCCGAGCCGCAGGACCATCGCCGTGATCGTGAACAAGAGCAGCACTGTGTCGATGACGCCATAACGGGTCAACCTTCCGACCGTTGCTCGAATCGCGCTCGCTTCACCTGACTCCACCGCATCGGCAGCGGCTTCCCCGCCCGGCCCGAATACGAACTGGCCGAACAAAGCGCCGACGACGATCATCCCAAAGCCAATCGTCACGAAGAGTGTGCCGAATCCGTAGGCCTCGTTGTCGAGCACCATCAGAACACCCGTTATCAGGATGAGGATCGCTGCAGGGACATAGAGCCGGGAGGCCATCGACGACGTGATCCGGTACCAGCCGACCAAGACCTCGGCTGACCGGCGTGCCGCCATTGGTGGCACCACGGCCTGGACCACGTTGGCACCGAGCCAGGTGCCTGCCCCGGCGATGTGCAGTACCAGGAGAACGTCTCTGTAGCTCATTGAGACCAATCTAAACGGAGTACTGCTTCCCGGCCGCGCCTCATACGATCGCTCCGTGGCAAAGCGAACCGAAGCGCCGGGCTGTCGCTCCGCGGCGATCTCGACTCTGACACTCATCGGGGTGGCAATCGTCCTCATGGTCATCGGTCTGACGCTCGTCAACGACGGCGCATGCTCGGGGACGTGTGAGACTCTCGGTCTCACCCTCCTCTACGCCGGTCTCCCCATCTCTGCTGCATTTGGGGTGTTCTTCGGCGACCTGGTGGTGGCCTGGCCCCTGGACATCACGTTCTGGGTCGTCATCGGCTTCTTCATAGCCCGGTCCGCGGATGGTCGGGGACGGAATGTCCTCGGGCCAATACTCGTAGCGGTTCTCCTCGCCCTGGGATATGGACTAGTTCTTTCGCAGTTCGTCGAATTGGCCATTCCCTGAGACGACCTGCCCACTTAGCGTGGCAGTCAAATGCAGGGAGTGATCACAAAACGTCTCGCCGGGTTGGGATTGGCCGCAATTTTGACTCTGACGGCAGCAGGGGGCGCTGTCGCAGTGTTTTCGGCTGGGGGGCCCGGCGAGCCCCTGTCTCCTCAGGGAGCCGCCGCCACTCTCATCGACCTGACCCAGATCAGCGACTCCATTCTCTGGAGCTCATTGGCCGGGAACGTCTCAATCGTGCAGACCACCGGATGGCCATCGAGCGACGGCACCCACGAGCTCGGTGGCGCCCTCGTCATCGAGACACCGAAGAACCCGCTGGCCGGCACCATCAACATAGGTGAGAAGCCGATGTCGGTCGAGTTCCTCTTTGACTAGAGACTCTTTCGACCAAGACAGCTAGAGGCTTTCTCCAAGCCAGGGTTGCACACTTCGCGCAAGCGTTGCTCTCCAGCCCCGAGAACGCGACCGGGTCGCAAGAAGTCAGACTTTCAGGTACCCGTCCAGCTCGTCGATCTCGAAGGGGCCGACGGCACCCATGACCCGGATCGAGGCCCCGTAGATCTCCCCGGCCACGTCTTTGACCATGTCCAAGGTCACCCCGTCCAGCTTCTCGAGACGCTCGTCGACGGAGAGATGCGGCATGCCGGCCAGCTCGTCACGTCCCAGCCTGACCATGCGACTGTTGGCGTCCTCGAGTGCCAGGGCGAGACCACCACGCATCGACCCTTTCGCCCGATCGAGCTCCTCGGTGGTGATGCCCTCTTCCACCACTTTGGCCAGCTCATCTCGAATCACCGTCAGTGCGGTGTCGGTCTGACTCGGGGTGGTGCCGACATGGACGCCCCAGGCACCGTTGTCCGCGTAGGAGAACTTGAACCCGTACACGGCGTAGGCCAGACCACGCTCCTCCCGCACCTCCTGGAACAGCCGCGAGGACATACCAGAGCCCATCACATGGTTGAGCACCTCGAAGGCCCATCTTCTCTCATCGCTGCGGTGGAGACCCGGGCCACCGAGGACCAGATGAGCCTGCTCCGTCTCGCGCCGGGTCAGCTTCACCTGTGGCTCGATGCCGACCGCCGAGAAGTCGTGATCCACCCCCTCACCCGACCATTCGCCAAAACGCTCGGCCACCATGTCGACGACCTCCTGGTGGTCGAGGGACCCGGCAGCGGCTATCACCAAAGAGCCTGCGCCGTAGCGACGCTTCCAATAGCCGTGGATGTCGTCTCTGGTCATGCCTCGAATCGACTCACGTGTCCCCAGGACCGGCTCCTCGAGGGGATGTCCGGCGAAGACGGCGGTCGTGAAGTTCTCGAAGACGACATCCGAGGGGTCGTCCTCGTTCATGTTGATCTCTTCGACGACCACCTGACGCTCGGAGTCGATCTCGTTGATGCGAAATGCGGGGCGCTGGATTATCTCGGCGAGGACGTCGAGCCCCACCGGGAGATCCTGATCGAGCAAACGGGTCCAGTAACAGGTGGTCTCTTTAGAGGTGAATGCGTTGGACTCTGCACCGATGGCGTCGAGAGTCTCGTTCACTTCACGAGCCGAGAGCTTCTCCGAGCCCTTGAACAACAGATGCTCCAGGAAATGGGAGACGCCCGCCTCATTGTCGTTCTCGTCCCGGGTGCCGGTGTCGATCCAGCAGCCCAAGGCCACGGAGCGGAGGGAGGGCATGGGCTCGGTTATGACCCGCAGACCGTTGGGCAGCATCGTGAAGTCGTAGTGCACGGGCCGAAGGGTAAAGGTGCGGCCCGTGTACACGGAAGTCGGTTGGGGCGGTTTGACGATGCATGAGACAATGAACGGCTGTGCGCGCACGCGATCAGACATTTCTCACCGACCTGATCGGCCCCGAGGACCAGGCCATCGAGGCCGTGGTGGGCCGCTATCAAAGGGTGGCCCCCGCCGTCACCCGGCTGGCACGCAGCCTGTCCGACAACCCGAATCTCAGGGTGCGGCTCGGGCCTGAGTCGTCTGCCTCATCGGACGAGATCGTCTGTGATCCCCGCATCTTCCAGGCTGCCTACCACCGTAATGCGCCGGTGACGCCGGACGAGGTAGCACTCGCCTCCGCGTTGCATGAGGTGCTGCATCTGGTTTCGACCAACCTCGACGACGTCCGTGAACTGCCCGACGACTGGCCGACGGACGGTGAGGTCACCGAGGCCGAAGTCGACCTCCTCACCGCCCTGGAGCGAACCGACAAACCCGTGGCCGAGGTGCTCTTCTTCTCACTCGAGGACGCACGCCAGGAGTTTCAGGGGCTCTCGATCTATCCCGGGGCGCGCTCGGTGCTCCAAGACCTGTATCTCTCCTCTTTGGGTCAGGCGATCCAGCGCTCCGGGGCCCTGAGCCAGTTCGTGCTCGGCTGCTTCCTGCTGACGGCCGGATATGTCGAGCGTGACGTTCTCGAGAGACGATTCGAGGCTCGGGCTGCTGTGGCGCTCGACGACGCCACCGGACACTGCATGGAGGCATCCGAGTCAGACGACCCCTGGTATGTCGCCCAGTTGGCCATCGAGTTGGAGGCGATCGCCAGGGCGAACGGGCTCATCACCGAGGTGCCTGAGACCGCCACCAACGCTCAGCGGAAGACGGCAGAGAAGATGGATGCCGAAAAAGCAGCCGAGGGGGTCGACACGGTGCGGATGGTTTCTCCGATCGTCGCCGACGCCGAGTCGTATCAAAACACCAAGCGGGCGGCCGACGCACGGTCGGGCCCCTCGGCTCGCAAGGGTGCTTCGGACATCGCCGACGAGGAGTCGACCAATCAGCTGCTACGAGTCAGCCAGGCCCCGCAAGTGTTCCTTCCCACCGGGCAGGGCGGAAAGCTCATGGTGACGCCGATCCCTTCGGCATTCGCCGGCTTCGGAAAAGAAGGCATCGAAGCAATCGCCGACGCCTCGAAGAGATGGTCCGTCGATCAGCGTCATGTGTCAGGCGAACTGTTCCCGCTGTTTGCGGCCAACCAGCGTCGTGGTCTCCGTTCCGGCTTCGACCAGGGCGATGTCTCACCACACGCCGCTTTGTTCATCGGCGCCGGTCTCTATCAGCGGCTCTACGAGCGCCGCGCCTCGCGCACCAGACGCCGCTACGCCGTCTCCCTGCTCGTCGACGGTTCCGCCTCGATGCTCAGCCCTGGGCGGAGCTCGCGCGCGGGGACCCAATGGGCGATGCCGGCTGCCTTGCTCGGGGCGTGGAGCATGGCCCGGCTCTGCGATGAGCTGCAGATCGACTTCGAAGTAGCAGTCTTCAACCGTGGCTTCGCCGCCCGCCACGACGACACGGAGGAGACCTACGTGAAGGCACGGTCCGCCGCCACCGCCGGGTTGAAGCGAACCCAGGGGTCGGCAGCAGACCGCCTCACTTCGACGGTCAATCACTACATGGTGAAGCCCTTCGACCGCCGCTGGCGCGACTCCCAACACACACTCGCCGGTCTGTTCTTCACGGCCATGAACCCCCGGCGGGCTTCGACACAGGCGCGCAGGGACACCAACGTCGCCCCACCAGTCTCCCTATTCGAGAAGGCGTCGAACGTGGACGAGTTCAATGTCATGCATGCCGCCGAGAGGATGGGACGGCTCGGTGCGGACGTGCGCATTCTCATGGTTCTAGCCGACGGGATGACCAGAGGGTCGGTGCAGGCGCTGACCAAGACGGTCCAGTCGGTCGAGACCACCGGCACCACCGTCATCGGGATCGGTATCGGCGACCACACGGTCGATCAGGCGTATCAGCGGCACGAGGTGGTGGACGAGCCCGATCAGCTGACTTCGGCAATGGTCGAGGGCACACGAGGTGCCCTGCGCAGAAGCCTCGCCTACTCGGGTATGGACACCTGGTGGCTGCGAGCATCGGAATTTCAAGACAAGGAGCAATCAGTTGCCTGAAACAGTCGTAATCGAAGACCCCACCGGTGAGGGAAAGCCCATCGAGCTCGAGACCTTCGAGGTGCCGGCAAACCTCGACGATGTCGAGCTTCGAATGCGCAAGATCCCCGACCCCGACCCTCACTACGTCGATCTCGGAATGCTCTACCGGTTCGCCCAGGTCGAGGAGGCACGTCGCAGCGACGCAGAGGGCCTGGTGCCACTGCACGTCGCGGTCAGAGGTCACATGGGCACAGGGAAGGACCACGACATCGAGCAGTTCGCCGCGGCGATGAATCTCCCCTACTTCCGCATCCCGCTCACCGGTGAAGTGCGTGATGTGACGCTCATCGGGTCGACTCATCTACACGGTGACGGCAAGGGAGGCACGGAGAGCAGATGGGAGGACGGGGACATCACGCGAGCATTGCGTGGCCCGGCCCTCCTGAACCTGTCCGAGCTGAATGCGGCCGGTGCCGAAACCCTGTTCGCCCTCCACGGCCTTCTCGACCGCTACGCCGCACTCGACCTGCCCAATGGGGAGACCGTTCGCCTACGTGACGATGTCCGCATGTTCGGGACCATGAACCCCACCGACATCAGAGATTACGCAGGCACCCAGACCCTCAACAAGGCATTCGCCGACCGCTGGGTGATCTGGGAGAAGACCTTCCCCGGCGAGGAGCAGGTGAAGGCCATGCTCGAGCGTCGCTATCCCAGCCTCAAGGACGTCTACGTCGAGGCCATCGCCCGTCTGACGGTCGAGATAAACGCTTCGTTCGGCGCCACGGACACCGGGACCCGTGTGGAGACGCCGCTCTCCCTCCGGTCGGTGCTCGACCGACTGCCCACCGGTCTGCTCATCTATGCCGACAGCGACGACCCACTACGTGAGGCCTGGGAGGAGTTCGTCCTGCCCCAGGTCGACCGTTACGACCGGGACCACTATGAGACCGTGTGGAACGCAGTCGTCCGCAGGGGGCCATCCGAGAAGCCGTTCTCATGATGACTCCGGCGGGAAGGCGATAGCCTCGACCGATGACCATCGACGCACTGCGCACCGACGACTCTCGATTCGACTCGGTACCGGACTGGCCATACCAGCCGAGATACATCGAGGACTTGGCCGGCTACGAAGGGCTGCGCATGCACTACATCGACGAGGGACCGAGCGATGGGCCCGTTTTCTTGTGTCTTCACGGTGAGCCGACATGGGTCTATCTGTATCGGAGGATGATCCCGATATTCCTCGAGACGGGAGCCCGTGTCGTGGCACCGGATCTCTTTGGATTCGGGCGCTCCGACAAGCCAATCGACGACTCCGTCTACTCCTGGGACTTCCATCGTGGCTCGCTCCTGGCCTTCATCGACCGGATGGAGCTGGATGACGTCACACTGGTGGTCCAGGACTGGGGTGGCATCCTGGGGCTGACCCTGCCCTTGGAGATGCCCGGGAAGGTGTCCGGACTGCTCATCATGAACACCGCCTTCGGCACAGGAGCCGAACCGTCCAGGGGTTTCGTCGAATGGAGGGACTACGTAGCCAAGACCCCCGACCTGGCGGTCGATCGCCTGATGAAGCGGTCGTGTCCCCATCTCAGCGATGCCGAAGCCGCCGCTTACGAAGCACCCTTCCCCGGAGCTGAGTACAAGGCGGGGGTCCGCACTTTCCCGGCTCTGGTCCCAACCTCGGCGGACATGGATGGTGTCGAGGTCTCCAAGCAAGCCCTGAAGTGGTGGGCCACAGAATTCGATGGGAGGTCGTTCATGGCGATCGGCGAGTCGGACCCCGTCCTCGCCTCGGTCATGCCGCGGATTCACGAGAAGATCAAAGGATGTCCCCCTCCCCTGGTGCTGGCAGACGCCGGCCACTTCGTCCAGGAGTGGGGAGAAGAGGTGGCCCGCGCCGCTCTGAATGCTTGGTCGGATTGAGACGCAGGGACATACCGCCCAACCAGACGGGTCTACTCGATGTAGGTGACGGTTATTCGGTCTCCTGGGAGACCTGGGGAAATGACTCCGGAATACCGGTGATCTTCGTTCACGGGGGCCCTGGGGGAGGCTGCTCGCCAGGCCACCGCGACATGTTCGACCCCGATCGCTATCACGTCCTCTTCTTCGACCAGCGGGGCTGCGGAAAGAGCCGGCCCCTCGCCCGCGAGGCCGACTCCGACCTGAGCGCCAACACGACCCACCACCTGATCGGCGACATGGAGCGCATACGCCAGCACCTCGACATCGAGAAGTGGGCCGTTCATGGCCTCTCCTGGGGCACGACACTGGGTTTGGCATACGCGGAGACCCATCCCGATCGCGTCATCGGCATCATGCTCGGCTTGGTCGGATTGTCCACGCGACGGGAGGTCGCGTGGATAACGGAGGGCGTCGCACGCATCTTCGCGCCGGAGTGGGAGCGGTTCGCCTCGTTCGTCCCTGCCGAGCTCGCCGATCTGCGACTGGTCGAGGCATATGCCCGGCTCGTATTCGATCCCGATCCTGACGTTCGCGCCGCCGCCGCACACGAGTGGTGCATTTGGGAGGACACCCACATGGGTCTGGCACCCGGCGCGGGGCCTCGCCTGCAGTTGGAGGACCCAGGGTTCAAGCTCGAATTCGCCCGTCTCGTCACCCACTACTGGAGCAACGCAGCCTTCCTCGGGGAGACCGAGCTCATCGACAACGCGCCCCGGCTCAATGGCATCCCCGGCGTGCTGGTCCATGGTCGCTACGACGTCAGTTCCCCGATTGAGACGCCCTGGCGACTCTCGCGGGCATGGGAGACCTCCGAGCTCGTGGTGGTCGACGACGCCGGCCACGGCGGCGGGTCGATGATGGAGGCGTTCTCCTCCGGCCTGGAGAGAGTCACGACCTGACCCAGCCACCTCCACCCGGTACGTTGGGGGCCACATGGCCTACGACCTCGGGAACGAGGAGCTGAACGAGCGACTCCGCAGTCTCATCGCCGACAGTTCCGACAACGAGAACCAGGATCTGATCGAAGAGCTGGTGGTGACCGCCCTCAAGCTCCACCGGGATGGCGCCACCCGCGGTGACCTCAAGATGATCAACACCGCGATGAAGGAGATGCGTTACTCGAACCTGGTGTTCAGCCGTCATGACGAGCCCAAGGTCACCATCTACGGTTCGGCGCGTACTCCCGCGGGCGACCCCAACTACGAGCTGACCGAGGAGTTCGCCGCCATGATGGCGAGCCACGGCTGGGGTGTCATCACCGGTGCAGGCCCCGGGATCATGGAGGCAGGCAACAAGGGCGCCGGAATCGAGAACTCGTACGGGGTCAACATAAGGCTTCCCTTCGAAGCCTCGGCCAACGAGTACATCGCCGAGGGCCGGACGGTCAATTTCAAGTACTTCTTCACCCGAAAACTCGGCTTTGTGAAGGAATCCAACGCCTTCGTCATCATGCCCGGCGGATTTGGGACCCTCGACGAGGCGTTCGAGCTGATCACCCTGATCCAGACCGGCAAGTCGGACCTCCATCCCATCGTCCTGCTCGAGGCCGAGGGCACCGGCTATTGGGCCCCTCTCATTGGCTTCACCAGCGAGATACTCCTCGGGAAAGGGATGATCTCAGAGTCGGACCTGGCCCTGTTCCTGCAGACCACCGACCCCCAGGAGGCGTGCGATCACATCCTCGAGTTCTACACCAACTATCACTCACAGCGGTATACGGCGGGGAAGCTGATCCTGAGACTGCGTCGGGCGCCGACCGATGCCGAACTCAGTCAACTGAACGAGGAATTCGCCGACATCATCGTCGAGGGCGAGATCCATCGCACCCAGCCCAACCAGGCGGAGATCGAGGACCAGGACGCACTCGACTTGGAGCGCATCACCTTCTACTTCGACCGGCGCCATTTCGGGCGTCTCCGCCAGCTCATCGACCGTCTCAACGATCTGGCGCATCTTCCGGAAACCACCGAGATCCCGCACCCGATCAGCGAGGAGCAGGCGGAAAGACCCTGGTGAACGGCCTCCCGCCTTGGTTATTTCCACAGATTCCCTATTAGAATTGCCTGGTGCGCGACATCCTGTCCGATCTCGTAGCGGAACAGCAGTTCCTGGACCAGTCCCTGCAGAGAATCCCCATCAAGGTTTGGGATCTGGTGACTCCGAACAAGCCTTGGACGGTGCGGGACACCATCGCCCACCTCGCCGATTTCGAGGATCTCGGGGCCGACGCCCTGGAAAACGGTGATCGCATCAAAGAGTGGCAGGCTGCGACCGACATCGAGCCCCTCCGTCAGGAGCCCATCAAGAAGGGGCGGAACATGCGCCCCCAGGACGTCATCGAGTGGTGGCGCGGTGGACGGGCGAAAGTAGTAGAGCCTCTCTCGCACATGAGCGGTGAAGACCGGCTTCCCTGGATCGCAGGCGACATGAGCGCACGGACCTTCGCCACATTCCGTCTCACCGAGACCTGGATGCATGGTCTCGACATCTACGAGACGCTGAGCATCGAGGTGGAGGACACACCCCGTATCAGACACGTCTGCTGGTTCGGCTGGAAGACCCTCCCCTACGCCTTCAAGCAGGCGGGCGAGCACTACGAGCCGGTCCGGGTCGAGGTGATCGGTCCCGGCTACTCCAAGTGGGTCTATGGGCCCGAGGACACCGATCAGCTGATCAAGGGAGCGGCCTCGGACTGGGCCCGTCTGGCCGTACGCCGCACCCAGTTGAAGGACACCCGGCTCAAGGTCTTCGGCGAGCACGCCGAGAAGGCCGTCGAGCTGGCTCAGACCTTCCTGTGACCCCGAGCCTCCCCCGGCTCGTGGGGATGGTTCACCTGCTTCCTCTCCCCGGCTCACCACTCTTTGGCGGATCGATCGAGGAGGTGGTCGAGACCGCCGCCAGGGACGCAACATTGCTCACAGATGCCGGTTTCCCTGCTTTGATGGTCGAGAACTTCGGGGATGCTCCGTTCTACGCCGAGTCGGTGCCCCCGGAGACGATCGCCGCCCTGACCGTCGCTGTTTCGGTCGTCGCCGACATAGGTGTCCCCGTCGGTGTCAACGTCTTGCGCAACGACGCCAACGGCGCATTGGCCATCGCCGCCGCCACCGGGGCGAGGTTCATACGGGTCAATGTCCTGACCGGCTTGATGTACACCGACCAGGGCCCGATAGTGGGTCGGGCAGCCGAAGTGCAGCGAAACCGGGCGCGACTCTGCCCCGATGTCGAGGTCTGGGCCGACGTCATGGTCAAACACGCAACTCCACCCTCGGGGATGGGAGCCGATCAGGCCGTCAGGGACACGATCGAGCGGGGTCTGGCGGACGCCATCGTCATATCGGGCTCGGGAACCGGCGCCGAGCCCGATCTGGAGCTTTCCCGGGAGGTCAAACGAGCAGCCCCTCCCGGAACACGGCTCGTCGCCGGCTCGGGTGCGAGCGCGGACAATCTCGACTCGCTGTTGGAGATCGTCGACACCTTCATCGTCGGCACGAACATCAAAGTCGACGGAGATCCCAACAAGCGTCCCGACCCGCTTCGCTGCAAGACGTTCGTGGAGAAGGCGGCAGAGAGAGGACTGCTATGACCATCAAGACCAGGACCGACAACGGCGTCGCCCGGGTGACCCTGGCCGATCCCGACACACGCAACGCGATAACCGGTGAGGAAGTGATCGAAGACCTTCTCGATGCTCTCCACGACGCGGAGACCGATCCAGATGTGACGGTCGCCGTCATCGACGCCGAAGGCCCGGCATTCTCCTCAGGGGGCAATGTGAAGGACATGGCCGCCAAAGACGGTCTCTTCTCCGGATCCCCGGCCGAGATGACCGAGAAGTACCGCGAGACGATCCAGCAGCTGACTCGTTTCCTGGCCACCACGGATCTGGTCACCATTGCCGCCGTCAACGGGCCCGCGGTTGGAGCCGGTTTCGATCTCGTCCTGGGATGCGACCTCCGAATCGGATCACGCAACGCCCGCTTCGCTCACACTTTCATCGAGATGGGCATCATTCCCGGTGACGGAGGCGCATGGCTGCTGCCTCGGGTCGTGGGGTGGCAACGTGCCATTGAACTGGCGCTGACTGCCCGGTTCATCACATCCGCTGAAGCGGAGAACTACGGGGTCCTCTTGGAGGTGGTGGCCGAAGACAAGCTCGAATCCCGCGTCAGCGAATTGGCCCATACCATTGCCGCGAAGCCCAAACCTGCGGTGGTGATGGCCAAACGGTTGTTGCGGCAAGCCAGGTCGATGGACCTCGACGGATTTCTCGAGCTTTCAGCTGCCCTCCAGGCCATCGCCCACACCACGCCGGAGCACGGATCGGCTGTCGACGCTTACGTCGAGAAACTCCAGGACCGCTGAGGTCAGCGTTCACGTCTCACCCCAAAGCCCGCTTTGTGAAGCAGCTTCAGGGTGGCGGCCACCGGGTTGACGAAACGGGCTGAATGGAGCAGTGCGTCGTGCTCCCCCAGGAATTCCACGGCCTCCTCGAGCATCATCCCAATCGGGATCGTGTTCTCGGTGAGTTGTGGAGCCTGGCCGAAGGCGACGAGCCGGGTGCGAATGATCGCCCCATCCGGAGCAGCCGTGCGACTGACACCCCTCTCGGCCAGATCGACCACGACCGGGTTCAGACCTACGTCTCCGTACAGCCACCGCAGTCTGTGCAGGACCGTGTGCAGAGTCTCATGGCGGGTCATGGCGGGGTTGAAGACCGCCTCGCCCTCCTTGATCTCCCCGATGATCACATCGATGAGCCCATCTTCCAGCATGAGTAGGTTCCCCGGGACCTTCAAGGTGCTTCGAGAGTCCGGGTCGTGAGAGTCGGCCAGGTAGACATCGCCGGGAAAACGCAGGGCGAGGATGTCCACATCGGTGATGGTGTTCCATTGCCCTCGCTGGTTCAGTGCTTGGATCTGCCACTCGGACAGAGTCAGATAACCATTGACACGGAGGAAGGCCTCGACGAGACCGCTAGCGGCATCCACGATTTCCATTGTGCCTGTGGTTTCGCGAAGGGCAACTGGAGCGATAACGAAGATGGGACCAGCGACTTATCCACAAGTGGACTAGTCCTGACGAGACTCTCCGTGGTGGTGTTGGTATGAAAGAGCTTCCCGACGAATTCCTCATCAAGGTGATGGAGGACGTCATCGAAGACTTGCACGGGCACGTTCACCGGGTTTCCAACCTCTCTGTGGACCTGGGAAGAGGCCTCGGCCTGGGCGACGACGACCTCGATCGTCTCGCCCTCGCCGGGGTGCTGCATGACGTGGGCAAGATCCACATGGACCCCGGAATCCTGGGCAAGCCGGGACCGCTCGACCCCTCCGAGCGCGACCTCATGGAGCGTCACCCCGAGCTGGGCTTCGCCATGACCCGCAATCGGCTCGACGCCAAGATTGCCGAGGCCATTCTCTATCACCACGAGCGATTCGACGGCCATGGATATCCCTTTGGCCTCTCCGGTGCGGCCATCCCGGTCCTGAGCCGGATCGTCCTGGTGGCAGATGCGTTCGATGCCATGACGTCGAAACGGGCCTATCAGCCGGCCCTCCCCACAGACTTCGCAGTCCACGAGATTCGCAAGAACGCCGGTTCCCAGTTCGACCCCGCCGTCGTCGAGATCTTCCTCGAGTTGGCTGCAGTCGACGCACTCCCGCTCGAGCTCACCGCCTGAGAACCGGACCCGGGAGTAGCCCCGGGTCAAACCCAGGGTTGCAGACTTCGCTGAGCGAAGTCCGAGGCACCGAGAATGCGCCTCGAGCCGGCGTATGGCGTAGCAGGCCGAGCCCCGACCCGGGTCGGGTCGGGAACCAAATTCAGCTGGAAAACGTCTGAATGGGCGACTCACCCAGACTTTCAGCCTTCCATGCCGGCCCCCCGATCGAATCCGACCAATTCTCATCCCACCCCAAAGGTCCATCGATGCGCGTCCTGATCGTCGAAGACGAGTGCGATCTCGCCTCGGCGATCTCGGACAGCCTGAGACGCGAGGGTTATGCCGCCGATCTCGCTCCAGACGCCGCCACCGCCCTCAGCCTCTCCTCCATCAACTCCTACGACCTGGTGTGTCTCGATCTCAACCTTCCCGATGGTGACGGTCTCGACATCTGCAGATCGCTGGCCGAGGGCCCGGATCATGGTCTGGATGGAGGGCCCCCAAAGATCATCATGCTCACCGCGCGAGGGTCGGTCGATGACCGGATCAAGGGTCTCGACCTGGGGGCCGACGACTACCTGGTCAAGCCTTTCTCCCTCAACGAGCTGGGGGCCAGAGTTCGGGCAGTCCTGCGTCGGGACACCGCTGCGGGGAGCTCAGTGCTCGCCCACGCGGGCATCGAGATGGACACCGCCCGTCACGAGGTCTCATACCGGAGTCACCCGGTGACACTGAGCACCAAGGAGTTCTCCCTCCTCCGCTGGTTTCTCCTCCACCCCGAGGAGGTTCACAGCGCGGAACGTCTGCTCGAGCATGTGTGGGACGAGCACGCCGACCCCTTCACCAACACGGTGCGCCAGACGCTGTCCAACCTGAGGAAGAAGTTGTCTGAGGCGGGTGGCGATCAACCAATCGTGACCCTCCCTGGAAGGGGCTACGTCCTGCGGGAGACAGCGTGAAATCGCTCGCGTCCAACCGGATCGGGTTGGCCTTCCTGATCCTGTCGCCGGTCCTGCTGATGACGCTCGCATCCGTGGTTGTCACCCTCTTGCTGCTCACCAACCTCGGACCGCCGCAGGCCGCTGGAGCCGACGCCGGTCTGGCCAGGGTGGGCGACGATCTCGCTCTCATCGTTGTGGCGGACGGCGCATTCGAGATAGCGGCATCACGTCGGGCCATCGCCGATTGGGGTCTCGTCGCCCCTGCAGTCGCCCTCAGCGTCGGAGCCGTGCTTGCCTGGTGGATCGCAGGCAGGGTCCAATCGCGGCTCGGCCAGGCGGAGCGCTCGATCGAGCTCGCCGAACAGAAGCGCAAGAGTCATCTCCACGAGATCGTTCACGAGCTGCGCACTCCCCTGGCTGTCATGGGCACCAACCTCGAGCTGGCTGCCGACTCCCCCGACTCGAAGTACCTGGAGGCGGCACATCGTGCCGTCATGCGTATGTCACGGACGGTGGACGACCTTGCCGGACACGGGCATCTCGCCGTGGAGACCGATTCCGACCCGATAGACCTGGCGGCCACTGCGACGTGGGTGAGCCAGGAGTACTCCGGGTTGGGCCGAACGCGCGGAGTCTTCATCCGCCTGGCCGACGCCGGGTCCGTGCTAGTCGCAGGAGTCGACGAGGCGGCGGTACGGACGGTCGTGGGCAACTTCATGAGCAATGCGATGCGTTTCGCCCCCAGGGGCTCCGTCGTGGGCATCGACTGTGGTCGGCTCGACGACTGGGCCTGGCTCTCGGTGTCCGATCAAGGCCCCGGAGTTGCTCGACATGACCACGCCCGCGTCTTCGAGCGCGGGTGGCAGGGCGCCCATGATCGGGATCGCAAGTCGGGGTCGGGGTTGGGGTTGACGATCGCTCGCCAGCTCATCGAGGCCCAAGGGGGCCACGTCACCCTCGATGCCGAGGAAGGCGGTGGCGCCACACTCGCTCTCTGGCTCCCGTTGGGCGATCAGTCGCGCTCGGACGCCATCCTCTCAGTCGATGGGGTTCATCCTCGGTTGCGACCCTGGATCGACGAGATGGTCGGGGTTTGACGGCACTTTTAAAGCCTCGACCGTACGTTCGGGGCTGATCGATCCCCAAGCGGAGGTTTTCGTTGACCCAAATCGACTCGCGGCCACCGGATTCACGGCCCAAAGGACGCTCATGGCGGGACCTGCCTCCCTCACCACCCCTCGGTGAGATGCCTGACGCAGAACAGACCAAGGTCAAGGAGCCGATTTCTCCCCCGGCACTCCGCGAGGACGCGCCGCCGCTTCCCGCCAGACGACGCTCGTCGTGGTTCACCTTCGGTGTCGTGATTGTCGTGTTGGGTCTGGTCGCCGGTGGAGTCTTCTTCTGGCGACGCGATGCATCGGGAGGCACCACTCCCACCGTCGCCGCGGCCGAGGCCGAGGCCGGGAGCCCGTCTGCGGTGGCGGAGGCTCTCGGCCCGGCCGTGGTTCACATCGAGATACTCGGAGGTCTCGACGCAGGCGGAGGCGTTGGCTCGGGCGTCATCTACGACACCACGGGGCTGGTCCTCACCGCCCACCACGTCGTGTCGTTCTCGGACGAGGTGACGATCAAAACCGCAGATGAGCGCACCTTCAACGGTCGCGTCGTGGGTCGGGCACCAGAACGAGATCTGGCCGTCGTCGCTCTCGACGAGGCCGCCGATCTCACCGCAGCCACCATCGCCGAGCCGGGCACCGTGGAGGTAGGCGAGCCTGCCATCGCCTTGGGTAGCCCGTTTGGGTTCCAACAGTCGGTCACCGCCGGGATCATCTCCGGTCTCGACCGGGAGCTGGAGACCCCGCTCGGCCTCCTCACCGGTCTGATCCAGACAGATGCGCCAATCAATCCCGGCAATTCCGGGGGCCCGCTCGCCGATGCCGAGGGAAAGGTGATCGGCATCAACACCGCGATCGCATCCATGTCCGGCGGCAACGACGGAGTCGGCTTCGCGGTGCCCGTCGAGGACTTCGCAGACCTCATCTCCGAGGTCGAAGCAGCCGGCGGCATCGACGCCCCGACGGTCCCTGCGCCCGAGGACGCGTTAGGTCTCGACTCTCTGGTGCCAGGGCTCCAGGATCTTCTTCCCGGTCTGGATGATCTCTTCAATCTCGACAACCCCCAGGGGCTGCCCGGACTCGAGGAGATGCTCGACGAGTTGTTCGGCATGTCCGACATGCCACCCGAGCTCCAGGAACTGCTTGACGGCTTGTTGGGTCTTCCCGACCAGGGAGGAGCATCGTCATGAACACCGACACCCAGAGCACCACCTTCATCGCAACCGGACTGCATGCGATGCAGCTTCGCGAGGTGATGGCCGAGTTACAGCGGGTGATAGTGGGTCAGGAGAGGGTGCTCGAGCGTGTCCTCGTCGCCCTCCTCGCCGGTGGCCACTGTCTTCTCGAGGGCGTCCCGGGGTTGGGCAAGACCCTGACGGTCTCCACCCTCGCAAAAACCCTCGGAGGGACCTTCACCCGGATCCAGTTCACACCCGACCTGCTTCCTTCCGACATCGTCGGAACCCGCATCTACCGGCCATCGACGGAGAGTTTCGACGTTGAGCTCGGCCCGGTCTTTGCCAACTTCGTGCTCGCAGACGAGATCAACAGAGCGCCGGCAAAAGTCCAGTCTGCCTTGCTCGAGGTGATGGCGGAACGCCAGATCTCGGTCGGTGGCACCACTTATGAGCTGCCTGCGCCTTTCCTGGTCCTGGCCACTCAGAACCCGATCGAGTCCGAGGGGGTCTATCCCCTCCCAGAAGCTCAACGGGACCGCTTCCTGATGAGGATCCCGGTCGACTACCCGACGGCCGCCGAGGAGCACCACATCGTCGATCGAGCCGCGGGACACATCCCCGCGCCCAACCCGATCCTCTCCACACAGGATGTCGCCGATCTGCAACGCGCCGCCGGAGAGGTCTTCGTCGACAAGGCAGTGCAGGACTATGCGATACGACTCGTCCTGGCGACACGCGACCCGCACGAGCATGGTGTGGACATCAGCGGGTTGCTCTCCTACGGAGCCAGCCCGCGGGCCAGCATCGGGCTCATCGCAGCCGGGAGGGCCCTCGCCCTACTTCGTGGTCGCGACCATCTCCTTCCCCAGGATGTCTACGACATCGCCTACGACGTGTTGAACCATCGACTGGTGCTCTCCTTCGATGCCGTCGCCGACGGCGTGACAGTAGACGATGTCCTGGTGGAGGTTCTCACTACGGTGGTCGCCCCACGTCTGTCCTCGTCGCAGCTGCTGGGCAGTCGGTCATCGCTGGTGGGCTGATGTTTCGACGTCGTCTCCGGCCGCCGTCTGGCGTGCAGCCGATCCCACACAGGGCGAAGGACCCGGCTCAGGTTCCTCTGGACAGGCTTCGGCTCACCGTCATGCGACGCTTGGATGGTCTTCTGTCCGGTGACTATGGGGGTCTCTTCCCCGGTCACGGGTCCGAGCGCGGTGAGGCACGGCCCTACGTGCCGGGTGACGACCCGAGGCACATCGACTGGGCAGTGACCGCCCGCAACCACGAGCCCCATGTCAGAGACATGATCTCCGATCACGAGCTCGATGTCTGGCTGGTTCTCGACGCTTCGTCCAGCCTCGGCTTCGGCACGACCGATTCGACCAAGCACGAAGTGGCATGGTCAGTCGCCGGGGCTTTCGCCCTGCTCGCATCGACAGGGGGGAACCGCATCGGTGCGGTTCGATCGACCAACGCCCCGGGGAAGTCGCGACCTGACCTGTACCCGGCGCGAGGCGGCTCAGCTCACACCGCCACGGTCCTCAACGGTCTCCGTCAGGAACCAGTCGACGGGGATCCGGGTGACCTTTTCGGCGCCCTGGACCTGGTCGGGCGGGCCGCACGGCGGCGAGGGATGGTCGTGGTCATCTCCGACTTCCTCGGTGAGCGGAACTGGGAACAACCGTTGCGACGTCTGGCAGCGCGTCACGAGGTCATCGCCGTCGAGGTCCTGGATCGTCGTGAGGTCGAGCTCCCCGACGTCGGTCTGGTCGCCGTCGTCGACCCCGAGACCGGATCACGGCGTCTCCTCGATACATCTCAGAGCACGGTGCGAACCGGCTATGCCGCCCTGGCTGAACATCGTCGTAGCGACCTGGCGGCCGCACTCAAACGGATTCGAGTCGACCACCTCGCAGTGCGGACAGACACCGACTGGGTCCTCGAGTTCGTTCGTTTCGTGTCGAACCGGAAGATGCGGCTCATCTCGGCGAGGAGGTCGGCCTGATGGGCGATCTCACATTTCTCGCTCCCGGTCGTCTGGTCTTGATGATCCTGCCCGTGACCCTGACTGTCGCATATCTCCTCCTTCAAGCGCGACGCAAGCGTTACGCCCTCAGGTTCACGACCGTGTCCATGCTCGACAGGGTGGCCCCGGACAGACCGGGGTGGCGGCGGCATCTCACCGCTCTGGGTGTGATAGCCGCCGTGGTGGTGGCCACCTTCGGGTTCGCCAAGCCGGTGATCGCCGGTGAGGTCGTGGAGAATTCGAAGCTGGTCATCCTCGCCATCGACACGTCGATATCGATGGAAGCCACCGACGTCGCACCATCACGTGTCGATGCCGCCAGAGAGGCAGCGGGTGTCTTCCTCGACTCGGTGCCCGACGGGGTGGCAGTCGGCGTGATCGGGTTCGACGGCAACGCCCGTCAGCTCATCTCCCCGACAACCAGGCTCGAGGCGGTGCGTGGCGTGATCGATCAGGCCATCGATCGCTCCAACCTCGGGGAGGGCACAGCGATCGGCGAGGCGGTGTTCCTCGGAGTCGACGCCATCGAAGGCACGAATGCTGTCGAGGATGCGTCGCCCGAGGGAGAGCCAACCGGGACGATCGTGCTCCTCTCCGATGGCGACACCACGATGGGCCGTCCCAACGACGAGGCCGCTTTGGCCGCCCGGGCGGCCGGTATCCCGGTCCACACGATCGCCTTCGGCACCGACTCCGGAACGATCGACGACCCATTGGCCGGCACCATCCCGGTCCCGGTGAACGAGGCGGCACTCGAACAACTCGCCCACCAGACCAACGGCCAGGCACTGACGGCGGCGACGGCGGATCAGCTCAGCGACGTCTACGAGAGTCTCGGTGAGTCGGTCACCGTCACCCGTGAGCAGATCGAGATCAGCGACTGGTTCGCCGGCGCCGCCATGGCCATCCTCTGTCTGGCCGGTCTGGGCTCCCTGGTCTGGTCGGGACGACTCCCCTAGGTTTCCACCAGGGCGATCCCGGTCAGTACTTGTCACCGACCTCTGATACCTTCGAACCGTGAGCTCGCTCGATGCTTTCTCCCCGGCCTCGAGGACCTGGTTCGAAGCCTCGTTTCGGGCGCCTACCCGGGCCCAGGACGAGGGCTGGCCCGCCATCGCCTCCGGTCAACACACCCTGATCCACGCCCCCACCGGGTCAGGAAAGACACTGGCCGCCTTCCTGTGGACACTCGACCGACTGTTGACCGAGCCGGTTCCGGACAAGGAGGATCGCTGCCGTGTCCTCTATGTCTCGCCGCTGAAGGCTCTCGCCCACGATGTCGACCGCAATCTGAGAGCCCCGCTGGCGGGAATCCGGCATGCCGCCGAGCGTCTCGGTGGCGAGACTCTGCCCCAACTGCACACCTTCCTCCGCACAGGTGATACTCCACAGGAGGACCGTCGCCGGATGGAGCGCAACCCGCCCGACATCCTGATAACGACGCCGGAGTCGCTCTACCTGATGCTCACCTCGGCGGTGCGCTCCACGTTGCGCACCTTGCGATGGGTGATCGTGGACGAGGTCCATGCCGTCGCCGGAAGCAAGCGGGGTGCCCACCTCGCCCTCTCACTGGAGCGTCTCGAAGAGATAACCGACGGCTCGCCCCAACGCATCGGACTATCCGCCACTCAACGACCACTGGAGACCATCGCCGGGTTCCTCGGAGGGGGCACCATCGAGGGGGACGTCTGGACCCCTCGCCCGGTCACGACGATCGACGTACCTCAGGACCGCGACCTGGACGTCGAGATCGTCGTGCCCGTCGAGGACATGAACGAGCCGGCCGACCCCGATCCCCTCGACCCGGAGGCATCCACGACCAGGTCCATCTGGCCGGCGGTGTACCCCGAGCTCCTCGACGAGATCAATCGACACAACTCCACAATCGTGTTCGCCAACTCCCGTCGTCTCGCCGAGCGAGTCTGTTCGGAGATAAACAACCTGGCCGGCGACGAGGTGGCTCGTGCCCATCACGGGTCGGTGGCCAGGGAACAGCGTCTCGAGATCGAGGAAGCGCTCAAGAAAGGTGACCTCAAGGCCGTGGTCGCCACGTCCTCTCTGGAGCTCGGCATCGACATGGGAGCCGTCGACCTGGTACTGCAGATCGAGGCACCGACCTCGGTCGCCTCCGGTCTGCAGCGAGTCGGAAGATCGGGCCATCAAGTCGGAGGCGTCTCCAAGGCGAAGATCTTCCCCAAATATCGTGGCGACCTTCTGGTGTCGGCAGTCGTCTCCCACCAGATGCGGGAGCGCAAGGTCGAGACGACGAAGATCCCGGCGAACCCACTCGACGTCCTCTGTCAACAGCTCGTCGCCCAAACCGTGTCTGCCGACACCACCGCCGACGTCCTCTACGCGCTGACCCGACGAGCCACCCCCTATCGAGACTTGAGCAGGGCGGTCTTCGACGAGACGCTCGACATGTTGAGCGGGCGCTACCCGTCCGATCTATTCGCCGAGCTCCGACCAAGGGTCAATTGGGATCGGGCCACCGGAGAGGTGACGGCCCGTCCCGGAGCACGACAGCTCGCCGTGACCAACCCGGGCACCATCCCCGACCGCGGACTGTTCCGGGTGACACTCCCCGACGGAAGCAGGGTCGGTGAGCTCGATGAGGAGATGGTCTACGAGTCAAGGGAAGGCGACACATTCCTCCTGGGCTCGAGTGCATGGCGGATCAGCCAGATCACCCATGACAAGGTGGAGGTAGTGCCGGCACCGGGTGACACGGCGGCTCGCATGCCGTTCTGGCATGGCGACATGCTGGGGCGACCCCTCGAGACTGGAAAGGCAGTGGGCCGATTCGTGCGCGAGACCTCCGCCCTGGACACGTCCGACGCCATCGAGTCGCTGAGACAGGGCTTCGGGCTCAATGAGTTCGCGGCATCCAACCTCGTCGCCTATCTCGAAGAGGAGCGGGAGACGACCGGTGCCATCCCCACCGATCAGACCATTGTGGTCCAGCGTTTTCAGGATGAGATCGGAGACTGGCGTCTGGTGCTTCTCTCACCTCTGGGGGCGCGTGTCCACGCCCCCTGGGCGATGGCTCTCCGCCACCGTTTCCGGGCTCGCTATGGAACCGATGTCGACGCCATATGGTCCGACGACGGCATCGCCTTCAGATTTGCCGACTCCGACGAGCCACCGGGAGCCGAAGACTTGCTTGTGGATCCCGAAGACGTGGAGCCGCTCCTCGTCGAGCACCTGGCCGACACCGCCTTGTTCGCCGCCAGGTTCCGGGAAGCCGCAGGACGAGCCCTGCTTCTCCCTCGACGCCGACCGGGTGAGAGAACACCGCTCTGGCTGCAGCGACGTCGTTCCGCCGACTTGTTGGGTGTCGCCAAGCAGTTCGGGTCCTTTCCCATCCTTCTCGAGGTCTACAGGGAGATCCTTCAGGACGATTTCGACGTGCCGGCCCTGCAGGAGGTCCTCGGCGACATCCGCTCCCGCAAGATCAGGGTCGTGGCGGTGGACACGCACAGCCCGAGCCCGTTCGCTTCCTCACTCCTCTTCTCGTTCATCGCCGCCTACATGTACGAGGCCGACTCACCTCTCGCCGAGAGGAGGGCAGCCGCCCTCACTCTCGACCGTGATCTGCTGCGCCAGCTGCTCGGTGAAGGTGAGCTGCGCGAGCTCATCGACCCCGAGGTGGCTACCGCCGTCGAGCTGGAGTTGCAGCGGCTCACAGAAGGTCGACGAGCCCGACATGCCGACGGGATCCACGACCTCCTCCGCGATCTGGGCCCGCTCTCCGTAGACGACATCGACGTTCGCAGTGATGGTGTCGACGTGGCCGATGCCCTCACCCAACTGTCCGAGTCGAGACAGATCGTTGAGGTCGTGTTGGGCGGAGAGAGCCGATGGGCCGCCATCGAAGACGTGGCCCGTCTCCGTGATGCCCTCGGTGTTCAGCCACCACCCGGAGTTCCTCACACCTTTCTCGAGCCGGTCGACGATCCCCTGGGCGACGTGGTGGGCCGGTACGCCCGCACCCACGGGCCCTTCCTCGCTGGCGACGCCGCCTCGGCTCTCAAGTTGCCGATCGGCGTCGTTGAAACCGCCCTGACACGCCTCGAGCAGTCGTCACGGGTGGTGCAGGGAGCCTTTCGCCCTGGCGGCGCCGGGAGAGAATGGGTCGACGAGAGCGTCCTCAAGCGTCTCAAGAGACGGTCTCTGGCAGCACTCCGCGCCGAGATCGAGCCCGTGGAGCCCACGGCCCTGGCCCGATTCGAGGTCGTCTGGCAAGGAGTGTCCGCCGATCCTCCCCGAGGAAGAAATGCTTTGGCCGACGCCATCCACAAGGTCACCGGCGTGCCCATCCCCGCCTCCACGCTGGAACGAGACGTGTTGACCGCACGTGTCGGCGACGTCGGAACCGCGATCGACGACCTGATGCTCAGCGGAGACCTCGTGTGGGTTGGAGGCGGTTCTCTGGGGACGAGAGACGGCAGGATCGCCCTGTTCCCGAGAGAGTCACTCTCGACACTCTGGTTCGGTCCGGAGACCGAGTTCGAATCGGGGGACACCGCAGAGGCAATTCTGGCGACCCTGGGCTCGCGTGGGGCCAGCTTCTTTCGCGACATCTACGAGTCGACAGGTGGCGGCGACCCCGAGGACACTCTCGAATCGCTCTGGGATCTGGTCTGGGCAGGATGGGTCACCAACGACACCTTTGCCCCGGTCAGGGCATACACGGCGCGACGCAAGGCGAGAACTTCAGGTCGACCCAGTGTGGCGAGCCGGTTCCCCCCACATGCCCAGGGGCGATGGTCGTTGACCTCGCAGCTGATACACGGCCAAACGACAGAGACCGAGCGTCACGCAGCTTGGGCGCGATTGCTCCTGGACCGACATGGCGTGGTCACCAGGAGCACCGTGCTCGCCGAGGGCGTGCCTGGAGGTTTCAGTGCCCTCTACCCCATCTACCGCCATCTCGAGGAGACGGGTCAAATCAGACGGGGATACTTCGTGGAAGGTCTCGGTGGCTCACAGTTTGCTCTCCCGGGTGCTGTCGATCGTCTGCGCGGCGAGCCGGAATCAGGTCTGGTCCTGCTGGCGGCGACCGACCCGGCCAACCCGTATGGAGGCTCTCTTCCCTGGCCCGACGTTGCTGATATCCGCCTGGCGCGTGATGCCGGCGCGTATGTCCTGTTACACGATGGCGCCCTTGTCGGCTACCTCGACAAAGGGAGACGCGGGCTCACCCTTCTCGACATCACCCCCGAGTCATTCGGCGAGGTGAGCAGGGCTTTGGCGGATGTGGCGGGCCGTCACCGCAGACTGACTCTGATGACGGTCAACGGCGAGCCTGCGCCCAAGTCGCCACTCGCCGCGCCCCTCAGCGAGTGGGGATTCGCCACCGCTCCCCGCGGCCTCACCTATCGCGGCTGACTGGCCGAGCCCAGAGCTCTCTTTTGGCCGTGCACAGCGTTGCGATATTCGCAACCTTGTGCACGCCAGTGGTCTGTCGACCTCCCGGCTATCCGCCGGTGGCTGCCTCCATCGGCTCACCAGCGGCCCGGATGCCGAGGGCTTCGCGCCCGCGATTGGCTGCTCTGGTCATCACGACGATAGTTCCCGACAGGATTGCGATCCCCACCCACTGTGTGGCAGTGGGAACCGTGTCGAATACCGACCAGCCGATGAGTATCGCGGTCAAGGGAAATGCCAGCTCGGCAAGGGTGGCGCTCGATGCCGGTGTTGTCGACAGGCCCTTGTAGTAGATCATCAGCGCGGCCAGGCCGGGAATCAGCGAGAGCAGGATCAGTGCGCCGAACTCAGAGGGCGTGACCTCGAGGGCTATGGCTGCTTCGTTGCGCAGTAACAGGATCACCAGAGCCGAGGGCAGACCGATAGCGAACCGGAGGGCGGTCAGCTGATTCGTTGGGATCTTCTTCGTCAAGTGCCTCCCCAGCACGGTTCCCATCCCCCACAGCGCTGCCGCACCGAGAGCGAGCAGGGCAGGCGCCAGCTGACTGAGCTGAACCGCCGTGGGATCGGGGAACGAAATGAGATACGCACCGCTCACCGCGAACAGGAAATACCAGCCGTAGCGAGGCAACAACCGCTCTCCCAACAGCAGATACGCCCCGAGCACGGCGATCACGGGCTGTGTCTTCTGGATCAGCAACGGCGTCGTCGGGTCGCCATAGGTGAATGCCTCGGTGAAGAGGACGGTCGCCAGGGCCGATGCTCCCGCACCGACGAACAACAGTGCTGTCAGGTCTTTTCCGGTGAGTTTCGGCCGGTTCCTGAAGAACCTGATCAGGAAGGGCAGCGTGACTGCCACCAGGATCAGGTGCTCCCAGAACACGACGACCGGCGCCGGCATCTCGAAGGCGAGTGTGCGCCGGAAGAGACCATCGGTGCCCCAAAGAGCGGCACCTGCTGCGACGAGGAGGAATCCAGTTCCGATCTTCTTCATTACCTGGTCTTTCTCAAGTGATGCCGGACGATCCAGCCCCGGTGACTCCACCGTCGACCGGGACTATGGCCCCGGTCATCCAACTGGATGCGTCGGATCCTAGGAAAACGATGAGACGTGCCACGTCCTCGGGCTCTCCGACGCGATTCAGCGGGTGCATCGCCGCGGTGGCGTCCTCGTCCTCGAGCAAGGCCCCGGCGAGTCTCGTCTTGACAACACCCGGTGCCACGGCATTGACACGTATGTCGGGAGCCAGCTCCAGGGCGAGTTGACGGGTGAGATGCACCAGACCCGCCTTCGAGATGTTGTAGGCGCCCATGAAAGGGCTGGGTCGAAGCCCGGCCACCGAGGCGACGTTCACGATCGAGCCGCCGTTTTCATGCATCCAGACGTCATATGCGGCGCGCACCCAGAGAAGCGGGGCACGCATGTTGACCGACCAGGTCTTGTCGAGAGCGCCCAGATCGACCTCCATCAGATTGCCGAACGCCGGGTTGGTGCCGGCGTTGTTGACGAGGATGTCGCACGAGCCGAAGAAACCTACTGTTGCCTTGACCGTCTCGCGAGCAGCGTCCTCGTCGTCGGCACGGGCCGCCAGGGCAAGGATCAGGTCCTGATCGACACCAGCCCCGATCAGCTCGGCCCGGGCTTCGTCGGCGTTGTCCTGTCTTCGGGATGTGATCACCACGCCTTTGGCGCCGCTTCGGGCGAACTCGAGGGCGGTCGCCTGGCCTATGCCCCGGCTGCCGCCGGTCACGAGGGCGACCTTGCCCGCTATCGATACATCCAATTGACTCTCCCTGCTCTCGGTCCCGCGACTAGTGGCCGCCGCGCTTGACACCGCCGTATTTCATCCGTGTGTCCGACATGGCCGCGGCACGCTGGCCCTCATCCCGGATGCCGGCGTCGACGACCTCGCCGATGAACAGAGTATGCGTCCCCAGATCGTGGGATTGACGAACCTCACAATCGAGCCATGCGATCGCCTCGTCGAAGATCGGGGCGCCCGTCTTCCCGGTGACGACCGGGCGGCCGTTGAGTGAGTTTCCGTCGCGCTCTGCGGGCTTGGAGAACTTGACGAATGGACGCGTGTCCTCCGACGACCAGAGGTTCACGGTGAACGAGCCCCCCTCCTCGATGAGACGGTGGGTCACCGCTTTGTTGTCGATGCCTATCCCGATCAGCACCGGTTCCATGGAGAGTTGGGTGACCCAACTCGCCGTCATCCCGTTCCACTCATCGCCGGCGGCGGAGCCGACCAACGCCAGAGCATTGGGGATCTTCCAGGTCACTTTGTTGATTGTCTCGGAGTCCACCATCTCCTCTGCGTAACCAGGCAACGCACCCTAATGTTCCGGCCGTGCGGATCCTCATAGCCACTACCGGCGTGTTGCCCGCGGCCCCCACTGCCGAGTTCTGCCGTCAACTGATCGGCGACCAGGGTTCGGTCACAGTCATGACCGTGATCCGTGTCCCCCGTTCTTTTCTCGAGTCGCTTGGCGATGAGATGCGTCGTTCGTTCCTCGACTCGGGGAACGACGGAGGAAGCGAAGAAGAGAAGGCGGCCGCCTATCTCGAGGAGCGTGGTCGGCGGGCCGTGGATCCCATTTGTGCCGCTCTGGCCGCTGAAGGCATCGACTGTGACATCCGGTTCGTAGAGGGCGACGACCCCGCCGAAGCAATCATCTCCACAGCCGACAAGGTCGGTGCGGAGATGGTTGTGATGGGCGCCACCCGACGGCTCTTCACCGAGGAGGCATGGCGCAGCGTATCGGCGAGGGTGATGGTCAATTCCCACCTCCCCGTGTTGCTCGTCCCCGGCGCCCGCATCGAAGACACCATGGAGATGCCAATCATCGAGTTGTGACGGCCCGACGAATAATCCGCCTCCGTCCCGCGTTGCAGCGGGCATGAGCAACTGGAACGACGGGATCATCGACGAGTTCAGGTCCAACGATGGAGAAGTCGGCGGCATCTTCGCAGGCAAGCCCCTGCTGCTCCTCCATCACAAGGGTGCTCGCAGCGGAACCGAGCGGGTGAGTCCCCTCATGTACCAGCGGGTCGGCGATTCCTTTGCTGTCTTCGCCTCCAAAGGGGGAGCTGACACAAACCCGGACTGGTATCACAACCTCCTCGCACACGACGAGGTCGAGATCGAGGTGGGTACAGACAAGGTCAAAGTGCGAGCCAGAGTGGCCGAGGGACAGGAGCAGGAGATGATCTGGGAGAGGCAGAAACATGACTTTCCCCAGTTCGCCGGTTACGAGCAGAAGACCTCTCGGGATCAGATTCCGGTGATCGTTCTCGAGCCGTTCTGACTCAGGACCAGGACTCCGGCAGCTCCGAGGACTCGTTCTCGGCCTGGACGCGGGCCACGTACGCCGCAGCCTCGCTACGCCGGCTCATTCCCATCTTGGCCAGGATGTTGGACACGTAGTTCTTGACGGTCTTCTCGGCGAGAAACATCTCGTCGGCGATTTGCTTGTTGGTCATCCCTCCGGCGATGTGCTCGACGATGGTTCGCTCCTGGGCGGTGAGCTGACCCAACAGCGGATCCTCGGAATCACCTTGACGCAGACGTGTGAAAAGCCGATCGGTCATCTCGGGGTCGAGCAGCGACTCACCAGCACCGACACGGCGTATGTCACTCACGAGCTCTTCGGTCTTGATGCGTTTGAGAACGTAACCGGAGGCGCCGGCCATGATCGCCGCCATGAGGGCCTCCTCATCGGCGAAAGAGGTCAGCATCAGCACCTTGACGTCAGGGAAGCGCTCCCGGATCGTCCGGCAGGCCTCGACGCCGCTGCCGTCGGGGAGTCGCACATCGAGCACAACGACGTCTGGCTCGTCGAAGCCGACGCGCCGGACGCCCTCCTCGACCGACCCCGCCTCCCCGACGACAGTCATGTCCTCTTGAGAGTCGATCAGGGCCTTCAATCCGGCACGAACCACCTCGTGGTCGTCTATCAGAGATATGCGCAACGTCACGGGTCATACGGTAATGGCCTTGTATCGTCGACTCATGATCGATCGTGTCGCGGTCACCCGGCTCAGCCCTCTGATCGAGGAGGCGGCAGCCGTGGGCGGAACGGCCGATCTCGACCAGCTCCTGCGAACCCTCGTGTCGGAGGCAAAACGAGCGACCGGCGCCCACTTTGCGGCATTGGGCGTCGTCGGTGAGCACGGTCTGTTGACTGACTTCATATATGACGGCATCACCGAGGAGTTGGCCCACCAGATCGGGCCGCCGCCGAGTGGGCGCGGCGTCCTCGGGACACTGATCAGGGAACGAAAGCCTCTGGTCCTCGAGGTGATCGCTGAGCACCCGGACTCGATCGGATTTCCCGATCACCACCCGCCGATGGAGAACTTCTTGGGTGTTCCGATCACTGCTGGAGACGAGAGCTTCGGCAACCTGTATCTGACCGAGAAAGAAGCGGGGTTCACCGAGGACGACATGATCGCCGTCAAGGCCCTGAGCGCCATCGCCGGCTCGGCAATTCAAAGCGCGCGCCTGCAGGGAAGGTTGAGGCAGATGGCTGTCGTCGAGGATCGACAGCGAATCGCCCGCGACCTCCACGACTCGGTGATCCAGGACTTGTTTGCCGTGGGCTTGGGGCTTCAGGCGCTCTCACTCGTGGTCGACGAGACGGTGGCAGCCAGTCTCGACTCCGCCATCGACACCCTCGACAACTCAGTCGCCACCCTGCGTCGGTACATCTTCGAGCTCAGGGAGACACCCCGCCCGGCGGGGCGTTTGGACGAGCGTGTGCGCGAACTGGTGGAACGGATGTCGCGGGCCTACTCGACCCGGGTCGAGCTGACCGTCGAAGACGTGAACCATGGCCCGTGGGTGGAGGATGCCGTCCTGCTGACCACCGAGGCTCTGTCCAACGCACTCCGCCACGGGAGAGCGGACCGAATCGAGATCTCGCTTCGTGTCGACGAGGGTCACCAGGTGATCGAAGTGTTCGATGACGGAACAGGTTTCGACCTGGGCCGGGTCAGCAAGGGAATGGGCTTGAGCAGTATGAAGGCACGAGCCAACGCCACCGGCGGATGGGCCGAGATCGAGAGCGAGCCGGAACGAGGCACTCACATCACCGTCCGGCTGCCGATCACACCGATCGCTGATTCTCCGAGGTGAGGGCCTCCGCCAGGTGGTCCATCCAGCTTCTCACCGTCGCCTCGGCGACCCGACCCAGCACGGCACGGTCGGCAATTCTCCCGAGGGCCCCCATAGGCGGCTGATATGTGCCGCGGAGAGTCAGCTTCGTCGCATCCCTGCCGTCGTTGGAGAGGATCAGGTCGGCCGTCAGCTCCGGGAAGAGAAGCCGGGCACCGGAGGCACTCCAGTGAACGGGGTAGGCGAGCCCGTAGGCATGGATCTCCGCCATCCCGATCTCCAGGGTGACCACCTTGGCGAGGGATTCGGTCGGGCCGACTCTCGCCTGGAGGGCCTCGCCTTCGCGATAGGCGACATCGGCCCATTCCTCCAGGTTGGCTCGGACGCGATCGAGGGCGTTCTCCACTTCGGCCACGCTGGCCCCGACATGCGACGACACCTCGATGAACACTCAAAGCCTCCCGGGCCGTGTCCGTACACCGAATCCCCCACCCGAGGACATGCCGGAGACCTCGTCGATGACGACCTCGATGAAGTGAGGCATGCCACCGAGGGGTTGGATGCCGCGTGAGCTCAGGAGCGGCCCCATGATCTTCTCGTACTTCCGCAAGAGAGCCGCGACCGTCTCCTGCTGGACTGAGTCTTCGTCGACCTCCCTCGCTCGACCGAGGACGATCACGCTGGCCCAATCTCCGGTCTCCTCATCCAGTCGAGAGGCCTCCACGCACACATTCGGGTTGGCCCGCAGAGCGTCGAGCTTTCTCCCGGCCATCGTGCGGAACAACACTCTGTCGTCGGAGAACACAAAGGACATCGGTGCGACATAGGGCATGCCACGATCGATGACGCCGAGGTGCGCCACGGGGGCTTCCTCGAGGACTCTCAGTGCTTCCTCTCGACTGAGCGGTTCCATGTCAAACGTAGGTCTCGCTGGTCAGTGCCCAGAGGATGTCCTTGATCGAGGTCATGCCGATGAGACGATTCTTCTCGACCACCGGAAGATGCCGATACCCCACGGCGAGCATCCAGTCCGCCGCCTCGCGCACATCCATGTCGGGCGAGAACGAGTCGGGATAGGGAGTCATCCACTCCCCGATCGTGGAATCGACCGAGTCGTAGCCCGTGGCGACACAGCGAACTACGTCTCTCTCGGTGAAGATGCCATAGATCTCGTCATCGGCGATTACCGCCAACGATCCGATCCCTTCTTGCTGCATCCGGGCTGCGCCTTCGGCAACCGTTGCGTCATGGTCGATCGTGACCACTTCGCCACTCAAAAGCTCTCGAAGCTCCATCACAACCTCCTGAACTCTCTGGGAGCTACTTTCAATTCTCCGACGGTCGAGGGAGGAGTCACACGGCCGAAAGTCCCCAAACCGTGGGACCTCTCGCCGCTGCCGGAGTTCCTGTCCCACCCATCATCTACCTTGACCACCATGGACTACGAGAAGTGGTGTGAGCACAAGCCGGTGTGGGTCGGGCGCATCGCAGTGGCGGCGTGTGATGAGTGCGGTCGTGTCGATTGGTTCTCCAACGAGGGCCCCGTCGATCCGGCTGAGGCAGTGGCCGCCCTGTTCGGGAGCTACGACCTCATGGGGACACTCGACGCCCTGGGCGCCCCCGCTCGCGAGGTACTCGCCTATTCGGCTCCCTCGGCTCTCAAGAGACGCAATCTCGACGCCCTGCCCCGCAAGGTGTGGCTCAAGGCAGCGCCCCATCTCTGGATGTCGACCGACGGTGTGACGCTCCTGCTGGCGCCGACGCGGCCTCTCATGTATGACAATCTGATTCGAGGCGCTTAGGTGCCGGCGGCGGCGAATTGAGTTCGATTCAGCTCGGCGTAGATGTGATCAGCGCTCACCAGTGACTCGTGATCCCCGCGCTCAACTATTCGACCCTCGTCGACAACGAGGATCTGATCGGCGGCCCGGACGGTGGAGAGCCGGTGTGCGATCACGATCGACGTCCGATCTCTCATCAGCTGTTCCAAGGCCTGCTGAATGAGCGCTTCAGATCTGGCGTCGAGATGGGAAGTGGCCTCGTCGAGGATGAGGATCTTCGGATCCTTCAGGACGACCCGGGCAATGGCGATGCGCTGCTTCTCGCCTCCGGAGAGCCGGTACCCACGCTCCCCCACGACTGTCTGATATCGGTCCGGGAGACGGTCGATCATCTCATCGATGTTGGCTGCCCTGGCCGCAGCCTCGATCTGCTCATGAGTGGCGTCGGGTCTGGCATAGCGAAGATTGGCCTCGATCGTGTCGTGGAAGAGGTATGTCTCCTGGGTGACGACGCCGATGGCATCGGCGAGGTCGACGAGACCGATGTCGCGGACATCCACGCCATCGACCAGAACCTGGCCTCCGGTCACGTCGTAGAGACGGGGTATCAGATAGGAGATCGTCGTCTTTCCTGCGCCCGACGGACCGACCAGGGCCGTCAGCGTCCCGGGCTCCGCGACGAAGCCCACCCCCTCGAGCGCCCACTCGCGTGTTGACGCCTGAGGGACGATGTCACCGCTGTCACGTGAGCGGTGCCAGCTAAACCTCTGGACTGCCTCGAGACCTTCGGGGCCATCGCTTCGATAGCGGAACCAGACGTCACGGAATTCCACTCTGCCTGCCCCGGAGAGCCTTTTCGGAGACGCGGGCTCGGCGATGTCGGTCTCCAGGTCGAGAACCTCGAAAACGCGCTCGAACGAGACCAGCGAGGTGGCGAACTCGACTCTCGAGTTGGTGAGAGCCGAGAGCGGCCCGTAGAACTGCGCTAGGAGCGTGGAGAACATGACCACGACACCAACTTCTATCTCCCCATTGATGACGAAGGCGGCTCCCGCCCAGAAGACCGCGGCAGTGCCGATCGCCGACACCAGCCCGAGAGCGGCGAAGAACCCGCGACCGACCATGGCGCGTCGAACCCCATAGTCCCGGACCAGCATCGCCGAATCTCCGAATCGTTGCCGCTCTTCGGCCCATCGCCCGAAGAGACGCATGAGTTGGGCGCCGGACACGTTGAACGACTCCTGGAGGATCCCCGACATTCGGGCTTCGTACTCCATCTGCTGTTGGGTGATGCGACGCAAGACTTTTGCCACACGGCGAGCCGGGATGACGAAAAGGGGCAGAGCAGCCACGGCCAGTAGTGTCAGGCGCCAGTCCTCTTGCAGCATGACGATGAGGATCACCGTCACCGAGATCACGTTGGAGACGATGCTGACGAAAGTGCCGGTGATCGCCTGCTGTGCTCCGACCACGTCGCTGTTGAGCCGGTTCATCAGCTCGCCGGTCTTGGTGGCGGTGAAGAAGCGAAGAGACATGCGTTGCAGATGGGCGTAGAGCTCGGAGCGCAGGTCGAAGATGATCCCCTCTCCCACCCGTGAGGTCAGCCAACGTTGGACTACTCCCACCAACGCATTGACCAGCGCCACACCGATCATGGCCAGACCGAGGAAGGTCAAGTGCCGCAAGTCCCGGTCGGGGATCGCCTTGTCGATGATGTCCCGGATGAGAATCGCAGGCACCACCGAGAGGAGGGAGATGACGACGATCGTGCCCAGTATCCCGAGCAGACCCGAAAGATATGGCCGACCGTATCGCCAGACGCGACGGAGCAATGCCCCATCGAGGTTCGGGCGATCCTGCTCCTCGTCGTACTTGAGGTAGCTCCACCAGCCACCAGAGTGATAGATGTCTTGCCTCCTGGCTCAGCCAGGCAAGGCTATCGACGTGAACCGGCTAGCCAAGTGCCGGGGTCAAGAACCGGCGGCGAGAAGACTGCTCAGGGGGACCATCATTCCGCTCATCTCCTGAAGCACCCTGGCCGGCACGAAGGAGCGACCGAACATCTCGTAGCGGTAGGGGCCGTCATACCAGATGAGCGTCGATCCACCGGATTCTCCCAGAAGCCAGGTCTCGCGCGACCCGACGGTGATGATTTCGCACTCGTCACTCGCCCGGTCCGCGAAACGGGAACAAGTGGCCTCGGCAGCTCCTGTGGCCAGCTCGTTGGCAGCTTCGAGATCGTTGGAAACCCGCATCACGATCATCTGAGCAACCGAGCGCGAACGGGTGTAAGGCTCTGCAGACCAGATGCCAAACGCAGCTGAAGGCTCGTTGCTCAAGGTCCCGTCGTTCTCGAAGACCAACTGGGATGAGACCCACTCGGCTCCGGCGGGAGCCCGGTCCGGGAAAGTGACCTCTGGAAGCGCCACGGCTATCTCGGCACCGCTCGCCTGGATGAAGCGATCACCCTCCCTCCTGTCGAAGACCTCCGCCAGCATCGCGTCACGATCGCCCACGGTTTCGTTGACTATCCCTTCGTTGGCCCATTGCAAGGCTGCAGCAGACACGATTCTCGGGACGGTCGTGTCGACGGCGATCGTCGAAGGCACAGTGGGCTCGTTGATCCAGTCGGAGCTTCTCAATCCGATCGACTCGAGAGGCGAGTCGCCGCAGCCAACCAGAGCGAACGCAGTCACAAACACCGCGACAAGACGGAGACGGACGCGTCTAGTGGTCGAAGGATCCCGGTTTGCTGCCATGTGTGGGGTCATAAACGGCTTTGCCTCGTGAAAACGTTCCGGCAGGGTATGCGGCCTCCCCCATTGTCCCGCTCCTTATCCTGAATACGGTGAATTCCCTGACACTCATCCGCGACGGCGTTCCGGGCCCGCTCGATGTGGCCATCAGTCACTCGATCCTGTCAGCGGTGTCCGCCGGGGAGATCGGACCGACCCTTCGTCTCCACGTGCCCGGTGCGTTGGTCGCCTTTGGTCGGGCCGACCGGGTCACCCCGGGCTACCCGGCCGCGGTCCGTGCTGCTCGGGCTCACGGGTTCGACGCTGTCGAGCGTCTCGCCGGGGGAAGGGCGGCTGTGTTTCACGAACAGACTCTTGCATTCTCCCTTGCCATGCCTGTGGTCGAGCCGAAGAGTGGGATCCACGAGCGGTTCGAGATGGTGGCCTCATTGATGGCTGCTGCCTTCGAGACGCTCGGGGTCGACGCCCGCATCGGCGAGCTTCCCGGCGAGTACTGCCCGGGACAGTGGTCGGTCAACGTCGGCGGCCGCTTCAAGGTGATGGGCGTTGGCCAGAGGCTGGTGCGACACGCCGTCCACATCGGCGGAGTCGTCGTCGTCGACCAGGGGCATCGAGTCCGCGACGTCCTCATACCGGTGTACCGGGCCCTGAGTCTCGATTGGGACCCTCGCACCGCCGGTTCGCTCGCCGACCGGTCACCAGGCATCACCAGTGCGTTGGTGACAAGGGCGATCGAGGATGGCTTCGCCGACCGCTTCGAGTTGACCGAGGGATCCCTGCCGGACTGGATCATGCAGCGTGCCGATGCCCTTGTCGACGAGCATTTGCCTGAGGTTGCTTGATGCGGGTATTGGTCGTCAATGGCCCGAATCTCGACCTGTTGGGCAGACGCGAGCCAGAGACTTACGGGTCCCAGACTCTCGCGGATCTCGAGACGCGCGTAAGAGAGTGGGGGTCGGCAATGGAGGTCGAAGTCACGTGCCATCAGAGCAATCATGAAGGCGAGATCATCGAGCTCATCCACGACTTCGACGGCGAAGGGATCGTTCTCAACCCCGGTGCCTTCACACACACCTCGCACGCCATCGCCGACGCCATCCGGGGTGTGGGCACCCCCGTCGTCGAAACACACATCTCCAACGTCCGCGAGCGTGAGCCGTGGCGGGCGGTTTCTCTCATCGCGTCGGCCAGCGCTCGCACCGTCTACGGGAGGGGTCTCGTCGGGTACCGGGATGCGATCCGGCATCTGGTCAACCGGATCGCCCTTCCGTTCGAGACCCTGCGATACGGGCCCCATCCCGACAACATCGCCGATCTGCGGGTGGGCGGGGGCGATCTCGTGGTCCTGGTGCACGGTGGCCTTTGGCTTCACCAGTTCGAACGGGACACCGTCGAGTCCCTCGCCGTGGATCTGACCAAACGTGGCTTCGACACTCTCAACGTGGAGTACCGGCGATTGGGTGACGGTGGCGGATGGCCCGGCTCACCCCACGATGTCCTCACACTTCTCGACCACCTCGCCAACCTGGGCAGGAGCAGGGACCGGGTGGTTGCGGTCAGCCACTCGGCAGGAGCTCAACTGACCGCGTGGGCCGCCGAGCGCACGGCCTCCAGGATCGACAATCATGTCATGCTGAGCCCCTTGCTCGATCTGGCCAGCGCCGTGGCGAACGGCGACGTCGGGGCGGAGGAGTGCGGACGGCTGCTCGAAGCCGGGGCTCCCGCGACGGTGGTGCCCACTCGGGTCCCAAGCTTGTGTGTCCACGCTGCCAACGACCAGGTCGTGCCGATGGAGCGCTCGAGGAGGCTGGCCGAGGAGACCGGGTTCGAGCTGGTCGTGGCTGACATGGACCACTTCGCCCTTCTCGACCCGACGAAGCCGCATTGGGCCGATGTCGTGAAGGTGATCGAGGGGACGATGTGAACAGAGGCGGGCTCAAGTGGACTCTCTATGGGGACGCACTCCCCGCGTGGGTGGCGGAGATGGACTTCGGGCTGGCACCCGCCATCACCGAGGCTCTCCACGATGCCGTCGATGCCGCTCTCACCGGCTACCCATATCCGGATGCGGAAATGGCGGTCGCCAGAGCGGCCTCGAGATTCTGGAGCGACCGCTTTCGTTGGAAAGTCGACCCGTCCTGGGTGTTTCCAGCCCCGGACGTCATAGAGGGCATCCGCCGGGCGATCATCCACCTCACCCGGCCCGGCTCACCTGTCGTTCTCCACACCCCGGTCTACTTTCCCTTCTTCGGGATGGTGGAGCGGGCGGGGCGGGACGTCATCGAGGTGCGTAGTCCCCGGGATGCCGGGGGCCGGTACACAATCGATCTCGATGGCGTCGACCGCGCTCTCGACGATGGCGCGGGGTCGGTGGTCGTGTGTAACCCATGGAATCCGACAGGCCGGGTGCTCACGGTCGACGAGTTGGCCGACGTCGTCGAGTTGGCGAGACGCCATGACGCCCGGGTCATCGCCGACGAGATCCATGCCGCCATCATCTTCACGGGCCACGGCCACACGCCACTCGCCACCATCGATCCGGAACGCGTGATAACAGTCACCAGCGCATCCAAGGCGTGGAATCTCCCCGGTCTCAAGTGCGCACAGGTGGTTCTCACCGCGGAGAGAGACAGGTTGGCATGGGAAGATTTCTTCACACCAGAGAAGGTAGGGGTCGGCACCTTCGGTCTCTTCGCCAACGAGGCGGCCTATGCGTCGAGCGTCGCATGGTTCGACTCCACCCTGGCCCGTCTCGAGAAGAATCGGGATCTGCTCACGTCCCTGGTCGAAGAGCACCTGCCAGAGATGCTCTATCACCCGCCCGAAGGCACCTATCTGGCCTGGTTCGACATGGTCGGCTACGGCCTGGACTCGCCCGCGGAGTTCTTCCTCGACGAAGCAGCCGTGGCGATGACCCCGGGAGCGCCGTTCGGGACAGGCGCTGACAGCTTCGTCAGGTTCAACTTCGCCACAGACGAGACCCTCGTCGTGGAGATGTTGGAGCGAATCGCCCGATCGGTCCCGACCCCTCGATGAGCTGCCAGGCCCGTTTCTGTGACTTCCATCGTGCATTCTTATCCACAGTGGGTTAGGGTTTCTGACACCTGGGTGTGGGTTGTGACCCACATGGAGTCGGTTCTGTGAATGCGTTCTAGACGCCTCTCATTTGTCGCTGGATGGGCCGCCGTTGCCCTGCTCGCTGCCGTTGGCTTTGCTGCCTTCGGCGCCGATGACGTCACCCCTGAGGAACTCCAGGCAGAAGCCGCAGCCGCCTCGATCGGGCACACTGCCGGCGCTTATGCCGGGATCAGCTTCGCCCTGCTGGGCAACGACGGCGATGGCGCCGTGGTGGCCGCTGTGGCAGCAGAACCCGTGGAATCGGAGCAAACGGAGGACACCGGTGACGGGACCACTGTCGCCGGAGACGAGGGAAGCCAAACCTCAGTGGAGACACCGACGTCCGGCTGGCTGTCCGAGGTCGAGGTTCGCACTTACGTGAAGGCCTATTTCGAGCCGACGGACGTGAACAAGGCAATCCGCATCGCTTGGTGTGAGTCCCGCTTCGACCCGAACGCCAAAGACCTCCGCACCGGTGGCATCGGTCTCTTCAACCACCTGCCCAAGTACTGGGAGACTCGAGCCGAGAATGCCGGCTTCCCCGGCGCCGACCCCACCGACCCCGAGGCCTCGACCGCGGCCGCGGCGTGGGAGGTCTATCACGGCGCAGGCTGGTCCATCTTCAGCTGTCGTTAGATCGTCGGCCGACTTCTGGCGCGTGCCTGCCGCCGCTCGTCTCGAGTCAGGCCAACACACTCCTATCTGAAGTCGCGGGACCGGACCGTCTGCACCCCGATTGGCTCGAAGTCGCGGGCGACGATGTTGGTGACACCGTCGTAGAACTCGAGACGGCCATGGATCACAAGAGCCGGGCTCTTTCTCACAACATGGCGATGCTGGGCCCATACCTCGGGCAGCACCACGATGTTCAACAAACCGGTTTCGTCCTCGAGATTCAGGAAGTAGACGCCTCTGGCGGTGCCGGGCCGTTGCCGATGTGTTATCACACCGGCGACTTTCACCCTCGACTTGTTGCGCTTCACCTCGAGTGCTTCAGCAGCGGTGAGACACCCGTCGAGACGGTCGCGGACAAAGCTCATCGGGTGCCGCGACGACACCGAGGTGGCCCACAGATCGGCCCGGTGGGTTTCCTCGTCGGTCATCACCGGCAGAGGTGGCGCCTCCACACCCGGGGACAATGCCAGACGCTCCGGGTCGATCTCGGCGAGCGCCCCGGCGGCCCACATGCCCTCCCGACGTCCCAACCCGATCGACTCCAGGGCGCCCGACGCGGCAAGGCCCTCGAGCGCCTCGACGTCGAGACCGGTGCGAAAAGCGAGGTCTTCGGGTGAGGAGAATTCCCCGCCCAGTATGCGAGCAGCTTCGATTCGAGTCACCTCCCTCTCCCCCAGATTCCTCACATAGCGCAGACCCAACCTCACGCCGACAGCGGGGCGGAGCGGATCGTCGACATGTCCCCTCCCCCGTCTCCAGCTCTGCCCTAGATAGGTGACGATGTCATCGGGGTCGGCGTCAACCGGCTCGATCGAGCAATCGTGCCAGGAGATGTTCACGTCGGGCCCGAGGACGACGACACCATGACGCTGGCTGTCCTGGACAAGAGAGTTGGGGCTGTAGAACCCCATCGGTTGGGCGTTGAGCAGCCCGGCGAGGTACTCGGCCGGGTAGTGGAAGCGAAGCCATGCCGACATGTACACGATGTAGGCGAAGCTCACCGAATGGCTCTCGGGAAAGCCAAAGCTGGCGAAACCCTGCAGCTTCTCCCAGATCTCGTCGGCTGCCGCCCCGGTGATCCCGTTGCCTGCCATGCCGGCATAGACCTCGTCTCGGAGACGGCCCATCGCCTCCGCTGATCGTTTGTGGGTCATCGCCTGACGAAGCCGATCGGCTTGTGAGCCGTTGAATCCGGCGCAGATCCGGGCCAGTTCCATCAGTTGCTCCTGGAAGATGGGAACGCCCAGGGTCTTCTCGAGGATCTCCTCGGTGGAGGGATGTGGATATCGAATCGGCTCCTCCCCGTTTCGTCGACGCAGATAGGGGTGGACCGACTGACCCTGGATCGGGCCCGGTCGGATCAGAGCCACTTCGACTGCCAGGTCGTAGAAGGTCTTCGGCTTCATCTTGGGCAGAGTGGCCATCTGGGCCCGGGATTCGACCTGAAACAGACCGACTGTGTCGGCACGGGTCATCGAGTCGTAGATGGCAGGCTCCTGGGGGATGCGGGCCAGGTCGACCTCGATTCCGTGGGTGTCTTCTATGAGATCGGAGGCGAGGTGGAGGGCGTTCAACATGCCCAGACCGAGCAGATCGAACTTGACGATCCCGACCGCGGCCGAGTCGTCCTTGTCCCATTGCAGAACCGTCCTGCCCTCGAGACGACCCCATTCGAGAGGGACCACCTGCCACAGAGGCCGGTCGGCAATGACCATTCCCCCCGAGTGGATGCCGAGATGCCTCGGATATCCGTCGAGACGCCAGCAGATGTCGTAGATCATCTCGGCGGTCATCCCCTCGGGTAGGGAGGTGTCCATCGCCCGCAGCTGGGCAGGGTCATGGGAGTCGACGTACTTGGACAGCCCATCGACCTGTGCCTGGGTGAAGCCAAAGGTCTTGGCCACGTCACGCAGCACCGAGCGCGCCCGATAGGTGATGACATTGGCCACCATCGCCGCCCGCTCCCTGCCGTAGCGTCGGTAGCAGTATTGGATCACCTCCTCGCGCCGATCCGCCTCGAAGTCGATGTCGATGTCTGGGGGTTTTCCCCGCTCCTCTGAGAGAAAGCGCTCGAAGGGGAGGTGGAGTCGTATCGGATCCACTCTGGTGAGGCCGATGCAACGACACACGGCCGAATCGGCGCCCGATCCCCTTATCTGGCAATAGATGCCCTGTTCCTTCGAGAAGTCGACGAGGTCCTTGACGACGAGGAAATACCCGGGAAACCCCAGTCTCTCGATGATGTCCAGCTCATGGCTGAGACGACGTCGGGCCGTGGGGTCGATGCCGTCGTCTGCTCCTGGATATACCTGACGCGCTCCCTCCCATGTGAGATGTCGCAGATAGTCCATCTCGTCCCTGAAGTGACCCGGCATCGGGAAGTCGGGCAGCCGGGGTGCCACCAGACCGAGATCGAAGGCGAGACGGCGGCCCAGCTCGGCACTGCGCCCCACCGCACCCGGATAGCGGCGGAACCTCCACCCCATCTCCCTGGGGTGCTTGAGATATCGCTCGTCGGTGCCCGGGCGAAACCCGTCCGACTCGGCCAGGGTCCTCCTGCCCCCGATCGCGGCGAGGACCTCCGACAGGTACGCATCGGAGCGATCGTGATAGTGGACCTGATTCGTGGCGACGGTGGAGACTCCGAGTTTCTGACCCACCTCCCACATCAGATCGTTCCGGCCATCGTCTTCGGGCATGCGGTGGTGCCACATCTCGAGATGGAGACGGGAACCGAACAACTCGCGCAGTCGGGAAGTCTCCTTGATCGTCGCCCCCAGGTCTCCCCTCGACGCGGCCTTGGGGACGGCACCTTGGTGGCATCCGGTCAGAACGTGGACGTCACGATTGTTGGCTGCCGTGGCGAGATCGTCCCAGGTGTACAGAGGATGATCCTTCTCCCCTCTCAGCTGTGCCTTGGTGACCAGATGGGAGAGAGCCCTATAGCCGTCGGGTGACCCGGCGAGGAGCACCAGATGGTCGGTTTCAGGGAGTTTCGTGGGCTTGACGCCATGGGCTCTCACAGATCGGCCCCGTCGCAGCCTCCCCTGGCCTCCTTTGACCCGGGCAAAGCGCCTCTCGTCCCACTGCTCTGCCGAGGCAACGGGATCAGAGATGTCCCGGGTGCCCTTCTCTAGACCGATCTCCACCCCGTAGATGACAGGGAGTCCGCTCTCCTTTGCCGTCTGCCAGAGACGGGAGGTGCCGTAGAAACCGTCGTGATCGGTGACAGCCAGCGCCTCGTAGCCGAGGTCCACCGCCCTTTGCACCAGGTCTTCGGGGTGGGAAGCGCCATCGAGGAACGAGAAGTTGGTGTGACAGTGAAGCTCTGCGTACCGGGACACCCAGTCCACTATATCGAACACATGTTCGAGAGGATCTCGTTACCCCGGGTTGCCTGAAGGCGGCTATCTTCCGCTGCGGGAGAAGTGCATCCAGTCTTTGAGCGTGTTCCAGTTGCCGCCCCAGGACCAGCCGATGTCGGCAAAGGCCCCTACCACCACATCACCGTCCATGATCATGCCCACACGCGTATGGCTCCGATCTGTGTATGCAGACGCCAGCTCGGGGATCACAAGGTCACCTCGCTGATACGGGTTGTGGAAGGGGTTGACATCGATGGCGAGGCCAAAGGCGTGCTGGGACCAGTTGTCCGATCCAACTGCCGGCCGGCAGACAAACGATGTGGTCTCGTTCCAATCGCCTGTGGGTGGATCATCCACCTCGTCCTGGCGGATCACCCGCATCTGCTCGATGGGATATCCGGCATCGAAGATCCTTCTGAAGACCTCCACGACTCCCTCCGCCTCATCACCGTGAACGATCATCTCACCGGTGTGAACCTCCCCGTCGAACCCGTGATGACTCATCGTCAGATAACGCAGATCGTCGACAGAGACAGGACAGCCCTCCACCCATGACGATCTGACCAGGACGTCATCGGGTACCGGCGAGATCGTCGCCGCCCAGCCGTCGTCGGGCGGAGCCTCGAGAAGATCGATCGTCGCCAGTTGACGATCCACCAACTCTTCCGGCGTCTCCTGGACCTCACCGTGGCCATCGGGTCGCACCGGGAGAGGACGTGTCCCGAGCCAGTCGGGTCGGGCAAACGGGTTGATCGTCGTGGTAGTCATGGGGGCAACCGTCGTCGTGGATGGCGGCAGACTTGTGGTGATCGCAGGCGTGCTGGTGGTGCCTGGCGCGGGAGAAGCCGTGGTGGTCGGCTCAACACCAGCGCCCGAACATGCGGCGCAACACACCGCAACCACCACGAGAGCTCCGGCTCGCATGCGCTGACGATAGGAATCGCCTGCTCATACCGGGCTGGTTGGCGTCGGAGGTTCGACCGTGGCTGAATGGCGACGTGACCACCATTCGAAACGGCAGATTGGCTGTCGACGGCGAGTTGATCAAGGGAGATCTCCACATCGCCGCCGGTGTCATCGGAGAGCCGGCGAACGACGACGACGTCATCGACGCCGACGGGATGATCGTGTCTCCCGGCCTGATCGACATCCAGATCAATGGCGGATTCGGTCATGACTTCACCCAGGATCCGACCACCATCTGGGAGGTCGGCCGTCGTCTGCCCGAGCTCGGTGTCACCACCTTCGTTCCCACCATCGTCACGTCACCGGAAGCCGTCACCGATCTCGCACTGGAAGTGGTCGGCAAGCGCAGGCCGGACGACTATGTGGGAGCCGACGTCCTCGGGCTCCATTTCGAAGGGCCCTGGATATCCGCCGAGATGCACGGAGCCCACAACCCCGACCACATCGTGAACCCGAACGTCGAGGTGGCCCGGGCGTGGGCGAAATCGGGTCTGGTTCGGATCGTCACCCTGGCTCCGGAACGGCCCGGCGCAACGGAGGTCGCCGGGATTCTCGCCGCCGCCGGCGTGGTGGTCTCCATCGGCCACACCAACGCCACCTACCAGGTGGCCCGGGAGATGCTGTCTGACAGCGCATCTCTCGGCACCCACCTGTTCAACCAGATGAGCCCTTTCACCCATCGCGAGCCCGGCGTGGTGGGAGCGCTTCTTCTCTCCGACCGTCCCAACATCGTGATCGTCGACGGGCTTCACATCGCGAGCGGCGCCCTGCAGTTGGCCTGGCGTCTTCTCGGTCCGGAACGGACGGTCCTCGTCACCGACGCCATGGCAGCCCTCGGTCTGGGCCACGGAACCTATCCCCTCGGAGACGGCCCCATCACCGTTGGCGACGACGGCCCCCGCACGGCCGATGGCCGTCTTGCAGGCAGCATCGTGACCCTTCCGGGTGCGGTAGCCAACCTGGCGGCGACGACAGGGGCCACCATCGCCGAATCTCTGCTCGGGGCAACGGCCAACCCGGCCCGCGTGCTCGGGCTTGCGGACCGGGGGCATCTCCGGGTGGGAGGCCGTGGCGATGTGGTCCTCCTCGACGACGATCTCAGGCCGCTGCGGACCCTCATGGCCGGACAGGGTGTTGGGCTGTAACCCGACAGACCCACCGGTTGTCGAATACTTGGTAGCTTGCGAAGTGACCCAAAGGAGGCGCTATGGACGAGGGTATTTGGACGACGATCTGGCAAGGGTTGCTTGCCGGAATCATCATTGGGCCGCTGGCCCGTTTGGTTTTGCCTGGAAGACAGGCGATCTCATTGGTGATGACCATTTTGATCGGCGCAGTAGGTGCCATCGGAGGTGGTCTGATCTACGAGGCCTTCGGGGGTGGCGAGACGTCAGGAGTCGACTGGATAAGGCTGATCGTGCAGGTGGGCGTTGCGGCCCTTCTGGTCATTCTCTACGGGAGCATGCGTCGGGGATCCACCGCGACCTGACCTCTGTCAGGGATTCAGACTCGCTGATGGCCGGCCCACCGTGGGCCGGCCATCTTTTGATGTCCCGGTACATTGCCGTCATGGAAGATCTCGAGATAGCCGTCGAGGGCGGGTTCATCAACGTCTGGTATCGCGTCGCGACCGGGGATGCTCCCACTGCTCTACTCGTCCACGGCCTCAGCGGGACCTCCCGCTGGTGGACCCGGGTGATCGACCACCTCCCCGCCGATCTCGGGATCGTGTCCCTCGATGTCAGGGGGAGAGGGGGCAGCCACCAGGCTCCTCCACCTTTCCACCTAACGACAATCGCCGACGACATGGCGAGGACGCTCGATCGTCTCGAATTGGAGCAGGCGATCGTGGCGGGATACTCGATGGGTGGCTGGATCGCCGCACTCTTCGCAATCCAACACCCGGCCCGGGCCCATCGCGTGCTGATGGTCGATGGAGGCTTTCCTATCCCCAACCCCCCCGATGTCGACCCCGAGGACGTGATCCGAGCCGTCGTCGGGCCTTCCCTGGCGCGCCTCGAGATCGATTTCGAAGACGAGGAATCGTTCTTTGACTACTGGAAGGCACACCCCGCACTCGAGAAGCATTGGGACGACGGGATGCGACAGGCTCTCCAGTTCGAGTTGGTCGAGTCCAACGGCGTGCACCGGGTCCGAGTCAACCCCGAAGCAATCGAGATCAGTGCCCGCGAGATCACCGTCGAGCCGGTGCTGAGCAGCGCCGGTGAGAGGGTCACCACGCCCGCTCACCTGATAGTGGTGGAAAGGGGCACGGCCGACCAGCCGGGAGGCATGATCCCGCTACGAACGGCCGAGCAAGCCGCGGGAGCCATGCCCAACCTGACGATGGAGTATCTCCCCGGCGTCAATCACTACACCCTCGTACTCGGAGCCGGTGCCCCCGCGGTGGCCGCCACCATCGCAGCCTCCTAGCTATCTTCCCCTTCCATGTCATCGATCACGAAGACGATTCGTCTCTCGGGCAAGGCTGGTGGCTCGATCGAGGACGCCGTGCGCACGGTTCTGGCCCGTGCCTCGACCACCATCTCCGACATCCACAAGTTCGAAATCGTCAAGGTCGGCGGTGAAGTCGACGACTCCGGGGCCCCAACTGTCTTCTCGGTGACACTCGACATCACTTTTGGCATCAAGGACCCTGTCGAGCACGGCTGACCGAGCCCCGGTCGTCGGTAGCCTGATTGGTGTGACGCCCGAGGAGCTCAACAACCTCACGCTGCTGCGCCGGGCCCGGGACATGATGGACCGCGAGTACGCACAGCCACTTGACGTCGAGGCGGTGGCGAACGTTGCCTTCATGTCGGCCGGTCACTTCAGTCGAGAGTTCAAGAGAGCGTATGGCGAGTCTCCCTACTCGTACCTGATGACGCGACGCGTCGAGCGTGCCATGGCCCTGTTGCGAGTTGGGGAAATGAGCGTCACCGAGGTCTGCTTCGCAGTCGGATTCTCCTCTCTGGGTACCTTCAGCACTCGTTTCACAGAGCTCGTTGGTGTGTCCCCGAGCGTCTACCGCAGCCAGGCCTCGGGCGACATGGCAGGTGTCGCCCCCTGCATCGTCAAACAGGTCACCAAACCGATCAGGAATCGAGAAGCGCAGGTCTCGACCGGCTCATAGGGTGAATCACATGGAGATCACCATTCACTCAGCAATGCTGCCCCAGACCGATCCGCAGGCCGCACTGGCCTTCTACCGGGATGCTCTCGGGTTCGAGGTCCGCAACGACGTCGAATACCAGGGTATGCACTGGATTACCGTGGGCCCCGTCGACCAGCCCGGTACCTCGGTCGTGCTGTTCCCGCCGGAGGCGTCCCCCGGTCTCACCGACGAGGAGCGCCGCACCATCGCCGAGATGATGGCCAAGGGCACCTACGCCCAGATAAACCTGGCCACAGACGATGTGGATGAGGCATTCGAGCGGATCGAGGCGAGTGACGTCGGTGAAGTCGTCCAGGAGCCGGTGGACCAGCCCTATGGCGTGCGCGACTGCGCCTTCCGTGACCCCGCCGGCAACATGGTCCGCATCCAACAGCTCACCTGAGCGCCCGCGAACCAGTGTTCGAGTCTGATCTAGCGTGAGTGCCATGCACGCCGCCGACAGCCACGATCTCATTCGGGTGACGGGAGCCCGGGAGAACAACCTCAAAGACGTCAGCATCGAGATCCCGAAGCGCCGACTGACGGTGTTCACCGGGGTATCGGGATCAGGGAAGAGCTCACTCGTCTTCGACACGATCGCCGCCGAATCCCAGCGACTGATCAACGAGACGTACAGCGCCTTCGTACAGGGTTTCATGCCTTCTACCGCCCGCCCTGATGTCGACGTCCTCGACGGCCTCACCACGGCGATCATCGTCGACCAGCAGCGAATGGGTGCCAACGCCCGCTCCACGGTCGGCACCGCCACCGACGCCAACGCCATGTTTCGGCTGCTCTACAGCCGACTCGGTGATCCTCACATCGGCCCCCCGCCTGCGTTCTCGTTCAACGTCCCCACCCGAACCGCCAGTGGGGCGATGACCACCGACAAGGGCAAAGGCGAGCGCAAGGTCGTCCGCAACGTCGTGTATCAGGGAGGCATGTGCCCGCGTTGTGAGGGCATGGGCGCAGTGAGCGACATCGACCTCAGCCAGATCTACGACGAGACCAGGTCATTGAACGAGGGTGCTATCACCGTGCCCGGCTACAAGGCAGGCGGATGGTCGGTTCGTTACTTCACCGAGTCGGGTTTCCTCGACCCGGACAAGCCAATCTCCAAGTACACGAAGAAAGAGCTCGCCGACTTCCTCTACAAGGATCCGGTGAAGGTCGAGATCAACAACATCAACATCACCTACGAAGGTCTTGTCCCCCAGATCCAGAAATCGATGCTCTCCAAAGACGTCGACACCCTGCAACCGCACATAAGGGAATTCGTCGAGCGCGCGGTGACGTTCACCACCTGCCCCGACTGTGCCGGAACCCGGCTGAACGAGACAGCCCGGTCTTCGAAGATCGCGGGCAAGAGCATCGCCGACGTCTGTGCGATGCAGATCAGCGACCTCGCTGCCTGGGTTCGCGACCTCGATCTGCCCTCGGCCAAACCACTCCTCGACGCATTGCGGGAGACGCTGGACTCGTTCGTGGAGATCGGGCTGGGCTATCTCTCTCTCGATCGCCCGACGGGGACGCTCTCGGGCGGGGAGTCACAGCGCACGAAAATGATCCGCCACCTCGGCTCACCTCTAACCGATGTGACCTACGTCTTCGACGAGCCCACGATCGGGCTCCATCCCCATGACGTCCAGCGTATGAACGACCTCCTGGCCCAGCTTCGTGACAAGGGGAACACGGTGCTGGTGGTGGAGCACGAGCCGGAGATCATCGAGATCGCTGACCATGTGGTGGATCTGGGCCCGGGTGCCGGGGCCGACGGTGGTGAGGTGGTCTTCGAGGGCACGGTCGCCGAATTGCGTTCCAGCGCGACGCTGACCGGCAGACACCTCGACGACCGTGCCAACGCCAAGACCGAGTTCCGCACGCCGGCGGACGTCCTGGAGATCCGGCGCGCCAACACCCACAACCTCCAGAACGTCGACGTGGATGTGCCGCTGGGTGTGCTGGTCGTCGTGACCGGCGTCGCCGGCTCCGGGAAGACCTCGTTGCTTCTCGGTTCCATCCCGGCCGAGGAGGGTGTGATCATCGTCGACCAAACCGAGATCCGGGGGTCGAGGCGGAGCAATCCGGCCACTTACACCGGGATGCTCGACTCGATCCGGCAGGCGTTCGCCAAGGCCAATGACGTCAAACCCGGTTTGTTCAGCCCCAACTCAGACGGCGCATGCCCGAACTGCAATGGCGCCGGCGTCATCTACACCGAGTTGGGGTTCATGGACACCGTCACCACACCCTGTGAGGTGTGCGAGGGCAAGCGCTTCCAGGCCGACGTGCTCGAATACCAACTCGGCGGCAAGGACATCAGCGAGGTGTTCGAGATGTCGGTGACCGAGGCCGAAGAGTTCTTCGCCGAAGGGGCGTCGAGGGTGCCCAAGGCGCATGCAATCCTGGAACGGATGAGCGCTGTCGGTCTCGGATACCTCAAGATCGGCCAACCACTGACGACGCTGTCCGGGGGCGAGCGCCAGCGACTGAAGCTCGCCATTCACATGGCGGACAAAGGCGGGATCTACGTACTCGACGAACCCACCAGCGGACTCCATCTCGCGGACGTCGAACACCTCCTCGAACTACTCGACCGTCTTGTCGATTCGGGCAAGTCGGTGATCGTGATCGAGCACAACCAGGCCGTGATGGCGCACGCCGACTGGATCATCGACCTCGGGCCAGGTGCGGGCCACGACGGCGGGCGTGTCGTGTTCGAGGGAACCCCGGCGGACCTCATCGCCGATGGCTCGACGCTCACCGGCAAGCACCTCGCCGGATATGTGGGAGCCGTCTAGCGTCCGCCGGGGCACACCAGGCAGTGGTTAGCGGGAGCGCTCCCTCGCCACATTGACCCTGATCTGACGACCGTCGACCTCTGCTCCGTCGAGCGCCTCGATGGCGGCCTGGGCCTCTGCGTCGTCGTCCATCTCCACGAAGCCAAAGCCACGGGATCGCCCTGTATCACGGTCGGTGATCACTTGAGCCCGTGACACGGAGCCGTGCCGGGCAAAAAGGGTCTCGAGATCGTCGGAACCCGTCGAGAACGGAAGGTTCCCTACGAATATGTTCGTTGCCATTGCTCTCCTATGTTTGCTTTCCCGTCGAGTCTTTGCACCAAGCGCCGGGACCGGCCGGGGCCGGTCGCCTCATGCAGTCTCCGACGGGTGGAGCGCACAGGCCAGGTGTGACACATCTATGAGTGCCGGCCCTGAGGCTAATGAATCGAACACGACTACGCGGCAAGATCTCGCCGACTTCGATGCCGACCGACTTAGCATCGCGGTCCGGATGTCCACCACCACACACCGCGCGCTTCGACTCGCATTGGCCTCCCTGCTGGCCGTGGCTCTCACCTCGCAATACATCATCGGGTCCACCGACTCGGGTCTGACCGCGATCAACTTCTTCAGTTACTTCACCGTTTTGAGCAACACGGCAGCAGTCGTGGCGCTCACATTGCTCGCCATCCGTCCCCAGCGCGACATCTCGCGTCCATTTGCGATCTTCCGCGGCGCGGTCACCGTCTACATGGCAGTGACCGGTCTCGTCTATGCCACTTCCCTCTATCCCCAACTCGCCGACGTCGGAGCGCCCGAGCCGTGGATCGATCTGTCCATGCACGTCATCGGGCCGCTTCTTGTCATTGCCGACTGGCTCTACGACAGCCCGCCGATCGCCCTTCCCAGGCAGGCAATGACGATATGGCTGGTCTTCCCGGCTGTCTATGTCGTGTACACCCTTGTCCGCGGTCCGATCGTCGATTGGTACCCGTACCCCTTCCTCGACCCCCACGAGTCGGGCGGTTATGGCCCGGTGACGATCTGGTCCGCGATCGTCCTGGTCGTTGTACTCGGCTTCTCCTCAGTCTTCTACTGGTGGAGCAACCACCGCCAGACCGAGCCGGCTCCGGCGTGACGGCGCCCCCACCGCGATCGCTGGGGGACGGCATTCATCTGATCCCCGCCCCGTTGCCTTTCGAGTCGCCGCCATGGGTGAACGCCTACGTGGTCGAAACCGGTGACGGGCTGGTGCTCATCGACTGTGGGACCGATTGGGACCCGGGACGCAGGGCCTTGTCTGAGGGGTTCGCCACCCTCGGCCTGGACGAATCCGCCGTCCACACGCTCGTGGTTTCCCATCTCCACCCTGACCACGTTGGCATGTCAGCCCGGTTGGTTCGAGAGCTTGGATGTCGTTTCGTGATGCACGAGCGGGCCTCACATCTCGTAGACCGTTACAACGACACACCCGGCTACGCACGCCGGCTCTCCAAGATCGCAGACCTCCACGGGATGCCTGAAGCCCTGGTCAGTGCGTCGACGTCGGGCGGTAGGGCCGATTGGATGCCGCTCATAGATCCCCCCGACCACGTCGTCCTGGACGGCGACGAGATCGACCTCGGAGATGGGAGGGCTCTCAGAGTGGTGCACACCCCGGGTCACGAGCAGGCTCACATCTGTCTTCGAGATTCCCGAACCGGGATCCTCTTCTCTGGAGACCATGTCCTCCCCCGCATCTCACCGGTCATCATGTACGACGAGGAGGTAGGCGACCCCCTCGGGGACTACCTCGCATCACTGAACAAGTTGCTGGCCATGGGCGTAGGCCTCACTTACCCGGCCCACGGGACCCTGATAGATCGAGGCGATGAGCGAGCAAAACAGATCCTCTTGCACCACGATCGCCGGTTGAGAGACATGGCCGATCTCGTCGCTCTGAGCGACACCACCGCCTGGAGCGTCGTCACCAGGTCGTTCCGGCCCAACCTGAGCGCCACCGACGCCCGACTCGCCTTCCTCGAGACGATCTCGCATCTGGAACATCTTCGTCTCGGGGGCCGGATCGATGTTCAGGATCGGGACGGGCGCGTCTACTACACGCGCTGAGGGTTGGCATGTGGCGGGAGTTGTACGAATATGGTGACCGCAGCGGTCATCCGCTCATCCCTGGGAAGGAAACGAATCAAATGATCTTCGGATATCTCGATGCCGGGTCCGGGAGCCTCATCTTGCAGGCCATTCTCGGCGGCGCGGCGGGAATACTCGTCGCATTCAAAGCCTGGAAGGCGCGTCTCATGGGCAAGCAAGCCGTCGCCGAAGGCGAAGCCGAGACAGACGAGCAGACGGTCCCGTCCGAGTCCTGACCAGGACCGTGCCCAACGCCGACCCGGGGTCATTCCGGGATCCCGCGTCCCATGTCGTCCTCGATGAGGGTCGCGTCATTCGGCTCCTCGACGAACGTGGCCTCGCCGGATGGAACGCCTTGTCGGAGACCGCCTTCTTCGCCCGGGCGACTGCCGACGGTCGCCTGATCGAGACCAAGGAGATATCCCCCGACGACTCCACATCTGCGGGGGCTCTCGAACACCCCAGGATCCCCTTCATCTCCTATCCATACGAGTGGACCTTCTCGATGTTGAAGGATGCCGCCCTGCTCCAACTCGATCTCCTCGGTGAAGCCCTCGCCGAGGGAATCACGATCAAGGATGCCACTCCTTTCAACATCCAATTCGTCTCGGGCAAGGCGGTATTCATCGACATCGGCTCCTTCGAGAAGTACGCCCCTGGTGAGCCATGGATCGGTTACCGCCAGTTCACCAGGCAATTCCTGTTCCCGCTGATGTTGCGGGCGTGGGCGGGTCTGCCGTTTCAACCCTGGCTGCGCGGGCAGATGGATGGGCCCACCGCCGGGGACATGAAGAAGATCCTGCCGCTGGGCAAGCGAATGCGAGCCTCCACCATGATGCACGTCTCGCTGCAAGCCCGCATGGAGGAGCGAATGTCCGGTGCCGCGGTTCGCAACGAGCTCAAGACCGCGGGTTTCAGTGCTGATCTGATACTGGCCAACGTGCGCAAACTTCGGAAACTCGTGACGTCATTGGAGTGGAATCCCTCGGGAGAGGGCTGGGTCGAGTACCAGAGCTGTGATCACGTGGGACGGGATCGTCAGGCAAAAGGCGAATTCCTGCAATCCGCAATCGACGAACATGGGCCGGAGCGGATGCTCGATCTCGGCGCCAACGACGCCTACTTCTCGGAGTTGGCTGCCACCAAGGGTGCAATCGCTATCGCTGTGGACGGAGACGAAGAAGTGCTCGACGCCGTCTACCGACGGGGGTCGAGTGTGTCGATCGTCGTTGGTGACCTGACCAACCCATCGCCGTCGCAGGGTTGGGCGGGGCTGGAACGTCCGGGTCTGGACCAGCGAGCAGCACCCGATCTGGTAGTCGCCTACGGGCTGATCCATCACCTCATCTACACGGCGAGCATCCCACCCCAATCCGTCATCGACTGGCTTGCCTCGTATGAGTGCCCGGTCGTAGTCGAGTTCGTCGATCCCGGCGATGAGATGGTGGCGAAGCTCACCGCCAACAAGACCGAGGAGGAACTGCACACCGGGAGAACCAGATCCGAGTTCGAGCGCCTCGTCGCCGCCCGTTTCAGGACAGGGGACACGAGAGAGCTCGGTGACGGAGTCCGGGTCCTCTATCGCCTGGTGCCCGTCTAACCCGGCAGATTCGCCGGGTCGGCCACCGCCACATCACCGAACTCGGCCACCACCAGCAGTCGGCTGACTCCGTCGGGCACCTCGTCAATCGCCACCTCGACCTCGAAACCCGACCGCAGGAGATCCTCACTCTCGAACCAGCGCACGACGTTGCTGTTGTCGACGTTGGGTACCCCGGAGTAGAGAAGACTCTCACCGGCGAACACATATATGGCATCCGGAACGGTCTTGGCGCTCACGTCGGCGGCCCAGCCCACCAACTCGTACCCGGATCCGGTCTCGGTGACCCTGTCGACCTGAATTCGCCGCGACCCCTCTGCCCCCGTCTCGATGACGTGCCCATCGTCGGCAACCAACTCGAGCGTCAGATCGTCGGACTGGCCGGCGAGCCAGGTCGCGTCACCTGCGCCGGCGAGTAAGACGTCGACGTCGTTGGCCCCGTCGACCACGAAGTCCTCGGCGATGAGCCCGGCGAAAGACCCACCGCTGACACTGTCCCGCGAGAGGTGGGCCACGCCGGCGACCACGTCGTTGACGACGATCAGCAACTCGTCGCCTTCGATCGGGCTATCCGACTCGACCCGTCCGGTCACGACGGTCTGGACCATGCCCTGGCTCAGATCGACCTCCTCGAGCCCGGCTCCCAGGTCGAAAGACCAGCGGAAGGAGTCCGAGGACTCGATTTGGAGCTCGGTCAATGGCTCGCCGACCAGATCGCCGTGCGGTCCGATGCTGGCGACGCCGGTCCAGGACGACTGGTCGGGTATCCACTCGTAGTTACGCTCGACCTGGTCGAACAACACAGCCAGGTCGGTGCTGGCGCCGGCGTCGTTGCAGCACCAATGGACCGGCTCGTGTTCTCTCACCTCGTCGAGCTCGAGCAGGGAGGTGCCGTCGAAGGCCCAGTTCGTCTCGACCTCGAGGACGTCGACAACCGTCGGAACGATGTCGACGCCAAACGTTGGGATGTCGACGGTCTCGCCGACGGTTTGGCCCGGATACTTGATGAACAGTGGCACCCGGTAGAGATCGTCGCGATTGTTCTGATAGGGCCAACGACGATGCTCGCCCGGCACAAAGGATGCGCCGTGATCGGCGACCACGATCACCATGGTGTCGTCCCAGGTTCCGGTCTCGTCGAGATGGTCGAGAACCCGACCCAGCATCCTGTCGAGGAAACCGAGCTGATACAGGTGACGCTGGAAGCCGAGCAGTGCCGGGGCGGGATCGGTTTCCCAGCGACCATCGCCTTCCACCCCTTCGACCTCCGTGTACTCCTCGGGCCGCTCGTAATGAGTCCCGCTGGGATTGATCACCCAAGGGACATGTGGTGCCCGCAAATGGGCGTAGCTGAGCGTCGGCGGTGCGTCTTCGTCGATGCCGTTGACGAGTCTCTGCACCCAGCTGACCCAATCCTCGCGCTCGGCGCCGTCCGGCACCGGAAGACCATCGATCTCGACCGAGGCCCCCTCGGAGGCGTCAGCTTGCCCGAGAAAACCCTTCCATGCGTTGTCGATGCTGGGGAGGGATTCCCGAAGGGCCCCGGGAAAGGTCAGGTGCCCGTAGACCACACCCACGTCCCTCAGGAGATTGGCGAACCGTGCAGGCGAACGGCCGGCATAATCGGGGCAGGTCGCTTCGGGACACAGCTCCGCCACCCACTCGATGACATGCATCTCGTATTCGTCGCCCAGCAACGTGAAGAGATTGTCGGGATGGTCGACGTATGAGGGGCTCTGGCCGTCCTCTCCCTTCACACCGGTCAGGATCGCGGGAACGCTTTGCGTTGTCGCGATGGAGTCGGACAGGGCGTTGCGATACCAGGTGCCTTCCTCGGCGAGACGGGCGAAACTCGGGAACAACGCCTCGTTGACGGTGCCATCCGGCTCCATGATCGACGCCAGCGGCATCTCGTCGAGTTGGAACATCACGATGTCGTGCGGAGACCCGACAGCGGTCTCGACCGTCTCGGTCTCTGGCTCCTCCCAGATGAGGCGGGCCGACGCCGAGCTGGACAGGAACATGACAAGGACCACCGGCACGGCCAGCGCGGCAAACACGAACACCAGGTCGATGATGCGAGCGAGCCAGAACAAGAACACACCTACCGCCACCGCTACCAAGATGGCCAGCCACGTGGCGTCGGGCAACACCTGACGACTGACGACGAAACCGGCCAGCAGTGCCAGCACCCCGACCATGACCGCGAACGTCTTGGTGGCGGCGTCCTCCCCTATTGCACCGGCAACGGCCAACGCGGCCCATGCAACCACCGGTATCAGCAGCGCAACCACCAAACCGAAGGCCACGATCTCGACGGTGTCGCTGCGGTTTGCGACGAAGACTTCGGGGTTCTTGCCGTAGATGTCGAGGATCGGCGCGACCACAGCCACCGCCCCCAGGCCGGTGATGACGGCGACTCGTCGCCACATGGTTCGGGAGAACGCCGATGTCACAGCGAGATGACGGTACCTACTGCTCTCCCCAATCAGACATGAGAGGAACTGTGCTTGACTTTCCACATGTCGGCCCGGCGTGTGTAGGACCGGTCGGGAACCGATCGGCGTCGCCCGAGCGTCTTATCACCCGAGGAGATGGGCATTTGACCGACAATCGTCGTGGCTTTCTTAGACGCATCCGGGCTCGCATGCGTCTTGTTTGGTTCGTCGCCACTGCGCAGCGATTCGGCCCCTATGTCGCCATGGCGATCCTTACCGCTCTGCTCGTATCTTGGCTGACACCGTTCGACTATGGGCTCGTCACCGGTTTGGCGGTTCTCATGTCGTTCATGGTCATCCTGGCCCTAGCTGCCTTGCTTCTGCGAATAAGCGATTGGGATGCGGCACGGGCGGCGGAACGCGGGCTCGGCGCCCGGGATGCCTTCACCACCGCCCTGGAGTTCGACCACGAGGGCGATTCGGTCCACGAGGTGATCCAGCAGAATGCCGACGCCCTGGCGGCTTCCTCACGGCCCTCCCACGCCATCCCCATCCACGCCGACAAGACCCGTCTTCGACAGGTCGCCCTGGTCGGCGCAATGGCTCTGGCCATCGCGCTCCTGCCACCTCTTGGCTCCACTCCGGCTCTCTCATCCGACCTTCGGGCTGCAATCGAGGCTGAGGCCGATCAAGTCGAGGAGTTGGCCGAGGCCGTCAAGGAAGCAGATGTCGAGACATCCGAGGAGATCGTCGAAGAGCTGGAGCGTCTCGCCGAGGAGTTGCGACAGGCTGAGACGTTGGAAGAGGCGTTGGAGTCGTTGGAGAGCTCGGAGAAGCGGCTCGAGGGCCAGATCGATCCCCAGTTTCTCTCACAGAAGGCCGCCGTCCAAGGTCTGGCGCGAGACCTGGCGCTGCGCCCTCTGACCAACGGCTCCTCGTTGGACGCAGCCGACCAGCTCGACGATTTGGCCGCAAAACTCGAATCCCTCTCCGAGCCCGAGCTCGCCGCGCTCGAAGACCGACTTGCCGACCTCGCCGCCAGTCAAGCTGCTGGGAATCCCACACTCTCCGGTCAGCTCTCGGAGGCATCACGCTCGATCGGCGAGGGGGACCTCGCAGCAGCCGCTCGGTCGCTACGCCAGGCCGCCGCGGGACAGGACACCGGACTGACCGGGGCCAGAGGCCAACAGGCTCTCTCGGAGACTCAGCGGGCCCTGGAAGGAGCCCGCGCCCGACTCGGTGCCAATGGGGCACAGGGCCAGCAGGGACAAGGACAAGGACAAGGACAAGGCCCGGGACAAGGCCAGGGGCAGGGACAGGGACAAGGCCAAGGGCAGGGACAGGGACAAGGCCAGGGACAGGGCCAAGGCCAAGGTCAGGGACAGGGTGGAGCACCCAAGACGGGCGGCGCATCGGGAGCGATCTCCGGTGTTGCCCCCGGAGACGGCAACGCCGCCGGTCAAGGGGGTCAGGGAACCGTGGGTTCTGGCACCGGAGACGTGTTTGGCTCCGAAGTCGGCAGCGCCGAGGTATTCGACCCCATCGCCGAAGGAAATGTGTCAGACATCCTCCAGGTCGGCATCGACGGAGGGTCCGGAGACGGTGCCGTCATCGGAGCAGCCGACGCCCCGACACAAGCGGGGCAGAGCGTTGTCCCCTACGCCCAGGTGCTCCCGGAGTATCTCAACCAGGCGGCGGATGCGCTCGGGGAGCTGCAACTGCCTCCATCGATGCGGGGGATCGTCCAGACATATTTCGATCTGCTCGCCGCAGAGGCCCGCTGAGGGGGGACCCATGACCGATCTAGAACTGCAAGACCTACAGCGCTACGCCGAGTCGGCAGCCGGGATCGAGGACGCGGTACGCCGCCGCATCGCGGGCCAGCCTGAGCTGATCCGTCAAACCCTTGTCGGTCTGCTCGCCGAAGGGCACGTATTGCTCGAGGGTGTCCCAGGTCTGGGCAAGACCGAGCTGGTGAAGGCATTCTCCGAGGCAATAGGGGTGCAGTTCTCCCGGGTGCAGTTCACCCCCGACTTGATGCCGGCGGACATCGTCGGCACCCAGGTGCTCAAGGAGGACGAGAGGGGCCATCGGCGTTTCGACTATCAAGCCGGCCCCGTTTTCACCAACCTGCTGCTGGCCGATGAGATCAACAGGGCGACACCGAAGACACAGGCGGCTCTTCTCGAGGCGATGCAGGAACGGCACGTCACGGTGGCCGGGGAGACGCGAGGGCTTCCCCGCCCCTTCCTGGTGCTGGCGACGCAGAACCCGATCGAGCTCGAGGGAACCTATCCGCTTCCCGAGGCTCAGCTCGACCGGTTCCTCTTCAAGGTGACAGTCAATCCTCCAACCGCAGAAGTGCTGGAGGAGATCCTGCGACGGACCACGGGTGGGGCGATACCCGAAGTGCCTCGCGCCGCCGAGCTCGAGACCATCGAGTCGATGATCTCGATGACACCGCAGCTGCCGATCGCGCGCCATCTGCTCCAGTACGTCTCGAGGATCATCGAGGCAACCCATCCCGATGGCGACACGGCCACTCCCCCGGTGAAGCGTTATGTCCGCTGGGGCTCTTCCCCCCGTGGGGCCCAGGCGATCGTCCTCGCCGCCAAGGCGGCCGCCTTGATCGATGGACGACCCCATGTCACTGCCGAGGACATCCGCTGGGCCGTCCCTGCCGCCCTCCGGCATCGCCTGGTGCTCGGGTACGAGGCCACCGCGGAGGGGGTGCGCGCCGATGCCATCGTCGACGAGCTGCTCCACTCGGTGCCCGAGCCGAAATCGGAGATCCGGGGAGCCCCTTGACCCTGCTCAGCCCGGCTCTGATGGCCCGGCTGGAGAGTCTCCAACTCAGCAGTCGGCATCGCCTGATGGGGCGCTTCGGCGGTGAGCACATGTCGAAGCGGTACGGGAACACAGTCGACTTCGCCGACTTTCGGGAATATCACCCCGGCGACGACTTCCGACGCATCGACTATCACGTGCTGGCCCGGCTCGACCAGGTGCTGATCAAGCTGTTCGAAGCGGACGACGAGATCACCGTCAGAATCCTCATCGACACCTCCGCCTCGATGGCCGTGGGTGGGAAGATGCTACAGGCGAAGCGTCTCGCGGCGGCAATGGGCTTCGTTGCCCTGACCGCTCATGACTCCATCTCGGTCCATACTTTTCCATCCCGGGGTACGGCGCCTCGATTCGCCGGCCGAGCAGCAGTGCCTGCCTTTCTCGACTATGTGGAGGGATTGGAAGCAACCGGGCTCACACCCTTCGCCGAGGCGGCCGGACACCTGCTCAGTCGGAGCGGCTTACCCGGGCTGACGATCGTTCTCTCCGACCTGCTCACCAGCGAGTGGGGATCGCTTGTGAGACTCCGGGCGTCGGGCTCGGACGTCACCATCGTCCACATCCTCTGCGCCGAAGATCTCGAGCCCGAGTTCTCTGGCGACCTCGAGCTGGTCGATCGAGAGCTCGGAGATCGTCTGACAGTCAGCGTGACCGACGATGTGGCCAACTCCTATCGACGCCGGGTGCGTGCCTGGCGTGACGAGGTCGCCACCACGGCCCGCGGCACCGGTGCCGCCTATGTTGCCGTCGACGTCACGGACGACATCGAGACCCTGCTCCTGCAGACGTGGCGAGCCAATGGAGTCTTGAGATGAGTCTGCTGCTTCCAGCCGGTCTCGCAGCCGTCCTGCTGGCGGTGCCGATCGTCATCCTTCACATGCTCACTCCACGCCGACCGCCAACTTCGGTGTCCTCATTGCTGCATTGGGACGGCCTGAAGCACTCGATCACGGCGGCTGAGCCCTGGCAGAAGCTTCGCTGGAGCCTTCTCCTCATCCTTCAACTGCTGGCCGTAGCCCTATTCGCCCTGGCCCTCTCACGTCCGGCAGTCCTGGAGGAGTCCCAACTCGCCGAGCACACCGTGTTCATCGTCGATGCCTCCGGGTCCATGGCGGCCATCGACGGGGAGCCCGACCGACTCGGCTCCGCCGTCGAGCAGGCCAAGACACTGCGCGGGGAGCTCCCCGACCAGGGAGTGGCGAGTCTCATCGTGGCCTCACCTCAGCCCGCAATCCTGGTCGACCAGAGTGCGGATGTCGAGGAGTTCGATCGGGCCGTGGACACGATCCGCACCATCGGTGGGCGCGCCGACTTCGAGGCCACCTTCGCCCTGGCCGAGTCACTGGTCTTGCCCGATAGGGAGACCGACTTCGTCCTCATCTCCGATGGTCAGCTCGACGAGACCGAACAGAAGCTGGCGCCCCTTGGCACCCGGTATGTGCCGGTTGGGCAGATCGACACCAATCGAGCCATCACCGATCTCTCGGTCAATGCAGGGCCCGGCGGCCTCCAGGCCCGGGTGACCGTCGAGTCGACAGGCGGGCCGGATGCCATCCAGGTGCTACGACTCGATGTCGACGGGGTGACGGTGCTCAGTGAAGAGATGGAGATCCCAGGCGGGGGTGTCGTCGAACGGGACTTCGAGCTTCCTTCGGGGAGTCGGGTGGCAGCATTCCTCGATGGCGAAGACCTGCTGGCGTATGACAATCAGCGCTACGTCGGTGCACCGGTTCTCGGTTCACTGAAGGCGAGAGTTCACGGAGAGAGCCGGTTCTTCATCGATCAACTTCTCTCCGCGATGCCCGAAGTCGACACAGAGGTCGCCCCCGGAGAGGAAGTCGACTTCGAGATCTACGCCGGGACCGCCCTTCCCCCCGAGCCGACCACGCCATTCATCGCGATCGACGTGCCCGGCGGTGCCCCCGGCGTCGTCCCCACGGGGCGAATCGAGAATCCCATCCCGACTCTGGTCGCCCGTCATCCATTGCTCGAGGACATCGACGTTGGTCGGATCGCCATCGCCGAGGCGCAGACGTTGGACGTGACCAACGGAGAGGTGATTCTCGGTGCTCCCGGGGCTCCTCTGATCGTGCAGAGTGAGGTCAACGGAGTTCCCTTCTATTACATCGCGTTCACCTTGGAACGCTCAAACCTTCCGGTGGACATCGCCTTTCCCATCATCGGCGCCCGGATGGTTGGAGGGCTGGCAACGGCAGAAGGTGTGGCTGACGCCATAACCGTGGGCGATCAGGTGCCACTCGGGGCAACCGGAGGCAGCGTCACCGACCCCAGAGGCAGCACGACCGTGGTAGGTATCGGCGACTCAGAGCCGGTGGCGGACGTCGCCGGGTTCTGGACAGTGTCCCGGGAGGGGGCGGAGACCTTCGAGATCGCGGTCAACTCGGACGAGACCGAGTCTTCCCTGGAGCCGGCGGCCACCCTGCCCGACATCCGACCAGAGCCCGAGGGTCAGCAACTGGTGGATGCGACGACGACCGTGGCGCGCACTCTCCTCCCATGGGTCCTCGCCGCCCTCCTGTTCGTGCTGGCGCTCGAGCTCTGGGTCAGCTTCAGGGCCCGCGGCGTGTCCAGACGACAGTGGCGTTTCGGTCTGGCCGCACGTGGAGTGATCGTCGGCCTGATCGTCCTCGCCCTCGTCGATCCGCCGATCACGCGGAGCTCTGACGACGTGACGACTGTCTTCGTGGTGGATGTCTCCGAATCGATGGGCCCGTCTGCACTCGAAGAAGCACGCGCCTGGACCGAGGCCGCACTCACCGACGCCGGCGGTAGTCAGTGGGCTGTCGTGGAGTTCGGCTCCGACGCTCGCGTGGGGACACCGATCGGACAGGAGGAGTACCGACGAGCGCGTGGTGTGGAGACCGATGCCACCAACGTCGCACGTGGCCTGAGACTGGGCGAGTCTGTTCTAACCGGAGAGACCCGGCAGCGACTGGTACTCGTCTCCGATGGACGCGCCAACACGGGTGACCTGCAGGCCGAGATCGATCGTCTCAAGACGCTCGGGGTGATAGTGGACGTGCGCACCATCTCCGGCTCGGCCATCAACGACGCCGCGATAGCCGGTATGGACATGCCCTCGGCTGTCAATGAAGGTGAGAGCTTCGAGGTCGTGATCGAAGTCCTCTCCACGATCAGTGCCGAGGCGACCGTGACCCTCGAGGACGAGGACGGTCCGATTTCAGATCGGCAGGCGGCACTCGACCCCGGGCCGAACTACGTGACTTTCACGGTCGAAGCCGGAGATCCCGGGCTCCAGCAATTCACCGCGCGCGTGAGTCTCGACGGCGATGTAGTGGACGAGAACAACGTCCACCGAGCCGGGGTCGAGGTGCGAGGCCCGGCCAGCGTGGTGATAGTCGAGGGCGAGGAGGACGGCGGCATGATCCTCCAAGAAGCCCTGGAATCGAGAGGTCTCGTGGTGGAACGGGTCGCAGTCGACGACATGCCGGGTCTGCAGGAGCTCTCCGTCCACCGCGCCGCCATCCTCGTCGACGTGAGCGCTCGAGATCTCAGCGACGAGAAAGTGGCCACTCTGGACACATTCGTGAGCGACCTGGGCCGGGGTCTCACCGTCGTCGGCGGCACTCACTCCTACGGGCTTGGCGGCTATCGAGACACACCACTGGAGGCGCTGCTCCCCGTCGACGCCGAGCCACCCGACACCCAGCGAGAAGCCGAGGTCGCCGAGGTCCTCCTGATCGACACCAGCGAGTCGATGGGAGCCTGTCACTGCAACGAGAACGGCATGGAGATGTCAGAGGGCGGTGTCTCCAAGACAGACATCTCGAAAGCGGCCGCGGTTCGGGCGATCGAAGCCCTGGGGAGCAATGATGAGATCGGTGTACTCGCCTTTAGCGAGACGACGCGCTGGGCCGTCCCCCTTCAGGAGTTTCCCGATCGGGAGACGATCAACAGCGGCATCTCCTCTCTTCGGCCACTCGGGTCGACCCGTATCGTCCCCGCCCTGCGCGAGGCAGTCGATGAACTGCTGGCGTCGGATAAAGAGCTGAAACACATCATCCTGTTCACCGACGGATTCACCTCCGAGCTCGAGATCGGAGCGGAGTTCGTGGGTGAACCGTTCGCCGAGGACCTTGTGGCCGCGGTCGAAGAGGCAGCTGCCCAGGGGGTGACCGTATCGGTCGTTGGAACGGGTGAGGGTGCCATCCCCGCCCTCGAGGAGGTCGCCGAGGTCGGCAACGGGCGCTTCTACCCGGGGCGGGATCTCGACGAGATCCCCGAGATCTTTGTCAAGGAGGCCAGACTCGCCTCACGCTCCTACATAAACGAAGGCGAGTACTTCCCGGTGGTGACTTCCACCGCTGCTGCGGTGAGAGACATCGCCTCCTCGCCGGCGATTCTCGGATACGTGGCTACCGCGCCCAAACCGACCGCTGATGTCCAGCTCCAGATTGGGGAGATGAGCGATCCTCTCCTCGCCTCGTGGCGGGTCGGACTGGGCAAGGTGACTGCATGGACCAGTGACGGCGGCGACAAGTGGGGGGCCGCCTGGGCGGGCTGGGAGGGCTTCAGCGACTTCTGGTCTGACCTGGTTCGGGACACTTTCCCGCTGAGCGGCTCCGAGGGCCAACGCATCGACGCCTCCATCGCCGACGAGCTGCTGACCGTGACCCTGGAAGGGGCCGAGGAGTGGCCTGCCGGGACCGAGCCCGTAGCCCGTGTCAGCTACCCCGACGGGACTTCCTCAGAGCTCAGGTTGGACAGGGTCTCGGACTTCGAGTTCGAAGCCGTGGCCCCCGCCCGACAGGGAGGCACCTACGCGGTAGGTATCAGCATCGAGACCCCTGCGGGAGAAACGGCGGTGCTGTCGACCCTTGCCACACGATCATTCGCCGCCGAGTTCTTGCCGGGAGAGCCGGATGCCGACCTCATGGCCAGCATCTCATCGAGCACCGGAGGCCGGGGCGAAATCGAGGCGAGTCAAGCCTTCGACTCCGAAGGTTTGCCCGCGGGAGTCACCGAGAAGCACTATCGGTGGTGGTTCCTATTGGTGGCCGCTCTGCTGTGGCCGATCGACGCCGCACTCCGGCGGCTCCGCGTCTCGAGACGAGAGCGATCAGACCGGCCAGGGCGATCAGACCCGCACCAACCCATACCCACCACACCAGCGGTCTCACAAACGCACTGACCGCCAAAGTCTCCCCATCCGGGAAGAGCAGCGACACAGCTACGATCACGTCGTCGAGGATCGTCGAGCGGAGCGCCGGCTCGGCGACGGGAGTGCTCTGCTCCTCATAAGCCCTGATCTCGGGTGTGAGGGCCCTCCCATCAACATCGAAAGTGGCTCGCACGAAAATGTATCGGTCGGCTTCGCCCGTGGTCACCTCGCGGAGCGCCACCGTGTGTCCCCCGATTTCTATTTCGTCACCCGGTCTCATCGATCCTTCGAACTCTCCACCGAAAGAGCTTCCGGCCACACCGATCAGCACGATGGACATCCCGATGTGCGTCAGATAGGCGGAGAGCCGGCGTCCCCGGGGCCGGGATCTGACGAACCCAACAGTCAACAGACCGAACGAGGGGAGGGCAACCGCAGCCAATAGCACACCCCAGCGACCTCCCACGACCGCCAGGACTGCCGCGACCGAGATCCCCACCAGGACCGCATAGAGGCGCCACCACCCGGTGGCGAGCGACATTGCCAGTCCCACTGCAACGAGGACGGCTATCGGCAAGACAGTCAGAGTGAAGAAGGCAGAGTCGACGACCAGCGTCTCCCCCAGGAACACCGAGGCAAACGCGGGGTATGCCGTTCCCGCGGTCACGAACACGAGGGCCGAAGCCAGCAGTGCCGAGTTGAGCACGAGCCATCCGTCCCTGTCGAGGTTTGGCTCACTCCAGGCCTCACCTCTCTCCGAGCCGGCGGCCAGGACCGCGATCAGCAATGCGACGACACATGCCGCGGCGAGGAGAATGCGACCCACGACCGGGTCCTCGGCAAAGGAGTGGATGGAGCCGGTCACACCGGAGCGCGTGAGATAGACCCCCATCACCGACAATGCGAAGGGAAGCCCGGCAAAGAGCACATTCCATCTCCTCGCCCCTCCCCGGCGTTCCTCGAGACGACTCGAATGAAGCCAGACCGTTGTTGCGAGCCATGGCATCAAGGCCGTGTTCTCCACCGGATCCCACGCCCAAAACCCGCCCCAGCCCAGTTCGACGTAGGCCCAGTTGGCACCGGCGGCCATTCCAAACGTGAGCAGGGTCCAGGACAGGTAGAGCCAACGGCGGGTGAGAGATCTCCACTCCGGACGGGACAGACTGCCCAGGGTCAGATCGACGGTGTGGCCGAACGGCACGATGAGGGCGACCAACCCCAGGTAGAGCAGTGGTGGGTGATAGATCATCGCCGGGTGCTGGAGGATCGCCAGCAGGCCCGAGCCGTCCACCGCCGGGAGATCGGGAACCAGGAACGGGTTGGCGAAGAAGAGGGTGACGACCATGAGGCCCATCCCGGCCAGGGCGGCCACGCGAGTCCCCAACGTCGAGCGGAGACCGATCACGGCCACGCCCAGAGTGGCCGCGGCATAGAAGAGCATCGAGCCATCCATGCCACCCCAGAGAGCTGCGAGACGGTATGGCCATGGCGTGGCCAAGGAAGTAGTGGCAGCGACGTAGTCCAGGGAGAAGTCGCCGGTGAGCAGAGCCACGGCCAGGACGCCCACCGCAACCCAGGAACCCAGGGCAGCGAAGACCAGCCAGCGTCTTCTTCCCGTGATGGCTGCAGCCAGCCCGAGGCCGATCGAGATCCAGATGCCAGCCTGGCCCAACGTGGCGGCGGTCACATGCAGAGGTTAAGCCGGCAGCTGGTTCTAGACGCTCCCTCTACCTGGACTCGCACCAGGCTCTGACCACAGCCTCGATTTCCTCCCGGGCGTCTTCCACGTCGTCGAGGTCGGTGAACTTCATGTACCGGGCGGTCTCTCCACCGCCTTCGAGACGGGGATGGCTCCCGGGAATCGATGCACCTGTGTGGAACATCAGACTGACATGCGCCTTCGTCCGGGGGTTGAAGCTCGCCATGTTGCCTTCGTACATGAAGGTCGGCGACTTCCACTTGATCGTCTCTGTCATGCGGTCGTCGGCCAGGATGATCTCGCGAACGCGAAGCATGGCGTCCTTCGCCGGGTGGTCGTATTCCTCGAACCATGCATCGACTTCGGGGGTGGTCGACATCGCGAGGAATCTAGTGCCCTGTCCCCCGGGGACCGGTACCGTCGCGGACGATGAGTGACCTCTTCACTTCCCGTGCCGACGACCTCGCCGCCCGCTCCGCTCCCCTGGCAACCAGAATGCGCCCCCGGTCGCTCGACGATGTGGTCGGTCAACCCCATCTGCTCGATTCTGGTGCCGCCTTCCGGCACATCGTCGAGTCCGGTGAGCCGGTCTCGATGCTTCTTTGGGGACCGCCTGGCACCGGTAAGACGACGCTCGCCAGGCTGATAGCAAACCACGCCGATGCAGCTTTCCGGACCCTTTCTGCGACGTCGGCTGGTGTCCGTGACATACGAGAGGTGCTCGCCGAGGCACGTCAGTTGCTCGCCACCGAGGAGAGACGCACTGTCCTCTTCCTCGACGAGATCCATCGGTTCGCCAAGAACCAACAGGACGCCCTGCTCCCGGGCGTCGAAGACGGGACGCTCATCCTGATCGGCGCCACCACCGAGAACCCGTACTTCGAGGTGAACAGCCCGTTGATGAGCAGAATGACCCTGTTTCGACTCGAGCCTCTCGCACCGACCGACATCACCGCCGTTCTGCACAAGGCGACTGAGGACTCGGGGCGAGGCCTGGGCGAGCTCGATCTGAGTCTCGCCGACGAAGCCGCTGCCGAGCTGGCGACCAAGACCGGTGGCGATGCCCGGCAGGCCCTCAATGCTCTCGAGGTCGCAGCCCGTCTCACCAAGGCGGCGGGACGGGATGTGATCGAGTCGGGAGATGTCTCCGAGGCGCTGCAACGTCGACTGGTGCGATACGACAAAACGGGCGACTCGCACTACGACGTGATCTCGGCCTTCATCAAGTCGGTTCGCGGCTCCGACCCCGACGCTGCGATGTACTGGCTGATGCTCATGATCGAAGCGGGTGAGGATCCCGAGTTCATCGCAAGACGGCTGGTGATCCTGGCTTCTGAGGACATCGGTCTGGCCGATTCTGAAGGGCTCCGGGTGGCCGTGGCCGCCGCCGACGCCCTCGCCTACGTGGGGCTGCCGGAAGCGACATACCACCTCGCCCACGCCACGCTCTTCCTGGCGACCGCGCCCAAGTCGAACTCGGTTGGCCGCGCCATCGGTGCGGCCAGGGATTTGGTGCAAAGCGGGCCCACCCCATCGGTGCCGCTACACCTGCGGGGCAGCGGATATCGAGGGGCCTCCGAGCTGGGTCATGGGGTCGGGTACGACTATTCCCACGACCATCCGGGCGGCATAGTGGAACAGCAGTACTTCCCCGACGGGGTGGACCCCGTGGGCCTGTTTCATCCAGGTGACCGCGGCGAGGAGGCATCGATCAAGACGCGACTGGCAGACATCGACCGTGTGTTGAAACGGAAGCGATGACTCTCCGGGCCAGGTTCAAGGCAGCGGTCGCGCCCCCCGGCTTCTCCGGGATCGCCGGCTGAGACTCTCGCCGTTGGCGACCTCGGTCCTCACCTGATCGATCCGCTCCTGGACCACGTAGTCCTGGATCACGATCTTGATGAGAGCTGCCAAGGGGAGGGCGAGTAGGGCGCCAACGAGACCGGCGAGGCTGCCACCGACCATCAGGGCGATGATGACGGTGGCCGGGCTGAGGTCGACCGCCCGATTCATCACCCGTGGGGCGATCAGGAAGTTCTCCACCTGCTGGTAGACGATCAAGAGGAGCATCGCCCAGATGAGGGTCTCGGGAGACTGCATGAAGGCGACCGCGGCCACTCCAAGGGCGCCGAGCAGGGCTCCGAGGACCGGGATGAGATCGGTTATGGCCACCCACGCGGCCAGGGCGAGGGCATAGGGGACGCCAATGATGGTGAGCCCGATCCAGGTGATGACGCCGGCGATGACGCTGATGATCAGGTTGCCGACTATGAAGTTGGCCATCAGGTCGGTGGACTCGCCAACCAAGTGCAGAAAGTCTTCGCGGTGACGGGGACGCAGCAGCCGCACCAACCATCGCTTCATCGCCGGCATAGACAGGGCGAAATACGGGGTGACCAGCAAGACGGTCAAGAAATTGAAGAGAAAGCCCGCTGCACTTCCGACGAACAGGAGGGCGGCCTCGGGGTCGGCTGTCCCCTCGGTGGTGATGCGCTCGATGTCGATCAGATTGGCGAGCCGGGCGATCAGCCCATCGCCAGCCTGGAGCATCTCGACGAACGCGGGAAGCTGATCGAGCATCTCCCCTGCCTGGGAGACGATCAGAGGGAGGGCGAGCGCCAGCATCCCCCCGAACACGACCAGGAAGCTCATCAGGACGAGGGCAAGCCCCAGCCCACGCTTCATGCCCCGCCGCTCGAACCAGGCGATGGCCGGCTGGAACCCGATTGCGAGGACGAACGAGGCCAGGATGACGAGGAGGATGCCGCGCAGGATTCCCAGCAGGAACAGGGCAACGACGGCTCCGATCAATGCCAGCCCCACCTTTATCCAATAGCTGGGTGGCGGCCAGTTCTCCCGCCAGGGCTCCGCCTTCTCTTCCTGCTGCGCTCTTCGATCAGAGCTCACTCGACACCCACCACTCTCCGGCTCATTCGGGCCGAAAGAGTACCCAGAGCGGTCCGATCAAAACCTGCGGCGGACGTACGATGGGGCCGTTATGCGAATGACCGCGGAGCGAACCATCCACCTTCCGGCGGGCGAGGTCGCAGAGTTCTTCTTCGATGCCTCCAACAACCCGAAATGGCAGAACGGCATGGTCTCCTGCGAGTGGCTGTCGGATCCTCCGATCGCGGTCGGATCGACCTATGTGCAGCTCGCTCGATTCATGGGGCGCGACGTCAAATCGACATTCGTGGTCACCGACTTCGAACCGGGTCGGATGATTCGCATCGAGACGATCGAGTCCACTTTTCCGATCCAGGTGGAGCGAAAGGTCGAACCGATCGACGAGAGCACCTGTCGCGTCAGAGCGGATATCACCGGCGGGCCCGAGGGAGTGCTGAAGGTGCTGACACCGCTCATGGCCGGTCGGGCACAGAAGTCGGTGGACGCCGACTACGACCGTTTGGTTCAGTTGCTCGAATCCTGAGCCAGGGTGGACACAACGGCGAACTCACCGTCGTCGTAGGTGATCGCATCGGCTCGAGCCGCGGCGAGCAGATCGCCTTCGGCCTGTTTTGCCAGACCGACCGTCGTCGCATCGGCGGTGACCTCGACCTTCTCCACCTCGGTTCGCATCGAAGTCTTCGCGTCCGACTTCGCCCGTCTCACCTCGCCAAGGATGGAGGCGACCGCATCGAGGACGCCGGGGTCACCGATGAGTCCCTCGAACTCCTCCAGCGTCGGCCAGTTGGCACGGTGCACCGAGCCCTCCTTCCACCAGCTCCATGCCTCCTCGGTAACGAAAGGCAGGAAAGGCGCGAACAGCCGGAGATAGACGTCGAGAGAGAGCTGAAGCGAAGCGTGTGCCGACTCGCCCGCAGGCCCGCCGTCGTAGGCGCGGGCTTTGACCAACTCCACGTAGTCGTCTGTCCAGTCCCAGAACGATCGCTCGGCCGTCTCCAGAGCGCGCGCATAGTCGTAGCCGTCGAACGCCGCCGTGGCCACCGCGACGGTCTCGGCGAGATGGGCCAGCATCGACATGTCCAACGGCTCGGTGATCGCGGAGGCCGGGACGTCTGCGTCCGAGAAACCGAGGGCGAACTTGGCCGCGTTCAAGATCTTGATGGCGAGCCGGCGACCGATCTTGAACTGGCCCTCGTCGAGAGCGGTGTCGGTCCCGGGCCGTCCGCTGGCCGCCCAGTAGCGGACGCCCTCCGCCGAGTAGTCGTCGATGAACTCCTTGGGAGTCACGACGTTACCCTTGGATTTGGACATCTTCTTACGGTCGGGATCGAGGATCCATCCGTTGATCGTGGTCGTGTGCCAGGGCAGGACATCGTGCTGGAGGTGGGACCGCAGAGTGGTTGCGAACAGCCAGGTCCGGATGATGTCGGGGCCCTGGGGTCGTATGTCCATCGGGAAGACACGGTTCCACAGGTCGGGATCGTCATCCCAATGGCCCACGATCTGAGGCGTGAGCGACGAGGTGGCCCAGGTGTCCATGATGTCGGGATCTCCCATGAACCCGCCCGGCTGGTTCCTCTGGAACTCCTCATAGCCGTCGGGGACATGGGACGAGGGGTCAATGGGGAGCTGGTCGTAGTCGGGGACGATCGGATTGTCGTGGTCAGGGTTGCCGTCCTCGTCGAGGGAGTACCAGAGCGGGATGGCGACGCCGAAGAATCGCTGCCGGCTTATCAGCCAATCACCGTTGAGACCATCGACCCAATGCTTGAAGCGGACGCCCATGTAGTCCGGGACCCAGTTCAGCTCCTCGCCTCGAGACAGGAGAGCCTGGCGCAGATCGTCGTCACGGGCCCCATTGCGTATGTACCACTGACGGCTGGTGACTATCTCGAGCGGCCGGTCTCCTTTCTCGTAGAACTTCACGGGATGCATGATCTGGCGGGGCTCACCATCGAGGTCACCCGACTCGGACAGCATCTCGGCCATCTTGCGACGGGCCTGGTTGGCGAAGAGCCCGGCCAGCTCGGCATAGTGCTCAGCCCCCGAACCGTTGAGCCAGTCGGGGGTCTCCTTCTGGAACCGGCCCTGGTGGTCGATCACTGCTCGGGTGGGTAGGTCGAGCTCTCTCCACCAGGTGACGTCGGTGGTATCACCGAAAGTGCAGATCATGGCGACACCGGTTCCCTTCTCCGGGTCGGCCAACTCGTGGGCGACTACAGGGACCTCGACCCCGAACAGCGGGGTGGTCGCCATCGAGCCGAACAGGGCCTGATATCGCTCGTCGCCTGGATTGGCGACGAGTGCGACACAGGAGCAGATCAGCTCGGGACGCGTCGTCTCGATGTAGATCGGCTCGCCATCTGAGCGGTGAAAGGCGACGCGGTGATAGGCACCGCCCTTCTCTCTCTCCTCGAGCTCGGCCTGGGCGACGGCGGTCTGAAAGTCCACATCCCAGAGGACCGGTGCATCTGATGAGTAGGCCTCTCCCCTCGCCAGGTTCTCGAGGAAGGCTCGCTGCGACGTGCGTTGGCTGTGGTCGTCGATGGTGGCGTATGTCTGGGTCCAGTCCACCGACAACCCGAGACTGCGCCATATCGCCTCGAAGATCTTCTCGTCCTCGTTCGTCAGGACGTGACACAGCTCGATGAAGTTGCGACGACTGATCGATATGGGTGGGTCGTGCGGTTCTTCGGTTGGTCTGAAGTCGGCGTCGTATGGCAGAGACGGGTCACACCTAACCCCGTAGTAGTTCTGGACACGGCGCTCTGTGGGGAGCCCGTTGTCGTCCCATCCCATGGGATAGAAGACTTCTTTGCCCGACATGCGGCGGTAGCGGGCGTTGGTGTCGGTCTGCACATAGCCAAACACCGAGCCCATGTGCAGCGATCCCGACACCGTCGGCGGTGGGGTGTCGATGGCGAAGATCTCACTGCGGGTCTTGGTTCTGTCGAAGCGGTAGGTGTCCTCGTTCTCCCAGCGTTCGTCCCACTTCGCCTCGAGACCGTCGAGACTCGGCTTGTCGGGAATGTTTCTCGTCATCGTCCCAACTGAGGGTAACGGTGGACCTCTGTGATCGGGAGTCGATGGAACGGGACCGCGAACCGCCGTGTCGGTGGGTCACGTAGTACAAAGCGAAGCAACCACGGAGTCTTCCTTCATGTCCCCTCAATCGTTGACAAAGGCCTTCGTGGCCAAGATCCAGGCCGCCGACGGCTCTGAAGCAGAGCTGAGTGATCTACTGACGAGTGCTGTCGAACTGGCAAACGCAGAGGCGGGCACGTTGGTCTGGTTCGCCGTTCGCACCGAGCCGGGCACATTCTGGATCTTCGACGCCTTCGCTTCCGAGGAGGACCGCCAGGCCCATGCCAACGGCCAGATCGTGGCGGCCCTGAACGAGAACGCGCATTTGCTCGGGGCGCAACCCGAGATCATGCCGGCCGACATCCTCGCCTCGAAGATGCCCTAGCCGGCACCGGTGCTCAGAAGGAACCGACGACCTGTCGGCAACGTCGAACCTCCATGCAGAGGGCAGTGGCCGCAATCGCCATCATTCTCTTCGTCGCAGCATGCACGGGGAGTGGCTCGCAAACGACTGAGACACCAGAACTGAGCGAGGTGTACGGCTGCGGGCACGGCTTCTACCTCGGAGCGTCTGACCAGACCGCCGGGCTCTTCCTCATCTCTCAAAGCGGTTTCGACGAGCCCGTGCCTGCCGGGACACATCAACTGCCCTCGGAAGCTTGGGTGTCCGAGCTGCAGTTCGGGACCGACCTCTTCGCGAATTGGTGTGACGACGTGCTCGAGCCAGGCGAGCCGGAGCCGGTGACCGAGGAGGTCTGGCAGATCTCCGGGACGTTGGAGATCCTCTCGCTGCCGGCCACGGGTGAGTGCGGACCGGCAGCCGGCATGCTGTCCGGAGCCGTCGCCCGTAGTGAGGACGGCGACGAGATCGTCATCGGCGACCTCGATCTCGTAAACGATTCGTGGGGCTGTTTCGCCGGATGACCCGAAATCGTGTCACCCGTCTTGCCTAGCCTGGCCGGGTATGGAACAACGTCTCAGCCTCGTGACCCTGGGTGTCGCCGATCTGGAGCTCTCCCGCACCTTCTACCGCAACCTCGGTTGGAAGGAAGGCCCTGGCTCCTCCGACGACGTGGTGTTCTTCCAGGTCAACGGGATGATCGTCGGGCTGTGGAGTCGCGACGAGCTGGCGAAGGACAGCACGGTCGAAGACAACGGCGGCTGGGGTGGTGTCACCCTCGCCTACAACACCCGTTCCGCCAGTCAGGTCGATGCCATCCTCGAAGAGGCCCAGTTTGCCGGAGCCACGATCGGTCGTCCTGGCGCGGAGACCTTCTGGGGCGGCTACTCGGGTGTGTTCATCGATCCCGACGGCCATCCCTGGGAGGTGGCCCACAACCCGGGTTGGACCATCGACGACGAAGGGAACGTCAGCCTCGGCGACTAGCTGCCAGTTGGAAGTGCACACCGTTGCGTTTTCCGCAACACCATGCACGTCAAACCGATCAGATGTCATGTCGACCCTCGCCGGCCATGGGCTTCTCGATCCAGCCCTTCATCAAATGGCACCACTTCGACGGTGCTTGGGTCCTGCACCGCACCCTTGACGATCTCCTCCATCGGGATCTCGTCCTCACCGTGTACGTAGACGTAGCCCTCCTTTTGGCGTGAGGTGTTGGTACCCCATTGAACTGTCCCTGGTGGATAGCGATCCGTGAGTATCTCGTGTACCGCGGCCGAGTGGCGAGGGAGGTAATAGATGAAGGGACCCCACGGCCCCACCGGAGCGGCCATCGTCAGCGGGCCAATTCGTGGCACCACAATTCCTCTGGCGCGCAGACCGTCTACAACATCGTCCGGGTCGAATTCATACATGACTAGACGGTTGTGTCCCTCAGGATCACCGTAGGCGATGGCGAGGAGGACATGCTCGTCGGTGACCGTGGTCGAGCCCATACCGATGGCGATGCCCTGGGCCAGACTCCTGAGCATGTGGAACACTGGGGTGGATCCCGTGCCTTGGGATTCGTCCTCCGTCTCGATCTCCATGCGTTCCAGTCGCTCCAGCACGTCGTCGTATCTGATACCTAACTCGTCCAAGACCTCCGAGGCTGCGGTCGGCTTCTTGGGAGCGAGCAATTGGAGAAGGACATGTTCGCCCATCACGAAACGGTGTCCGAGACGATGGGCGAGCATCATCGACTGCCCGACGGCATCCGACCATCTCGCCTCCCCCCAACGCTCCACCCGCTCCCCCTCCACCTCGGCCATCAGGTCCGTCCAGCTGTCGAAGCCGTACTCGCGGGCAATCGTGACCTGGGCGTCGCGGAGTGTGAACGTCCAACCCTCCATTCGCTCAGCGGGACGTCCCGGCGAACTTGGGATGGGATTCGAGGACGCGCTGGTATGCCCCGGGCTCGCCTGCGGTCAGGGCGCGTTTCAACTCCTTGGCTTGAGTGCGGAGTTGGCCGGCATGCGGTCGGTCCGGCAGTTGCTTCATGAGTGCCTCCTTCCCGCATTTGCCCGTGTCGGCTGGGCCGGGCCGGGTCGGAGATCGAAACCGACGATGATCTTCCTCAGGTGGACTCAGTCCTTGCCGCCAACGGGTGGCGCCCTGTGCGCACTGACGGCAAGGCTACTCCCCGGTCACAGAGGCGGTGCCCGTCCTTCCGGTCGCCGGAACCTGACCCGGCGGCGGTCGGGGTGGAGTACGACTTCGAAACCTCTTTCGTGGACCACGACGTGATGGTGGAACCAGCAGAGGACGACCAATTCGCTCTGGTCGGTGCGGCCTCCCAGTGCCCATGGGGTGAGGTGGTGGATCTGAAGTCTGTGGTGGCTGCTGCACCCGTCGGCGGAACAGGTGAACCCGGCCTCGGCGAGCAAGGCCCGCTTCAGGGCCGGCGGTGCGGTTCGGGCCCGGCGGCCGTAGTTCATCAGCTTGCCGCCCTCGGTCCGAGCAGTGACCTCGACGTCGGCATCGCAGAGGATGGCATGCAACGCATCGCGCCCGACTCGGACCCCTGGCTCGAGGACGACTCCGGTCTCTCCCCCGGTTCCGGCAGCTTCGCGGGCGTCGACGATCACCGTGACCTGCGCCTCAGGCGGGTCCTCGGACACCAATGACTCGACCAGCGCCGTGGCCCTCCGCCATCCGGCGTCGCCCTCGACCTCCTCGGGCAGCGCATCGGCGGCCTCGGTGAGCACTTTGTCGACGATGGAACCGGTGTGGCCGTCGAGGCCACCCCACAGCCTCCACCACGATTCGTCGAGACTGGGTTGCATCACGAGAAACCGGTCGGCTTCGGATCTGGACTCCGTCTCGGAGTCGATGCGGATCTGCTTGGCCGCCTCTCGAAGGATGCCTCCGACATCGGCCCAGAGAAGCAAGTCGTCCTCATCGCGGTCTCTGAGACGGGACAGCGCCTCGACCCGGTCGAAGGGGACCCCTTCGGTCAGGTGTCTCCGCAGTCGAGGCTGCTCCGCGGTGCGACGCATGGTCCGAACCAGACTCTTGGCGGTGTCGTTCCCCACGTCGATGCGGGCCGCCAGCCACTCCGACAGTGATCTCGCACCGTCCCCGGAAGCCACCTGACGTCGATCCAGTTCTTCAAGGATTTCGAGTTGGACCGCCCTGGCCCTGGAAACCACCTCCTCGGCATGGGCCAGACGCCGTTCCAACTGGTCGGTGGTTGCTTTCCCCATCTCCATATCACCGAACATACGTTCGACTCCCGACAGATTCAACCCCCTTGTGGGCTGACCGCGAGATTTTTTTCTCGACTACTTCTTGGTGGGTTTTGGATCGAGGGTTCCCACCCACTCCCAACTGCGGGCGAACCAGGCGTTCAGCTCGTCGGTGCCGAGGAGGTCGTGGGGAACCACGGCGAATTCCTTCATGACCGCCCCGTATTGGACCGACCGCTCGGTGTCGTATTTCTCCAGGAAGGTCTCCAGGTCGTCCTTCCCGAGACGGATCGACACCGATCCCTCCTTGTCGAGGAACGACTGCATCCACCCGTTCCTGGACGTGTAGGGGTTGGCCGCACCCTTGCGATCGACCCCGGGCACGGTCGACACGAGCTTCTCGTAGAGCTCCAGCTTCTCCGGTGGCCCGCTGTATTCGGCCCTGGCCATGTCGCGACCCTATCCCATCGAACGATTGATCAATCGAGGCAGTACGTCCGGACCCGTGCCACCACTCCGGTTACAGAGCGAGCTTCGAAGGCCGCGAGCGCCTGCTGAGCGGAGGCCTCGTCGGCGAAGTAGACACTGACCATGAGGTTGCCGTCCGGTTGCCCGAGTGCCTCGGCCGCACCCACGTCGCAGTCCGTAGGCCCGGTCGCATACCCGGCTTCGCGAGCTGACGCCACGGCGCTCGCGATGGCCGGGTCGTCGATGTCGCTCGACCCGGCCAGGACCACGGCCCAAACCTCTCCGCCGTGTTCGAGGGATTCGAGAGCCGGCGGGAACGCAGGCAACGTCGTCGTGGTCGTCGGCGCCGGAATGGTCGTGGTGGTGGCGAGAGTGCTCGAGGTCGTCGTCGTTGCCTGCGTGGTCGTCGTCGCGAGGCCGGAGGTCATCGACGACTCGGTCGATTCCGCTCCGCAAGCGGCGAGGACGATGACCAACCCCATGACTGCGATCACGTGTCCCGGCTTCGTACCCATCGAATCGACCCCCTTCGTCGGAGGCAGGCTACAAGCTCAGCCGCGTGATCATTGGTCGGCCATGAGGTCGATCAGGTCCTCCCCGTAAGCCTCTAGCTTGGCGGGGCCGATCCCAGGGACACCGAGCAATGCCTCGCTCGTGGAGGGGCGTAGCGCAGCCAGCGCCTCCAGGGTCTTGTCGTTGAAGACGACATAGGCGGGCACGCCCTGGGTCTGTGCCTGTTGCCAACGCCACTCGCGGAGACGGTCGGCGAGCTCGTTGTCGACGACGCCGGTGCCGGGTGCGAGCGATCCGCTGGCTCCGGACTTGCCGACCCGCTCCCCCCAAGGCACGGCCATCGACGCCCCGGTCTCCAACGTGACGAGCGCCCCGGTGACCAGGATCTCGCTGACGGTCCCCCGGAATCCGCCGCCGATGTCGATGACGTCGCCGATCGTCACGTGG
>DASPGH010000031.1:0-71979 GCA_035620735.1 Acidimicrobiia bacterium | reverse complement strand
GAGGACATGTGTGCTCAGAGTCGTCATGAGACTTCCTGGCACAACATACGCCGCAACCTGGTCCGGGTGATCTTGCGCTGCTCCACCGCGGCCGCCGCGATCTCGGAGGCTCGATCGTTGGCCAAACGCTCCTTGGCGATCGCCAGCATCTCAGATGCCGTCTTGCCGGTGGCGTAGACGATATAGGTGAACTCGAACTTCTCCTCGTATCGGCGGTTGACGTCGACGAGCTCGCGCAACACCTCGCGCGAGGCGGAGGCGGTGCCGGCCTGCTCGCGATTCTCGGTCTCGCCGCCACGCTCTCCGATGCGGGGGTGGCCGGCGAATGCCTGCAGCCAGTCGTCCTCCTGCAACGTGTCAAACACCATCTCGGCGTGCTCGAGAACCGCGTCTATCGACTCATACGGGCGGCCGTGGACCATCTCCTCCACCCAAGCCTTGGCGACACAGGTCGTGAAGAAGAAACCCCGAGCAGCCTCCTCGAACAACGAATTGAGATAACGGAGACGAAGGGCTCCGGCCGCGTCACGGTCGGGCCGGCCGAGGACCCGGAACCTGGCAACTCCTCCGTCGGGATGGAGGGAGAGACGCACATAGCTTGCGTGGGTGGGCTCGGCGATCTCGACTCTGTTGATGGCATCGGGCCGGACGTCTATCTCCGCGACTGTGGCGACCCATTTCTCACCGTCCTCCGACAGATCGGCCGACACCCAGCCAGGACAATTTCCCTTGAAATGCGTCGTGTCCACAACCAACGACTCGACGACACCAGGAAGACCGAGGCGGAACGTGGCCCAGTCCTGGCCGGGGCCACGACGACGCCGGGTCTCCCAACCGTCCCACATGCCTGCAGAGTCGGTGGGCAGGAGAAGGTTCGACGGGGGCGAGTAGTGATAGTCCGACGCCTGCAGCCACTCCCCGCCGAGCCTGGCATCGATGAGATCGGCGGGCCCATCGGGACAGACGATCTGCATGCTCGGGATGGGATCGCCTTCCACCCGGAGACGAGCGACCCCACCATCGGGGTAGATGTTGAGACGCACCGCGACGACACGGTTCGGTGCCTCGACCTCGAACGTTGCCTTGGTGTCTCCTTGAAGAGCCGTCCGGGGAATGAGCTCGCTCCAGATGTCATTGCCGGGTGAGACGTCGAGAGAAAACTCCTCTGGGAAATTCCCGGTGAAGAACGAGGTGTCGACTGTCACTTTCCTGACCAGACCGGGGATGCCCAAGGCGATGACACACCAGTCGTGGCCCGGCTCGCGGCGACGCCTGGTCTCCCACCCGTCCATCCACTTCCCACGATCTGTGTACAGGTCTTCTTTCCACACCGGGTCCCCGGTCTTGATGAGGTTGACCGCCTCGGCGAAGAACTCGTCGTTGCATGCAACGATCTCGCCACCGACCCGTTCTGAAATGAGATCGATCATCTACGGACCAGCATCCTCGCAGGTGATCCAAGGGATGTCTCCACGACTTCGCCCCGAAGACGCATTCCCTCATATGGCGTCAAGGGATGACGATGGTGCAGATCAGCTCCCCTCACTTCGGTCACCCCGTCGGGGTCAAACACCACGTAGTCAGCATCCTTGCCCGGTGCGATCGAGCCTTTGCGGTCGTCTAGCCCCGCGATATGAGCAGGCGCGCCGGCCAGCCAACCGACGAGGGCAGACAGCTGGATACCTCGTGAAGCAGCACCCGACCACGTGGCACACAATCGAAGCTGGACCGAGGCGATGCCACCCCACGCCGACGCGAAGTCGCCTCGCTTCATGTCCGGCGGCGCAGGCGAATGGTCGGATACCACCATTGCCAGCACACCCGATTTGAGACCCTCCCAGAGCGCCTCACGATTCTCAGCGTCCCGAATCGGCGGAGCGCACTTGTACTCGGGACCCCTCACGTCGGCATCGGTGAACGTGAGGTAATGGGGGCAGGTCTCCCCGCTGATCCCATGCAACGATGCGATGACATCGACTCCGGCACCTGAAGAGACGTGGAGGATGTGGACCGGGGCGTCCAAACCGCTCAAGCGTCGGATTGCCTCGGCCTCAGCCTCCGCGGGGCGGGATGCCAGGTACTCGTCGTAGCTCGGACCCGGGTCGCCGAGGAGGTCGGTTGCCTCGGCGTGGACGAGCAGCGGCACATCCAACTGAAGTCGCTCGAGATCTCTCACCTCGACGGGCGGGTACTCGGGCACCCCAGAGTCGGTGAGGAACACCTTGAAGCCACAGACGCCCCCGTCGACGAGTCCGGAGATCTCACCTTCGCTGCCGGGGACGACGCCTCCCCAGAAGGCGACATCGGACGAGAGCTTCCCATGGGCCGCCGTTCGTTTTGCCTCCAGAGCGTCGACCGTCGTCGTTGGAGGAACCGAGTTGAGTGGCATGTCGACGATCGTTGTCGTTCCCCCGGCGAGTGCTGCCCTGGTCGCCGTTGCGAAGCCCTCCCACTCGGTGCGACCCGGCTCGTTGACGTGGACGTGGGAGTCGACGAGACCGGGCAGGACGACCAGGTCGCCGTAGTCCCGATCGGCGGGTCCGTCACCTATCGACACGAACAGACCGTCCTCGATCTCCACCGTTGCCGGTCGGATGCCGTCGGGGAGAGCAACCCGTGTCGAGCGAATCGAGGTCATTTCCGGCAACATACCGCGGGAGGTTGGGGGTAGCTTGTGGTCATGACCATGCAATACAGCCAAGATCGCGTCATCAACTACGCCTTCCTGCTTGGCGGCCTCACCGCCCTGATCTTTGGGGTGATCCTCCTCGTCCGCCAGGACGCCGCGATCGGGATCGTGGCCCTCCTCCTCGGGTTGTTGTGGCTCATCCAGGGTGCCTTCTTGCTCTTTTCGGTCTTCATCGACCGCACCGACATGTGGTGGAAGCTGATCATCGGCCTGATCGGAGTGACCGCCGGGCTGATAGTCCTGGCCAACCCTGTCCAATCGGCGGAGTTCCTGGGCAGCGCCATGGCCGTGATCCTCGGGATCCTCGCCATCATCAACGGAATCGTGGCCGTGATCGGAGGCTTTCGCGGCGGCGGCTTCCCGGCCATTCTCTTCGGGATCGTGACCGGGGCGATCGGTGTCCTCCTCATCCTCTACCCCGAGGGGTCGTTCACCGCGTTCGTGACGATCGTGGCCTTCATCCTGATGGTGCAGGGTGCCGCCGCGGTCGTGCTGTCGATCGTGGCGAAGCCGGACGCAGCTCCGACCGAGTAACCTCATTTCCGTGAACGACCCGCTGCCGCGGGCCGCTAGACAGGGCGTATACGCCGCTCCGTAGGGAAGACTCCGTCCCCGAAGCGCATGTAACGCCCGCTATCGGTCCCAAGGAGTCAACATGGCCGACCTTCTGTCACGTCACAACGACGTCTTAGCCCCCGTCATTGCTTTCAACACCAAGATCCACGCCAAGTCGGCCGACGGCTTGTGGATCACAGATCCGGACGGCAACCGATGGGCGGACTTCGCCTGCGGCACTGCCGTCACCAACCTCGGTCATCGACATCCGGCGGTCGTGGAGGCGGCAAGAGCCCAGCTCGACAAGCTGATCCACTCGGGCATGGTGGTCCACTTCGAGTCCCTGGTGGAGGCGGCGGAACGGCTACGCGATATCACTCCCGAGAGGATCGAGAAGTTCGGTTACGCCAACTCGGGAGCCGAAGCCGTGGAAGCAGCGGTGAAGATGGCCAAATACACGACCAAGCGTCAGGGCGTGGTCACGTTCCGGGGCGGTTTCCATGGACGGACCATGGGCTCGGTGGCCTACACCACATCGAAGGCCAAGTACCGCGACGGTTACCACCCGGTGCTCGGGTCGGTCTTCGTGTCGCCCTTCCCTCACCCCTACCGATGGGGTGTCGACTCTGAAACGGCGGTCGACATGTCGCTCCACGAGCTGAGGATGATGTTCAAACACGTCGTCTCCCCGACCAACATCGCCGCGTTCCTCGTCGAGCCGGTTCAGGGAGAAGGCGGGTACTACCCGGCACCACCCCGATTCCTGGACCAGCTTCGGGCCGTCGCAGACGAGAACGGAATCCTGGTGGTCTACGACGAGGTCCAGACCGGCTTCGGCCGGACGGCCGAGTGGTTTGCAACAGACCACTTCGACGCAAAACCAGACATCATCGCCCTCGGCAAGGGCATCGCCAATGGCTTCCCACTCTCGGCATACGGTGCCAGCAAGGAGATCATCGACAACTGGCCGCCGGGATCCCATGGCACCACCTATGGCGGTAACCCGGTGGCCGCTGCGGCGAGTGTCGCGGTGATCGACACCATGGGAAATCTGCTGCCACATGCGCGGGATCTCTCCACGCACGCCTTCGAACGGTTCCATCAGCTGGCCGACAAGCACGAGACCATTGGCGACGTTCGGGGCCTCGGTCTCATGATCGGTGTTGAGTTCGTGGAGGACCGGGACTCGAGGGCTCCCGACGCCAAGGCGTTCCAGCATGTGGCGGCCCACGCCTTCGACAACGAACTGATCATCATCGAGTGCGGCCCCGACGGGAACATCCTCCGTTTCATCCCCCCGTTGATAACCACTATGGACGAGCTGGACTGGGCCATCGACCTCGTCGCCGAGGGTCTGGAGAGCTGGGAAGCCGACTGACCCGAACTCGCTTCGGTCTGGAACCGATCGCGCCCCGTCTCACATCTAAGGAGGCATGAGAAGAGTCTCGCTTGGCCTGGTAGTCGTGCTCGCCGTCATCCTCGCCGCATGCGCTGGCGGGGACGACTCAGTCGAAGTCGATCCGGACGACCCGGTGATCCAGATCAGCTCCGAAGGTGGGTTCGTCCCCGTGGAGTTCGCACTCGGGCAGGGTCCCCGGTACACCGTGCTCGGGGATGGGACACTCATCTTCCCCGGAGTGACCACCCTGGAGTTCCCCGGTGGGCTCGTTCCGCCGTACCTCACGGCTCAGCTGAGTGAGAGCCAGCTGAACGCCCTGCTTGCAATGGTCGACGACATGGGTCTGGCCGACATCGTCGACGAGACCGACGACAGCGCAGGCAACTTCGTAGCTGACGCATCGACCGAGGTGATTCGCTACTGGGACGCGAGCGGCGAGCACACGTACGCGGTCTACGCCCTCGGCATCGAGGAGAACACCTCCGAGCGAAATGCTGCCTTCCTCGAGTTGGTCTCAACCCTCGACGAGTTCACCGCACAGACGGCCGGTGAGCCCTATCAGCCGGAACGGGTCCGTATCGTCGCCGGCCCCGGGACCGAGAACGCCGACTTCCCCGACCTGCGTCCCTGGCCGTTGGACGAGGAGTGGGGCCAGTGGCAGGCCCTCGCCAACGATTGGCAGTGCCGCGTCTACGAGACCGAGGTGATTGCCACCTTCGAGGAGGCGACCCAAGCCACCACCTGGCAGATGCCCGAGGACGGCTTCGACTTCGATCCGGCCACTCTCCTGGTGAGGCCACTGCATCCGGGCGAGCCCGATTGCCCGTCCTGATCGCTTCTGGGTGGACAATCAGCCGGATTCCGGGGACTTGTCCGCTCAGAAGGGTTTGAGGGCTTCAGCCGGCGACGACCGGAACCCGCTCCATGGCGGCGGCAATGCGCTCATCGGGGTGCTCGTAGTCGACCATGGTTCCATCGAGGTAGTCCCGATATGCGGACATGTCGAAATGGCCGTGTCCGCTCAGGTTGAAGACGATGACTTTCTCCTCGCCGCTCTCCTTGGCTCGCTCCGCTTCGAGCATCGCCGAGGCGACCGCATGGGTGGGCTCAGGGCCAGGGATGATTCCCTCGACTCTGGCGAACTCCACCGACTTCTCGAAGGTCTCGGTCTGATTCAGTGCCTCGGCCTCTACCAAACCTTCTTCAACCAGCAAAGAGACCAATGGGGCCATCCCGTGATAACGGAGCCCACCGGCATGAATCGGATCCGGAACGAAATCGTGACCGAGAGTGTGCATCTTGATCAGGGGAGTCATGCCCGCCGTGTCCCCGAAGTCGTAGCGATACTCACCCTGTGTCATCGTTGGCGCTGCAGCGGGTTCCACAGCCCGGATCACAGGATCCATCGTCCCGGCCAGCTTCTCACGGACGAAGGGAAACGCGAAGCCGGCGAAGTTGGAGCCTCCCCCAGCGCATCCAATGATCACATCCGGCGTCTCGTCGACCATGGCGAGTTGCCTCAGGACCTCTTCACCGTTGATCGTCTGATGCAACAGCACATGGTTGAGAGCCGACCCTATGGAATATTTCACGTCGTCATTGGTGGCAGCGACCTCGATGGCCTCTGAGATGGCGATGCCGAGGCTTCCCGTCGAGTCCGGATCCTCAGCAAGCACCTTCCGCCCGAACTCGGTGTTGGGTGAAGGAGACGGATGGATGGTGGCACCGAACGTCTCGATCAGCGCCTTTCGATATGGCTTCTGGTCATAAGAGACCCGCACCATGTAGACCTCGCACTCAAGACCGAACTTCCCACATGCGAATGCCAATGCCGAGCCCCACTGTCCGGCACCGGTCTCGGTCGACAGCTTCTTGACTCCTGCTTTGGCGTTGTAATACGCCTGTGGAACCGCCGTGTTCGGCTTGTGTGATCCGACGGGACTGACCCCCTCATACTTGTAGTAGATGCGGGCGGGCCCCCCGATCCGATCTTCGAGACCATGGGCCCGATAAAGGGGCGATGGTCTCCACATTCGGTAGACCTCACGCACTTCCTCGGGGATCTCGATGAATCGCTCGGTCGTCACCTCCTGCATGATGAGATCCATCGGGAAGATCGCTTCGAAGTCCCCCGGCCCGGCGGGTTCGTGTGTCCCGGGATGGAGCGCAGGCGGTAGGGGTGAAGGGAGATCGGCTGCGATGTTGTACCAGTGCGTGGGCAGGTCCGACTCGGGGAGGGTGATCTTGGTTGCCATACGCGAACCTTACGCCCCGAACAGATCCCGACGTGGCGTAGCCTCTGGACATGACCGCCCACAGGCTCATCAGCCGTCGCCTGCTCTTGAAAGACATGGGGAAGGCGGGGTTGGCGATGATGGTGTTCGGCGTCGCAGCTTGCTCGGAGCAACCGAGCAACAACGCCACGCCGACCGAGGAGCCGAGTCCCTCGTCCAGTTCTTCGACACCGGTGACCTCGCCACCGTCGACGGCCGGTGGGGCCACCACGACTCCCGGTCCCTCAGCCACAGGCCACGACTGGCATCGGGTGAACCTCGGATTCGTGTCCGCCTACATCCTGTACCGGAGCGGTGAGGCAGCAATAGTCGATACCGGTGTCGAGGGCAGCGCCGGGGCTATCGAGTCAGGACTGACGGAGGTGGGCCTGGGTTGGGGGGATGTGGGCACCCTGATCGTCACCCATCTGCACCCCGATCACCAAGGCAGCGTCCCGGACGTGATCGAGTCCACCACTGAGGCGCTGCCCTGGTTCGCCGGCGGGGCCGACCTCGAACAGATCACCGCTCCAACGCCAGGTCAAGCCGTCGGCGACGGCGACACGGTCTTCAATGGCCTCCAGATCATCGAGAGCCCGGGGCACACTGCCGGTCACATCTGCGTACTCGACACCGCCTCGGGGATCCTCGTCGCTGGTGACGCCCTCAACGGAGAGGGCGGCAGCGTCGTTGGGCCCAATCCAGGCTTCAGCGATGACATCGAGCTGGCCAACGCCTCGGTCGCCAAGCTGGCGGAGTTCGACTACGAGGTCGTGCTCTTCGGACATGGTGAACCGGTACTCGAAGGGGGCTCGACCGCCGTGGCCGCTCTGGCTGCCACCCTGGGATAGACGCGGTTGGAGATCCACGACATCCTGGCGGGGATCGGTGTCCTCGTCGGTCTGGTCGGGATCGTCCTCGTGTTCCTACCCGGACTGATCCTCCAGGTGGCTGCGGTCCTCGTCTGGGCCTTCGAGGAGTCGAATCCGATCGGTTGGGTGGTTCTGACCCTGGTAGTGGCTATCGCCGGGGCGGCGATGGTCTTCAAGTATCTGCACCCGGGCCGACAACTCCGGGCGGCGGGTCTCCCCGGCTGGCTTCTCTTCCTGGCGGTGACGGCCGCAACCGTCGGGCTCTTCGTGATACCGGTCGTCGGGGCGCCACTGTTCTTCGTGGCCACGATCTATGTCTTCGAGAGGGCGCGTCGGGGCCGGGCTCAGGCGTGGCCGTCGACCAAGGCAGCGGTGCGCGCCCTCGTCACGTCGATCGGCATCGAGTTGGCAGGTGGATTTCTGATCCTGATCGTGTTCGTCGCCGGCGCTCTCCTCACCTGAGCACGTCAACATGAGCGGATTCGGCCCATATATGGGCTGAGGTACCCCGGGTTGGGGACTTGATCAGGCCCCGTCGGCTGCTGACTTCTCGGCGATCTCGGCGACGATGTCGGCGTTGGCGAGTGTTGTGACGTCACCGAGTTGGCGGTGCTCGGAGATGTCCTGGAGCAGCCGTCTCATGATCTTGCCGGAGCGGGTCTTGGGCAGATCGCCGGTGAAGACGATTGAGGCGGGTTTGGCGATGGGGCCGATGACGTGGGCCACATGGTTCCTGAGCTCGTCGATGAGGTCGTTGTCGCCCGTTGCCGTCCCCCGCAACGTGACAAAGGCGGCGATTGCCTGACCGGTCACTGCGTCTTTGCGCCCCACCACAGCCGCCTCGGCTACCGCGATGTGGCTGACGAGGGCCGACTCGACTTCGGTGGTCGAGATGTTGTGCCCGGACACGAGCATGATGTCGTCGACCCGGCCCAGCAGCCAGAAGTAGCCGTCCTCGTCGCGTTTGCATCCGTCGCCGGGGAAATAACGCCCCTCGAACCTCGACCAATAGGTGTCGACATATCGCTGGTCGTCGCCGTAGATGGTGCGCGCCATCGAGGGCCAGGGCTGGGTGATCACCAAGAAGCCACCTCCACCCAGGGGGACGCTGTTGCCGTCGTCGTCGACCACGTCGGCGGCAATGCCGGGAAACGGTTTCGTTGCCGACCCCGGCTTGGTGGCCGTCACTCCGGGCAGCGGGGTGATCATGATCCCGCCGGTTTCGGTCTGCCACCACGTGTCGACGATGGGGCAGTTCTCCTTCCCGACGTGCTGGTGATACCAGATCCAGGCCTCGGGGTTGATCGGCTCTCCAACCGTCCCGATCACACGCAGAGTCGACAGATCGTGTTTGTCCACATGCTCGTCTCCCCACTTCATGAAGGCCCGAATCGCGGTAGGGGCGGTGTAGAAGATTGTGACGCCGTAGTCGTCGATGATCTGCCAGAGCCGGTCGAGCTCGGGGAAGTTGGGAGCACCCTCGTACATGACACCCGTGGTGCGATTGGCCAGCGGTCCGTAGACGATGTAGCTGTGACCGGTCACCCAACCGATGTCCGCAGCACACCAGTAAACGTCGGAGTCTGGCTTGATGTCGAAGACGTAAGAGTGAGTCGTCATCACTTCGGTCAGATAGCCGCCCTGGGTGTGGACGATCCCCTTGGGCTTGCCGGTGGTTCCCGACGTATAGAGGATGTACAGCGGGTCCTCGGCATCGAGGACCTCGGGCTCACACACCTCGGACTGGCCGGCGACGAGGTCGTGCCACCAGATGTCGCGGCCCTCCTTCATCGGGACACCGTGGTCGGTGCGGTTGACGACAATCGTGTGCTCGATGCCCGGGGTCCGCTCCAGCGCCTCGTCGGTGTTCAGCTTCAGAGGAACCACGTTGCCACCGCGCCAGGCCCCATCTTGAGTGATGACCACCCGGGCATCGGCGTCGAGAACCCGCGACGCGAGAGCATCGGCGCTGAAGCCGCCGAAGACCACCGAGTGGATCAGACCGAGACGGGCACAGGCCAGCATGGCAATGGGCAGCTCGGGGATCATCCCCATGTAGACCGCCACCCGGTCGCCCTTCTCCAGCCCCAGGCTCTTCAACCCATTGGCGAACCTGTTGACCTCCTTGGCGAGATCGGAAAAGGTCAGTGTGCGGGTGTCACCGGGCTCACCCACCCAGTGATAGGCCACCTGGCGGCCGTGGTCGTCGAGATGGCGATCGAGACAGTTGTAGGACAAATTGAGCTCGCCATCCTTGAACCACTTGAAGAAGGGCGGGTTTGAGTCGTCGAGAACCTCTTGAGGCTCTGTGAACCACGAGATGCGATCGAGGGCCTGCTTCTGCCAGAAGGCCAGGTAATCGGAGGCCGCCTCTTCATGGATTCCCGGCTTGGCATTGGCCTGGGCCGTGAACTCCTCCGAGGGCGGGAACGTCCGCTCTTCGCGGAGCAGGTTCTCGAGAGCCTGCGACATTGATTCAGTCCTCCTGGTTGCGATGGTCCTAGTCGATGTCATCGAGCTAGATCCCGATTTCATTCATCCGAACCTACCAGCGTCCAATATCGCCACACCGTGAACACACCGAGCAGGGCGGCGAGGAAGATGAATGCGTCTCCGATGGTCGAGTAGATGGTGGACGTGAACGATCCGATGTCGCCGTAGAAGACGACCGAATCGCCGGTTTCGGTGGTCGTATCGAACGAGCCCTGGTAGTCGATGATCGTCGACTTGCCGGTGACGGCGGCATGGACCACGGGAATCCCCAACTCGACGGCCCGCATGCGGGTCATGCCGATGAACTGGTCGGAGGTCGGGGCGTCGGGCCCATAAGAGGCCTTGTTCGTGGTGACCGCAAGGGCGTTGGCGCCGGCCCGACGATGTTGCAGGGCGTAGCGGGAGAATCCGCCCTCCCACGAGATCACCGAGCCGAGTTGGATCACGCCCACATCGAACACCACCGGCCCTTCGCCTCTGATCATGTCCCGGGGAACCTGGTCGAGTGTGGGAATCCACTCGAACAGTGGTCGGGCCGGGATGTATTCGCCAAACGGAACGGGGTGCTGTTTGCGGTACTCACCCTCGATCTCACCCTCCATGTCGAAGAACACGTTGGCATTGATGAATTCTCCCTCACCGACGATGCGATCGCCCCCCACGAGGATGGCGGCCCCGATACGTCTCGCCTGGCTGGCGACGGCCTCTCTGATCTCGTCGTTCAGCACCGGGTCGGCGTTGGTCGAGCCGGTCGAGCTCTCCGGCCAGACCACCAGATCGACCGAACCCGGCTCGATCGTCTCGGTGAGGGCCAAATGCTGCTGATACGTGCGAAGACGCTCGTTGGGCGGGCAATCTTCGAACGGGCACGGAGTCGAGCCCTGAACGATCGCGACCGGAAACCCTCCCACGTCGTACCGGGTCATCATCGATGGGAGCGAAGCCACCATCACGGCCAGCGGGACCAGCCCTGCCCAACGGATCCGGTTGTCCCATTGTCTGACCAGCGCCAGGGCGAGCATGGCCGCCAACAGCACCACGATCACGGTGAGCCCACTGGTCCCTACGACCGAAGCCGGGAGACGGATATAGCGGTTGTCGCTAAGGGCATACCCCGCACCACCCCACTCCTGGCCACCGACCGGGAACCGATAACGGACCACCTCAATGAGCGCCCAGCCACCCACCGCGCTCAGAAACCACCGAACCGGCTCTGTCTCCCGTCTCCCCGCCAGCCACCACCCAAACACAGCCGGGAAGAGCGCCTGCACCGGGATGAGGATGAGAGCGAGGGGGTCGAGGAGCCCGAGCCACCACATGAGACCACCAAAGAAGAGAAGCCCGTAGAGACCGCCCAGCCACAGTCCACTGATGCGGGACCGACACGTCCGAAGCGCCACGAGGAACAGGGCCATTCCGGGCAATATCAAGAGTCCCGGTCCGAACGGCGGGAAGGCGAGCACGGATACGGCGGCTCCGCCGATGGTGAAGAGGACCGGTTTCACGGACGGCAGGGTACGGGTGTCGTCCGAAATACGACCGACCGTTGGAGACTCCTAGAGTCGCGCGGCATGTGGGAAGGTGACGTTTGGGTCGCGATACGGGCGGCACGGGCCGGTGCCGATATCGTGCAGACCGGCTTCTTTCAATCGCTCGACACCGAGATGAAGAGTGCGGTCGATCCGGTCACTCAGGTCGACCGAGACGCCGAGACCGCGATTCGCTCGGTGATCGCCACCTACTTCCCTGACGACGCCGTCCTCGGCGAGGAGGAGGGCGGAGCGGATTGGCGCAACGGGCGTGTCTGGATAGTCGACCCGCTCGACGGGACCGTCAACTTCGTCCATCGTCTGCCACAGGTGGCCGTCTCGGTGGCTCTCTGGGAGGACGCCGCCCCCCTCGTCGGGGTGATCATCGACGTCGCGCGCAATGACGAGTACGTGGCGGTGGCCAGTGAGGGCGCATCATTGAACGGCGAGGAGCTCCACGTCTCGGAGACCGCAACCCTCGACCAAGCACTCGTATGCACGGGTTTCCCATACGACAGACGGCAGTACGCCGCCTCATACCTGCGCGTCGTGGAGGAGGTGATGCTCAACAGCCAGGGCACTCGCAGACTCGGCGCCGCTGCTCTCGACCTGGCATGGCTCGCCGCCGGGAAGTACGACGCCTATTGGGAGCACGGCGGGGACCAAGGAATCAAGCCCTGGGACGTCGCCGCCGGTTTGCTGCTGATCACCGAAGCCGGTGGCACCTACACCAACGAGTCCGGTGAGACCAACCAGCTCGAGGCCAGAGCTCACGTCGCGAGCAACGGCAAGGTTCACGAGGAGCTGCGCTCGATCGTGGCCCGCACCATGCCGGAGCACCTGCGCTGATGTACCACGATCACCATCTCCACCCTTTCGGCTACGCCGCCCTGGTCAACGGTCTGGAGTTGATGGACGCTCCCGATCTCGCCACCGTCATGCATCGGGTCTCCGAACGTGCGGACCGGGTCGACGGGGCGGTAATAGGCCATCGCCTCAACGACGAGGGTGTCTCCGACCTGCGGCTGCCCACTGCCTCCGAAATCGACGATTTCGTGCCCGACCGTCCTGTTCTTCTCTACCGCTACTGCGGCCACATCGCGGTGGCCAACAGCGCCGCAATGGAGCTCGCCGGTGTCGACGAGACGACGGAAGATCCCCCCGGCGGGTCCTTCGACCGAGATCCGAGCGGAAGACCCAACGGGATTCTCCGCGAGACCGCCGTCAACCCGGTCTCCAAGGCTCTCGAAGCCCACACCTCACCACCCACGGACCTCGAGATCATCTCCGCCCTGGCGGGTCTCCGTCGCATGGGGATCGGGTCGATCACCGGGATGGTCTCGGTCACCGACAACGTTTGGTGCGGCGTCGAGGACGAGGTGCAGACCCTGGTCCGCCTCGCTCCCGATCTACCGATCGACATCGACGTGCTCCTGATCTGCTCCTCGGTCGCCGATCTCATGACAGCCAAAGAGATGATCGACCGAGCCGAAGGGCCGGTGCGCTTCCACGGTTACAAAGACTTCATCGACGGCAGTCTCGGCGGGCACACAGCTGCCATGTACGACCCTTTCGCCGATCGCTCAGACACACGCGGCACCGAGCGCTACAACCACGATCGAATGGTCGGGATCGGACGAGCCACATTGGACGAGGGCGGGGTGGTCGCCATCCATGCCATCGGCGACCGGGCCAACGACCTGGTGCTCGACGTACATCAGGATCTCATCGAAAGTGGCGCCGCCCCTGATCGACTCCGCGTGGAACACGCCTCGGTCCTAACCGACGCCACCATCGAGCGCATGGCATCGATGGGGGTTACGGCGTCGATACAGCCGGCCTTCCTTGCTTCCGAGGAATCGTGGCTGGAGAAGCGGCTTGGTGCCGACCGGATGTCGCGCGCCTACCCGTTTCGTTCGATGATGGAGGCCGGAATCCCACTGCTCGGTGGCAGTGACTCGCCGGTCGAACTCCCCGATCCCGAGACAGGCATCAATGCCGCGGTGGACCGTCACGGGATCAATCCCGGCGAGGCTCTGACCCAAGAGCAGGCGGAGGCCCTCTTTGCCCCGCCGGCGCGCTGAAGAGCGGGCCGGTTGCACCAGGATCACCATTAGCCTCCGGCGTCGATGAGCAATTACTCTCAGCTGAGTCCGGAGCTGATCCACACCGGGGTGGACCGAGCCATCGCTCACGCCGAGGTTGTCATCGCGGAGATCGTCACAGTCACCGGAGATCGCAACTTCGAGAACACGCTTCGACCGCTCGACCGCATCGCAGACATTCTCGATCACGCCACCACCGACTACACCTTCATGGGATATGTCCATCCGGACAAAGAGGTGCGCGACGCCGCCAAAGAGGGGGAGGAGAAGGTTCAGAAATGGGGAACCGACATCTACTTCCGCGACGATCTGAACGAGGCGGTCCAGCAGTACGCCGCAACCGAAGAGGCGGCAAATCTCCAAGGTGAGCACCAGCGTCTCCTCGAGTTCACATTGCGCGACCTGAGACGGGCCGGGCACGATCTCGACCAGAGCACCAGGGCGAGGGTGCGCGAGATCAACCAGAAACTGGTCGAGCTGGGTGTCCGCTTTCAACAGAACATCGACGAGTGGGACGCATGGATACTTGCCAGCCGCGAGGATCTCGAGGGCCTACCCGACTCCTACATCGATGGCTTGGAAGTCGATGAGGAGACCGGCAAGTACAAGGTCTCCATCGACTACCCCGAGATGATCCCGTTCCTCGAAAACTCTCCGCGGCGCGATCTGCGGGAGAAGCTGCGCTTCAAATTCAACACCGTCGCCGTGGAGGACAACCGCAAGATCCTCGAAGAGGCGCTTCGCCTCCGCCACGAGGTCGCCGAGGCGTTCGACCTCGACTCCTGGGCCCATCACCGTCTCGAACTTCGGATGGCGAAGAACCCCGAGCGTGTCAGGGAGATGTACGCCGAGCTCCGTGACCCGCTCACCGACGCGGCCCGCAACGAGCTCGCCGCCGTGTCGAAGCTGCTCGAAGCCGACACCGGTGATAGCGGCGTTCAGCAATGGGACTGGTCGTACTACGACACGGTGCAGCGGAAGACCGACTACGGAGTCGACAACTTCGAAGTGGCTGAGTACTTCCCGCTCCCCCAGGTACTCGCTGGCATGTTCGACCTGACTTCGGAGATGTTCGGCATCGCCTTCACCGAGATCGAAGAGTTCGACAGCTGGCATCCCGACGTGCAGCTGTTCGCCATCCACGACACCGATACTGGAGAGGAGCTGTCGCGTTTCTATCTCGACCTGTTCCCCAGGGAAGGGAAGTTCGGCCACGCCGCCGAGTTCCCGCTCATACGAAGCCGATTGCTGGAGGACGGGAGCTATCAGAATCCGTTGTGTGCGATGGTGGCCAATCTGACCAAGCCCACCAAGGACTCACCCTCGCTGCTCCAGCACTCGGAGGTCGAGACCCTGTTCCACGAGTTCGGACATGTCCTTCACCAGAACCTGGGTCGCACCGAGCTGGCAACTTTCTCTGGCACTCAAACCGAACGCGACTTCGTCGAGGCGCCGAGTCAGATCATGGAGCATTGGATCTGGCGGGCCGACGTTCTCAAGCGTTTCGCACGGCACTACGAGACCGGTGAGCCAATTCCTACCGAGCTCGTAGACCAACTCGTGGCGGCACGACGTCTCAACAAGGCCATGTTCCAACTGCGTCAGATGCAGTACGGGTGGTGGGACCAGGAGTTGCATGCCGGGCCTGATCGTGACATCGACTCGATACACTCCGCCGGATCCGAAATCAGCATGCTGCCGCCGCACGAGGGGACCTTCGCCCTGGCCTCTTTCGGTCACATCATGGGCGGCTACGACGCCAGCTACTACGGATACATGTGGGCCGAGGTCTTCGGAGACGACATGTTCTCCCGATTCGAGACCGAGGGTGTGACCAACCCCGAGGTCGGTCGAGCGTACCGTGAGGCGGTACTTTCTCGAGGTGGGGCTTGGGACGCGGACGACATGCTTGTAGACTTTCTGGGAAGAGAGCCCAACAATGAGGCGTTCCTCAGGAAGTTGGGTATCTCGGGAACTGGGTGAGGCAGTTCCAGCGTCCTATACCCAAACAAGGCTTTAACCCCCTTTAGCGTTCCGGCACGCACAATTTGAGTGCAGTATCAAGACCGAAGGAGGTCTTGGCCGGGTCAGACGGCATCGTCTGAAAACCCGAAGGAACTAAACGAGTGCCGGCCCAATTACCAGGAGGGCCAAATATGACAGACACAGTGAGAGGTGCGGCGATCAAGGGCATGACTCGCCCGTCGAAGCGATTTGGCGGTGGGCGGGTGTGCGCCAAGAAAGGCTGCGAGACCAAGCTCAGCCAGTACAACAAGGCCGAGTACTGCCACGCCCACGCCCCGATCAAGTTCCCCCGCGTGCGAGGGAAGATCGTGGACGGCGAGGACTGATCGCACCCAGCCCGGTTCGAAGGCCTTCGATCCGCCAGGGTCGGAGGCCTTCTCATTTGGCAGTCTCCCTCATGCTTCTGGGTGGATAATTCGCCGGATCCCGGACGATTCTCCGCCCAGAGCGGGTTCGTCTTGACCCCCTCCGGAACCTTCTAGCTGGCTGGAAGGTTTTGGTGGTATCATGGGACGGTGAAAATCGGACAATTGGCAGAACGGACCGGGGTTTCCACCAAGGCGATCCGTTACTACGAGGAAATCGGGGTGCTCCCTCAGGCTCGGAGGGAGACCAACGGCTACCGCGTCTACGACAGGACCGCGGCCGACCGCATTGCGTTCATCCAGGATGCCCAGTCGGCAGGCATGTCTCTTCTCGAGATCCAGATGATCCTCGATTTGCGTGACAACGGAGAGTCGACCTGTGACCACGTCATCGCCACTCTGGAATCGCATCGCACCGAGATCGAGCAGCAGATGGACCACCTGGAACGGACCCGGGAACGGCTCGATGAGATCATCCACCGGGCTCGCGCCCTCGATCCCACCGACTGCCACGACCCAAACCGATGCCAGACCATCCCGAAAGGAACAGCATGACCACCCAGAAGACCCTGCAGGTGCCCGAGGTACATTGCGACCACTGCAAAACCAGCCTCGAAGGCGCCGTGGGCGCTCTCGGCGGTGTGGACACCGTCGAAGTCGATGTCCCCAACGCCACCATCGACGTCGCATATGACGACGACGCGGTGAGCCTGGACACGATCAAAACCACTATCGAGGAGCAGGGTTACGCAGTCTTCGGTGGATAAGACCGCTGCCAGCGCCACCCAGACCCTCCTCTTCGACGTCGAGGGGATGACCTGCGCCACGTGCGCGGTGCGAATCGAGCGCGTGCTCGGACGTCAGGAGGGTGTGGAGAAGGCGTCGGTGAATCTTGCCGGTGCTTCCGCTTCGGTGCGAACGTCCGACGATGTGGACGTCACGGCCTTGACGTCTGCGGTCGACAAGATCGGATATGGCCTCACGCTCCACGAAGGGGACGCGGGCCGCGACGTGGTGACCATGTACTCCGAGGAAGAGCGTCAGCAGCGTCAACGGTTCTGGGTTGCCCTGGCCTTCACCGCTCCGGCGATGCTGTTGCACCTCTTTGGGCCCCATGCCATGTGGAACGCGATAGCCCAATGGGTTCTGGTGACACCCGTCGTGTTCTGGGCCGGGGCCCAGTACCACCAGCGTGCTCTGAAACAGGCCAGGGTGGGTGCGGCCAACATGGACACCCTGATCTCCCTGGGCTCGCTGGCGGCCTACTTCTACTCACTCGCCGTCCTGTTTGTCGGAGGTGTGGTGTTCTTCGAGACGGCGGGCATGATCATCACCCTCATCACCTTGGGGAAGGTCTTCGAGGCGAGAGCCAAGGGTCGCGCCTCTTCTGCAGTCCATCGGCTTCTGGAGTTGGGAGCCACCCAGGCCACGGTGGTCACCGAATCCGGAGAGAAGCGGGTCCCGGTCGAGCAGGTGATCCCGGGCGACCTGATGGTGGTGCGTCCGGGTGAGCGAATCCCCACTGACGGGGTGGTCGAAACCGGATCGAGCACCGTCGACGAGTCGATGCTGACCGGTGAGCCCCTCCCGGTCTCCAAAACCGTCGGCAATGAGGTGGTCGGTGCGACCGTCAATCAGGCCGGGCGTCTCACCGTACGCGCCACTCGCGTTGGCGCCGATACCACGCTGGCATCGATCGTCCGCATGGTCGAGGAGGCACAGGGGTCGAAGGCGCCGATCCAACGTCTGGCCGATGTGTACTCGGCCAGGTTCGTCGCCGGCGTGCTCCTGGTCACTCTCGCCGTCTTCGGCTTCTGGCTATTCGCCGGTGACTCGGTGGGCACCGCAGTGCAGATCGCGGTCTCGGTTGTCATAATCGCCTGCCCCTGCGCCCTGGGGTTGGCCACGCCGACAGCCGTGATGGTCGGTTCCGGTCGCGGTGCCGAGCTCGGCATCCTCTACAAACAGGCCGAGGTCTTCGAGCGAGCCGGGGAGATCAAGACCGTGCTCTTCGACAAGACAGGGACTCTGACCACCGGAGTCATGACCCCTCAGACGATCGAGACCTATGAAGACCGAAAGACCTTCCTGAGGCTGGTCGGTTCGATCGAAGTCGCCTCCGGGCATCCCATCGGCATCGCCGTGGGGCTGGCAGCAGACGAAGAGGACGTGGAGCTCACCGAGCCCTCAGAGCTGAAGACCATCACGGGCTTGGGCGTCTTCGGAGAGGTCGACGGACATTCCGTCGTTGCCGGCACCATGCCGCTCATCGTCGAACGAGCGATGAGCGGCATGGAGAGATGGGCCGACGTCCTCGACCAGGCTGTGGCGGCCGGTCAGACCGCCTTCTACGCCGGATGGGACGGACAGGTGAGAGGGGTCGTCTCGGTCTCCGATTCGGTTCGTCCCCAGTCAGCGGCCGCGATCAGACGGCTCGACTGGCTCGGCATCTCCTCAGAGCTGGTGACAGGAGATAACCAGCGGACCGCTGAGATCGTCGGCGAGCAGGTGGGGATCGAGACCGTCTATGCGCACGCAACGCCCGAGTCCAAGGCAAAGAGGGTGGGCCAACTCCAGGAGAAGGGGCAGGTGGTCGCCTTCTTCGGCGACGGTGTCAACGACGCGCCCGCCCTCACGCAAGCAGACCTCGGTCTCGCCGTGGGATCGGGCACCGGAGTGGCGGTCGAGGCAGGGGACATCGTGCTCCTGCGGGACGACCCCCGGCTCGCTCCGGTGGCGATCGAATTGGCCGACGACACGCTGAGGACGATCAAGGGGAACCTGGTTTGGGCGTTCCTCTACAACACGGTCGCCATCCCGGTGGCCGCCGTCGGTCTGCTGAGCCCGACAGTGGCCGCAGCCGCCATGGCTTTCTCCTCGGTGTCGGTCGTGCTCAATGCCTTACGACTCCGGCGCTTCAAGCCGTTCTACCTGTCGCTACCAGACACCCCCGAGTAGGTTGGAGGCATGAGCTCCCTGCAGTGGCTCAGCCGGCCGATCCTCAGGGATCCGCTCGCCCTCATTGCGTTCGAGGGGTGGGGTGACGCCGGTGACTCGGCGAGCCTCGCCGCCGAGAGATTCCTCGACAACTACGACAGCGAGACCATCGCCAGGTTCGACCCCGACGAGCACTACGACTTCCAGGTGCGACGACCGATGGTCACCATCAACGAGGGCGGCACCCGGGACATCGACTGGCCCGAGAACGAGCTGCATGTGATCCGGCTCCCCGACCGCGACCTCGTGGTGATGATCGGCGAGGAGCCCAATTACAAGTGGAAGGCGTTCACCACCGAGCTCGTCGAGGCTTTGACCACACTCGGAGTGAGCAAGGCGGTGACCCTCGGCGCCTTCATCGGCCAGGTGGCACACACTCTGCCGGTGCCCCTCGTGGGATCGGCCACGCGACCCGATTCCCTGGAGTTACACGGTCTACTTCCTTCGGGGTATCAGGGCCCCACCGGGATCCTGGGTGTTCTCAATCACGCGCTGGGCAATGCCGGCATCGACGTGATCTCAGTATGGGCCGCCGTCCCCCACTATCTGTCCAACCAGGACTACCCACCTGCGGTGGAGGCGCTGGCGATAAAGGCCTCGGAGCTGCTGGGGATGAGTCTCGACATTGGTGACCTCACCTCGCGCGCACGCCAATTCCGGGACACCGTGGACGAGGCCATCGAGGAGAACATCGAGCTCCAGCAATACGTGGAGCAACTCGAGAGCGAAGCAGCCGAGGAGACGGGTGACCAGGCCGACCGTCTAGTCGAAGAGATCGAGGACTTCCTCAAGGACAACTGAGCCCCCGATTCTTTCTGGGCGTCGAAATGTCCGCATTCCGGCCATTTCCATGCCCAGAACTGCTCTGAAAGAGAAAACCGGGCCGATTGGCCCGGTTTCTCGCATCACTTCTTGCGCTTGTGCCGGTTGGCCTTGAGACGTTTGCGGTACTTGTGCTTCGACATCTTCTTGCGGCGCTTCTTGACGAGCGAACCCATGCTTAACAGACCTCTCTGGAAGGGGAAGACTGCCCATATGGTCGCGTAACCAGGGCCGTTAGGTCAACTCGGAGCAGGGATAGGAGGTAAGGGGTCGCGGGATGCAACACGGGGGAAACAAGGTCCCCGTGGTGTTCTGAGCGTCGGTCGACGGCCGCCACGGGGCTTCCTGAGTCGACCGTGTCAGCGTCAATGCCTTCGCAATATTGGGGCTGAGGGCGCTCTACTTACGTGAACATCGGGCTCGGGGTGATACTTGGCTTCGTCGGTGTAAAAATGCTCATCGCCGAGCGGTACCTGCCTGATTGGGCATCGCTCGGGGTGATCGGGCGTGGTCGCGGTGTCCATCGTCATGTCAATCAGGGCCGATCGACGGCTGAAAGGAGAGGGGCTGGGACACGAGGCGCCTCGAACCGACCATCCGCACCCTTCGTACGACCTGGAGGTTTCCGATCCCGATACCGCGCTCGAGGAGGCGCTGCGTCCTTACATCGACATCGATCAGAACGAGCCTTGATCCGCAGATCTGAGACTGAGCCTCACGTCCATGCCCTTCATTTCGGATCGCATTCGTCATCATCTCTCGAACTAACCACTGTCTGACAGAGTGGATCGAGAAGAGAACTGGAAGCTTTCGGACTGGCAATGCACAAACCCTCACCCGCGCGGCCGAAAAAGAGGATCCACCCACTAGATATACACAGGGAGGACCCGACCGCCGCGGGGCAGGCCAGGATCTGGTTCACGTTATTGCATCGACCGCTTGCCTCCTATGCCGGTCTATTCGGCGACCGTTGGAGCACCTGCGGCTCCGTCGAAGTCGATACGATCCTGCCCAGGTTTCACACGGAAAGTTCCGCGTCACACATTGCCCGCCTCCGGTGTCTTTAGGGGAACGACAGGGGAGAACCTCGGTTGCCAAAGCGATCTTCAATCGATGACCGGGAGAGAGAGCTGATCACCTCGCTCTACCCGTCTCTGCGCAGGATCGCGTCGGTAGCGGGTTCGGTCGATGTCGAGCCAGATGATCTGGTCCAGGAGGCGCTGATGCGTACGTTGAGAAGAGGCCGGTTGACCGATCTCGACAATCCGCTGGGCTTCCTCCGACAGACCATCGTCAATCTGGCCTCGAACCAACGACGGAGCCTGGGTCGAAGACGGAGAGCTCTAAGTCGGCTCACCACTGACGAAGGCTGGTTGCCGAGCTATCCGACCGACATCGAAGCCATCCTCGATCTTCCTCCAAGGCAGCGGGCCATCCTCTACCTCGTCGAGGTGGAGGATGTGCCCTACGCCGAGGCGGCCGAGCAGCTGGGGATGACCACGGTGGCAGCGAGAGCGATGGCCAACCGGGCGAGGAAGAAGGCCCGAGCCGCGCTGGAGGTGGCCGGTGGCTGACTTCGAAACCAAGCTTCGGTGGCTCAGTGACAGAGGCGACCCTGTCGGTGCGGAGGAGATGATCGAGAGGATCGAGGCCGATCTGGCCGGAGATCCACTTGTCGTCGTATCGAAACGACGAGAAGGAACACTCATGACCAAGACACAGCAGCCGACGAGGACCGATAGACCCAGCCGGAATAGGGGGCCACTCTGGGGGCTGGCGGCTCTCATCGCCATCCTCGCCACCGCCGCCATCTACTACGGACTGTCCCAGGGAGACGACGAAGCAGAGGTGGCTGACACGACGCCGACGCCCACGACCGTGGCAACGGATGCCGAAGCGGGCACCGACCTGGAGACCGTGCAAGCCGGCGTGACCGCCTTCTACTCCGGTGATGCCGATCGCGCGGCCGAGCTCTTCGAGCTGGCAGATCGCACCGATGAGCAGATACGCGAGGAATCGGCATATCAGGCAGCCATCGGCGGGCGTTTGACCGTCAACTGCGCCGAGAGCACCACCCCCGGGGAATTCACCTGCAACGTGCCGTATCACAACGCCATGACCGATGCCGTCAACTACACGGATCACGGGGACACCAACCCTGTCGTGGTGGAGGACGGGGTGATCACACAGTTCGGCTTTCCCGAGCACTCGTTCATGGTGGTCGGGATGGGGACCTTTCTCGCCATGGAAGGTCGCTACGACGGTTACGAGAGCTGCAACTTCGGCCCCTTTCCCGAGTCGTGCGCGACGATCCAACTCGTGAACCTCGAGGCTTGGTCCGATTGGAGAGGCACGACCGAGCCCGCAGCTTTCGTGGAGTCCGCGCTGGGGGCTTGGTACGGTGGCGATTGTTCTGTCGCCCGACACATCAGCGGTGTCGAAGCCGATCTCTGCTCGACGTCGGACTCCGTCAATGCGACGATCGAATATGAGGCGATCCTGGAGGCGAACGTCTCGGTCGAGGGATGCGAGACAACGTTTTCCAGCAGTGAAGATCTGACACTGTCCTGCGAGGTGCACTACTCGAACGCCATGAACGCCGCCGTGGGCAAAGCTCCTTCGGTGACCGTCAGAGAGTTCGGGATCTACCGCGACATCGGCGTTGACCTGTGGTACGAGGGTGACTACCCGGAGGACCGCGATCTCCGTGAGAGCTTCGGCCAATTCGCCGAGTCCGGCGAGTTGGCGAACGAATATGCGGCGGGAGACTGTGCGAGGGCACGCACCCCGGACTGCGCCACCCTGATCATGAACAATCTCGACGATTGGGCCGCCTGGTACGAGATCAACGGTTGACCGATGCATCGGCGAGGGGTGTTGGGCCCCTCGCCGGTCACTCCTCATCAATCGACACCGGCCCAAGCGAGCACACGCATCGCATGTAGCGTGATCCAACGGCTGGGTGAACCCTCGGACCCGTCCATCCGGAAATGTGTCGGACCCTGATGCCGGTTCTCCAACACCCAACGACCGTCGGAACCACGCTTGCTCTTCACGAGCTCGATCGCCTCCGCGCATCTGTAATCGGGAACCACGCCCGTCGATCGGAAGTAGTCGAGAGCCCGGAGCACGTCGTAATACCAATAGGCCGGGAAGGCGAACATGGTGAATCTCGGGTCGACGACCCGACCGGTCGATCGAGAGCGAAAGAGCGCCCGCTCCAGCAAATACTCCTCGCCTCGCCGACGGGCCTCTGTCACGTCTGCGGACACTCCGCCCGCAGACTCCCAGGCGGCCAACCCTTCGAGCACACAGATCGTCGTGTGAAACGACGACACCTTCGCCCCATACTCGACCCAGCAGTTCCAACCACCGTCGCTGAGCGTATCTTGGAGCAGCCGATCGACGATGCCATCGACGTCCTCGCCGAAATAGGATCCAACCGCCAGGGCGACCCCATTGATGCAGGGCTCGGTCTCGCCCTCGAAGTAGGGAGCGTCGTTCACGGCCCATCTCACCTCGTCGCGAACCAAAGCCACGGCATGACGGGCACGCGGGTGGCCGGGATCGAGACCGAGGTCGCGCAGAGTCTGCAGCGTGAAATGGGTTGCAGTCCAGGCATCGAAGAAGGGCTTCGATTCGTCGACCCAGCCGGGACGATACGTGCCACCGTCCCATCTCCCATCGGTGCCCTGAAGCTCAAGCAGTTGGGCACCCCAGCCTTCTGCCGCCACCTTGGCGCGCTCGGCTTCGACGAGATCCGGGGGCTCCTGCTCGAGATCGCGCATCACTTGCCACCGGATTGCGGGGTCAGAATCCAACAGCCAATCGAGGACACTCACAGAGGACTTCGCTTTCTCTTCACCCAGGGCATTGTGGTGCAATGAGAAAGAAGGCTCCACACGCGACGAGGCGGGTCTGGGCACCCGCCTGCGATCGCACTTGGTCAGTTCACGTCATCGGGCGCAACGCTCATCGGCCACGGCTCAGATTCACGTGGATGAAATGCTCGATGTCGTCCCAGGTTGGCGACCGACCATCGGTGACAGTCTCCTGCCCGCCGCGATTCGTCACCCATGTCGTCGCGTTGGTCCCGGCGAGAACCTGTCCGACGTCGTGACCGGCACCGGGGACAAGAGTGAGTCTCGCCTCGTTGCCTTCGGCCGTGGTCGCCTCGTATACGACAAGAGCCTGGTTGAAGGGCAGGAGCGGATCGGAGAGACCATGAAGCAGCCACATCGGGATCTCCGCTCCATCGATGTAATTGCTGGGATCGACCTCTTGGGTCTCGGCTGGACAATCCTGGATGCTCAGCAACACGACCGGGAAGACCTCACCTGGACACTCGACGAGGAAGCCCTCAGGCGAGGTCGGCGAGTCGTGCGGATAGGCGAAGCCCATGGGCAATCCGTTGTCCCCGGCAAACTGGTCCATTGACAGGAAGTCGGTCGGCGGGAAGAACGGGTGCTCTTTGAGCACAACTGTGCGCTACGCGAACATCTCGGAGGTCAACGTGGCCGTCAAGGCAACCTCCTAGCCTCGGTCGACGTGACGGACGTTCCACCGCACATCGGGACACTTCGGGAGAAACCGCTCCACGCCTCGCTCAAGGAGTGGTACTCCAGACCGGGCGATCGACTCGAGTGCCCAATCGACGGTTACGTCATCGACTTGGTCCGTGACGAACTCCTGGTAGAGGTGCAAACCTCGGGCTTCTCGTCGATGAAGACGAAGATCGCCGCCCTGCTGGCCTCGAACCACAAGGTCCGGATCGTTCACCCCATCGCATTGACGAAATGGATAGTGAGAGTGGACGAGGACGGGACGATCCTGAGTCGCCGCCGTTCGCCCAAGACGGGGCACCCCAGCGACATCTTTGCCGAGCTGGTGAGCTTCCCAGAGCGAATCATCGGGTCCGATCTCGAGATCGAACTGGTTCTCATCGAGGAGGAGGAGCATCGGCATCACACGCCTGGACGGTCGTGGAGGAGACAGGGTTGGAGCGTGCTGGAAAGACGTCTGCTCGAGGTGTTCGACACAATGCTGATCCGTGGGGTCGAAGAGCTCCGTCGTCTCATCCCGGAAGACCTACCCGAGCTTTTCACGACAACCGACCTGGCCAAAGGCTTGGGACGTCCGCTGAGAACGGCCCAGCAGATGGCCTACTGCCTGCGCAACACCGGTCTCATCGAGCCGATCGGCAAGCGCGGGAAAAGCGTCGAGTATCGAAACGTCTGACCTGCCGCTTCGGGTTCCACCGCCCAGCGTGTATAATTGGCACTACGTCGTGATCCTTCCGGCGACGCTAAACACGGAAGGCCATAGGAAGATTGGGCCTCGCCGTCTCCACCTCGCCGAAGGAGGCAGCGCAGGTCCTTTTCCTATTTTGACGGTTGTTCCCCCGAGTCAGACCAGGCCAGTGGTCTCCACCGGGTCGTCTATCACCGCCGCCCCCCACGCTTCGAACGCTCTTGCCACACCCATGGCGTTCTCATGTGTCACCAATGCAACGACCGATGGCCCCGCTCCTGATCTCGCCGCGTGGAAGGCGCCCGCCGTTCTCGCAATCTCAATCAACTCCGCCACCTCAGGGCTGAGGGCGTTGCGCCACGATTCGTGGATCTCATCCCCATGGGCGGCAGCGAGCAGCTCGGGGTCGCCTGTTGTCAGACCCGCTGTCAGCGCAGCCACACGGCTCATGCTCCGGATGGTCACGTCTCGGTCGTAGCTCGAGGGCAGAACTGCTCTCGCCTCCGCGGTTGGGAGACGTTTGTCGGGGACGGCAACTACGGGGCGCAGGGAGGGATGTATCGGCAGTCTCTGCGGTCGCCCCTCGGCGGGTATCAGGACGAGGCCTCCGTACACGGCCGCCGCGGCCTGATCGGCATGACCCTCCATCTCGGCGGCTATGCGAAACACACGATCGGGTGAGGCGTCTTCGCCGTGAGCCCGCATGGCGGCCGCCGCTCCGGCGACAAAAGCTGCAGCGGAAGAACCCAGCCCGCGGGCCAGAGGGACGTCGTTCTCCACCTCGAGAGTGAGTGGGCGGTCACCAACCGCCCTCTGTGCCGCGGCCACTACCCCATCGACCTCCCCCGGTGACACTCGGTGTTTTCCGTTGTGCTCGACCGACCAATCATCGGCGAGTCGGGCCCTGACCACACATCTCGGGCTGAGAGCAAGAGCGATGCAATCGAATGCTGGGCCGAGGTTGGCCGTGGTGGCGGGAGCGGAGGCGCTGGCAGCTGTGTTCACCTTCGCAGCCTATTCAGGGTTACGGTGCCACCTGTGGGTGACCTCTTCGACTTCGAGAATCTGGTGCCACAACTGATCCTGGCCCTCGGTCTCGCGCTTCTCATCGGCAACGGGCTGGCCTGGTGGAAGCACCGACGCGGTGAGGCCCCCAAAGACGTGCCTGACGCCATCTATCGCCCCGGACGGGTGGGGTTTCTCATGGTCGTCGGCCTGCTTCTCACGATCTGGGGTGCTGCCACGCTGTTCAGGTAGCCGGGGTTGGAACGTGGTGTGGTGGGAGTCCTCGATTCGGGACTCATCGCCCGCGAAGACCCAACGCCGCACTGTGACGCGCTCGAGCATCGATCAGCCGCGGGCGAGTTGCAGATAGGACCGGTCAGGATCGTCGCCGATCGCCTCATGGACCGAGACGGCTACGGCGATGAGCGGAACGGCGAGAAACGCTCCGGCCAGTCCGAAGGCAAGACCACCGGCGGCGACGGCGAGGAGGACGACGAGGGGGTGCAGACGCAGTCTGGAACCAAAAACGAGGGGCATGATGACATCACCCTCGAACTGCTGGACGATCACCACGACAGCGAGGATGATCAGCGCCTGAATCGAGCCGACGTTGACAAAGGTGACGGCCACCGCGAGAAGACCCGAGAAAAACGCACCTATGAGGGGGATGTAGGCGCCGAAGAACACGAGGAGCGCAAGGGGGACGACAAGCGGTGTCCCCACGATCCAGAGAGCGATGGCGATCAGCGTGGCATCGAAGAGACCGACCAGGGCGATCCCTCCCATGTATTTCGCCAACGAGTCCCGAGCAACCCTGGCACCGACCGCAATCTTTCCGGCGGTCTCCGGCGCGGTTCGATCCAGCGTCTTCTCCAAGAGAGCCCGGCCGTCTTTGAGCATGAAGAAGGTGATGACGACCACGAGAAAAGCGCCGGTTATGAACTCGAGTACGGCGGTCGCGCCACCGAGGAGACGATCACCCCCGATCCCCTGAAGCCACCCACCTATCCGGTCCGTGTAGTCGTCTATCTCCTGTTGTGTCAGACCCAGAGGGCCATCGATCAGCCAGTCGTGGAAAGACTCCCAGGTCTCGGTGACGTCCTCACTCAGAGTGTCGATGCTGTCCGCGACCTGGGGGATGATGAACAGGATCAACCCGGTCAGCGCGAGGGCGGCAACAAAGATCGTCGCCATGCTGGCCAGGGCCGGCTTCCAGCCGTGGCCCATCAGCCATTGCGCCGGCCGCCACAGAATTGCCGCCAGGAACAAGGCGAAGACCACCGCAAAGACGACGACGCTGACCGTCTTGAGGATTCGAAAGGCAAAGAAGACGACCACCCCCATGGCCACCAGACGCCACGCCACGTCCCCCCATCGCAGAACGAAGGCGCGGAATGCGCCGTTGGTCATGGTGCGGCTCCCTTTCCAGACGATCGAGTGTCCCATACCCGCACCGGCCGTCATGGGAACACGTCGGACTTGCCCTGTCTCCTTCAACCAGGGCGTGACTACTCTGATCGTCCTCGCGGGTGTAGTTCAATGGCAGAACGTGAGCTTCCCAAGCTCAAGACGCGGGTTCGATTCCCGTCACCCGCTCCGCTCCCGTTCTCGCCCGCTCCCCAGATCTGGTGTGCAGTCACCAACCGTCAGCGCACGATTCTGCACCATCGATCCGCTCGCCCGATGTCGCTGACCGAGACGCCTACCATACCCGCCCAATGATCTTCTCGGACCGATCGATCAAAGAGGCGTTGGACGCGGGCACGATCCAGATCGATCCATATGAGCCCACATACGTCCAGCCATCGTCGGTCGATCTCAGGGTCGGCGATGGTTTCCGCATCTTCGCAAATCACAAGTACTCCGAGATCGACCCCCGGGCACCGCAGGAGGACCTCACCCAGCTCATCGAGGTGGGAGACGGGCCCTTCATGCTCCACCCCGGGGAGTTCGTCCTGGGCTCGACCCTGGAGCGGGTCAAGCTCGGTGAGGACGTCGTCGCCCGACTCGAGGGCAAGTCCTCCCTGGGACGTCTCGGTCTCCTCATTCATTCCACGGCGGGGTTCATCGACCCCGGTTTCGAGGGTCACATCACACTCGAGCTGTCCAACGTGGCAACCCTGCCCATCGCCATCTACCCGGGGATGAAGATCGGCCAGATCAGCTTCTATCAGATGACCACCGCGGCCGACCATCCCTATGGCTCACCGGAGCTGGGCTCGAAGTATCAAGGGCAATCCGGACCGACGGCGAGCCGCTCCCACCAGGACTTCGATAACTAGTACGAATGTGTGTATTCGGATTGATCCCGGCATCCTCAACACAGCGTCCCGGGCTTTCGCGAAACTGACATCGTTGGTCCGTTGCCCAATTTGAGTCCCCAACTCGAAGCTTTACCGGCTTCACAGGGCAAGTGACAAACCCCTCCGCGGCAGCCACCAGGCTGCCGCACAGCGTTTTTTGGCGTCAGGTGACGTCGCGACCCAGGTTGGCGAACCGGGTGAACTCTGGCTGGAACGTCATCTCCACCGGGCCTGTCGAGCCGGCGCGGTGTTTGGCCACGATGATCTCGGCGATCCCCTTCTTGTCCTGATCTTCAGGGTGGTAGTACTCATGGCGGTAAACGAACATCACCACGTCGGAGTCCTGCTCGATCGAGCCCGACTCACGGAGGTCGGACAGACGCGGCCTCTTGTCTTCTCTCGACTCCAGCGATCGGTTGAGCTGTGAGGCGGCGATGATCGGCACCTCCAGCTCACGAGCCAGGTTCTTCAGGTTTCTCGAGATCTGGGCGATCTCCTGTTGCCGGTTCTCGGGGCCATGAGCCTCCATGAGCTGCAGATAGTCGACCACGACAAGGCTGAGACCCTTCTTCCTCTTGAGACGGCGGCACTTGGCCCGGATGTCGGTGACGGTCACCACCGGCGAGTCATCGATGTAGATCGGAGCCTTGTACATACGTCCGGCGGCGTCGACCACCCGCTGCCAGAGTGGCCCCAGTTGACCCGATCGCAACTTCATCGAGTCGACCTTGCCCACCGACGAGAGGATGCGCTGCACGATCTCCTCCTTCGACATCTCCAAGGAGAAGATGGCGACCGGCTCACCCGTGGCGGCGGCATTGGTAGCGATGTTCAGGGCAAGGCTCGATTTGCCCATGGCCGGCCTTCCCGCGATCACCACGAGGTTGGCCGGCTGGAGACCGGCGAGCTTCTTGTCCAGGTCGACGAATCCGGTGGCGAGACCGGTGATCTCGCTCCCCTGCTGTTCCAGCAGCTCGATGTGCTCGAGCACGTCTTGGAACATGGGGCCCACCTCGAGAAGGGTCTGTGAAGCGCGTTTCTCGGCAACACCGAGGACGGCCTGCTCCGCCCGATCGAGGACACTGGCAATCTCATCATCGATCTCGAAGGCGAGCTCGGTGACAGAGGCACCTGCTCTGATGAGCTCCCTGCGCTTGGCATGCTCCTCGACGATCCCGGCGTAGTAGGAGACATTCGAGGTGGAGGGGACGATGTCGACCAACCGGGTGAGATACTGGACGCCACCGATCTTGTCGAGCTCGCCTTTACGACGGAGACTCTCCGACACGGTGACCGCATCGATGGCCTGACTGGAGTCGAACAGCTCCCGCATCGACTCGAATATCGCCTGATGAGCCGGCACGTAGAAGTCTTCGGGATGGATCTGGTCCATCACCTCGTTGACCGCGTCCTCGGAGAGAAGCAGCGCCCCGATCACCGACTCCTCCGCCTCACGTGAGTGGGGCGGTTGTCGATAGCCGGGTCGCATCGGGGTTGTGGTTTCAACCGTCATCTGTGTCTCGCCAACACTCAAGCATTCAGTAGGTACAGATTTCGCGGTCTTGACGCGCAAGACCCCGCCGGGCGGAACGCCGCACCGCCGACAGCGGGGGGAAGTGGCGGGCAACATAGGCACATGCCCGACGGCGCACCAAGGTGGAGCCGTACTTGATTTTCCCGAACTGCTGATTGTTTTTCGCGCTGCCCTCAGTTCGCGAATCTCGAGGCAAAGTCGCGAAACACAGCGCTACCGACAGGTTCACATGCCCAAAGCGATGACCCCGCAGCAAATCGCCAGCACCAGAGAGACCGGCCCCCACATCCTCTCGATCTTCGACCGGGATGCGAGATTGGCAAGCCCTCCCAAGGCAAAGAGACCGGCGAGAAACCAGATCCACAGTGGGTTGACGTCCCAGCCAAACTCGATCACGCCGGCGCTGTACAGCAGCTCCATGGCGACCACGGGATAGAAGAAGATGGCGACGAGTCCGCTCGCCACACGAAGCCGGGTGGGAAGAACCCCCGGATGGGAGCCACCCCATGCCGCGGCACCGGCCGGCGCACCGAGGGCGAGAGCCAGTTGGAAAACGGTCACCACGCCGATCAGGACGGTGGCGACCCATGCCGCGATCTCCACGGTGCCAGACCCTAACCACCCGACACGGGGCCGAAGGGGAGCTCGGTTATGCCGGGATGACGTCGAGTGTCAGCGGAAACTCGACGTCGGCGTGGACCTTGACCTGTACCTCGTGCAGACCGATGGCCTTGATGGGCTCGGCGATGTGCACCTGGCTGCGGTCGAGCTCGATCCCGGTGAATCGCTTGATGCCCTCCACGACGTCGGACACGCCAACAGAGCCGTAGAGCTGACCTTCGTCACCTGCCTGGGCGGCGAGCACGACCCTGCTGCCGACGAGCTGGGTGGCGATGTTCTCTGCCTGCTCCTTGGCCCTGCGCTCGGCTTCGATGCGGGCTTCGCGAATCGCCTCGGCCTGGGCGAGGGCACCTTCGTTGGCCTTTATCGCCTTCTTCCGCGGGAGCAGGAAGTTGCGGGCATAGCCATCGGCGACATCGACGACGTCGCCTCTCTTCCCGAGCGGGTCGACGTCGGAGGTGAGGATGAGCTTCATCGCCCACCTACGTACGGAAGGAGCGCCATCTCACGAGCGTTCTTCACTGCAACGGCGACCTCACGCTGATGCTGTGGGCAGAGTCCGGTGACACGACGACCGCGGATCTTGCCCCGATCTGAGACGTATTTGCGGAGCAACGAGGTGTCTTTCCAGTCGACGCGGGCGTCCTCGAAGTCGAGGGGACAAGGCTTCGGCTTGCCACGTCGGAAGTCTTGACGCCGACCGCGCGGCGATTGCTTCGGGTTTCTTCGGTTCTTACGAGCCATTCAAGTTTCTCCTAGAAAGGGGCCTCATCGGGGCCGTAGTCGTCTCGAGCCGAAGGTGCCGAGGCGCCGGCCGACTGACCTCCGCCCGATCCGCCGCCACCCCAGCTGTCCTCACGTTGGGTGCGGTTGACCGTGGCGGTCGCCCAACGAAGGGACGGGCCGATCTCGTCGACGGCGATTTCGACGACGGAGCGCTTCTCCCCGGCCTCTGTCTCCCAGCTTCGCTGCTCGAGACGTCCGGTCACGATGACCCTGGCGCCCTTCTGCAGTGACTCGGCAGCCTGTTCGGCCTGCTCACGCCAGATGGTCCCGCTGAAAAAGCTGGTTTGCTCCTGCCACTCGCCGTCCTGGCCCCGCCAACGGCGGTTGACGGCCATGCGGATCTTTGCCATCGCCACACCAGAGGGGGTGAAGCGAAGCTCGGGGTCGTCGACCAGGTTTCCAATAAGCGTCACATTGCTTGACATCGAGTTCTCCTCAGTTCGTCCCGCTTTCGACTATGCCGTTTTCCGGGGACAGATTCCAGTCAGTCACACTTCGCCCATACGGACGATCTTGTGACGCACCACGTCATCAGCGAGGGTGAGCAACCGGTCTACTCCGGCAACGGCCTCCGCCTCGGCACGGAAAGAGACCACGGTGTAGTAACCCTCACTCAGATGGTCGATCTCGTAGGCGAATCGGCGTTTTCCCCACATGTCACGTTTGGTGACCTCTGCGTCGCTGTTGGAGAGATAGGTCTCCAACTCGCTGATCTTTGACTCGACGTCATCCTCGGCCAGGTCTGGCCGATGAATCGTCATCAGTTCGTAGTCGCGCATTGCACCTCCTGTGGACATCCTCAAACGGAAGGCCCCACCAACTCGGTGGAGCAGGGGCCGGCGGCGCGTGTCGCCGGATGAGTGATGAAGGATAACCCGGGACGGGTCTTTTCCCCAGTCCGTATCAGCTGCCGACGGTGAGAATTGCGCCGGGAGCGAACGAAAACTCACCAGCGGGGGTTTCCAGCGCCCACATGACCGGTCCGGGCGTGGCATAGCTCGAGCAGGTCCCGTCGAGACAGGTCTCCATCCTCGCCGAGCCGATCAGCGAGCCATCGGCGTCGAAGAACCACACGTCGAGCGGGAGTCCGACATCGCGCATGTGAAAGCTAGTGCTCGACGGCTCACTCCAGGTGAAGAGCATCCCATCCAGACCCCGCGGAAGCTCGTCGACGCCACTCAACCCCCGACTTCGCTGCAGGGCGGTCGAGGCCACCGCCACCGAGAGGGTCTCCTCGCCGACGGCCACCTCACCCGTCTCGAACCCGTCGAGACCCGACGTCGTCGCACACGACACCGTCAGGAGCAGAAGTGCGATCAGACGTCTCAGGTCCCTTTGAGAAGTTCGCTCGCCACTTCATCGGGGACGTGATAGCTCTCGTCGTCTCCGGGGAAAGAACCCTTTTGGATGTCGGCCTTGAATCGCTCCAGAGCTGCGACCGCATCGTCGGCGAGATGGGCGTAGGGCCGAACGAACTTCGGGTAGTTGCCATCGCCGAGACCGAGGACATCGTGAAACACGAGGACCTGGCCGTCGGTGCTGGCCCCGGCGCCGATGCCGATGGTGGGAGCGTCGACCTCTTTGGTGATCAGCTCACCGAGGATGTCCGGGACACCCTCGATGACGATGGAGAAGCATCCGACATCGGAGAGGGCCTTGGCATCGTCGATCATCTCCCGTGCTGCGTCGACGACCTTGCCCTGGACCTTGAAACCACCCATGGCATGGACCGACTGGGGGGTGAGGCCAACATGACCCATGACCGGAATCTCTGCATCGAGGATCGCCTCGATGACAGGCAGCCTCTTGCGTCCACCTTCGAGCTTCACCGCCTCGGCGCCTCCTTCCCGAACGAGACGGCCGGCGTTGCGGACGGCGTCCTCCTCCCCCAGATGGAAGGTGAGCCAGGGCATATCGGCGACAACGAGAGCGTTTGGCCTGGCTCGTTTGACGGCACGTGTGTGGAGGACGATCTCGTCCAGACCGATCTCGAGGGTCGTGTCCATGCCGTGGACGACATTGGCGACGGAGTCTCCGACGAGGATTATGTCGATGCCGGCCCGGTCGGCGATCACCGCTCCCGGGAAGTCATATGCGGTCACCACGGCGATCTTGGGCCCGCCTTTGCGGGATCGAATTCCGGGTGCGGTTACTTTGCTCATCAGTCCAAAAGAGTACCCGAGCAGGGAAACCACCAACCCCGTTGTGGCATTCCATGACAGGAGACTGGCTTCACCGGGAAGTTTGGAACCACGATGGTTCGGGAACCATGGACGCCACCAAAAGACACGGTTCTCCAGGAACCGGGTTGGACCCGCCCACGTCAAATGTTCATGACCACCACACCAGTCACGATGGAGTCGATCCAGTCTCAGATCGCCCACGCCATCGGGACCTCCAACACAAGGACCCGCGAGGAGCATCTGGAGCTCTTGGCGACTCTCCTCGCCGAAGCCTTCAACGCGGCCCGGGTGGAAGACGACTAACTCTCGTCGGCGGCCGCCCGGCTGGCCCTCAGCCTGTCTGCCTCGACTCTGACATCGCGCCAGTCCTCGACAGCGAGGCGAGCCCATCGGATGAGTAGGCGGAGATTGCCCTCACTCAGGATGAGGATGTCGTTGATGACGTCCTCGGTAGGCGTCACCTCGCCGTAGGCATCGTGCCAGGCCATTTCGACCAACTCGAGCAGGTCGAGGGCACGGTCGGTCCGATCGGCGAAAAGGACTGCGACCTTGGTCCTACGCTCGCCCCGTCGCTGGGCCCTCCCTATCGGCATCGAGGATCAAACTCGGGCATCGACCTACTCCAGACTCCGCACCCATTCGATGTCGGCCCCCTGCTCTGCGGCACCCCCTGGGGTTTCCACCACCACCGGAGCCCCCGCGGCGAGGATCACGGCTGCGAGATCTTCTTTCGGAATCTCACCTGCCCCCAGGTTCTGGTGACGATCGCGCCTCGAGTCGAAAGGATCCTTGGAGTCGTTGGCGTGGACCAGATCGATGCGCCCGGTGGCATCGAGGACCCGCTCGACGAGTTCGTCGAACGGCTCCCCGCCCGCCCAGAAGTGACAGGTGTCGAGTACGAACCCGACCCCGTATGACCCGATCTCCTCCCAGAGCCTCTCGATCCACTCGACACGCCGGGCCAACGCCTTGTCTCCACCGGCGGTGTTCTCGATGAGGATCAACCTGTCGGTGTCGACAGAATCGAGCGCCTTCCTCCAACGGACGATCCCCTCTTCCTCCGGCCCGTCTCCGGTGACGTGCCCCCCGTGGACGACTACGGCTTCGGCATCGATCTCGGCGGCGGCGTCACAGGTCTCCTGGAGGATCTTCCTGCTCGGGATCCGAACCCGGTTGTTGTCGGCGCAGACGTTGATCAGGTAGGGAGCGTGAACCACGATCGGTGTCGGTGAGCTCCTCAGTTCGTCGACGTCGGGTCTCGGCCTTGGCTTCTTCCAGCCCTGTGGGTTGGAGAGGAAGATCTGGACCAGGTCGGCGTTGCGAGCCGCAGCCTCTTCCAGGGGGTGCTCGGAGGGTGTGTGCGCACCGACCTGCATCATGTCTCCTGCCAGATCTTCGACGACGCCTCGGTCCGCCTCTTCTTCACGGCCTCGACTGCGTAGTCGGCAACCTTCTCGGCGACCGTCTGCGGGTCGTCACTCCAATCCTCAGCGAGGACGCCCAACTCGCTCTCGGTGACCCACCTGGCGCCCCAGGGGTTCTCGGGGAGGTCTTCTCTGGAGAACACGGCCACCACGAAAAGGGCGATCTCGTCTCCCTCGTCTTCCATGTCGGCACCTCCGACGTCCCTGATGTTGTCCCAAGGGATGATGCTCGGTGGACGAAACGGTCCATTGATGCGCAGGGCAAGACCGTCGTCACGACACTCCACGACCTTGGCCGGGACGAAGAGCTCACGCAGACCCCATAGGACCAGGAAAGCAGCGAAGAGGAACATGACCCAGGCGAAGATGACATCACGGGGCTCGTAGATCTGCACGTCCTCGGGCAGAAATATCAAGTCTGTGAGCCATCTGGTGATGCGTCGTGCGGTGAGGACGTCGAGAGAGATGATGAGCAGTGGGATCCCGGCCATCGCCAGCAGCCACATCTTCAGGGCCGACCTGCGCACAACGACGGTCATGACTGAACCACCCCGAGGTCGGAGGGAACGACCAGCGCGACGTGGCTGATCCCCAGTTCGGCGAAGTTGTCACGCGCCTTCCCATTTGATCGGTCGACCAAGGCGATGGCCTGCACGATCTCAAACCCCTCATCCAGCAGATAGCGGGCGGCTTCGACGGCGGCCCCGCCGGTGGTCGTCGTGTCTTCGAGGACGGCAATGGGCATTGAGGGGTCGACCGGGCCGACGAGACGACCACCGGTGCCATGGTCCTTCGGCTCCTTGCGAATGGAGAACGACTTGAGATCACGACCGACCGCTGCCGCGGTCATGGCCGTGGCAATGGCGATCGGATCTGCACCCATCGTCATACCGCCCACCGCGGCGACCCTCTCGTCGAGAACGGCTAGGACCGCTTCACCGACGACACTGGCCCCCACCCCGTCAAAAGTGGTCTGACGCGCGTCGATGTACCAGTCGGAGGTCGCTCCGCTGCGCAGCGTGAAAGGGCCATCGGTTCGCAGGGCGTGCTTCACGAGATGATCGACGAGGGCGTTTCCAGCCACGTCTCCATCGTATTGGGGAACGGCGACGAAACTGGAACGTATAGGTTGACGAATGATGGATCTGTTTCTCATCAGACACGGGCAACCCGACTGGGCTCCCGACCAGATAGCCCGCAACGACCCTGGCCTCACCGACCTCGGGCGGGAGCAGGCGGAGCGGGTGGGTCACCGCTTCTCGGCGCTCAATGGCGTGGACGAGCTGTGGTCATCGCCGATGAACCGCTCCATGGAGACCACCGGGCCGGTGGAGGCGGCGCTTGGCCAGGAACGCGAGGTCTACGAGTGGCTCAAGGAGATCCAGAACCCGCCGGAGTGGGAGGGATCACCGGTCGAGGTGATCGAGCGTGGGTTCGAGCAAGCCAACTTCCGTGAGATGGACGAAATGTGGGACGGTCTGCCGGGTGGAGAGTCGTTTCGCGATTTCCACGAGCGAGTGGTGAACGGTCTCGTCGAGACCATGGACTCCCACGGGGTCCACCCCATGGCGCCAGACTCGCGACATCTCTGGAACGTCGATGACCCCGACAAGCGGGTGGTGATAGTGGCCCATGCCGGTACCAATGCCGTGATCCTAGGGCACCTGCTCGGGCTCGACCCGGTCCCCTGGGAGTGGGACCGCTTCCGCCAACCCCACACCGGGGTGTCCCGGCTGACCACCTTCCAGGTGAGCACGGGTTGGGCGTTCTCGTTACGTCAGCTCGGGGACGTCAATCACCTGCACCCCGGGATGGTCACGGCCTGAACCTTTCATCTCGTAGATGAGCGGATTCGCGTCATATACGGCCCCAGGAACCCCGGGTTCACGGAATCTGGGGGGTCGTCCCCCTGATCACTGGCCGAAGCGGCGGGTGCGACCGGAATAATCACGTAGGGCGCGGAGGAAGTCGACCCGGCGGAAGGCGGGCCAGTTGACGTCGACGAAGACGAACTCCGAGTAAGCCGACTGCCAGAGGAGAAAACCGGAGAGCCGTGACTCCCCCGACGTGCGGATGATCAAGTCGACGTCGGGTAGGTCGGCGGAGTACATGTGTCGAGCGAGACCGTCGGCATCGATGCGATCGACGATCTCCTCGGCGGGGACACCTTCAGCGGCCAGCCTCGACACCAGATCCTTGGTGGCGTCGACGATCTCCTGCCGGCCGCCATATCCCATGGCCACGTTGAGCCGCCGACTGCCACCCTGATTCCGGGCCTCCGCCTTCTTGGCAGCCTCGACGAGACCCAGCGGGAGCTGGTCGAGACTGCCGATGAACCTCAGAGTCATGTCGTACTCGGCGCACTTCTCAGGCAGCCTCTCGAAGAGGTCGATCAGCACCTCGAAGTAGGGGTCGAGCTCCTCGGTGGGCCTGGAGAGATTCTCCAGAGAGAGGACCCAGGCGGTGACGGCGGGGATCTTCAGCTCGTTTGCCCATCCCAGAAAGTCTTCGAACCGGGACATCCCGACCCGGTAGGAGTCCGTATAGCTGGGCAGACCCTCGGCGCGGGCGTGTCTGCGGTGCCCGTCGAGCACGACACCGATGTGGTTGGGGAGACGATCGGAGTCGAGGCCGGCGAGGAGGTTCCGCTCATAGATTCTGTAGAGAAGACCCAGGGCCATACCTGAGAATCATGGTACCGGTGGGCCCGACGCTTCCGTAAGAGCCCAACGGCCCAGATCATCCGACCCGATGGATTTGTCCCGGACCGGGCTTAGTCTGTCGGCCGATGGACCGCATCACCCTTGGTCGCATGCAAAACCCGATCCGTGGCTTCCTTCACGGCTCTGCGGCGCTGGCCGCATTGGGAGGCACGATCTACCTGGTCGCCAGGACATGGGGAAACACAGTGGCCCTCGTCGGGTCTCTCGTCTTTGGGATCGCCCTTCTCGTGATGTTCACCGTGTCGTCGCTCTACCACTCTGTGCCGTGGGGCGAGCGATGGAAGACAAGGCTGCAGCGGGTCGACCACTCGATGATCTATCTGGTGGTGGCCGGGACCTTCACACCGATCGCCATCGGGGGTCTGGAAGGAGCCGCGGTGTGGTGGTGCCTCGGTCTGGTCTGGGCCATCGCCCTCGTCGGTATCTCGCTCAAGTTCGTCCTGGCAAACGTCTCGACCGGGCTCTCGGTGACCCTCCAACTCGTCATGGGCTGGACCGTGATTTTGTGGTTGCCCCAGATCTGGAGCTCTCTGGGCACGGGCGCCATCGTGTTCATCGCCGTCGGGGGTCTCTTCTACACCGCGGGCACCGTGATCTTCATGACCAAGCGGCCCCTTCTGTTTCCCCGCAGTTTCTCCTATCACGAGCTGTTCCACGTTTTCGTGGTGCTGGCCAGTGTCTTTCACTTCCTGGCCGTGGCGGTATACGCCGTACCGGCCGCCACAGCCCTGTAGACACGAACCCGGGGTCAGACAGGGTGTACTCGTCCACAACCGCGGTTTGTGGTTTCCGGGCTCAGGAGGTGGGGAGCACCGAGCTCTCGGCGCACATCGCCTCGATCTCGTCGATCTCCTTGGGGACGCCAGTCGTCATGTTCTCGTGCCCGTCCTGTGTGACGAGAATGTCGTCTTCGATCCTCACCCCGATCCCGATGAGCTCGTCGGGGATCTCGTGGGTGACCTTCTCCGCGTTCTCTCTCTCTTCCGCTTCGAGTGCGGCCGCGGCCTTCGACCCGAGACGAATGCGCCGCTCGTTGCGCTCGTCCAGGTCGTACTCGAGGAGCGCGAGCTCGATCTGACCCTTGTCCGGCCCGACATAGATCCCCGGCTCGACCGTGAATGACATTCCCGGCTCCAACGGGCGAGGGCTCCCGTCGATGCGGTAGGAGCCTCTGTCGTGCACGTCGAGACCAAGCCAGTGGCTGGTCCCGTGCATGAAGAACTCGGTGTAATGATGCATCGCCAGCGACTCGTCGAGCCCTCGGGGCAGAAGCCCGAGGTCGATCATCCCCTCGGTGAGGATGGAGGTGGAGGCGTCGTGAATGGTCCGCAGTGTCGACCCCGGCGCCGCCAGCTCGACGCCCTTCTTCTCCGCGGCGAGGACGACGTCATAGATGGCCCTCTGCGGCCCCGAGAACTTCCCGTTGGCCGGGAATGTGCGGGTTATGTCCGAGGAATAGCCGTCGATCTCGGCTGCAGCGTCGATAAGGATGAGCTCGCCGTCCTCGACGACATCGTCGTTCTCGATGTAATGGAGGACACAGGCGTTCGCCCCGGAAGCGACGATCGAGTCGTATCCGTTACGGGGCGAGCCCCGCAACCGCCAGAGGTACTCCAACGCCGCCTGGACCTGGTATTCGTACATCCCGGGCCGGGCGAACCGCATCGCCTCCTTGTGGCCTTCGGCTGTCAACTCGCAAGCCTGACGGAGACTGGCCGCCTCGTCCGGGCTCTTGTAGAGCATCATCTCGCCGAGCGGGATCGAGACGTCGCGCACCATGGAAGGGACCACCCCACCGAGCCGCTCGCGATGCGCCCTCGCTCGGGCGATTACCGAAGAGATGCGGTCGTCGTAGTGCTCGTTCCCGCTGGTGTACCAGAGCACCTCGCGGCCATGCATCATGCGTTCCAGCACCTGGTCGAGCTCGGATATTTCGTACGCCTTGTCGGCGGCGTAGTCGAGCTCGGCGCCTTCGGTTCCGGCTCGAATCCCCGTCCAGATCTCCTGGGTCGGGTCCTTGGGCCGGACGAAGAGCGTGTAATCGCCGTCGTCATGGCCGGGTGCGATCACGGCAACGGCTTCCGGCTCGTGGAACCCGGTCAGATACCAGAAGAAAGTGTCCTGGCGGAAGGAGAACGGGACGTCGAAGTTGCGGATGACCTCGTGCGCAGCGGGGATGACGGCCAGACCGTCGGGTCCCACCACCTCGGCGAGTCGACGTCTGGCCTCGACAAAACGATTGGACATGATCTGATCGTATAGACCCGACCCCGCATTGCGATCGAGACGAACGATCAGACCGTGTCGGTGGGGGTAGGCGGGTCCCGTCTAAGTGCCGGCGCTCACTTGCAGGTCGACGACCAGTGGGAAATGGTCCGAGCCAAGGGCCGGGCCGAGCTGTCGGCCGGTCACCTCCAGAGCCGAAGAGTGGAGCAGGTGGTCGATCGGGATACGAAGCAGCAGATTCGAAGAGGTTGCGTAGCTGGGCTGCAGACCAAACCCAGTCTGGCTGTTCTCCAGCTCCGCCGCGCTCTTCAGACGTCGGAAAGGCCACGACCAGGGTGTGGCGTTGAAATCGCCCACCACGATGAACGCCCCGCTCTGCTCACTCGCCCAATCACCCGCGAAGTCGAGTTGGGCGTCCCGTAGATCGGCGCGCTCTTGGTCCGTAGGAGCGAGAGGATGGGTGCCGAGAACGGCCAAGGGCACGTCCCATCCGTGCGGCGTGTAGTCGAGCGCGACGGCACGGGCGGCACGGGAGGCGAAGCCGTGGGAGACCGCAGTGATCCCCTCCCCTCTGACCAGCACCAGTGTCCCGAATATGAGGTCGTCCGAGCGGGCCCTGACCACTTGGTATTCGAGCTCGGCGGAGCCGATGGCCACCTCCCAGGGCCGGCTCGCTTCATGAAGGAGCACCAGGTCGGGGTCGACGGTCCTGATGTAGTCGATGACCTCGGAGTACTGCTCGTTGTCCGACAACAGGTTGAACGACATCACTCTGATGGTGTCGGCATCCACCCGGGCGTCGGCCGGCGAGCCAATGAAAAGGGGAATCACGACCACGAGGTTGACGAGGGCCACTCCGAGGATGGCATAGCCCGTCTTCCGCCACCTCGACATGGCCACGACCAACCCGAGAATGGCAAGGATCACAACGTATTGGGCTCGAAAGTTGGCCAGGACGTCGAGCCACCAAACCCATCTGCCAAAGAACGCAGCCAGCGTCACCGCCGCCAGGGCGGCCGCCGGGATCGCAACGAGGATCACCAGATCAGGCTATAACCGGCCCGGCCTCTAACGCTGTCCGATGCTGTCGACCCACTCCGAGATATGCCGGCCGATCTCCTGACCGGAATCCTCCTGGATGAAGTGGAGCCCGGGCACCGTGACTTCGCTGACGTTGGGCCAGGATCTAACCAGCTGGCGGACCCGATCCCCCACGATCGAGCCCGGATCGGCGTTGATGAACAGCTTGACCACCTCCGGGCCCGATAGCCACGTTTCGTTGGCGGAGATGACGTCGACCATGAACTGGGGCTCACCCTCGATTGGGATCTCACGGGGCCAGGTGAGGGTGGGACGACGCGACTCGCCCGGCTCCAGGTAGGGAGAGCGATAGACGGCCATGTCGTCCTCTGATATCGGGTCCAGCACGGACCCAGGCAGGATTCTCTCCACGAACACGTTCTTGGCCAAGACCATCTCCTCACCGGCGTCAGACCTCATCCCCTGGAAGACACGGCGGGCGGACTCGGGCCAGTCGTCCCAGGTGAGGGGGGTGAGGATCGTCTCCATGAAGACGACACCCTTCACGGCGGTCGGGTTCTTCCTCCCCCAGTCGAACAGGAGAGCACCACCCCAGTCGTGACCGACGAGAATCACGTTCTCCCCGACACCGAGCACTTCGAGCAAAGCTTCGAGGTACTCGGCGTGCATCGAGAACCGATAGGCGTCCCGGCCCTGGGCAACCCGGGCCGAGTCACCCATCCCGATGAGGTCGGGGGCGATGCACCTACCCGACCCACCGAGCTCGGGGACAACGTCGCGCCACAGATATGAAGAAGTCGGGTTGCCATGGAGCAGCACGATCGGATCACCAGAGCCGTACTCGACGTATGCCATGGTTGAGCCCAGGACTCTGGCTGTCTTCTTCCTGCGAGGATCGAACTTCCTCAGCCTCATCATCGGATTATGCCCACGGGCTCGGGCCCTCGGCATTCACCTAATCCTCAACCGTGTCGGGGAGATCACCAGGGTCGGCGAATCCCTGCTCCAGCGCCCATGCCCTGACCACCTCGTATGCCTCCCGCTGCGTGTATGGACCGTCATCGATCCGTTTCTCGAGGAGGATCCCCATGATCTCACCCACCTTCGGACCCGGCTCCATGCCGACATAGTCCATGACCTCGTTCCCATCGATCGGGGCCCGGAACCTGGCTAGCTCCTCCTGTGCGGAGAGACGCTCGATGCGGGCCTCGAGCTCGTCGATCCGGGCCTGGATCACCCGCTCTCTGCGCTGATTGGCGGTGGTGACATCGCAGCGGACGAGCTCGTTGAGCCGATCGAGAAGGTCGCCGGCGTCACGTACATAGCGACGCACCGCCGAATCGGTCCAACCCAACTTCAGCGTGTGCGGGCGAAGATGCATGTAGACGAGCTGGGATACGTCGTCGACGATCTCCTTCGGGTACCGAAGGGCTTTCAAACGACGACGGGCCATGCGAGCTCCCACGACCTCGTGGTGATGGAAGGTGACTCCACCGGGAGTGAACTCGCGGGTGTCCGGCTTCCCTACGTCGTGGAGGAGAGCCGCCAGACGAAGGACCAGGTCCGGGCTCGTCTTGTCGACCACGGCGAACGTGTGCGCCAGGACATCCTTGTGATGGTGGTCGGGGTCCTGCTCCATGGCGAGACGGGGCAGCTCGGGGAAGAAGTGATCGGCGAGACCGGACTCGACGATTCCACGCAGGGCGTCTCCGGGGGTGGCAGCCGTCAGCAATTTGGACAACTCGTCGCGAATTCGCTCCGACGAGATGATCTCGATACGGGAGGCCATCTCACTGACAGCGGCCAGCGCAGCCTCATCCGGGCTGAACCCGAGCGTTGCCTGGAATCGGAAGAGGCGGAGCATGCGAAGCGGGTCGTCACCGAAGGAGATCTCGGGGTCGAGCGGCGTGCGCAGGGATGTGCGTGCGATGTCGCCCAGGCCATCGTGAGGGTCGATCGCCTCCAGGTCGGGCAGGGAGAGAGCGATGGCGTTGATCGTGAAATCACGTCGGCCGAGGTCGGTCTCGATGTCGTTGGAATACGTCACGTGCGGCTTCCGCGAGTCGTCGCGGTAGACCTCGCTGCGAAACGTCGTGATCTCGACGGTTCGGCCATCGCGGCGGGCGGCGATGGTGCCAAACCGGGCGCCGAGATCGTATACGACGTCGGCCCACGGCTCGACCAGCTCCCTGACCCGATCGGGACGTGCGCTGGTGGCGAAGTCGAAGTCGAGACTCTCCAGGTCGCGACCGAGGATGGAGTCGCGTACCGAACCGCCTACGAGGTAGATCTGCTCACCGGCCTCCGAGAAGACGTCAGCGAGCTGGGCGGGAGGAAGATCGGGTCCTTTCAGGTATCGGAGACGCTCCGGAATCACGTGCGCAGGTTATCGGTGCCCTCCGACCATCCCCGGTGGAATGGGTGGTGGACCTGGCGTCAGATAGCCACGCCGGCGGCCAACGCCTTGGCTTTCACCTCGTGGGTATTTCGCACGTACGGCAGGATCGCCTCGATGTCGATGCCACCTCCGAGAACGTGCTCGAGAAGGGCTTGGTCGAAGGTCTGCATGCCGTGGAAACCGCCCTCCTTCATGACCTCGATGAGATGTGAGGCACCCGCACCGCTGAGGATCCATTCCTGGGACCGCTCGTTGTTGGTGAGGATCTCACAACCGAGGACCTGGCCGGTCTGGCCGGTGTCGACGAGGATCTGGCTTATCACGGCTTTCAACTGGCTGGCCAACTGGCCCCGCACGATCCCCTGCTGTTGCTCGGGGAACATCGAGATGAGACGGTTGACTGTGTCGGCGGGATCGCTCGTTCGCATCGAGGAAACAACGAGATGGCCGGTCTCGGCGGCATCGATCGCAGCCTGCGCGACCTCGGGAGCGCTGATCTCAGAGACCAGGATCACGTCGGTGTCGTGCCGCATGGCCGCCCGAATCGCACCGGCCATGTTCCGGGTGTCGACCCCTACCTCGCGTTGGACGACCACCGAGCGCTTGTCGGGATGGAGCACCTCGATCGGGTCCTCGATGGTGATGATCGCCCGGCCCTTGTTGGAGTTGATCCAATCGATGATGGAGGCCATGGTCGTCGTTTTGCCCGACCCCGAGGGACCGGTGACGAGAACCAGCCCGCTGTCAGACGCGGCTATGCGCTCGATCGCCTTGGGCAACCCGAGCTCGGCGAACGAGCGCGAACCCGGGACGACGCGACGCAGCACGAGGGATACCGAGCCCCGCTGTCGAAAGGCTGTGGCCCGGAAACGACCGAGCTCGTGCTTGCCGTATGCGAAGTCTGTCGAACCGGACTCGTCGAAGTCGCGGGCGGCCTTCTCGGTGAACATGGCTTCTGCGTAAGCCCGAGTGTCGGCGGGGCGCAGCGGCTCGTAGCCATCGAGACGACGCAACTCGCCGTCGATGCGCACGATGGGCGCCGAACCGACCTTGAGGTGGATGTCGGATGCGCCGTGTGTGACAGCCTGTTTCAGCAGGACGTCGACGTTGTTCTCCATGGGCTCAGATACCTCGCCTGCGAATGTGCTCCGAGCACCGTTATCGGGCGAAGGACCTGGAGGGTTTAGCGGAATGGGATCAGATCGACCAGTGACGGGCAATTGCAGATGCTGCCGTTTCGAGCGCCGACTCCGACTGCGGCGGTGAGACCCGGCTTCCTTCCGGTGGTGTCTCGCCACCGAGCCCGCGCACGGTGGCCCGGGTCGATTCCCGCAAGGCGTCGAGGTCGTATCCGCCCTCGAGAGCGACGATCGTGCGGTTGGCAGGATGGATCTCACCGAGCCTGGCGGCCATCCATCCGTAATCGGATGACTCGAGACGCAGATGGGCGAGGTGATCGTCCACATGTGCGTCGAAACCCGCACTGACGAACACCCATGACGGCTCGAACTGGGTGACGACGGGAATCACCAACTCCGACCAGGCCTTTCTGTAGACGTCGCCGGCGGTGGCGGCGGGAACCGGGATGTTGACCACAGTGCCCTTTGCATCACCGTGGTCGATGTCGCCGACGCTGCCCTCAAATGGGTAGAAATGGTCCTGGTGGATGGAGACGTACAGGGTCCCGGGATCGTCTGCGGTCATCGCCTGTGTGCCGTTGCCGTGATGAACATCCCAGTCGAGGATGGCCACTCGCTCGCCCCGGGATCGCAGGTAGGCAGCCGAGACAGCGACATTGTTGAAGAGGCAGAAACCCATGGCCCTGGCGGCCAGAGCGTGATGCCCAGGGGGTCGGCACACGGCGAAACCTGTGGCGTCACCTCTCGATTCGAGCTCCTCGACCAGCGCTCGCACCCCACCGGCAGCGGTCAAAGCCGCCACCCAGGAATCGTGAGACACGAAGGTGTCCATGTCGAGGGCTCCGCCGCCCTCCTCGCAGAACCGGTAGATCATCTCGATGTAAGAGGAGTCATGCACCAGGGCGAGCTCGCTGCGCTCGGCGCGCGGTGATTCGATCTCGTGGATCTCGATCCCGCTTTCCTCGAGACCGCTCCGGACCGCCTCCACACGTGCCGGTCGCTCGGGATGTCGCCGACCCGTGTCGTGGAGCAGCGCCGAGGGGTGGCTGGCAACTACTACCTCCATGTTCATACTCTCCCACAAGTGACGTCTCTTCTCCGCGTCGACGGTTCCTGGCCGGAGCCGATCACCCTCACTTCGGGTTTCTTCCGGGCGAGGGCGAGACCATGGAACGACTTCTGCACCGATCCGATGGTCCGTCTCGATCGAGGTGGCGCGGAGTTCTTGAGATCCGTCTCTGACCATCTCGCAGACCAGGGGACGACGTCGATCTACTCGCCGGCCCTGTATCCGAACGCGACCGGTGTCTGGCGTCGCAGCGGATACCAGACTCATGCCGAATTGGCGGTGATGGAGCGTTCCCTCGGCCGAGCTTCCGATGGCGGCGTCCACGACGTCACCACGTCGACCCGCCCGAACTGGGATTCGGTGTCACGACTCGACGCCTTCGCATTCGAGGGCTTTTGGCGTATGAGCCGTCTTGCTCTGGAGGAGGCATTCGACACCTCCCGGACATCGGCTCTCCTCGAGACTTTCGCCGACCGCGCCCTCGTCGGCTACGCCATCGTCGGAAACCAGTGGGGCATCTCCTATCTGCACCGGATAGCCGTCCACCCCGAGCATTCCGGTCAAGGTCGAGGCGCTTCGCTTCTGAGTGCGGCAGGCGCATGGGGGCGGGCGCACGGTGCCCGCGTGATGGTGCTCAATGTCCGAGACGTCAACAAGAGAGCGCAGAGGTTGTACGAACGGCTCGGCTTCTCCCACACCGGTACCAGGCTTTCGGTCCTTCGCTACCAGCCTTCCGGCATGCTGGACTGATCAGGTGCCTGCAGCCATACCCGACCGCTATCAGCTCGAGGTTCGTCTCGGGCGGGACGGCGACATCGAGGAGTGGCTGGCGACAGATTCATCCCTGGATCGTCCCGTGCTGGTTCGCAGCCTCGGACCCGAGTCGACACTCGAGAGGAGACGTCGGTTCGTCGAGGCGGTAGGGGGCGCCGCTCGGACGAGTCATGCCCATCTGGCGCGGGTCTTCGCTGTGGCCGAGGTGGAGGGTGGGGCATACTCCGTGACCGAGTGGACCGGGGGTGCCACCCTCGCCGATCGGGTCTCGGCAAATCAGCCGGTGGATCTTCGGGACTTTCTCCCCAACGCCTCGGGTCTGGCCGGGGCCCTGGCCGCACTCCACGCCGCCGGCACCATCCATGGCCGTCTCGATACCTCCGCGATCGCATATTCGGGAGCCCACCCCGCCAAACTGGGCGCATTCGGGCGAACGGCGACGACCGACGCACAAGGCGACGTTCGCGCCTTGTCGGCCGCTCTCGAGACCGCTCTCACCGGATCCGCCCCCGGAGGTCCCCCGCCGTCCGAACGGGTCGACGGAGTTCCGCGGGCCCTCGACACGATCCTCCGTCGAGGGCAGTCCGGCTCGTTGACAGCTCACGACCTCGAGGATGCTCTCCGCGCCGCCCCCACTCCGCGGGCCCCCCGATCGGACACCGGCCCGACCTCGCGACGGTTGCTCCTGGCCGCGCTGGGCCTCACCATCGTCGCCGTGGGGCTGGTCACGATCGGGATCCTGCTGTCGGGTGGCAGTGCGCCTGTGGTTCCGACACCTACGAGCGAGCAATCGTCACCGACAACCACTGAGCCGCCGGACTTGACCACGACGCTGGTCGAAGGTGAGATCACCGTGACGCAAGCGAGCACACTCGACCCGTTCGGAGAAGGCGGGGAAAACGACCAGCTCACCGGGAATCTCATCGACGGCGACGTGTCGACCGAATGGCGGACCGAGCGTTATCTCGACCCGATCGCTCTCCTCAAACCGGGCGTGGGAGTCACCGTTGGGGTCCTCGGCACCCCTTCGGCCATCGAGTTGGTCCGGTTCAGCGAGGGGACGTTGGCCGAGATCTACTGGTCGGAAGAAAGACTCGAAGACCTCCCGGGATGGCAGCGCGTCGTCGGGGTCAATGCCACCCCCGGGTCGACGATCGTGGATCTGCCTCCGAGAGAGGATGGCTTCTGGCTGATCTGGCTGACAGAGCTCACCGAGCAGGATGACGGAACCTTTCTGTCCTCCATCGCAGAATTACGATTCGAGCCGTGACGACCCCAGCCCAGGACGCAGAGCTGCTGGCGCGCGTCGTCGACGGTGACCACGACGCCTTCACCCAGATGATGCGTGCTCACGAGGACCGTGTCTTCTCGGTGTGTCTCCGCATCATGGGCAACCGTGAGCTTGCCTTGGACGCAACGCAGGAGACGTTCCTGACGACCTTTCGCAAAGCGAGCCAGTTCAAGGGGAACTCGGCTCTGGGCACCTGGATCTACAGGATCGCTGTCAACACATGTTATGACCAACTGCGGAAACAGAAACGCCGCAAGACCGATCCGATGCCCGAACATCTCGACCCGACCGACTACTCGGCTGAGGATGCCGTCCACGCTGCCGGCTTGCGGCCCGAGATCCAACGGGCCCTGGCCGCGATTCCAGAGGACTTCAGGATGGCTGTGATCCTGTCGGACATCGAGGGAATGGGCCTGCCCGAGGTTGCCGAGATCCTCGAGATCCCGGTGGGCACCGTGAAGTCACGGGTATTCAGGGGAAGACGTCTCCTCGCCGGCGAGTTAGGGAACCAATCTGTGTGATGAGACCATCAAAGAGAGCACATGCGTGACCACGACCTGGAGCTGATCGCTGCCCTCGCCGAGGGACGGCTCGAGGACGAGTCCGAAGCGCACGCCCTCATCGCCTCCAGCGAAGAGGCGAAGGCGGAGTTCGAGGCGCAGAAACTGGCCCTGAGTGCACTTTCGGGAGCATCACCGGTGACGATGACTGAGAACGAGCGCTCCGCCCTCCACCGTGACCTCTGGACCGAGTTGCGAGGCCCGGCGGCGGGTTCGGTCAGCTCCCGAACCAACCCCTGGTACTACCGCTGGATGCCGGTAGCGGCCGTAATGTTCGTCCTGTTCGGACTGGTGGCCGTCCTCAACCAGAGTGGTGGCGACGGCATGGAAGCAGCCCAGGACCAGACAGCAGGTCTCTCCGCAAGTGACACCACCAGCGCCATGGCAGAAGAGTTCGCAGGCGATGACGCGGATGCTGATGAGACACGTGGCGAGACCGGGGCCATAGCACCGACCAGCACGATGGCTGCTGCAGACTCCGGTGACGGGAGTACCGCCGAACCGCCATCATCTGCCGCGACCGCCTTCTACTCCGCCGAAGCCGACGAGATTCGCTCCGGAGAGGAACCGGTCTATCGATCGCTGGGAGACTTCTCGACGACCGAGGTCGAGGAGTGCCTACAACAGGCCGGTTTCGATGACTACGAGGTCAGGGAGGTCAATGCGACCCCCGACCAGAACATCGAGAACGGCGAGGAAGTGCCCGAGGAGGCCGTTCCCTACGTCGCGGCGACACCCTTCGGGGACGCGCTCGACAGTGCCGCAGTCGTGTTCGTCGCGCTCGAGACCTGCGAAGTGATCCACGTCGACCAATGAGTTGATGGCCGGGATCGGTTGCACCACAACTAACCTCGCCGACAATGCACGAATACGCAACGAGGTTCGCCGACCTCTTGGAGCAGGTAGCGACACGGGTGAGGGCGATGACCGTCGACCGCATCGCCCGCTACATCAAGCTCACCGGTCTGGGAATCCTGACGGCAGCTCTGGGGTTGACATTTGTGGTTTTCCTGGTGTGGACGATCTTCGGTGCTCTGGAGATCCCTTTGACCACGGCAGGGGCATTTGCGGTCTTCGGTGTCGTGCTCGTCGTCGCCGGGGGCATCCTTTGGTTTACGAGGTCTAGAGATGAATCATGAAGAGCTGATCATCATCGGGTCGGGCCCGGCGGGCCTCACCGCCGCCCTCTATGCGGCGCGCGCCGACCTGGACCCACTGGTCTTCGAGGGCGTGGCCGCCGGAGGTCAGTTGATGATCACAACCGATGTCGAGAACTACCCCGGTTTCCCCGACGGGATCATGGGTCCCGAGTTGATGGACCAGTTTCGCAAGCAGGCCGAGCGTTTCGGCGCCCGCATGCGTCAGGTCGATGTCACAAAGGTCGATTTCTCGTCACGTCCGTTCCGTCTTCACGTCGGTGCTGACGAATACACCGCGGAGGCCGTGATCGTCGCCACCGGGGCCGAGGCGAAATGGCTCGGTATCCCTGGTGAGAAGACCCTGACAGGAAAAGGCGTCTCGGCGTGTGCCACCTGCGACGGCTTCTTCTTCCGCGATCAGCGTCTCGTGGTCGTGGGCGGCGGTGACACTGCGATGGAAGAGGCATTGTTCCTGACGAAGTTCGCCTCGAAAGTCACCATCGTCCATCGCCGGGACGAGTTCAGGGCCTCCAAGATCATGGGCGCCCGAGCCCTCGAGCATGAGAAGATCGATGTGATCTGGAACACCGTCGTCACCGAGATCCACGGAGAGAACACTGTCACTGGGGTGACTCTCGAGGACACCGTCACCGGTGAGACAAGACAGCTAGAGACCGACGGGGTCTTCGTTGCCATTGGTCACAAACCGACCACCGACCTCTTCGTAGATCAGCTCGAGATGGACGCCAACGGCTATCTGGAGATCGCCGACGACGGCAGCACCCGGACCTCAGTCGAAGGTGTCTTCGCCGCCGGCGACGTGGCCGACCATGTCTACCGTCAGGCCGTGACCGCCGCAGGCACGGGTTGCCGGGCTGCGATCGATGCCGAACGATGGCTGGCCAACCAGGAGTGAGTGAGAGATCCGGCGCGTTCGGGTAATACACCAGTAGCCAAAACCAGGTAAGAACAGGAGAAGCAAGTGGCAGAGATCAAAACCCTCAATGACGGAGTCTTCAACGACGAGATCAGCGGTGAGAAGCCGATCCTCGTCGACTTCTGGGCTGAGTGGTGCGGTCCCTGCCGAGTGATCGCTCCCGTGCTCGAAGAGCTCGCCGAAGAACAGGACGGATTCGATATCGGCAAACTGAACGTCGATCACAACCCGCAGACCGCAGGGGCCCACGACGTGATGAGCATCCCCACCCTGATCATGTTCAAAGACGGCGTAGAGAAGAAGCGCATCGTGGGAGCCGCCCCCAAGCACAGATTGCTCGCTGAGCTCAAAGAGTACGTCTAACCGATATCGGGGGCTTCGTGCCCTTTGAGTATCAGGTATCAGTATGAAGACTCTCGCTTTGGCGCGTCTTCATACCTCATACTTCACACTTCATACCTCATAAGATCACGCCAGTAATGCGTCTCTATCGGGTTGGTGACGAAGGGCCGGCCATCCGCGACATCCAGGACCGGCTGGCTGCGCTTGGATTCGGCGCGAACGGCGACAACCGGGCCGTGTTCGGTGACGGGACGAAAAGGGCGGTCTTCGACTTCCAGCGGGCAAAGGGGCTGGATTCCGACGGCATCGTCGGTCCCGACACATGGCGCGCCTTGTACGAGGCCGGCTACCGGCTCGGCGATCGGATCATCTTCATGCGACGCCCGATGATCCGGGGCGAAGATGTCGCCGAGCTCCAGTCGCGTCTCAACTCGTTGGGGTTCGATTCGGGAAAGGTCGACGGGATCTTCGGACCCCAGACCGAGCACGCTGTGATGGACTTCCAGAACAACCGCCACCTGGCAGAAGATGGAAGGGTGGGTCCTGAGGTGGTCACCGAGATCCATCTCGTAACCCGGGGGGAGATGAAGGAGGGCCGTCAGGCGATCAGGGAACGGGAATGGTTGCGGATGCTGCCCTCGACCATGGCCGGGGCCCGTGTGTTTCTCGATGCCGACTGCCGGGATCCCGATGAGGCACGCGATGCCTGGAACGCGGCTTCGACCGCTGCTCTCGCCATTCAGGACGCCGGTGGCGTTCCGGTGATGTCCCGATCGAGCGACATCACCCTCCCCGAGAGGTTGAGGGCGAGAAGGGCCAACCGGCTGGGGTCCGATCTGATCGTGGCTTTCCGGGTGAATCGCGAAGAGGAGGACGCCGTCTACTACTTCGCCTCGGAACACAGCTCTTCACAGGCAGGTGAGGCACTCGCCACTGCTCTGGCCCGCACTGTCGGAGGCCGGGTCGAAGGGCGGGCGAGCGCCATGCTCAAAGAGACCAGGGCTCCGGCGGCGGTGGTGGCTTTGCGTACCCTCGACCAGAGGAGCGGGCTGGCAGTAGCCGAGGGTCTGGGTCGGTTCTTCTCGGAGACCCGCTGACCGATCGCACTCAGGAGATGATCCTGTAGATCCGCTCGAGGTCCTCGAGCGAGGAGAAGCGGATCTCGACTTTTCCCTTCCGGTTCTTGTAGTCGATCTTCACCCGCGAACCGAGATGATCGGCGAGACGCTTCTCCAACTCGATGATCTCGACTGGTCGTACCTGGGTGACGCTTCTTGCAGCCGGCGGTCGGCCCATTTCCTTACGGTCCCGAACCGCGTCCTCCACCTGACGCACACTCCAACCTTCCGCCGCTGCCTTCTCCGCAAGATAACCCGCATATCTCTCGTCTTCGAGCCCGAGCAGGGCCCGGGCGTGCCCGGCCGACAGCCGGCCGTTGTCGATCATCGACTGCACCGTTCCGGGGAGTTGCAGCAGACGCAGGGTGTTGGAGATGGCCGAGCGCGACTTACCGACCCTTTCAGCCACCTCCTCCTGTTTCATTCCAGTATTTTCCAGAAGCTGACGATAGGCGTGTGCCTCTTCGAGTGGGGTCAGATCCTGACGTTGCACGTTCTCGACGAGGGCCTCCACGAGTGTGCTGTCACCAGAGGCGCCACGAACCACGGCAGGGATCGTTCCCAGACCCGCCCTCCGTGCCGCCCGCCATCTCCGCTCCCCGGCTATCAGATAGTGATGACCCTGATCGTCCCGGGTGACCACAACCGGCTGCAAGACACCTACTTCTCTGATCGAGGCCGCCAACTCCTCCATGCTCTCGTCGTCGAAACGACTTCGCGGTTGATCCGGGTTTGGTCTTATGTCCTCGACCGGGATCTCCAGATACGAGGGATGGGCCCCACTCTCGATCTCGGTCGGGATCAATGCCTCGAGACCCCGACCCAGGCCGGCTTTCCGTCGTGTTGTCACCGTTCTGTGCTCCTAGCCGTGTCGATCCAGAAACTCACGTCCCAGATTTCGATATGCGATCGCTCCCCGACTCATCGGATCAAATGCCTCGATCGGTTCACCGTAGGACGGTGCTTCGGAGAGTCGAACCGATCTCGGGATCACCGTTTTGTAGGCGGCGTCTCCAAAATAGTCTCGGACCTGATCGGCGACATCCTTGGACAACTTGGTCCGCCCGTCGTACATGGTGAGGATGACACCACCAACATTCAAGTCCGGATTGAGGTTGCTGGTAACCAGATCCACATTCTTGAGCAACTGACTCAAACCCTCCAATGCGTAATACTCACATTGAATGGGGATGACCACTTCCTGGGCTGCCGTCAATGCGTTCACCGTCAGCAGACCCAATGAGGGAGGGCAATCGATGAGCACGATGTCATAGTCGTCATCGAGTTCCTGGATGGCCTGACGGAGACGTGTTTCACGTGAAAACATGGAAACCAGTTCGATTTCCGCCCCGGCGAGATCGATAGTTGCCGGCACCACGAACAAATTGAGAACCGAAGTCGGCTCCACCGCATCTTCCAGGGGCGATTCCTTGAGAAGAACGTCGTAGATGGATACCTCGATGGACCCGCGATCGATCCCCAGCCCACTGGAAGCATTGCCCTGTGGATCGAGATCGATGAGCAGCACCCGCTGTTCTTGAAACGCCAAAGCGGCGGCCAGATTGATCGCTGTGGTCGACTTGCCGACACCACCCTTCTGGTTGGCGAGGGCGACCACGATGGGCTTGGTCATTCGCGGCGCATGATAAGAAGCCAGACGGGCTGGTCAAGCACATACCCGGGTATTTCTATCGTTTCCCACCCCGGGTGCTCGGGTCGCTTGGTCCATGAGCCGGCCATGATCACCCGACCCCTGTCATTCAGCAGTCTCTGTGCCACCTCGATCATCTTCTCCGGGGGGAGACTGGCCCGACTGACCAGGGTCTGGATGGGACCACGAAGATTCTCGATTTCACCGTGCACCACCTGACAATTCCTCAGATCGAGGATACGAATGACCCTACGCAACAGATCGATACGACGTCGCGATCGATCAACCAACACGAAACGGCTATCGGGGAGAGCGATGGCCAGGGGTACACCGGGTAGACCGATCCCCGTCCCCAGATCCCACACCTCTGACGAGCGGGGCAGATAACCGGCAAACAACAACGAATCGGCGAGATGACGACGTTCCACCCGATCGGCCTCTTCCGGACCGATGCCACCGGCGTGTTGACCCTCGGACCGGAGCCAGTCGGCGTATCTACCCAAGGTGACGATCTGCGACGAACTCAACTCGATGCCGGCGAATTTGGCAGCAGCCCGGACATGTTCCACGTGAAACAAAAATTAGCCCGGGTCAGCAGACCCGGGCGAATTCTTCGACCTGAAGTGGGCTTACTCCTCTTCGGAGCCATCCACGATGGAGAGCACCACATATCTCTTCGGTGCTTCCCCTTCTGAATACGAGGTGACACCGTCATGTTCGGAAGCGACATCGTGGATCACCTTGCGGTCGGCCGGGCTCATCGGTTCCAGCATGATCTCCCCGCCCTCCGACTGCAATTGCTCGATCAACTGCTCGGCATAGATGGACAGGGCTTTTCTACGTCGTTCCGCATATCCTGCGATATCGAGACGAAGTCGGGCGGTGTCTTTGCTGTACCGCTGGAGGACGGTGCGGGTCAACTCGTGTATCGCCGAACGCACCGATCCCCGAACCCCCACCATGGCCTCGGTTTGTGGTCCTTCGACATCGGCGATTATCACATCGTCGTCGATCCTCGTCGAGACCGAGCCTTCCAACCCATAGGCCTCGACGAGACCCTCGAGAAACTCACGCGCCAGATCGGCCTGCTCTTCGGAGGACAGATTTGGTCGATCGTCGGGCACTTTCTTCTCCGATTTCGTCTTGCCATCGCCGGATCGGGGTTTGGATCCCTTCTCATCCTGACGTCGCCCCCCATTCTTACCGTCCCGGGAGCGTTGCTGCTGCCGATTCTGGTTGTTCTTCTGTGGTGACCTGGCCGAATCGTCACCTCTCCGACGGCGATTCCGCTGTTTCCGGGCCGGACGCTTCTTCACCCGTACCACGGCATCCTGACCACCCATGCCCAGAAACCCCTTGACGGGCTCGGTGATCACGTCGACATCGAGATCCTCCCGGTCTTCGACCCCCAACTCATGCATCGCGGCCTCGACCGCCAAATCGACGCTCTTGGCCCTGACTTCGATTTCGACGTAATCCACGTCATCTCCTCCTGCGCCTGCGGCGCTTGCTAGAGGCGCCCTGCTGTGGCTTCTTGGGCTCGGTGTCGGAGGAGTCTTCGGATTTGCGGTCGTTCTTCGACCCGTTCGACTCCCCATTCGAGCTCTGCGAGGGTGGACGCCCATCGATCTTGAAAATCAGAACCTGTTGACCGAGACGGAATAGGTTGGAAGTTGCCCAGTACACGACCAGACCTGCGGGGAAATTCCAGGAGATGAATCCGATGAAGAGGGGCATGATCTTGGTGATGGCCTGTTGGGCGCCGGCCCCGGGCTGGCCTTTGTTGCTCACCTGTCCGTAGGTGGAGTGCCATTGCTGTATGTACTGGGTGGCCACCATGAGGACGATCATGATCAGATAGGGCAGCGCAACGGCAACACCACCGGCAGCCATTGCATCCGCCGGCGATGTGTCCAACATCATCCCCAGGAAGGAATTGGCAGTTCCATCGGCTATCGAGATCCCCAACGCCGTGTCCGGGTTGATGTGCTCGAGGGGGGCTCCCAAGAGACGGAAGAGTGCGAACCAGATCGGCATCTGCACCAGAAGTGGGAGCAGACAGCCACCGGGGGTGGCCCCGGCCTCCTTTTGGGCGGCCATGAGACGTTTTTGCAGCTCCTGGGGGTCGTCCTTGTACTCGGCCTGGATCCGCTTGATCTCGGGTTGCAGTGCCTGAAAGGCACGGGTGGCCCGCGTCTGTTTGAGGGTGAGCGGGAACACCACGATGTTGATGACGATGGTGAGGAGGATGATCGAGACGCCATAAGCGACACCGTCGTCCATGAATCCATGGAGAAAATCGAAGAAGAAGGCGAGCACCGAGCCCAGCGCATCGATCAACGTATTGAAGATCTCGCCCATTACACGGCTCTCCAGTTCTCGGGCACCGGGTCATAGCCACCGTCACGGAGTGGATGGCATCTGCCGATCCTCTTGATGGCCAGCCAACCCCCGCGCAGTACCCCGAATCGAGACACGGCCTCGGCGGCATAGGACGAGCAGGTCGGTTGATAACGACAGTTGGCGCCCAGATTGGGACTTACCAGTTTCTGGTAGATCCGGATCGCAGCGACGACCCAATTGCGAGGGCGAAGGGCCTCAGGCATCGTTGCGATCCGCGAGGGCACGATCCAACCAGCCGACCAATTGGTCGAATGGAGCATCTGACACCTGTGGCTTGGCGATAATCACGTAATCAATTCCTGGTTCGAGCTCAGCGGCTCGCGCCGCCGAGCGAAGTCGTCTCTTGATGCGATTGCGGGCGACGGCCGAGCCGCAACTCTTCGAGACCACGAGCCCGACACGCGGGGGCCCCGCTGGTCCCGGTGAGTCGACCACGACTATGCCACCGATCCGACGACGGGTCCCTTCGTCCAGGACTCTACGAAAGTCGCGCGAGTTACGGAGGGATTCGTAGCCAGTCGGTGAGCTAGGCAGCGAGCCTCTTTCGGCCCTTTTGGCGACGATTCTTGATCGTCGCGCGCCCGGCGCGCGTTCTCATCCGGTGACGAAAACCATGACGTCGCTTTCTGCGACGGACTTTGGGTTGGTAGGTCCTCTTCATGACAAATCAAAGGGTTATTGGGGGAAACCCGAATAGATTACGGAAACACGGGTGACTGCGCAATGTGAGCCGGTGCACATTCGACCACCGAAGGGGCGGGAATGGGTCGGTCGACCCATATCGGGCCCCTCGTCGCGAAGAAACGAGATAGGGCGCGAAAATTCGATTAGGGCGGTTTGGTCGTGTCTGTCCGGGGCCGGTGCCAACCATCATCTGGAAAATGGTGGACCTAGCAGGGAAATTGTTGTGGATACCTGGACGAGGGTTCATCCACAACGGCGATTCTCGCGTTCTTGACTGACCTGCAACGGGATCTAATACTCGCTCGACTCACCCGGGAGTGTGCCCCCAACTTCCCTGTCGTTGCTGATGACACGGCAACCAACCCGGGCCAAGAAGTAAGCGAATCGCTGGTGGATGTGCACAGAGATTTCCACATGTGTGGACTTTTCTGTGGACAAACCGGCCCGTGGGAGGAGTAGCCCTCAATTGATGCATCCCGAAAGTGCTGGTGACCGATGGGCTGATTTCCGTGGTGCTTTGAAGGCGGGTGTATCCGAGAGCAACTGGGACACGTGGCTGTCCCGTCTCGAGCCCGAATCCGACGGTGACCGGCTGGCCCTCGTCGCTCCCAGTGAGTTCCACCTGCAATGGGTCAAGGACAAGCACGGGGATTTGATCACCACCACCTACCGTCAGTACTTCGGTGGCGACCCGACCTATCGGGTCAACGACGCCGCCCCATCGGAACTGCTCGTCCCGTTTTCAGACGATGGCCCCACCCCCGCACAGGAGGTCGCCACAGAGGAGGCTTCGCCCTCACGGGCGACCAACCTGATGGGGCGATACCGTTTCGAGAGCTTCGTCGTTGGTCAGTCCAATCGTTTCGCCTGGGCCGCCGCCATGGCCGTGACCGAACAGCCCGGAACCCACTACAACCCGCTGTTCATCTACGGTGGAGCCGGCCTCGGCAAGACCCACCTCCTCAACGCGGTCGGACATCAGGCCCTCGAGATGTATCCGGGGCTGGTCGTCCGTTATGTCTCCTCGGAGAACTTCCTGAACGACTTCATCGAGTCGATCCGACGTAAGCGACCCGACGACTTCAAATCGCGCTATCGAGGGGTCGACGTCCTCCTGTTGGACGACGTCCAGTTCTTCGAGGGCAAGGAGCAGATCCTCGAAGAGTTCTTCCACACGTTCAACTCACTCTATGAATCGGGCAAGCAGATGGTGATCAGCTCTGACCGTCATCCTCGCAACCTGTCGTCTCTCGAAGACAGGCTTCGCAGCCGATTCGAATGGGGGCTCCTCACCGACATCCAACCGCCGGACATGGAGACACGAATCGCCATTCTCCGACGTAACGCCGAGTTCGCCCCGCGTCCGGTGCCGGTCGATGTCCTCGAGTACATCGCGGGTCTCGTCTCGGACAACATCCGTGAGCTCGAGGGAGCGCTGACGAGGGTCACCGCCTGGTCTGCCTTGAATCGCCGCGACATCGACCTCGAAACAGCCGAGCGCGTGCTCAAAGACATGGTCACCACCGACGAGCCCGTCCCCCTGGGCCCTGAGACCATCATCCGGACCACCGCTACTGCGTATGGCTTCAGTGTCGAAGACGTGCTCAGCTCGAGTCGTAAACAACCACTCGTGCTCTGCCGGCAGATCTCGATGTACCTCTGTCGTGAGCTGACCGACCTCTCACTGCCCAAGATCGGGGAGCATTTCAATCGCGATCACACGACCGTCCTGCACTCGGTGGAGAAGGTCAAACGCATTCTGCGCTCCGATCGCGCCGTGTTCGACCGTGTGAATCAACTCACACAGGAGCTGAGGAAAGGTGGTGGTGTTTCCACAGGCTCCTGAGTTATCCACCGGCCGTCCCCAGAACGCGAAGAATCGTGAACAGGGGTGTCCACAGGGGAATCGTCAAACGTCAATTGCCCGCAACCAGCTTTTCCACACTTCCACAACCCCCTACTACAACTAATAACCTTTCAATGAAAATCAGTAACAACAGAAGAAGGGACAACCGTCTGTGAGAATCCGAGCTCAGCGAGACGATCTCGCCGACGTACTCGCACGAGCCAACCGTGCCGTGGGCACCAGGACCGCCCTGCCTGTCCTCCAGGGTCTCCTCTGCGAGGTCTCAGGTAACACGTTGCGGGTCACCGGCACCGATCTCGATATCACGGTGCGGACCCAGGCCGAAGTGGAGGTGATGGAAGAGGGACGGGCTGTGATCCCGGGCCGGCTTCTATCCGAAGCGGTCCGGAAGATGCCGGTGGGGCAGGTGACGATCGGAGTCAGTGACACCGACATCGAGATTCAGGGCAACGGCCCGAGGTTCACGCTTCGGCCCTTGAGCGCAGAGGACTTCCCGGCGCAGGAGGATATGGTCGCCGATGGTGTCGAAGTCGATGGCGAGGCGTTTGCCGAGGCGATCAACCAGGTGACCGTGGCCGCCTCCGGGGACGGGGCGCGGCCGATTCTCACGGGTGTCCTCTTCGAGACTTCGGACCAAGGGTTGCGGATGGTCGCCACAGACTCCTACCGGTTGGCGAAGCGAGATCTGTCGGGGTTTGGTCTCGAAGGCAGTGGATTGATCCCCGCCCGGGGTTTGCGCGAGCTTCCTCGCACCATCGGTGCACCGAAGGTGACCGCCCAACTGCGCGAGCGTGAGGCCGTGTTCTCCTCCGATCGGGGACTGCTACGTCTTCGGCTGATCGACGGCAACTTCCCCAAGTACCAATCCCTTCTGCCCGAGGCATATCCCAACCAGATCGTCCTGGACAAAGAGGAGCTTCTCGATGCCCTGGGTCGGGTGACCCTGGTGGCCGAGGACCACATACCGGTCCGGCTCAAGTTGATGGAGGGAGGGGTCGAGGTGATTGTCAGTCGCCAGGACGTAGGTGGTGAGACGGAGCACCTGTCCGGTGAGTTCACGGGGAGTGACGAGGAAGTGTCGATCGCGTTCAACCCCCGTTATCTGCAGGACGGGGTGATGGCGATCCCGGGAGAGTCGGTTCGGATCCGAGTGATTGACGCGTTCAAACCCGGTGTCCTGGATGCCGGCGACGGCAGCGACTTCCTCTACCTGCTGATGCCGGTCCGCGTCTGAGGCCGGCCCACCACGACCTATGAGGGTCGACTGGGTGTCTCTCATCGATTTCCGGTCCTATAAGAAGATGGATTGGGGGCCCGACGCCGATGTGAACTTGCTGATCGGTCGCAACGGCGCAGGCAAGACCAATCTTCTCGAGAGCATCGCCTATCTCGCCTCTCTGAAGTCGTTCCGGTCCGCCCCCGACTCGGCGTTGATCGCCGATGACGCCGAGAGCGCGGTGTTGAGATCCGGTCTGGTGGGTGAGGGCCGGGAGCGACTCATCGAGATCGAGATACCCCGGCACGGATCGCGTCGCACCCAGGTGGACAAAACCCGACTCCGAAGGACATCCGATCTCCTCGGGGTGCTTCGTGTCATCGCATTCCTTCCCGAGGACCTCGACCTGATCAAGCGAGGACCCGCCCAGCGTCGTGAACTTCTCGACGACATAGCTGTCCAGTTGTGGCCGGCGGCGCATCTCGACCAATCCGAGTACGACCGGGCCCTACGCCAGAGAAACGCGTTCTTGAGACAGGGAATGGCCGATGAGTCGACCCTGGCCGTTTGGGATTCCCGGCTGTCTCAGGCGGGGGGCCGGGTGCTGGCGAGACGGTCCCGGGTGGTGGAGACACTGTCATCCATGCTGTCCCAGGCTTATGCCGACGTGGCGAACACGGACGTGAACGCGGCTTTCACCTACACACCGACGTGGAAGGGAGAACTCGATCAGGCGTCCGCCGCCGAGTTCGGTTCCCGTCTCGGCGAAGCCCTTGAACAGAGCCGACGGACCGATTACGAACGAAGGATGACCACCGTTGGCCCGCATCGTGATGAGCCTGGCTTCGCGATCGACGGCCACGAAGCGCGGACGCATGGCAGTCAGGGAGAGCAGCGAACCATGGCACTCGCCGTGAAGTTGGCCGCTCATCGAGCGGTTGCCGCAACCGTGGGCGAGACACCTGTCCTTCTTCTGGATGATGTCTTCAGCGAGCTCGACCCGGAGCGATCTGAGGCCTTGGCCCGCTCCCTCCCGAAGGCCACCCAGACCATGATCACATCCGCTCGTCCCGAGGACGTGCCGATCTCGGGCACCGTGTGGCGGGTGAGAGACGGGTTGGTGGAGAAATGAACAACAGAGGCGACCTCGAGCACTTCTCCGACTCCCTCGACGACATGTTCCGCAGGATGGGTCTCTCCGACCCTGCAGTGATGGCTGCTCTCAGCACCGAATGGGACGAGCTCGCCGGCGTACCCTGGGCGGGACGGTCCAGACCGCTGTACGTGAAGGGCTCCACTCTCGTCGTCGAGGCCTCGAGTGGATCGATGATCGCCTTCCTCCGCTATGGGGAAGTCAACCTCCTCACCACCCTCGCCAAACGCTTTGGCGAGGGTGCGATAACGGGTATCGACATCCAGCCACCGGGCCGATCGTGATCGACGGAAAAGCCCAGGATGAATTCGGTTTTGTCGGTCCTGCCCGGTAGAATGACATATGTGAAAGTTGCCGCAGGATCGGCAGATTTCTCCCCACCAGGTCCGCCCCTTTCACCGTTGCTACACACCAGTTAGGAGGGTCGTGACGGCCACCCGCGACAGTTACAAGGCAAAGGACATCACCGTCCTCGAGGGTCTCGAGGCGGTGCGTCGACGACCCGGCATGTACATAGGCTCGACAGGCCCCCGGGGTCTGCACCACCTCATCTGGGAGGTGGTCGACAACTCAGTCGACGAGGCCATGGCCGGCTACTGCGACAAGATCACGGTCACCCTTCTCGCTGACGGCGGGGTCGAGGTCACAGACAATGGTCGTGGCATCCCGGTCGACAGGGTGGCCAAGACCAAGATGTCGGCGCTCACCACGGTGCTCACCACTCTGCACGCCGGTGGGAAGTTCGAACAAGGGGCTTACACCGTTTCCGGAGGGCTTCACGGGGTCGGGGTCTCAGTGGTCAACGCCCTGTCCACCAAGCTCGAGGCAGAGGTCCGGCGCGACGGGCACGTGTTCACCCAGGAGTTCAGGGTGGGCCGGCCCAGGACCAAGGACCCGAAGAAGGATCGGCCGATCAAGAAGAGCGGCACCACCATCCGTTTCTGGCCGGATCCCGACATCTTCATCGAGGGGATCGAGTTCGACTACGAGACTGTGGTTTCCCGGCTTCGGGAGACCGCTTTCCTCAATCGGGGCCTCCACATAACTCTCACCGACGAGCGCGAAGACGAGCCCAAGTCAGACACCTTCCACTACAAGGGCGGTCTCGTCGACTTCGTCAACCACCTCAACGCAAAACGCGACCCACTCCACGCCCACATCGTCGATATCGCCGACGAGTCGGAGGACGCAGAGGTCGAAGTGGCTCTGCAGTGGACCAGCACCTACACCGAGTCGGTGCTCACCTTTGCCAACAACATCAACACGCACGAGGGCGGGACCCACGAAGAGGGGTTCAGAACCGCTCTCACCAAGGCGATCAACGACTTCGCCAGGGCCAAGAACCTCCTCAAGGACAAGGACACCAACCTCACAGGGGAGGACGTGCGCGAGGGTCTCACCGCCATCGTGTCCGTGCGGGTCAAAGACCCCCAGTTCGAGGGACAGACCAAGACCAAGCTGGGCAACACAGAGATCCGCTCCTATGTGCAGAAGACACTCAATCGGAAACTGCCGGAGTGGCTCGAGAAGTACTCGCCCGAGGCCCGTCGCATCATCGACAAGTGCATCAACGCCGCCAAGGCACGGGAGGCGGCGCGCAAGGCGCGGGAGCTGACCCGACGTAAGTCGGGTCTCGAGTCCGGCGGTCTCCCCGACAAGCTCGCCGACTGCTCGAGCCGCGACCCGGGGGAGTCGGAGCTATTCATCGTCGAAGGCAAGTCGGCTGCCGGGCCGGCCAAATCGGCCCGTGACTCGGAGACCCAGGCGATCCTCCCCATCCGGGGGAAGATCCTCAATGTCGAGAAGGCCCGTCTCGCCAAAGCGCTGCAGAACACCGAGGTCCAGGACATCATCACGGCGATGGGGACTGGTATCGGCGACGACTTCGAGATAGACAAGGCCCGCTACCACAAGGTCGTCCTCCTCGCCGACGCCGACGTCGACGGCGCCCACATCAGGACCTTGCTTCTCACGTTGTTCTTCCGCCACATGAGACCGCTCATCGATGCCGGGTACGTCTACGTGGCCCAGCCACCGCTATACCGGGTCAAGGTCGGGTCGAAGATCCACTACCTCAAAGACGATCCAGCGCTCGCCGCCTTCCGTAAAGACCACCCCAAGGTGAAGCCAACCCGCTTCAAGGGACTCGGTGAGATGAACGCAGGAGAGCTCTGGGACACGACGATGAACCCGGAGACGAGGACGCTCCTTCGCGTGGAGATGGCCGACGCCGCTCGCGCCGAAGAGGTCTTCGAGACCCTGATGGGCGACGACGTCGCCTCGCGCAAGGCGTTCATCCAGCAGAACGCCGACGACGTGCGATTCCTCGACATCTGATCGAACGAGAGCCATTACATGACTGACGAGCACACGCTGAACCCGCTACCCGAAGTCGAGATCACCAACGAGATGGAGGCCAGCTTCATCGACTACGCCATGTCGGTGATAGTGGCCCGGGCCCTACCCGACGTCCGCGATGGGCTCAAGCCGGTGCAACGTCGGATCATCTACTCGATGTTCGAGAACAACATCGGACCCGGATCGGCGCACCGCAAATGCTCGAAGGTCGTGGGTGACGTCATGGGCAATTACCACCCGCACGGCGACTCGGCGATCTACGACGCCCTGGTCCGCATGGGCCAGGACTTCTCGATGCGTCATCTCCTCATCGACCCGCAGGGCAACTTCGGATCGATCGACGATCCACCCGGAGCCTCCCGCTACACCGAGTGCCGTCTCACCAAACTCTCCACCCATCTCCTCGAAGGAATCAACGAGGACACGGTCAACTTCACCCCGAACTACGCCGACGAGCTCCAGGAGCCGTCGGTGCTTCCCTCGCGCTATCCGAACCTCCTGGTCAACGGGTCGCAGGGGATCGCCGTCGGGATGGCCACCAACATCGCGCCTCACAACCTCGGCGAGGTTATCGATGCCGCCCTCCACACGATCGACAACCCCGATGCCACGTCTGAGGAGCTTCTCCGCTTCGTCAAGGGCCCCGACTTTCCTACCGGTGGCTTTCTGGTCGGCGCGGGCGGGATCCGTGAGGCCCTGACCACCGGGCGCGGCTCGGTGAAGGTCCGAGCGGTCTGCGATGTCCAGGAGGTGCGCAAGGGCCGCACCGCTATCGTCGTCACGGAGCTCCCCTACCAGGTCTCGATCGAGCGGGTCGTCGCCAAGATCAAGGACCTGGTCGACGACAAGAAGATGACCGGCATCGCCGAAGTCCGCAACGAGTCCTCGGACCGGGTCGGCACCCGTCTCGTCATCGAGCTGAAGCAGAACGCCGTCCCCCAGGTGGTCCTCAACCAGCTCTACAAGGGGACACCGCTCCAGGACAGCTTCGCCTACAACATGGTGGCGTTGGTCGACGGCGTGCCCCGCACCCTGAACCTCGCAGAGATGATCGGCTACTACCTCGATCATCAGATGGAGGTCATCGAGCGGCGCACACAGTTCCGTCTCGACCAGGCCCAGGCCCGAGCTCACATCCTCGAGGGTCTCATCATCGCAGTCGACAACATCGACGAGGTGATCAGGATCATCAGGGGCTCGGCGGATACCGCCGAGGCGCGGGCCAACCTCATCTCCAACTTCGACCTGAGCGAGATCCAGGCCAACGCCATCCTGGACATGCCGCTGCGCCGGCTCACGGCCCTCGAGGTGGACAAGCTTCGCACCGAGCTGGCCGAGCTCAGGGAGACCATCGCCGAGCTCGAGGCGATCCTGGCCGACCCGAAGCGACGCTGGTCGATCATCAAAGAAGAGCTGACCTCGATACGTGAGACCTTTGCCGAGGACAGACGTAGTCGTCTCGTCCCCGATGAAGGTGACCTGAGTCTCGAAGACCTCATTGCCGACGACGAGTTGATCATCACCGTCTCCACGACCGGATACCTGAAGTCGGTGCCGGCCTCGACCTACCGGACACAAGGGCGGGGTGGCAGGGGAGTGAAAGCCGCCGAGGTGAGAGACGACGACGTAGTGCGTCACATGGTGCACACCACGGCCCATGCCTATCTGCTGTTCTTCACGAACAAGGGTCTGGTCCACCGCATCAAGGCCCATGCCATCCCCAGACAGTCGCGGACGGCCAAAGGTGTCATGGCTCAGTCGGTGCTGCCCATCGATCCCGACGAGCGGATCCAGGCCATCATCGACACCCGCGACTACGAGACCGGGCGCTATCTGGTCATGGTGACCAAGAAGGGTCAGGCTAAAAAGACCGAGTTCAAGGAGTACGACTCCCGCAATCAGACGTTGGTGGCGATCAGGCTCGCCGACGGCGACGAATTGGTCACGGTGCGCACCTCCAACGGCTCCAACGACATCCTCATCTTCACCCAGAGTGGGATGGGTATCCGTTTCGCCGAGAAGGACCTGAGAAGCATGGGTCGTGGCACCCAGGGGGTGCGTGGCATCAAGCTTCGCGACGGTGACCGGGTGGTTGGGGCCGTCTCCAACATCGATGGAGACGAGGTTTTGCTGCTCACCTCCGGGGGGTACGGGAAACGCACCGACATGGAGGAATTTCGCAGGCAGACTCGTGGTGGTCTCGGCGTGAAGGCGTTCAAGCTGACGAAGGTTCGCGGGAACCTCGTGGATGCGCGTGCCGTCAGAGCAGACGACGAAGTCTTCTTGATCTCCTCTTCGGGGGTCGGTGTCCGCCAGGCGGTCGGCAAGATCAGCCGTCAGAAGCGGGACTCCACCGGGGTGAAGGTCATCTCGCTCAACGAAGGCACCGAGCTCACCGCCGTCGCCAAGATCTCCGAGGAGTTGGACCAATAGGGTCCCGAACCCGGGGAACACACCGAACCCGGGGTTCCTGGAGCCATATATGACCCGAATCAGCTCATCTTCAGGAACCAGGGCTTTCGTGGGTGACGTTGGTGTAGCCGGGCAGTCCCGTAGACTTCAATCTGCATAACCAGGAGCCCAGATGGCAACTGTGCGCCGAGTCCGGCGAATAATCCGCAAGATCGACCCCTGGACCACCTTGAAGGTGTCCGCATTGGTCTGGGCCGTCCTGGCCCTGGCATTCGTGTTGGGGGCGGTCATCTTCTGGTCGGTGCTCGACCGGGCCGGCATCCCCGACCGAATCGTCGACTTCATGGTCGAGATCACCCTCATCGAGGAGGGATCCAACCCCTTCGCCAACACCGAGCAGTTCCTCCGCTTCCTCATCTTCAGCTCGGTGGTGGGCTGGGTGATGATGACCGGGACCACCGTTGCAGTGGCAGTCATCTACAACCTCGTCTCGGACGTCGTCGGCGGGCTCGAGATAGTGGTCCTGGAAGAGACTCTCAACCCGGTCGCCCCGGCCACCACCCAACAGCAGGTCTTGCACCCTCCGGCCGACTATCGGGCCGTCAACGGCGGCGTGGCACCTCCGCCGGAGCACGCCGACCTTCCCACCGAGGAGGTTGCGGCGGTCATCGACGAAGAACCCGAACCCGAGGACGCGGACTCCGACGCAGAGGAGCGCGAGCGCGTAGAGCGGATCGGCTAGCCCGTTCCGTGCGGGTTTGTGCGGACTCTGTGCTCACAAACCCGCACAGAGAGGTTTCGTCCCTCAGTCGCTCTCGGCCATGACCAGACCCATCTCGGTGGCGGTCTCCAGGTAGGGGAGGGCCTTCTCCCAGACGGCTGTGACCCCTCCGTTGGCGACGGCGATGCCGGCAGCCAGGGCCACTCCGGAGAGGAAGTGCCCGTGATCGACCACGGTCACCCGCCGATTGACACCGACGGCGAGACAGGCGGCGAACTCGTTGGGTGAGTGGGCCTCGGCGACAGGTCTGCCGTCGAGTTGGGTCTCTCGCACCCCGACCCGGCCCACCGGGTCGGGGAACCTGGTCGTCCGGTCGAAGGTGTCCACCGACAGATCGGGATGAGCCACCGCCACCAGACGAGGGTCTGGCTCCCGGGCGGCCATGGCGAGGGCGAGCCCGGTTGGAGATGCCCCCCAAACTGCTGCTCCCTCCTGAGCCACATTGCCATCCCAGATCAGGGGCACGGCGTGTTTCCGGGCCTGTTCGATTGCTTTCGGGCCGGACCCGACGAGAAAGTCACAGCCGTCGGCCGTCTTCACCACCTCGAAGCTCTTCGATGTGGCCGGACCGAGCACGACTACCTCGTCGACACCATCGTGGGAGGCCAGGGAGTGTGCGGCGCGAACCGAGACGTCCCCGGTGACGAGGAGCCCGATCCTCACGAAGGCTGGACCGGTTTCCAGTCCTCCGCCGGCTCCGGATCACTGGAACTACGAAACAGCGCGACGGCAGCTGCGGCTGCCAGAGCGATGATCACGAAAGGGGAAAGACGTTTCACGACGGGAAGTCTATGACCGTCGGTGGCATCATCCACACATGAGATTGGAGCTCGACCACGTAATCGTCTGTGTGGCAGACCTCGAGTCCGGGGCCCGACTGTTCGAGGAGCGGTTCGGAGTCAGCCCTGTGGCAGGGGGGAGGCACACCGGCCATGGAACCGAGAACAGCATCATCCCGCTGGGACCGAACTACATCGAGTTGTTGGCGGTGACAGACCCAATTGAGGCCGATTCCAGCTCGTTTGGCCGCTGGGCAGGGGCACAGTCACACGGGGCGGACGCCAAGGCGGTGTGTCTGCGCACAGACGACCTGGACTCGGTCTGTCGAAGACTCGGGCTCGAGGCCGCCTCGATGTCTCGAGAGACCCCGGAGGGCGAAGTCCTGGAGTGGCGAATCGCCGGTCTCGAACAGGCACTTCCCCGGGTGATGCCGTTCTTCATCCAATGGCAGGTAGCCGAAGAGTCGCATCCGGGCCGGAGACATGTTGTTCACCCGGCCGGGGAAGCCAGGCTGACCTCGGTGGCGATACTCGGTGACCACGTCGATGAGTTGGCCGATTGGGCGCCGGAGCCGGAAGGTCTCGACTATGTCTCCGCTCCCTATCGGGAGATCACCTATCACCTCGCCGTGGCTGCAAAGGCGTTGTAGATAGACGGGGAAACGGGCCACCATGGAGCCCGACGTGCCCATCATCCGTCGCGCTCTTCTTCTGATCCTGGCCGGCTCCTTGGCCCTGGCCGGATGCGGGGGTGGCGCTGGCTCCACCGAGGACCTCCAGGGCGTGGTGATCGACCCACCCCAGCCAAAACCGGAATTCACACTCACTGACACTGCCGGCAACCCGTACGATTTCGTGGCTGAGACCGAGGGCAAACTGACTCTCCTCTACTTCGGCTATCTGAACTGTCCGGACATCTGTCCGGTACACCTGGCGCAAATAGCGGAGACGTTCGACCGAATCCCCGAAGTCGCCCGCGACGCGGAGGTGGTATTCGTCTCGGTCGATCCTGAGCGCGACTCCTCCGAGGAGATCAGGGCCTTCCTCGACAACTTCGACGAGCGGTTCGTGGGTCTCACCGGGACTCTCGAGGAGCTGGAGACGGCGCAGACGGCGGCAGGCGTCCCCGTCGCAGTGTTCGTCGGAGATGGTGAGGACTACACGGTCAATCACGCCGCCCAGGTGTTCGCATTCGCCCCCGATGGCATGAATCACAGCGTCTATCCCTTCGGAACCAGACAGAGCCAGTGGAACAACGATCTCCAGGTCCTCGCCGATCTGGGGGGCTGAGGTGGGTCTGAGGAGACCCGCCATGTTGGCCATCGTGTTGGCGCTGCTTACCGTGGGCAGCTGCAGCGGCTCGGGGGACGGTCTTATCGTCACCGATGCCCGCATCGGCATGCCGACCGGCCCGAATGCCGCTCTCTACCTCACTGTCGAGAACCACTCCGCGACGCCAGACGCCCTGGAGGGTGCCGACACGACGGTTGCCAACTCGATAGAGATCCATGAGACCATCGCCGGCGATGACGGGACCATGGCGATGCGGCTCGTCGAGGCCCCAATGGAGGTATCGGCCGAGGAGACCCTGGTGTTCCAACCCGGTGGATTCCATCTGATGTTGGTCGATGTCGATCGGCTCGACGTGGGCGAGGAAGTCGAAGTCACACTGACCTGGCAGAACGCCGGGGAGATCACCTTCAAGGCAGTGGTTGTCGAGCCTCAGGACGTCGGCGAGGATCAGAGCCATGACGGGTAGAGCTGTTCTGTCGGCCCTCTTGATCTTTGTTTTGAGCGCGTGCAGCGATGAAGGCTCCACGAACGACCTCACCGGGGGCGAGTTGGCTACAGAGATCGGCTGCGTTGCATGTCACACGGAGACCGACACCGATCTGGCTCCTACTCTTCACGGCATCTGGGGCACCGATGTCGAGCTCGAGGATGGGACCAACGTGGTCGTAGACGAGGCGTATGTGAGACGGTCGATCACGAATCCAGGAGCACAGGTCGTTGCAGGGTTCGATCTCCGCATGCCCACCTTCGGGCTCAGCGAGTCGGAGGTCGACCGTCTCGTCGACTACATCAGGAGCCTCGGTTGATCAGCTGGTGGTGCACTGCTCTGGCTCGTCCCTGGACCTGGGAGTGGATCCCTTATCCGGGCATCTGGTTGGCGTCGATCGTTCCCATCGTTCTGTACGTCCGGGCGGTCAGCCGACATCCCGGGCCGGTCGACCCCAGAAAGGCCGGCCAGTTCGTAGCCGGCATGATCGTTTTCTGGCTGGCCTCCGATTGGCCGCTGGGGACGCTCGGGGCGGGATACCTGGCATCGGCACACATGACGCAGTTCTTGCTCTACACGCTGGTGGCCGCGCCGCTCATCCTCCTGGGCACCCCGGAGTGGCTGGCGCGCTCGATCCTGGAACGGGTTCGTCTCAGGTCCTCGGTCCTCCGGCTGGGTCGGGCTTTGGTGGCATCGGGCGTCATCTACAACGTCATCCTCCTCACCACGCACGCACCGGGCACCGTCGATGTGTTGAGGAACAGCCAGCTCGGCTCGTTCGCCATGGACGTTGTGTGGATGGTGGCCGGCTTCATCCTCTGGCTCCCCGTGATATCGCCGCTCCCCGAAGGCAGGGCATCGTCGGCTTTCGCCAAGATGGCCTATCTCTTCATCACCACGAGCGTCGTAGCAGTCATTCCGGCCAGTTTTCTCACCTTCACCAGCACTCCGATATACGCCATCTATGAGCTGGCGCCGCGGATCGGGTCGCTCACCGCGATCGAGGATCAGCAGCTGGCCGGGATCGTCATGAAGATCGCCACCATTCCGATCATCTGGTCGACCATCGCCGTTTTGTGGTTTCGTTGGACGGCGAGGGAGACTCAACCGGCATGATCGGCGCAGTCCTCGCCTCAATACCTTCGCCACCGGCGAACGACTTCAACATCGGCCCTTTGCGGGTCACGTTCTACGGCATCCTGGTGATGACAGGTGTGGTCGTCGCCTGGCTGATCACCCGCAACCGATTCGTCGCCCGGGGTGGCGATGCTCAGGTCGCCGAGCGAATCGTGATTCGGGTCGTCATCTGGGGATTCATAGGCGCCAGGATCGCCTATGTCTCGACCCACCTCGATCGCTTCGCCGACGAGTGGTGGAAGGTCATCGCCATCTGGGAGGGCGGTATCGCCATGTATGGCGGGCTAACCGCCGGCGCCATCGCCATGATCTATTACGCGCGCAAGTGGGGGGCAAGTCTCCCCGACTTCCTCGACTCGGTTGCTCCCGCCGTCCCGGCCGCCCAGGCCATCGGACGTTGGGGCAACTACTTCAACCAGGAGCTGTTCGGGACGCCGACCGACCTGCCCTGGGGTCTCGAGATCGACCCGCAGAATCGACCCGCCGCCTATCCCGACGCCGAGACGTTTCACCCGACCTTCCTCTACGAATCGATCCTCAACGTGATCCTGGTCTTCGTCATAATCTGGGTGGGCAATCGCTTCCCGTCGATGAGGGGCCGTCTGGTGGGCGTCTATTTCGTTGGTTACGGAGTGATTCGTTTCCTGATGGAGCTGATCCGCACCGACACCACGTTCAGGTTCATCGGGCTGTCCCGCAACGGATGGGTCTCCATCGCTGTCGTCATCGTGGGTCTGCTGGTCTTGTTCTGGAAGCGGGTGAAGGTGGAGGATGACCACTACTTGCTGGTCAGGGACTGATCACCCGAGCGACGACGGCTCCAGATCGACCGCCCGAGCCAGGTGCTCCAGTATCTCTCCGTGATGGCTGGCCAGGGCCGCCTCCAGGACGCTTCTGTCACCTGCGACCACCGCGTCGAGGATGCGTCGATGGAGGTCGATCTGTCCTTTCAAACGCTCGCCTCGAAGCCATGACGGGGTGATTCCACGTTCGATCCAGTCCGCATAGCTGACCGACAGGATCTTGCGGTGCGCCATCGCGAAGGTGGAGCTGAGATACTCGTTGCCGGTGGCGGCGACGAGGGTGAGGTGAAAGTCTGCGTCGGCCTCGATCCACGACTCGAGCCGGCTCTTCGACGAGGACAAGGCCTCGAAATCAGCCCGAAGCCGTTCGACGTCCACGCCGCTTAGGCCCCCGTCCGCGAGGACACTCCGCTCGATCCAATAGCGGAAGTCGGCGAGCTGGCCGACGGTCTCCGGTTCCAGATCGATCATGACGTCGAAGGTGGTGCCGAACAGCGATCCCGGGTTGCGGCGGACATAGATCCCGGACCCGTGCCTGATCTCGACCAAACCCATCACCGCCAGGATGCGCAGACCCTGGGCGACGGTGGCACGGCTGGTGCCGAGCATCGCGGCGAGTGACCGCTCCGAGGGCAAACGGGCCCCGTCTTCGAGGTCGTTCTCACTGATGTACTCGCGGAGATGGCTGACGACATCGTCGACGAGCCGGGAGGGGGAGAGGGTCCTGAGCCGGGTCCGCGTGTCGTCCGTCATCGGTTCGGTGAGATTAGCTATGGTAGCCGAAGAATGGCTGAGTGGCCTAGCCAATCTCGACGAGGAGGAATGAGTGTCATCGCCGCCAAGCACCCATCCGTCTGATGTCCCCACGCGGGCTCGGCTCAATGGTGTGCAGATGGTGGGAAGTGTCGGGTTGGGCTACCTGGGGCAGGTGTTCTCCGCAGCTGAGATCCTCACCGCCATCATGGGCC